>CBDHFS010000001.1:0-734162 GCA_965262735.1 Dehalococcoidia bacterium | reverse complement strand
AGAGGGGTGGTACAAAACCAAATTTATAGGTGTTCGACCAGTTTGTCAATATACGGTATACGGTGGCTCGATAACAGGGTCTTTTAATTTTCTTGGTACGGGGGCTACGTTGGGGGATTCATCCCCCAAACCCCCTTAATTGAGGTGGGCCGGCAATGCAGCACTGAGCTTGCCGGAGGATTTACGGGGAATAATTAAAGGCCCCTGGTCTCGGTAAACAAGACTATTTGCACAGGAACGATCGGGCGCAGAGGCTCCCCTAACTGGCGGTTACTGCGCCAGGTTTTCGGCGTTGGCGATGTATTCCTGGGTGCCGTGGATGAGGGTTACGACTTCTTCGGAATCGCAGCGGGCGTTGTGGAAGCATTGGCCGTGAAGCCGGTAGATTGACTGGTAGTAGTGGGGCTTCATGCTTCGGACTTCGTGAGCAACACGGGCCAAGGCGTCCAGCTCGTCCGATGTCCGCGCTGTGGTTCCAGGCTCCTCTCCCGTTCGGGCCATGACCAGCGCGTCGGTGGCGCGCTTGGTGGCGCACCACGCTTTTTCGGCAGCGTCCCGGATGTCGCCGGCCTCTAACCGTTCAAGGGCCGAACGGTGGAGCTGACGGGCGTCGTTGAAAATGTCGTGTACTTCTCTGGTTATCGTCACGGGTTTAGAGCCTCTTGGTTCAGCTTTGGGCGGGGGTTTTGGCCGTCAAACATCCCCGTTCCACCAACTCTTCGGCGATCTGGATAGAGTTCAGGGCGGCGCCTTTGCGGAGGTTGTCGGAGACTATCCAGAGGACCAGGCCGTTGGGGTTGGAGGCGTCGCGGCGGATGCGTCCGACGAAAACGTCGTCCTGTCCGGCGGCGTCGGCGGGCATGGGATAGATGCCTTCGGACGGGTCGTCCAACACCGTAACTCCGGGCATCCCGGACAGCGCTTCCCGTGCCTCTCCAGGGCTTACCGGCCTCTCAAATTCCAGGTGGACCGCCGCGCTGTGGGAGACGTAGACGGGGACGCGGACGCAGGTGGCGGAGATGGCGATTTCCGGTTGGTGGAGGATCTTGCGGCTCTCGTCAATCATTTTCTGCTCTTCCCGGGTGTAGCCGCTGTCCAGGAAGCTGTCTATGTGGGGAAAGACGTTGAACCCGATGCGCTGGGGCAGGGCTTCGGGTTCGGGATTTCCGCCGTCCAACAACGTGCGGGACTGGCCACGGAGCTCGTCAATTGCCGCGCCGCCCGCGCCGGAAACGGACTGGTAGGTGTCGGCGACGATGCGGACGATGGGGCTTAGCTGCCGCAGCGGGTGGGCCGCCATTACCAGGGGAGTGGTGGAGCAGTTGGGGATTGAGATGATTCCCTGGTGCCATTCCACGTCCGCCCCGTTGACCTCAGGAACCACCAATGGGACATTGGGTTCCATGCGGAAGGCTGAGCCGTCGTCAATGACCACCGCTCCTGCCGCCACTGCCGCCGGAGCGAACTGCCGGCTGACCGTGGCGCTCACCGAAATGAAGGCGATGTCCACGCCGTCGAAGGACGCCTCGGTGGTTTCCTCAATAACATGGCCGCGTCCGTTGACGGTGATTGTCCTGCCAGCGGAGCGTTGGGATGCGAGCAGCTTGAAACGGTGGGCGTTGGGGTAACGCTCCGCTATGATGCGGAAGAACTCGGCGCCCACGGCCCCAGTAGCGCCGACGACGGCGATAGTCAGGTCTTGCAACGTTTGGGTGGACAAGGTGTGTGCTCCAGACAGAGTGATGTTTTCCGATGGGGGACTGGGGTTACGTTGGGGGATGCATCCCCCAAACCCCCTGGATTTATGTGAGTTTCCTAGAGGCCGAGAACGTTTTCCAGGCCCACCACCAGCCCCGGCTGCTGCACCGCCTGCCGGATGCAGCGGACTACTCCGGGCATATAGCAGTCCCGGCCCAGGGTGTCGTGGCGCAGGGTGATGGTCTGTCCGGCGGCGCCGAATATCACCTCGTGGTGGGCGCTCCGTCCGGGCATCCTGACGCTGTGGATGGTTACGCCGCCAAGTTCGCCGCCGCGGGTGCCGGGCAGGTTTTCCTTTTCGGTGACGTTGCGGGTGAACTGCTTGCTGTCTCCCAGGCTCTGGGCCAGCGCGATGGCGAAGCCGGAGGGGGCGTCAATTTGGCCTCGTGGTGGGACTCCACGATGTCCACGTAATCGAAATAGGGAGCGGCCTGCTCGGCCAGCTTCTTCAGGACCACCGCGCCGAGGGCGAAGTTGGGGGCAACGATAATGCCGACGCCCTGGTCGTTGGCCAGCGCGTCCAACTGCTTGAGGTTTTCCTGGGTCAACCCGCTGGAACCAAGGACGAGGTTGGTGGAGAAACCCGCCGCCACTGGCGCCGCTTCCATGCAGACGGCGGCGTTGGTGAAGTCTACGACGACGTCGGGGCGGGTGTCCGCCAGAAGCTGCTCGAGGTTGGTTGACAGTGGGACGGAGCCGCCGCCGGCAAGGGCGAGACGGTCGCCCCGGTCTTGACGGCAGGTTGCGCCGACCAATTCCAGGTCGTCCTCGCGGCCGATGGCGTTGACGGTCTCCACTCCCATTTTGCCGGTGGCGCCGTTGACCACAACTTTGATGGACGGCATTACTTCCCCCTTGCCGAATCCGGCGGCGGCGTTGGTTTTAGCCCATTTAGACAGGTTTGATATTAACACGGGCAGCCTTGCGGGGGTACTCCCATGCTTGCCCCAAGCCAGTCCCGGAACATGTCTGTCGAACCACTTAAATTCAGGGGGTTTGGGGGATTCATCCCCCAACGTACGCCGCAACCCCACGTCCAACTCCGGAAGTGTGGGGGCGGCGAGGCAGTGAAAAGAGGCGGGGTTTTGGCCCCGCCTCCGGTTACTCAGGAAGGGCCGGTGGGCGCTCCGGAAACCCTAGCGGTCGTTGCGCTGCCGGTCGGCTCCGCTGCCGCCGAGGAACCGCCGTTCCTGGAGGCCGCCGCCCTGACCCTGCCGAGGGCCGCCGGGGCCTTGCCGGTTGCCGCCTTGACCCTGCCGGGGACCGCCGGGGCCGCCGGGGCCTTGCCGGTTGCCGCCTTGACCCTGCCGGGGACCGCCGGGACCGCCGCCCGGCCTGGGGGCCTCCGGGTCCACCGCTCCGATTGCCGAAACCGCCGCCGCCGCCCGGCCGGGGACCGCCAGGTCCGCCCGGCCTGGGGCCGCCGGGTCCGCCGCGCCGGTCACCGCCGTAGGGCGCCGGGCGCGGGGCCGGACGTGGCTGCACGGGCTGGCCTTCGTCACCGAACAACGCCCGGCGGGACAGGTTCAGCCGTCCCAGGTTGTCAATCTCCTGAATCATCACGGTGATTTCCTGGCCGATGTCAATGTCGGTCTCGACCTCGCCCATTTCTTCACTGCGGAGCAGTCCGTCCTTGCCGGGGATGAGCTCGACGAAGGCGCCGAAGTTGGTGAGACGGCTGACCTTGCCGGTGATGATGTCGCCCACCACCAACTCGCGGGTCAGGCCCTCGATGCGGCCGCGGGCCAAGTCGAGCATAGCCTGGTCGGTGGAGCCGATGGTCACGCCGCCCTCGTCAGAAACGTCAATGGAGCAGCCGGTTTCCTCGATGATGGCCCGGATGACCCGGCCGCCCGGCCCAATTACGGCGCCAATCTTTTCCACCGGAATCTGAATGCGAATCATCTTGGGGGCGTAGCGGCTCATCTGCGTCCTGGGCTGAGACAGGGGCCTCGTTCATCTTGTCCAGGATGTGCAGCCGTCCCTGGCGGGCCTGTTCCAGGGCTTCGCGGAGGACGGATTCGGTGAGTCCCTTAATCTTGCAGTCCATCTGGAGGGCGTTGACACCCTTGGCGGTGCCGGCGACCTTGAAGTCCATGTCGCCAAGGAAGTCTTCCATGCCCTGAATATCGCTGAGGACGGCATAGGAACCACCGGGCTCGGTAATCAGCCCCATGGCGATGCCGGCCACCGGGGCGGTGATGGGCACGCCGGCGTCCATCAGGGCCAGGGTGCTGCCGCAGACGCTGCCCATAGAGGTGCTGCCGTTGGAGCTGAGCACCTCGGAGACGACGCGGATGGCATAAGGGAATTCGTCTTCAGGGGGCAGCACCGACATCAGGGCGCGCTCGGCCAGGGCGCCGTGGCCAATCTCCCGCCGGCCTGGGGAGCCAACCCGCCGGGCCTCTCCGGTGGAGTAGGGGGCGAAATTGTAGTGGTGCATATACCGTTTGGTGCCTTCGGGACCCACGGTGTCCAGGGTCTGCTTCATGCTCAGGGATGCCAGGGTGGCGATGGACAGCACCTGGGTCTGCCCGCGGGTGAACAGGCCGGAGCCGTGGGTGCGGGGCAGCACGCCGGCCTCCGAGGTTATGGGGCGAATCTCCGCCAGCCCCCGGCCGTCGGGCCGGATGTTCTGGTCCAGGATGCGGCGGCGGACCTCGGACTTGACCACCGCGTTGAACCCGCTGGCGACGGCGTCGGAGGAGTATTGGTCGGACAGTTCTTCGGTGATGGCCGACTCCAGGTTGTCCAGGGCCTCGACCCGCTCGGCCTTCATGGCGTTCTGTTCCAGCACCGCGGTAAGCCGTCCGTTGAGGTTCTGGTGGATGCGCTCTTCCAACTGTTTGGCCTCGGTCTGGTCCGCCGAAATTTCCAGCTTGGGGTTGCCGGCCCGGCTCACCAAGTCTTCAATCATGTCAATGGCGACCTGGTTGGCTTCGTGGGCCTGCCGGATGCCTTCGAGGATTACCTCTTCGGAGACCTCCTGGGACCCGGCTTCCACCATGATGATGGCGTCGCGGCGGCTGCTGACCACCAGGTTAAGCTGGCTCTCGGCGATTTCCTGGTAGGTCGGATGGATGATGTACTGGTTGTCATGGGCCCGGTAGGCGACGCGGCAGGCGCCGATGGGGCCGTCGAAGGGTATCTTGGAGATGGACAATGCCGCGGAAGCACCAATCATGGCCAGGACTTCCGGTGGGTGTTGCTGGTCGGCGGAGAGGATGGTGAGGATGACCTGGATTTCGTTGTGGATGCTCTTGGAGAAGAGGGGCCGGATGGAGCGGTCGGTGAGGCGGGCGGACAGGATGGCTTCTTGACCCGGCCGTCCTTCCCGCCGGAAGAAGCTGCCGGGAATCTTGCCGGCGGAGTAGAGGCGTTCCTCGTACTCCACGGTTAGGGGCAGGAAGTCTATGTCGGCCCGGGGCCGGTCGGACATGACGGCGGTGGCCAGAATGGTGGTCTCGCCGTAGCGGAGGGTAACGGAGCCGTGGGCCTGAAAAGCGAGCTTGCCTGTTTCGAGGGACAAGTTCTCATGGCCCAGCACACGTTCAACGACGGTAGGCATGGTGGTAGTAGACATAATAGTGGTATTTGACCTCGCGTTAAGTTAGAGGATGGTCAAACCGGGTAAAGCCAGACCAACGGCGGAGCGCCGGGGGTGGCGCCGGACGCCGGGAAGGGAAACGCCGAAGCTACCGCCGCAGACCCAGCCGGGTGATAAGAGTCTGGTAGCGGTTGACGTCCTCGTTGCTCAGGTAGTTCAGCAGCCGCCGGCGCTTGGAGACAAGGCCAACCAGCCCGTGGCGGGAGTGGACGTCCTTCTTGTGGATGCGGAGGTGGTCGGTAACCTGTTTGATCCTCTCGGTGAGGACGGCTACCTGGATTTCGGTGGAGCCGGTGTCGGTCTCGTGGATTTTGTACTCTTCGGTGAGCCGCTGCTTGATGTCCTGGTCTAGCATTAGTTAAGCGTAACCTTTTATTCTTTCCCTCTACGTATTCAGGGGAAGTTTACCACAACCCAAAAGCCGGTTGCAAACACGGCTGCGGCGCAGTCCGGGGTCATTCAGGCGCAGTCCGGGTCATTTAATTGTTGCTGGAAAGCGATGGGCTGCGCTCGTGCAGACGGGGGACAGTCGGGTCGAACTGCTTTGCCATCGTCGGTCCGGCAACCGTAACTGTTTGGGTTTGAGGGGGGCAGAGTGGCAGATGGCGGAATATGGAGGTTGGGTTACGTTGGGGGATGAATCATCCAAATCCCCTGCCCCAAACCCCCTAAAAAGTGGCGGTTGGATGAAAGCCCTGGCTGAAACCAATTTACCTCACCAAGTCTGAACAGTTACCGACAACCTAAATCCTTGGTCAACCCGGCCCCGGTTGACTATAATGCAGAACGACCGGGGGAGACTGGCGGTGTTGATTCGGCAGCGTCCGAAGCGGTCTCCAGCCCCGTCAGAACGGAACAGGAGGTTGACCATGCCCAACATTACGCTGGAAGAAGCGGAACGGGTGCTCCAGGCCGCCAAGGCGAAGGCGGTGGAGATGGGGGTAAACTTAAGCATTTCGGTGGTGGATGCCCGAGGCGATCTGATTTGCATGGTACGCATGGACGGCGCGCCGTGGCGCACCCCCTACGTCTCCCGGGGCAAGGCCAGGGCGGCGGCCTGTTTTGGCCTTCCCAGCAACGACCTGACCGACCGGGCCTTGACGCCGGTGATGCGGGCCGTGATGGAAGTGGAGAAGGGCGAGTTTGTCCCAGGCCAGGGCGCGCTGCCCATCTTCAAGGACGGCGAGTTGATCGGCGCCTGCGGCGGCAGCGGCGGGACGGCCCAGGAGGATGAAGACGCGTCGCGCGCCGGCATTGAGGCTCTGTAAAGGGCCGTCTCAAAACCTGCCCGACCGGGCAGACGCCCTTAAAGTTGTCCGGCCCCGTCTCTGCGGGGCCGGCTTTGATGCACAGCAAATGACGTAACTGTTCAGTGTTGAGGGGAGGGGGTGGCCGATGGCGGCATATAGTGGTTAGGTTACGTTGGGGGATTCATCCCCCAAACCCCCTGGAAAGAATTGGCAGTTGGCTCAAAGCCCTGGCTGAAAACAATTCACCTCACCAAGTCTGAACTGTTACCAAATGACTTGCTGGTTGACCGGGGGTTGGCAGGGGAAGAGGCAGCCCCCCATTGCGGGCTGCCTCTTCGGAGTTTCCGGGGAGTTTCCGGGTGAAGGACTTGGGTTGAAACGCCGGCCCGCGGTCTAGCTGTCGGTGGAACTGACCTCAAAGTGCTTGACCCAGTACTCGCCCCGGTAGAGGTGTTCGACTTCGCGGGCGACGTTCTGCCGGAACTCGCCGGTCTCGTAGCTGCGCAGATTTTCCAGGGTGTCCCAGATGCTAACGCTGATGCCCTCGTCCGGGTCTTCGGTGCTGCGGAGCAACTGCCGTTCGTTCAAGCCCTCGATGTCGGTATGGCTGGCCAGCCGTTCGTGGTAGTGCCGCTCGTACTCTTCCCAAGAACCGGGGCGCAGCTTGCCCCACACCATTCTAATATACATCTTGAATACCTCCGCCATTTAAGTCTTTCGCAGGTTTGGCATTGCTCAGGGTTGCAATCGTAACGAGTAGCGTTCTCAAGGTCAACGCAGGAACGTTGCGGCTAACGACGGGAATGGCGCTGCCGGCGTCGGGCCGGGTGGTCCGACAGCTCGCCACCAGTGGGGCCGGTCAGGCCACAGGGTCTTTTAGTTTTCTGGGACGGGGGCTACTTTGGGGGATGAATCCCCCAAACCCCCTGGATTGGGGTAGTCCGACAATGCAGCACTGAGCTTGCCGGAGGAATTGCGGGGAACAATTAAAAGACCCTGGGTCAGGCCAGGACGTTGTAGCGGTAGCTGGAAGTCAGCAGGTCGCCCTCGTCGAAGCGGGTGAAGCGCAGGGGAGTCAGGTCTACGGCGCGGCCCTGACCCTGAACGATTAGCTCGGCCATGACTTGCCCGATGGCCGGGGCAAGTTTGAATCCGTGGCCGCTGAAACCGATGGCGCAGTACAGGCCTTCAATGCCGGGCACCCGGTCCATGATGGGGTGCCAGTCGGGGGTGATGGTGAAAAGACCGGACCACCCTCCCCGGAAATAGGAATCGACCATGGCCGGCATTCTTTCTACGACACCATCCATTACCTCGACGGCCTGGGCCAGGTCAACACCCTGATTATAAGAATCGACCTCGGCCGGGTCTTCGCCGAACCCCACGAGGGTCATGGATGCGCCATCGGGCCGGAAGGAGCAGGAATGGGCGATGTCGCCGACGATGGGGTGGTCGGGAACCTGGGCCACCGGGCGGATGATGGACGCCACCTGGTGCCGAACGGTGGACAGCGGGGCGTCGACGCCGATGGCGGCCATGAGGGACTTGGACCAGGGTCCGGCGGCGACCACGGCCACCGGCGTTTCAACCCGGCCCTGGTCGGTGACGACGGCCCGGACGCGCCCGCCGGCGACTTCGACCCCGGTGGCGGTGGTGCGCAGCGCAATCTCGGCTCCCAACTCCCGGGCCCGGGCGGCGTAGGACGTGGTGACTTGGTGTGAGTCGGCGTACCCCGACCGGGGTTCCCAGGCCAAACCCTCGCCCGGGGTGGTCCGCAGCATGGGGGCCAGGTCATGCACCTCATCCGGGGTGACCAGGCCGGTGTCTATGCCCAACTCCTGCTGCATGGCGATGTTCTTGTGCAGCCCTCCCACGTCTTGGGGAGAGACTGCCACCAGGTAGCCGGTGCGCACGAAACCGGACCGTCCCCCGATGATTTCGCCGAAGTTGGTGAAGACCTCCAGGCTTTGCCAGGCCATCGAGGCCGTGACGGGGTTGGAGTAGTGCATCCGACAGATGGTTTGGGAGCGTCCGGTGGAGCCGGAACCCAGCACGTCCTGCTCCAGGAGCAGGGCGTTGGTCACACCCTGTTGGGTGAGGTGGTACAGGATGCTGCACCCCATGACTCCGCCGCCAACAACGACGGCATCGGCGGTTTGTCTCATGTAATGCCTCTAATGCCTCAGCAACTGTATGGAGTGGTGGTTGAATGGTCTGGGTAATCCTGGCGGCGCGACGCAAGCCGGTTAGGCCGGGGTTGACCGCTCGTCGCCGTTCAGCGTTGAAGGCGATGGCGGGCCAACCGCACACGAATTTGGGCAGGTTTGGGCAGGGAAGAGAAAACCCCCGGGAACCAGCCCGGGGGTCGTTTGTTCGTCCCATTGACGACGATACCGCCAATTTACCTGTCCGCTACGGGCTATGCCGCATGGCCAGGGTTGGGCCGGTCAGCCGGGGAATCCGTCGAGAACCCCGAAGCCCTCCCCCATTGAGGCGGGGGAGGAACGAAGCAGATTAACGGGATGTCCCGGCCAGCAGACCGATGCTTAACGCCTCATGGAGTTGAAGCAGTCGCTGCAATAGACCGGGCGGTCTCCGCGGGGGCGGAAAGGCACCGTGGTGTCCACGCCGCACTGGGCGCAAACCGCCGGGTGCATTTCCCGCGGCCCGCCGCCGAACCCGCCACGCTGCTGATCCCGGCGGGAGTTGCGGCAGTCCTGGCACCGCCGGGGCTCATTGGTATAGCCCCGGGAGGCGAAAAATTCCTGCTCACCCACTGTGAACAAGAACTGGTTTCCACATTCTGCGCAAATGAGAGGCTTATCTTGAAGCGCCAACTGACGACCTCCAATAGTTTTATTCGGCTCAGTTGAGGTCATCCAGCGCTGAATTCCAAGAGAAAGGAGGCGAACCGGGAGGCCTTCATCTGTACCTTGGCCTAGTATAACCCATTTTATGCCCCAGTGGTAAACCCCTTTGCGGGGCCTTTTCATTTTCGCCTTGCTATCGTTGGTTCCGTTGGCCCTGGACCGGTATTCAGGGCTTTTTAATTTTCGGGGGACGGGGCTCCGTTGGGGGATTCATCCCCCAAACCCCCTGAATTGGGCTAGTCCCGGCAAGCGCTGCGCAGCGCTTGCCGAAGAATTACGGGGAACAATTAAACGACCCTGCGCCGGTATTCTGCGTTTTGGACGTCGCCGGGCGGCGGGAATTGCCGGGCATGGGCCGGGACCAAGGGAGTCCTTCGAGGGCGTCAGGACGGACGTTGGGGGCGCGCGGTCTCCCCCGGCGAACGGGGTGGCGGCCCCAGGCCCAACGATTGAGAGGCGGCCAAGCCGGACGGGGCTACATCCGGACGGGGCTACATAATGTTCCAGGAGGGTTGATCCCGCACCGCCGACTCCAGGGTTTCCTGCAATTCGGCCCGGACCCGGGGGGCGACGTAAAACACCGGCATCAGCAGGTTGTCATCCCCGGAGATGACCCCTTCATCCACCGCCCGGCGGGTCAGGGGACTGCCGGGCAGCAGCCGGTTGCCGATGCGGAGCGTTGCCAGGGCGTTTCGCTCCGGGCGCGCCGCGCCGGACAGGAAGGCCAGCTTGGCCCGCACCGTGTCGCTGGTCTCGCCCGGTTCGCCGAAGCCCTGGGTTATGGCGTAAGCGAGACCCTCCTCGTGGCACTGGTCGCACAACCTTTGCAACTCGGATAATTCGGTGGCCACCTGCACCCGCTCCTCGTTGCCGTCGGCCATACCAGAGTGGTCGGGCATGGCTACGCCGCCTAGCAGGACCATCTGGCAGCCTGCCTGGACCATCAGGGAAAGCAGCTCCCGGTCCATGCCCTGAGGCTTGATGTTGGTGTTCCACCGGATGGAAAGTCCCTCGTCGAGAATGGTTTGGCAAAGGTCTTTGGCGTACTCCATTGGCCGGTTGAACTGCTGGTCAATGAAGAAGAACTCGTTGAGGTTGTGGGACTGCTGGAGCCGCTTGACCTCGTCCACCACCTCGCGCACCGGGCGGACGATGCGCCATTCCTCTTCCGGGTTGGGGCTGGGCACGGTGGAAGAATACCAGCCCAGCTTGGTAATAACGCCAACGCCGAAGCCGGCTTGACGGTACTGGTCCAGGTCCAAGTCGTCCAGCCGGGGCGGGCGGGCCAGACTGGACGAAGCCCGTTGGGGCGAGGAGATTATCTCGCCGTTACGCCGGAAGATTACCCCGGAAAGGTGTTCGTAATTGCCGGACTCTTCCAGCAGGCCGGCCAGGTCGGCGAAGGTCTCGGCAGCGTCGCCGGCCAGCCCGACATCCGGTTCCAGGAAGTTGAAACATTCCTGGGGCAGAGTGCTGAAGGCGGGGCCGCCGCAGGTGATGACCGCCTGGCTGCAACTGCGGATGCGCCGTATGACATCCCTGGTGATGGGCAGCGCCGATTGGGGGTTGACGTAGCTCCCGTTGTCCAGGTTGCGTATGGAGATGCCGACCAGGTCGGGTTGAAACTCGCGGACAACCCGCTCAGTCTCGTCGAGGTAGTCGTCGGAGAACATGAGGTCCAGCACCCGGAGAGAGTGCCGGTCGGGGTCGATATACGCCGCAACGTAGGCCAGTCCGATGGGCAGGGGGCGCACCTCTTCCTTACTCATCCAGCGGTTGTGGCGGTTGGTGGCCACTAGCAGAATCCGCATTGGCGTCTCCTCCTTACGGAAACTATGTCCGGCGCCCCGGTATGTTATTCAATTTTATTCGGGCCGATGTTCGATTGGCCCAATATAGCACAATAATTTGTTGGATAGTAAATGGAAACGCAACTGTTCAGACTTGAGGATGTGAATTGGCTTAAAGAAAGAAGGTCAATAACGGTGGTCCTGGGCATTAGCCGCCGGGATTAACCCCTGTTTAAGGAAGTCCTTCGGGGGCCTCAAGAAGTCCTTCGGGGGCGTCAAGACGAACGGCTAAGCGGTTATTTTGTAAATGCGCTGCCCCCCAGGGCCTTTTCATTGTCTTGGGACGGGGGCTACGTTGGGGGATTCATCCCCCAAACCCCCTGGATTGGGGTAGTCCGACAATGCAGCACTGAGCTTGCCGGAGGAATTGCGGGGAATGATTAAACCCGAATCCACCGATGGACAGGGATGGACGGCGTGAGGACAGCGGAAGGGGGTGAGGGAGTTACAGGCGCGATAATCCGGGCTCGAATTCGGGTAGATGGGAGGTTGGCGGCGGTCTGCAGGCGCTTTGGGGGGCGCCGATGTCGGCCTGCAGTGGCTGTGGCGAGCGAGATGGCGGGATAGGACACGGCAAGAGGCGCTCGCGGACTGGGCTGGCGCGAGTTTGCGGGGACGTTGGGTTGGCTGGCGGGTCAGTGGCGGACGGGCGCCGTCAGGCTGGGAGTGGAATGGCTCGCAGTCGGGCCAGGGCGCGGCTGAACTGCTCCTCCCAGGGCCAGCGCTTGGGAAGATGCAGGGTGATCCGGCGTGCCGAGCGGGTGAGCCGTCCGGCCAGGGCGAAGAACCGCCGCCGGAGGGTCTTGGTGGTCACGATCCGCTCACCGAGGCCGATGCGGGCGGTCCAGCGGGCCAGGTTGTGGGCCATCACCTGTACCGCCAGCCAGGCGCCGTTGGCAGCGAAGCGGCCCGAGGGGAGATGGTTCAGCCCGACGCCGTACTTGAGGTCGCGTATCGCATTCTCGATCTCGGCGTGGCGGCGGTGGTCGGCCTCCAGTTCCAGGGTCTCTCCGTCCCGGTCGGTGATGAAGCCGTGATAGCTGTAGGTGGCGAAGAGAGCCAGTTGAGAACCGGGCGCCGGCTTCACCCGCCGGACGATGAGCCGCACCGGCGCGGCATCCGGCTCGCTCTGGAAGGGGGTGTAGGTGGTTTCGGCCACATCGGCGGCGCCGTCCATCCAGTAAGGAATCGGCGTCCAGGCATCTTCGGGTATCGCCTCGATGAGATTGTGCAGGCTTTTGTGCTGGCGGATGGTGATGGAGAAGCGGACGTCCATCCGGCGGCAGACGGCGGCCACGGCGTGGGTATAGAAGCCGCTGTCGGCCCGCATGGTGAGCTGCCCGCTGGCCCCGCCGCAGCGAACCCGTCCCACCGTCTCACGCAGGAAGTGGGCGGCGCCGCGGACGGTGTTGGACCGGCCCTCGCGCAGCCGGGCCATCAGCACGTCGCCGGTTCCGGCGGCGACGGCCAGCAGTGGGTGATAGCCCCGTGCACCGGTATAGCCGTGGTGGCGGGCGCCCTCCTTGGCCAGTCCGTAAGTCTCGCAGATCGTCGAATCAAGGTCGATGGTGAATGGCGCGTCGCCGGGTCCGGCCCCCGCCTGCCAGGCCCGGGCCAGCAGCTCGCGGCTCACCCGGTCCAACTGACGGACGTGGCCCCACCTGAAGCTGCGCAGGAAAGTGCCCAGGGTGGAGGGCGCCTTGACTACGCAGCCGAGAGCGCAGGCCGTCCTGCCAGTGCGCAACACATCGGCGTCGTCGATGCAGTCGCCGCCCGCCAGAGCGGAGGACACCAGCGTCATGATCTTGTCTCCGGTGTTGGCCCGGCCCGGCGCTTCGCCCAAGTCCAGGTGCTCCTGTACCAGTTCGGGCAGGCCCAGGCGCCGGGCCAGGGTGGCCGGAAGGAGCAGCCCAGCGTTGGTCACCAGGCGGTGGTCGTCGAAGGCGATACGGATGCGGTCGGGGTGGCGGCGTGGTAGCATCTATTGGGTGCTCCTTTTCTGGGACCGGTTTGCTGTTACAAAACCATTATCCCAGATTCAGAGGAGCACCCTTTGGCCACTTCAGGACGCTGACCCGACGCCCTCCTTCGGTGGATTCGGGTTAAAAGACCCTGGCGCTGCCCCAAAGAGCCGTTGCGCCGTTTCTACGGCGGGGCTATATTTAGCCTGCTTTTAATTGGCGGAGGTGCGCTATGAAGTTCGGGTTTTATTTGCCGAATCACGGGCCGTCGGCCCGACCGGAGCCGCTGGCAGCCATCGCCAGAAAGGGCGACGAGCTGGGGTTTTATTGTATGGTGGCCGGCGACCACATTCTGGTGCCGGAGAGCATCGAGTCCCCCTACCCCTACACCGTCAGCGGCGAGTTCCCCGGCGGCGACAGCGGCGAGTACTTTGAGCAGTTGACCCTGCTGACCTATCTGGCCGGCGTCACGCAGCGAATCCGCCTGGTGCCCAGCGTGATGATTGTCCCCCACCGTCCGCCGCTGCTGACGGCGAAAATTCTGGCCACGCTGGACGTGCTTTCCCAGGGACGGTTGACGCTGGGCGTCGGGGTGGGTTGGATGGAAGAGGAGTTCCAGGCTCTGGGCGCGCCCCCCTTCGCCGACCGGGGGGCCGTTACCAATGAGTACCTGCAAGCCTTTAAGGAGCTGTGGACCAGCGATAACCCCACCTTTGAGGGGGAGTATTGCCGGTTTTCCGACCTCAAGTTTCTGCCCAAGCCGGTGCAGCAGCCCCACCCGCCCATCTGGGTTGGCGGGCAGAGCCGGCGGGCCATTCGCCGCGCCGCGGAGTTGGGCAACGGATGGCACCCGGTGGGCGGGATTCCGGCGTCGCCGCTGGAACCGGAAGACCTGGCGCAAAACTTGGGGTGGTTGAACCGCTATGCGGAGCGCGCGGGCCGGGACCCCGCCGAGTTGGACGTGGCGATGAAGACCCCGCTGTACGACGTGGCTGCTTCTGACGGGGGGTCTTCTGGCGGGAACTCTTCCGGCAGCGGCCCGCGCCGGCGGTTTTCCGGCGAGCCGGATCAGATTTTGCAGGACGTCCAGACCTACGAGGACATCGGTGTCACCCACCTTATCTTCGACATCCGCGGGTCGGACCTGGCGCAGGCGGTGGAGCGTCTGGAATGGTTCGCCGCCGAAGTTATGGCCCACGCCTAAACCGTATTTTCGTGCCATGCGGCCTTTTAGGGCCATGCGGCCTGGACGCAGGGTTGGGTGGTGGCGCTCCGCTGCGGGCCTTGGCGGGGGCTGGATGGCTGGCTCGCCGTTGGCCAGCGCATCAACGTTCGGCGGGTGATGGTGGGGTTTGGCGAATGCCTGGACTTGGCAATCGTCCCCCGACGGTTGTGGGTAACTGTTCAGGGTTGAGGGGAGCGGAGTGGTTGATGCCGGAATATGGGGGTTGGGTTACGTTGGGGGATTCATCCCCCAAACCCCCTAAACAAAGTGGCAGTTGGATGAAAGCCTTGGCTGAAACCAATTCATCTCACCAAGTCTGAACTGTTACGGTGGTGGCGGCGTTAATGCCATAACGTCTCAGACGGGCTATAATGGATTGTGCGGGTAAGGCGATTCCCAAAGCCGCAGCGCCGGTCCGCCGAACCGTCAGCGGAAACCCGGGAACAAGAAACTCAGGAGGCTAGGAAGTGACAACCCTGGAAGAACGTTACCGGCAAGGCCAAACAATGCGGGACAAATTGGCCGGGGGAGACCTGACCCACTACGTCCTACCTGGCACCGATGTCCTCGCGCCCGACCTGAAACGCATCATTGACGAGTCCTTGTTCGGCTCCATCTGGAACCGGGACGGGCTCGACCTGAAGCTGCGCTGCATCGCGACCCTGGCCGCGTTGATGGCCCTGGGCAATTTGCCCCTGCTTCGCCGCACCATCGAACGCTGCCTCAACGTCGGACTCACCCCCGCCCAGGTGGTAGAAGTCTTCATCCAGATGACCTTCTATGTCGGCGTGCCCTCCGTCGAGGAGGCCATGAACCTCACCAAGGCCATCTTCGAGAGCCGGGGCATCAAGTACACTCCCACCCGGCACTACAACACCGAGCGGACTGCCGACGATCTGTATCAGGAAGGCCTCCGGATCCACCAGGAATACATCCCTGACATCACCTCTTACGTCACGGATGACCCGGACTCCCAGGAAAACCAACTGGACCGCATAATCAACGAGTACCATTGGGGGGCCATCTACCCCCGGCCCCATCTCGACCCCAAGGCCCGGGTCATCTGCGGCCTGGCCTCGATGACCGTGCTGGGGCAGTACGACCGTCAGTTGCGGGTCCGAATCCAGAGCGCCTTGCGGATTGGCCTGACCCCCGAGGAAATAATGGAAGTCTTCATCCAACTGACCATGTACGGCGGCTACTTCAACACCCGCACCGCCATGCGTGTTGCCCGTTCGGTGTTTACCGAGCAGGGGTTGGGCTAGTGGCTAGTGGCCAGAAGGCCCGGGGCTGACCACTAACGCCCGGGAGTGGACAGTGGCTGGTGGCCAGAAGGCCCGGGGCTGAAACCAATTTACCTCACCAAGTCCGAACTGTTACCCGGCGTTAACCGGCGTTGATTTTGCATGCGGAGGTGCAGTCTTGAAACTGAAGCTGGATGACGGCATAGAGCTGTTTTACACGGTGGACGACTTCACCGACCCCTGGACGGAACCGGAAACGGTGCTGATGCACCACGGCATGGCCAAGAGCCATAAGCTCTGGTTCGGCTGGGTGCCGGTCATCGCCCGGCATTACCGGGTCGTCCGCTTCGATATGCGGGGCATGGGCGATTCCGATGTCCCCGAGCCAGGCTATCCGTGGACGCTGGACAACTTCGCCAAGGACCTGGCCGAGGTGGCGGACAAGCTGGAACTGGAAAGGTTCCACCTCATCGGCGAGACCGTGGGCGGCTCCATCTCCATGCGCTATGCCACCCAACACCAGGAACGGCTGCTGTCCCTGACTGCCTGCACCTCTCCCACCAACTTCGGCGACCCTCACCACGGCGAGAGCGCCGATCTTATCGAGAAGGAAGGCGTCGCCGCTTGGGTGGAAAGCACCATCGGACGCCGCCTGGACCCGCAAATTGTTGACCCGGCCTACATACGTTGGTATGCCAACCTGATGGCGGCAACCCCGGCCCACGTGGTGGCCGGGTTCCAGCGTCATGCCGAGGGCGACCTGCGCCCGCTGCTGCCGGAGGTCCAGACGCCCACCCTGATTATCGCCGCGGCTGCTCTGCGCGAGGAAGTGCTGGGAGACTTCCGGGACGCGTCATCCCTGTTCCCCAACGGGCGGCGGGTGGTTTTCCCCGGCGTGGCCGGTTTCGTACAGCACATCCTCCCGGTGCCCTGCGCCCGGGTGTGGCTGGACTTTGCCCAAAGCCTGGACTGACGCGCCGGTCGAAAAGTAAGCCCTGAGTCCTTCAAGGGCCTCAGGACGAATGATTTGAGGGGTTCCAGATTGATGGCCCCCAAAGATTGACGGCCTCCAAATCGAGGGGCTCATAGACTGCCCTTGGAGTAACTGTTCAGGGTTGAGGGGAGGGGAGTGGCTGATGGCGGAATATGAAGGTTGGGTTACGTTGGGGGATGAATCCCCAAACCCCCTGAAAAAAGTCTTGGTTGGATGAAAGCCTTGGCTGAAACCAATCCACCTCACCAAGTCTGAACTGTTACCCCTTGGACTGCCCCTGTGGATGCGGGGGATGACCGTTTTTGTTGAGACATTTTCTAACTGGAACGAGGTAACCGCATGCCCGATTCCCTGAGCCGGACCCTGGCCCGCTATGTTTCTTCTCTGGAATACGAAGCCCTGCCGCCACAGGTCGTGGATAAGATAAAGGCGTCGGTGCTTCATGCTCTGGTTGTATCCATCGTGGGCATGGACACGACTCACGGCCGGGCCGCGGTCGAACTGGTCCGGGAAGAAGAGTCCAAGCCCGACGGTGCAACCATCCTGGCGGCGGGCGGCCGGGCCACCCGCTGCGGCGCGGCATTCGCCAACAGCAAGCTGATGCATGCCACCAACCAGTCAGATTCCTACCGGATGCTGACCCATCCCGGCCCGTGCGTCATCCCCGCGGCGCTGGCCTCGGCGGAGCTGGCCGGGAACACGGGGCAGCAGTTGCTGACGGCGCTGGCAGCCGGCTACGAAGTGGAGTCGCGCATTGCTGGGGACTTCATCCCATCGGTGCAGGCGCGGGGCTTCCGCTCCAGCCCCTTGTTCGGGACGCTGGGCGCGGCGGTGGCGACGGGCAAGCTGCTGGGGCTGACGGAAGACCAAATGGTGACGGCCCTGGCCCTGGCCTGCACCTTCACCGCCGGCACTAACGAAGGCCCCCGTTCCGGCGGGCGCGAGATGATGTTCCACGAACCCCAGGCCACCCGCAGCGGCATCATGGCGGCCCTGCTGGCCCGGGAAAACGTGCAGGGGTCGGAGATGTCGCTGGAGGGCGACGCCGGGTTCTACAACGCCTTCACCGGCAACAACCGGGGCGAGCTTTCCTACGTTTTCCAGGGACCCCACCAGGTCTCCTTCGACCCGGTGACGGCGGAGTTGGGCCAGCGTTGGGAACTGATGCACGTCGTCCCCAAAATCTACCCCACCGCCGGGTACAACTGCCCGGTAATAGAGCTGATGACCGACATTCGCGTCGCCCACGAATTGCCGCCGGAGGAAATCGAGCAGATTACGGTGGACATGAACTGGCTGGAGACGACCTATCCGTCCCCGGCCTTTCCCAACCAGACCCGCACCTCGCCGGGCGTGGGGAGCACCCACTACTTCACGGCCTACACCTGCGTCCACGGCAGCTACCCGCCCCTGCGCCAACGCATCGAGGCCGGAGAGGCATCCCCCGGAGATGAGTCGGTGGTCATGGACCTGCTCCGGCGCACCGAGGTAATCGGCCACCAGGACCGTCCCGCTTTCTCCCCCCGAATCACCGTCCAGATGAAGGGCGGCACTACCTACGAGGGAGAATACCAGGGCCGGGAACTGGAATGGGACCTGGATACGGAGAGCCGGCGCATCGGCGCCCTGTTCGAGAACATGACCTGGCCCGCAGAGAAG
Organism: Dehalococcoidia bacterium; assembly: GCA_965262735.1. Taxonomy (GTDB): domain Bacteria; phylum Chloroflexota; class Dehalococcoidia; order Lucifugimonadales; family UBA3495; genus CATOSK01. The sequence continues at coordinate 715,744 of CBDHFS010000001.1, read as the reverse complement.
CTCAACGCCCTGGTGGAAACCGTGTCCCGCCTGGATGCAGAACCCAACGTGGGGGGGCTGATAGGCTTGTGCGTCCCGGATTAGGGGTCTTTTAATTTTCTGGGGACGGGGCTACGTTGGGGGATTCATCCCCCAAACCCCCTGACTTAGGGTGGTCTGGCAAGGCAGCGCTGAACTTGCCGGAGGAATGACGGGGAACGATTAAAAGACCCTGAAAAGACCCTGGTCCCGGATTAGGGGTAACAGCAGCTACCCAAGAACCGAAAGGATGATGGAATAATGGCTAGCGGAATTAGCGGAAAGGTTGCCCTGGTGACCGGGGGCAGTATGGGAATCGGCCGGGCCACGGCCCTGGCTTTGGCGCAAGAGGGCGCCAGCGTGGCAATCTGCGCCCGGGGCCTGGACGCCCTGAAGCAGACCGCCCGGGAGATTCAGGACGCCACCGGCGCTACCGTGGTGCCCATCCGCGCCGATATGACCAGCTCCGAGGACATTGCCATGCTGGTGTGGTCAACCATCACCGAGCTAGGCCACATCGATATTCTGGTGAACAACGCAGTCAACTCCACCACCGCGCGCGCCAGCGAGTTGCCCGACGAGGTTATCCTCAACCACATCAACACCAAAATCATGGGGTACATCCGCTGCGCCCGCGAGGTCGTGTCGTCCATGAAGCACAAGGGCGGCGGCCGCATCGTCAACATCGCCGGCATGGGCGCTCGCAATGCGAGCGCCACCAACCCCGGGTCCGGCGTCACCAACTCGGGCATCGCTGCCTACACCAAGTCGCTGGCCGACGACGTTGCCGGCGACGGGATCCTGGTCAACTGCATCCACCCGGGCAGCACCCTTACCCAACGCCAGATGCAGCTCATTGACGAGCGGGCCGCGCGGGAAGGAATTACCGCCGACGAGGTGATGCAGCGCACCGTCGCCAACATACCCATCGGCCGCATGGTGCAGCCCGAGGACATCGCCAACCTGGTGGTGTTCCTGTCCTCCGAGCAGGCCAGCGCCATCACCGGCCAGACTATTGGCGTGGACGGCGGCGCCGGCCGGGGCGTGGTCTATTAACGCCCGTAACGCCCGCTGGCCGTGCCTCTTTAACCCATTCGCGCTGAGCCGGGTCGGCAAATGATGGCGTGTTCCACAAGTTCACCATGAACGGCGCGGCTGACGGGCCATAACCCAATGAGGCTTGCACGCGCAACCCCGACGACGCCCCGGCTTTTGTTGTCGCTGTTCTTGGCCGTAGGCATGGCGGCGGCGGCCTGTATTCAGCCGCCTGGTGCGTCTTCCCCGTCCGGCCCGGTTGGCGGGCCGGAGTTCAGCGCCATTCTGGTGAACAGCGATTTGGCCGTGGGAGTCAACCGGGTGGCTTTCGGGCTGGTGGACCGGGACAATATGCCCGTCCGAACCGCGCAGGCGCAGGTGGAGACGGTCTACTTTCCGCCGGGGGTTGAAGAGGGAGTGGTAAGGCAGACCGCCACCGCCGAGTTTCGGACCTGGCCCGCCGGACAGCGGGGGGTGTACGTGACCACCCTGGATTTCGACGTTCCGGGGGAAGGCACGAAAGGGATGCCCGCCCTGTGGGGCCTGCGGATTACCGCCACCGACGACGAGGGGAAGACCATTGAAGCGCAGACCGTCGCCCGGGTCGCCGCCCGGTCCAAGTCCCCGGGACTGGGGCAACCGGCCCCCCGCAGCGTAACGCCCACGGTTGCTGACCATCCCGACCTGTCCACGATTTCCAGCGCGCCGGTCCCCGACCCAGACCTGTACCGTCTGTCGGTCCACGAGGCCCTGGACGACGGGAAGCCGTTGGTGGTGACGTTTTCCACCCCGGCCTTCTGCGTCACCGCCACCTGCGGACCGCAGTTGGACGTCATCACCGGGTTGAAGGAGCAGTACGGCGGCGGGGTCAACTTCGTTCACGTCGAAGTGGTTGAAGACCCGCACCTGCTGAACGAAGGGCGACCCGCCGCCCGTTGGGTGCCGGCGGTGGAGGAGTGGGGGCTGCTCAGCGAGCCGTGGACCTTCGTTGTGGACCGGGACGGGCTGGTATGGGCCAAGTTTGAGCAGTTTACCCCGGCGCAGGACATTGAAGCGGCGCTGCTGGAACTGCTGCCCTGACCCGGCAATTCAACCCGGGAGTGGCTAGTGGTTAGTGGTCAGTGGTCGGCCCCGGGCCTTCTGGCCACTGGCCACTGGGTTGGCATTTGCCGGAAAGACTTGTCTGAAAACCATTCATCTCACCAAGGCTGAGCTGTTATCACATCGCCCGGAAAAGGGCTGATTGGCGTTGTTCTATGCTAAGATAAATCCCAAAAGGCAACTTGAGGTGAACCGGCATGACAACTGAGCCGAGGCAGGTGGCGCTACGCTACGACCCGGTGGACATTGACCGCAAATGGCAGGAGCGATGGGCTGAAGACGGCCTGTACGCCGTCGCTGACGACGATGCCCGGCCCAAGCGGTATGAGTTGACGATGTACCCCTATCCCTCGGGCGACCTGCACATCGGCCACTGGTACGCAATGGCGCCGTCGGACTGCCATGCCCGGTTCAGCCGGATGCAGGGCTACAACGTGCTGCATCCCATTGGTTTTGACGCTTTCGGCCTGCCCGCCGAAAACGCCGCCATCAGCCGGGGCATTCACCCCCATACCTGGACCATGGACAACATCGAAAATATGCGCCGCCAGCTCCGGTCGCTGGGCGCAATTTACGACTGGGACCGGGAAGTAGTCTGCTGTCTGCCCGAATACTATCGCTGGAACCAGTGGTTCTTCGTCAAGCTGTTCGAGCACGGTCTGGCGTACCGGGCCAAGGCCCCGGTGGTGTGGTGCCCTTCGTGCCAAACGGTTTTGGCCAATGAGCAGGTGGTCAACGGCGGCTGCGAACGGTGCGGCGCGCTCATCACCCGGCGGGACCTGGAGCAGTGGTTCCTGCGCATTACCGACTACGCCGACCAACTGCTGGACTTCGGCGGGCTGATTGAGTGGCCGGAAAAAATCCTGAATATGCAGCGCAACTGGATTGGCCGCAGCGAAGGCGTTGAAATCAGCTTCGACATCAGCAGCTACGGGCTGGAAGAGGCGGAAATCCGGACCTTCACCACCCGCATAGACACCATTTTCGGCGTCACCTTCATGGCGTTGGCCCCGGAGCACCCGCTGGTGCCGGGCTTGACGGTCCCGGAGCGGCGCGAGGAAGTGGAAGCCTATGTAACCCGGGCGCGCCAGACCTCGGAAATGGAGCGGCTTTCCACCGAGAAGGAAAAGACCGGCGCGTTCCTTGGCAGCTACGCCGTCAACCGGCTCAGCGGGGAGCGCATACCGATATTCGCCGCCGATTACGTCCTCACCACCTACGGTACGGGCGCGGTCATGGGCGTGCCTGCCCACGATACCCGAGACTTCGAGTTCGCCAAAAAGTACGCCCTGCCCATCCGCACCGTTATCGCCCCCATCGAGTGGGACGGCAGCGAGCCGGTGGAGGCGTACACGGGCGGCGGGTTTATGACCAACTCCGGCCCTTACGACGGCATGACCGACGAAGAGGGGACGCGGGCCATTGCCGACGATGTGGAGCGGCGGGAATGGGGCAAGCGGGCGGTGTCCTACCGCATCCGCGACTGGCTGATTTCCCGGCAACGCTACTGGGGGACGCCCATCCCCATGGTGTACTGCCCGGACTGCGGGACGGCGCCCGTCCCCGAAGACCAACTGCCGGTGTTGCTGCCCCCGGACGCCGAGTTCAAGCCGACGGGAGAATCGCCGCTGGCGTCCAACGCCGAGTTCGTGAACACGGTCTGCCCGCAGTGCGGCGGCCCGGGCCGCCGGGAAACCGACACCATGGACACCTTCTTCGACTCGTCCTGGTATATGCTGCGCTACCCCAGCGCCAGGTTCCAGGACGGCCCCTTCGACCCGGCGGTCATGGAGCGGTGGGCCCCGGTGGACCAGTACACTGGCGGCGCCGAACATGCCGTGCTGCACCTGCTTTATTCCCGCTTCTTCATCAAGGCGCTGCGGGACATGGGGGTGCTCAGCTTCGACGAGCCCTTCCTGCGGCTGTTCAACCAGGGCTTCATTTTGGGGCAGGACCACGAAAAGATGAGCAAGAGCCGGGGCAACGTGGTGAACCCAGACGACGTGGTGGGTCAGATGGGCGCCGACGCCGTGCGGTGCTTCCTCATGTTCATCGGCCCCTGGGACCAAGGCGGCCCCTGGAGCGACGTTGGCATCAACGGCATCGCCCGGTGGCTGAACCGGGTGTGGGCGCTGGCCGAACGGGACCCGGCAGACCTGGACGAGTCCCCGTCGGACCCGCAGGTGGTCCGGGAGACCGTGCGGCTGCTGCACCAGACCATCCGCAAGTGCCACAACGACCTGGACCGCTTCAAGTTCAACACGGCCATCGCCGCGCTGATGGAGCTTTCCAACCACCTGAGCAAGGTCTGGGCCGAAGCCAGCGTGGACGCGGCAACGTGGCGGGAGTGCGTCGGGAAATTCCTGCTGTTGCTGGCCCCCATTGCGCCGCACCTGTCCGAAGAGATGTGGGAGCGCACCGGCCACGGGTACAGCATTCACCAGCAGTCATTTCCGACGTGGGATGAGGAACTGGCCGCCGAGGAAACGGTGGTGCTGGTGGTGCAGGTCAACGGCAAGGTGCGCGACCGGATAGAAGTGCCGGCGGGCATCGACCAGTCCGCCGCCGAGGAATTGGCCCTCGCCAGTCCCCGGGTGCAGCCCTACACCGACGGCAAGACGGTGAACCGGGCCATTTACGTCCCCGGCAAGCTGGTAAACGTGGTGGTGGGGTAGGGGGCGCGGAGGTGCAAACTTCGCATCGACGTTAATGGAACTCATTGACCACGCCCCCTGGCGGGAAGCGGTCACTTACCGGGAGACTTGGCCCCACGAGTACGTCCTCAGCGAAAAGGACAACCAGTGGGAATTGCTGGAGGCAGTCTGCAAGCGGTTCCGCGCCGGCGAGGGCGTGACCTGCCGCTTCTTCCGCATGAACAACACCTACCTGTTCATCGGAGACTACAAGTACTGGCTGATGACCCACTGGGACAACCTGGAACCGGGCGGCGACTACGTCCTGAACCGCGCCCGCCTCTACCGCGACCGTCGAGACTTTGTAATCCAGCCTGGTGACACGGGCAAGCCCGAGAGCTACCCGGTAAATCCGGCGTTCCCGAAGCAAGACGGGTAAGGGATGGTTCTGATGGCTGATAATGAGACTTTGCTGGCTTATTTGGTCCCCCGTCTTACGAAACAAGTCGAAAACGCCGCAACGGACGCTCTTGGCTACATAATTAACAATTCCTCTCGGTGTTTGGAGGCGTTAAATGACCTGATCAGGCAAAACGGATTTGACGTTGTACCGATCGTTCGGGTTGAAACTCAGGTCACCTACGATGATGGTTCACGGCCCGACATGGCCGGTTACGACGACGACAACGCGGTGCGCCTGCTGGTAGAAGCGAAATTCCGGGCAGATCTCATGGCTAACCAAGCCGATGGTTATCTCAACCTGTTACCCGCCTCGGAACCCACAGTTCTCCTGTTCATCGCTCCGGACGTGCGGATTGAAACCCTGTGGGCCAAGATTGACGCACAAATGAGGGCCGCAGGGATTGAGTTGGAACCTTTGGATTCTTCCAATCGAACCATCACGGCAGCAGTGATTGGCACTGAAAAACGACTGCTGCTCACAAGTTGGAGGAATTTGTTGGCCAGAATGAAGGCCGTGGCCGAGGACGAAGTTGTCAGAGGCGACATTATGCAGTTGCAAGGTCTCACCGAGAGCCAAGATTATGAACCGTTTTTGCCGGTACAGGCGGGTGAATTGGAGCCTGACTTCGCACGACGTATGCTCGGTTACATTCATCTCATCGACAACGTGGTCGATGGTCGGGGTACTATAGACGGATGGATGAGTACCCAGGGTTTTCGGGCCACACCGCAGCGGTACGGTTACGGTAGGTACTTCCGTTTTCCTGGTGTGGATGGGGAATTCTGGTTTGGAATTAACCACGAACAATGGGCCAAGAACGGTCATACGCCATTGTGGTTGAATGGAGACGGCCGCCTTGAGTTCAACATGGAAAGAATCGGGAAAGCACTAGATGCCCAAGTCCAAGGCCGATGGGTCCCGATTTATCTCAAGACAAACGTACAATATGAGGAAATTCTGGATGACGTGATATGGCAACTAAGGACCATCGGTGGATTAGTGGGGACCATCGCGTCGTGACCTCGCAACGGTTCAGGGTTGAGGGGGGGCTGATGGCGGAATATGGGGGTTGGGTTACGTCGGGGGAAAACAGCCCTCTTCCCTTGTCATTCCTGGACACCTTGCCTTCCCAAGAAGGCAAGGTGTTGTCTTGAACGGCTCCGGCGTAGGAAAACGCTACTATACAGCCGATTTTGGCCTGAAGGCTTCGGCATTCTCGATCATGAAGGCGTCGTTGTACGCCCATTCATCAACGCTTATGGTGTCTTCGTAATCCCAATAAGCCAGAGACACCAGTTCATGTCCCGCACGAATCGGTGTGGTTGCGATCGGCTGGATAGCTCTATCGAGAGGGGTCAAGTTTCTCGGATGACAATACTCCTCATGCTGCACCCGATGCACCGTATGGCTGGCACATATCATTAATTTTACTCGGTTTGCGCGAACCTGAGACCCGATGCGATCCGCGTTGAAGGGTATCCAATGCCCTGGCCAAGGATGCACGGCGGGTCGTAAGCTAGGCTTTACCAAATCCACAGCTTGGGAGAGCCTGTCCAGGAGTTGGTCGAACGAGCGGTAAGATTCGATTAACTTATTGTTGGCCTCTATCAACTGTTTCTGGGAACCAATGCGGGCGATCACCAAAGCCACAACGATCCCCGATAAGGCACCTGTGACAATGATTTCCACGACGGTTGTCACGTGGTTCCTCCTCCACGTCCGGCCAAGGAAGCGTTGATTGAAATTAACTGTTCTATCATCAAGTCGACGCGGTCAGCTTCATGGAGCCGCATCGCTGCAAGTTCTTTCGCTTGCATCTTGATGACTTTATCGGACCGCCAAGCCAACCATAGGGATACAGCCGATAGAACCAGTGCGATCCACCCCGTTATTAGTCCGACATCCATGCGATGTTTGTGCCGCCCGTGAATTCTCAGGCTTTGGTAGAACTTTCTGGTTGTATTGCATCCATGTTGCTGCGATCGTCGGCAAATGCGGCGACTTGGGAATTAAATTCTTCCCACTCCATCTCAGACATCTGACAAAATGTCTCGTGGTTGGTCCCGGTTGAGTCATGCCATACAATACTCAACCCGATGATTGGCACCTGGATGACCTCTCCGTTGCGAATTTTAACCGGCCTGATGCTCCAGGACCCGTTTACCGCGATAAAATGCGGACCGTTAGCCAAGGCAGTACCCACAGCGGTTGATATTTCGTAGGCACGCTTGAAAGTCAGAACCTCGGTAAGCGCGTCCTTGCGTTTGTCGTCAAGTGCAATCGGGTCTTGTAATCCTGATGCAATTGAATCAATTTGGGCAACCGCGCCGAAGGCATCAAGGCCTGATTGAGCAACGCGGCGGTATAAATGTTCTGCGATTTGCAAATGGGCCGATGCTTGGTCCACCGGAATGTCAAAACGGTTTTTCAAGATCTGGGCTTGTTTGAATCCTGTGAACCCTTCCGGATGGCCCCCAATCTCTGAGATAGCCAACAATATCTCATCGCTCAAGTTCAGAAAAGACCGTAGGTCACGAACGAACGCTGGTAAAGCCAACTCCCGGTCCAACAGTGTCGGGGGTGTGACCACTGCATTATCTCCCGCTCTTTAAGTACGCTGACTATACGCATTTGGGATTGATAGCGTCAAGCAAGCTGAGATTGGCGGATAGGATAAACCGCCGCTGTCTCAGGCAGGGTCCAGCTTCCCGCGGTTGCCGCCATCATTGGCCCCTGGTAATGGTCGCCAGTTGCTCAAAGAAGTCGGGGAAGGTCTTGGATACGCAGTCCGGGTTGTTGATGGTGATGGGGGCGTCGCCCAGGGCGGCCAGGGAGAAGCTCATGGCCATGCGATGGTCGTTGTAGGTGTCGATGGCGGCGGGGATGATTCGCTCGGGCGGGGTGATTCCCAGGTAATCCGCGCCTTCCTCCACCTCGGCGCCGACTTTGCGGAGCTCGGTGGCCATGGCGGCTAGCCGGTCGGTCTCCTTGACCCGCCAGTTGCCCACGTTGCGGATGACGGTCTTGCCCTGGGCGAACAGGGCGGCGGTGGCTATCGTCATGGCCGCGTCGGTGATGTGGTTCAAGTCCAGGTCCACGCCATGCAGGTTGCCCCGGCTCACCTCAATCCAGTCTTCTCCCCGGCGCACCGGCGCGCCCATCTGCTCCAGAACGTCGGCCATCTGCACGTCGCCCTGAACGCTGGATAACCCGACGCCGTTGACCCGGACGGTGCCGCCCTTGATGGCCGCCGCCGCCAGGAAGTAGGTGGCCGACGAGGCGTCGCCCTCGACCAGCGCGCTGCCGGGGGACTGGTATCCCTGCCCTCCGGGGACGCGGAACTGCCGGTAGCAGTCGGCTTCCACGACTGCTCCGAACCGGCGCATGACGGCCACGGTCATGTCTATGTAAGGCTTGGAGACGAGGTCGCCCTGGACGTCGATTACCATGTCCCGCTGGGACAGGGGCGCCGACAACAGCAGGGCGGTGAGGTACTGGCTGGAGATGTTGCCTCGGATGGATAATCTGCCGCCGAGGATGCCCTTGGCGTGAATCCGCAGCGGCGGATAGCCGTCCTGGGCCAGGTATTCGATTTCGGCTCCCAACTGCCGCAGGGCGTCCACCAGGTCCTTGATGGGACGCTCGTACATACGGGGATCGCCGGTTAGGGTGAAATCGCCCTCGCCCAGGCACAGGGCGGCGCAGATGGTCCGGATGGTCGTCCCGGAGTTGCCCAGGAACAACTCGGTTTCTTGCTGAGGAAACGGGCCGCCCAAGCCCTGTACCCGGCAGACGGTGTTTTCCTGGGACAATTCCAGCGCGACGCCCAGGCGTTGGAGGGACTCGGTCATGCGGTTGGTGTCGTCGCTGTCCAGCAGGTTGTAGACTTCGGTGACGCCGCGGGACAACGCCGCCAGCAGCAGGATGCGGTTGGACAGGCTCTTGGACCCCGGCAGCAGAATTTCTCCGTCCACCCGGGCGATTGACTCCAGCAATAACTGTTCCATAGCGATGCACATCCTCCGGCGGTTGGGGTGATTATGGTTCGGTATCCAGAAGTATCACCAGAAGTATCGTTGGAGGTATTTTGCGGAAAGAGCGTCGTAACGCGGGTCGTAACGCTCAGCTGCCCGGAATCGGCCCCGCCAGCGGGAAGTGAAGGACGGAGTAGATTCTGCCGTCACCTCTCTGAGCGCCTGTTCGATGAGCGATGAAAGCGAAACGCCGCGGGCGTGGGCGTACCGCTTGGCCAAAGGCAGTAGCTCAGCGTCGATGGTGATGGTAAGTTTCTGCTTCATAACGGTGGCGTCCCTTTCTATGTACACCGGTGCATTGGCATAGTATACGGGTATGTCAAACAGCGTTCAAAACCCTGATTCCAGGAGCCGGTTTACAAATGGGCAGCTACATCCGGGCGGGCCGCCAGGCGGGCTGGTCGACAATAAAACCCTTGGAGACCGGGAGAACGGGCGATTAAAGGGACTTTGGGGTCGTGCTGGCCGCATTCGTAATAGTTCAGGCTTGAGGGGAGCGGAGTGGCTGAGGGCGGAATATGGGGGTTGGGTTACGTTGGGGGATTCATCCCCCAAACCCCCTGGAAAGAATTGGCAGTTGCCTGAAAGCCTTGGCTGAAAACATTTCACCTCACCAACTCTGAGCTGTTACCGCATTCGGGCGGGTTTGACAACCCATAGCCCCTGGGCTATAGTTACCTGTGCTTTGGCCCGTGGTGCGGGCCGTTGGCTTTAACAACCTAACCTCCTCCCAGGGAATCTTATAGGGTTTAATAGGGAAGACGGTGGAAGTCCGTCACGGTTGCGCCACTGTGTGTGGGGAGTTGGCCGATGACAAAGCCACTGTCCGCGTCGGCGGGCGGGAAGGCGTCGGCACAGCGGTGACCCACGAGTCAGGAGACCTGCCCGGGGAGATAGGACCTAATCTGCGGCAACGGAAAGGGTTCCGGTCCGGTCAGCGCCAGTCTGTTCCGAGTGGTTAGGGCTGGACTTCAGGAAAGCATTGGACCTCCAAACCCCCTGGCGTCGTTGAGCTAGGGGGTTTTGTTTCATTCAGAGGTCCTTTGAGACCTTCAGGACGAATGGGTTGATACGGATGTCACTGGTAGAGAAATACGCGCTGCTGCCCGACGAGATTGATCGGGAGAGCCTGAAAATGGTCCAGGCCAGTCTGCCTGCGGGGTTGCAGTTGTCCCCGCGTGAGCACTATGTCCTGTGCCGCATCGTGCGGGCTGAGGGCGATGCTGGCATCGCATCCTCGGTCAGGTTCAGCCCCGGGGCGGTTGACACCGGCCTGGCCGCTCTGAAGTCGTCGGCGCCGGTGGTGACCGATGTGCGCATGGTGGAAATGGGCATCTCCAAGGCGCTGCTGCGGAGCGCCAACGTGGTGACCAACTGCAAGATTGACGCCCCGGAAGTGGCCGAGCGCGCTCGACGGGAAGGCACCACCCGCTCGGTGGCGGCGGTGCGGGAGTTGGCGCCACTAGCCAGCGGAGCGGTCTGCGCCATCGGCAACGCTCCCACGGCCCTGCTGGCCCTGCTGGACCTGATTGACGCGGGAGAAGTCAGCCCAGCCCTGGTCATTGGTATGCCGGTGGGATTCGTGGCCTGCGCCGAATCCAAGGACGAACTGGTCAAGCGAAACGTCCCCTATATTACGATCCTGGGCAGGCGCGGCGGAAGCTCGGCGGCGGCCGCCACGGTGAACGCGCTCCTGGACCTGCTGAAAGTTGAGTAGACCGTAAATTGGTTCCACCTGAAAACAACGGCAATGGTCAATCACTGGAATCCGGCGCACCGGAATCCGGCGGACGCTGCGGGGTTATTCTGCTGTGCCACGGCAGCCAGCGGGGCACTAGCCGCGACGAGTGTTCTTGTTCTTGGGCCGCCCAGCAGGGCGAATGGCCCAATTGGTGCCGTCAGTGTCCCAGCACTCCGGCGGGCTTGACCCAGGCTTCGGAGCGGCTGCAATCGGTCCTGGGCGAGCCGCAGGCCGATGTGCTGCTGTCCTGCCTGGAGTTTATCGAGCCGCATCCCGATCAGGCGGTGGAGTTGCTGGCCGGGCGCGGGCTGGATGAAGTGGTCATCATGCCCTACCTGTTGGGCCGCGGGAAACACGCTACCGAAGAATTGGAAGAAGTGCTGGAAGACCTGAAAATCCAGGTTCCCCAGGTCCAACTCCGGTTGACCGAGGGGCTGGGCGCCGACCCACGCCTGGCGGACTTGGTGGTGGAGCGGGTGCGGGACCTGGACGGGACGCCGGCTCTCACTCCGGCGGATGGTCACAGCGTCGGCATCCTGCTGGTCAAGGCGGGCACCCGGACCCAGTACGACGATTGCCTGTGGCTCCAGGAATTGGGCCAGATGGCAGAACGCCAGTTGGGGGCGGGGTACGCCGTCGAGGTGGCCCAGTCCCACTACGGCGACCCGACTATGGAAGCGGCCTCTGCGGCTCTGGTGGAAGGCAGGGGGGTATCCGCGGTGGTCTGCGTCCCCTACCTGTTCTTTCCCGGAATGATTCTGAAGCGTAACGTGCTGGGCGGCATGAAGGCGGCCCAGGACAAATACCCCAACGTGGCGATGCATGTGGCCCCACCGCTGGGCGTGGACGACCGGGTGGTGGCGGTGGCCGCCGACCGGATTCGCGAGGTCTGGGGCCGGTAGGGAGTAACTGTTCAGGGTTGAGGGGAGGGGAGTGGCTGATGGCGGAATATGGGGGTTGGGTTACGTTGGGGGATGAATCCCCCAAACCCCCTGAAAAAAAGTGGCAGTTGGCTGAAACTAATTCATCTCACCAAGTCTGAACTGTTACGGTAAGGAAATTCCTTCGACAAACTGAGAACGAACGGCGGGCCGGGAGGCCGGGTATGAGCGTCGAGTTGCGGTTGAGCGGATTCAAGGGTGGCCGATATGACTGAACAAAACACGGAACCTAATAACGGGAACGAACTCCGGGAAAGCGATTACAGTCGCCAGACGGTGAGGGACCGGGGCGGGATGCGCACCGGCTACACCACCGGCTCCTGTGCTGCCGCCGCGGCCAAGGCCGCGACGCTGACTCTGCTGGGTGGTCAAGCCGTTGACAAAGCCGGGAGCCATGAAACCGGGAGCCATGAAACCGGGGTCCGGGAAGTGACCATCCGGCTGCCGGTGGGCCAGGACGCCACGTTTCACATTCACCGCTGCGAGTGGGTTGACGACGGGCGCGTCCTGTGTTCGATCATCAAGGATGGCGGCGACGACCCGGACGCGACCCACGGCGCCGAAATCTGCGTCACGGTGGGCCGGGACGCTGACCGGTCCGGCCTGAGCATCATCGGCGGGCCCGGTGTGGGCACCGTGACCCGGCCAGGCACCGGCATTGACGTGGGCGAACCCGCCGTGACCCGCGTACCCCGGCGGATGATGGCCGAGGCGGTGCGCGACGCCGCCGAGAGCGCCGGCTTAGAGCCCGACGCCGGGTTCGTGGCCCAGGTGGCGGTGACGGGCGGCGAGGAAATCGCGACGAAGACCACCAACGCCCGGCTGGGCGTGTTGGGCGGCATTTCCATTCTGGGCAGCACCGGCATCGTTCAACCCTTCTCCACGGCGGCCTGGCGGGCCAGCGTTCACCTGGCGGTGGACGTGGCGGCGACCAACGGGCTGTCCCACGTCGTTCTGTCTACCGGCACCCGCAGCGAGGAGTATTCCCGCCAGCACCTCGACCTGCCGGACATGGCCTACATCGAGGCCGGCATCTTCAGCGGGCCGTCCCTGAAGCGGTGCGCCATGCGGAAGATTGGCCGGGCCACCCACGTTGGCATGGTGGGCAAGTTCTCCAAAATGGCGATGGGGTACTTCGTGACTCACGTAGCCGGAAACCAGGTGGACACCGAGTTTCTTGCGCAATTGGCGGCCCAATGCGGGGCCACGCCGGAGGTCCAGGAGGAAATACGGGGCGCCAGCAGCGCACGCCACTTCCAGGAAATCGCCCAAGCCAACGATTTGATGCAGACCATAGCCATGATGTGCCGGATGGTGTGCGAGGAGAGCCACAAGCTGCTGGGCGACGAAGCTGAAACGGTAATTGTTGATTCCATGTGCTTCGACTTTGACGGTGCCCTGCTGGGTTGGGCGTCCACGTCGCCCGACGGGATGCCCCTGGTGGCCGGCGCATCCTCCGGGGCCAATGGTTAACGGGCCAATGGTGAATCAATATGCCCCCCGGCCGCGTCCGCTGGGTCTGTCCGACGACTCCTTCGAGCAACGGCGTCCGCTGAGGGGGCAGATTACCAAGCGCGAGGTGCGAGCCGTCAGCCTGTACTCCCTGGGCATCCGCAGCGACAGCGTAATCTGGGACATCGGCGCCGCCACCGGGTCGGTATCCATCGAGGCCGGGGTCATCGCGCACCGGGGGCGGGTCTACGCCATTGAGCGGGATGAGGCCAGCATGGGGTTGCTGCGGAGCAACGTCGAGAACCTGGGGGGTCCCAACGTCATGGTAGTCTGCGGAGAGGCCCCGGCGGTTTTGGCGGGACTGCCAGACCCGGACTCGGTTTTCGTTGGGGGCAGCGGCGGCCGTCTCGCCGAGATTCTGGATACGGCGGCGGAGCGGTTGAACGACGGGGGTAGGCTGGTAGTCAACCTGGCCGCGCTGGAGCGGACCCAAGAGGTATATCACCGGCTCAAGGATAGGGGCATGGCAGTTGAATTGACCACGATAAACGCAGCCCGGGGCAGGGAAATGCCCGACGGCGCGGTCCGTCTGGAAGCGCTCAACCCGGTATTCATAATTACCGCGCAGCGGGTGGAGCAGACGCCATGAGCAGCGGCGCGGCGAGTTCCGGTTACGGCCGTCTTTACGGAGTTGGCGTCGGCCCCGGGGACCCGGAGTTGCTGACGCTGAAAGCCCAGCGCATTTTGCAGCAGGTGTCCCTGATTTGCGTGCCCCAGGCAGAGACCAGCACCGAAAGCTACGCCCTGAACATCGTCCGGGATTTCCTCAACATGGAAACCCAGGAAATTATGCGCATCCCCTTCCCCACGGACGATGAAGAAGCCGCCGGCGACGTCTGGCGGGGCGCCGCCGACACAATTGCGGTGCGGCTGCTGGCCGGTCAGGACGCGGCGTTCATCACCGAGGGCGACCCGATGCTGTACAGCACCTTCTCCTACGTTCTGGAAAGCGTGCGGGCCAACTACCCCGACATATCCGTGGAGATCGTGCCCGGCGTGTCGTCGGTGATGGCGGCGGCGGCCTCGGCGGTGGCGCCCCTGGTGACCCACGGGCAGCGGTTGGCAATCCTGCCCGCCGTTTACGGCATTGACGACCTGCGGGAGGCCATCGCCAACTACGATACCATCGTCTTAATGAAGGTGAACCGCACCTTGCTCCAGGCGTTGGCCAACCTGGAAAAGCTGGGACTGGCCGGCAAGGGCATTTACGTCCGACGGGCCAGCACGGCCCGGGAGCAGGTGGTGCAGGACCTCCAGCAGCTTACCGAGGAAGACCTGGACTACTTCTCGCTCTTGATTATAAGGAAGTGAAAATACATGAGTGATCAACGGGGCAAAGTGTACTTCGTCGGCAGCGGGCCGGGAGATCCGGAGCTCATAACCGTCAAGGCCATGCGAATCATCGCCGAGGCCGACGTGGTGGTCTACGCCGACTCCCTGGTGCCGGAGGAAATCGCGGGCTTCGCCAAGTCCACCGCCGATGTCCACGGCAGCAAGAACATGGCCCTGCCCGAAATCATGGAAATCATGCTGCGGGCGGTGGCCGAGGGCAAGACCGTGGCCCGGGTCCAAAGCGGCGACCCGTCGGTCTACGGGGCCATCCTGGAGCAGATGCGGGTTCTGGAGCGGGAGGGCGTCGATTATGAAATCATCCCCGGCGTCAGCGCCGCCTTCGCCGCCGCTGCCGTGCTGAAGACCGAGCTGACCGTCCCTGAAGTATCGCAGACCATCATTTTCACCCGCACCGAGGGCCGGGTGGCCATGCCCCCCAAGGAGCAGTTGCAAGACCTGGCCGCCCACGGCTGCTCGTTGGTCATTTTCCTCAGCGTGACCCGCATGACCAAGGTGGTGCGGGAGCTGCGCAGCGCCGGTTACACCCGCGAGACGCCGGTGGCGGTGGTATACCGGGTGGGCTGGCCCGAGGAAACGGTGATTCGGGGAACCCTGGCCGACATCGCCGCCAAGGTCCGCGAGTCCAAGATTAACCGGCAGGCCCTGGTGATGGTCGGCGAGGCCATGAACCCGGACCTGCGGTCGCCCGAGTACGTGGAACAACAGGGGGCCGCCGTGTCCCACCTGTATTCCGACAACTACACCCACCTGTTCCGCAACGCCCGCTCGCGCGAGGAGTCGGACGCGAGGGACGCTGCCCCGGCTGCCGTGGCCGGCGACTCGCCGGGAAGTTAGCCGGCCCGCCGTGCCCCACACCGCGGTTATAGCCCTTTCCCAGCGGGGGGCCGTTTTGGCCCGGCGTCTGTCCGCCGCTCTCGGTACGGGGACCGAGCTTTACCTGGAACGCCGGTTTTGGGACGACAGTTGTCCGGCTACCCCGTTCAACCTTCCGTTGCGCCCCTTCCTGCGGCAGGTCTGGGAAGACTCGGAAGCCGTGGTGCTGTTTCTGCCGGTGGGGGCTGCGGTGCGGTTGGTGGCGCCCCTGCTGCGGGACAAGCGCAGCGACCCGGCGCTGGTCTGCGTGGACGACGCCGGACGCTTCGCCGTCAGCGTGGTTTCCGGGCACCTGGGCGGCGCCGACGGGCTGGCCCAGGAGGTTGCGGCGGCGCTGGGAGCGGAAGCGGTGATTACCTCGGGTTCCCACGTCACCGGGACCCTGGCGGTGGACCTGCTGGGCCGGGAATTCGGCTGGACGATTGAAGCGGACTCGACCGCCGTTACCCGCGCCAGCGCGGCGGTGGTCAACCGGGAGCCGGTGGGCGTTTACCAGAACGCCGGCGAGCCGGATTGGTGGCCGCCGGAGAATCCGCTGCCCGCCAACATAACCCTCTACTCGTCGCTGGATGCCTTGGCCCGGTCGGGTTGCGCCGCCGCCCTGGTCATCTCCGACGAGTTGGACCCCTTCCGGGGTGAAGGTGGGCCGCTGTCGTCTGCCCTCTCGTCTGCCCTGAACGAGGCGCACGTAGTCCTGTACCGCCCCCGCAGCCTGGTGGCAGGGATGGGCTGCCGGCGGGGGGTGCCTTTGGATGAATTGGAGCAACTGCTGTCCGACACCTTTCGGGCCAACAACCTGTCCCTGGACAGCCTGGACTGCGTGGCGACGGCAACCCTGAAGCAGGACGAGCCCGGTTTGCTGGCGTTGACCGAGAAGTACGGGGCATCGTTCCGGTGCTACGGCGCGGAAGAACTTAACGGCGTTTTCGATGGTGCGCCTTCCGATGGTGCGCCTTCCATTGGCGTGCCTGCTGTTGCGGGCGATGGTCAGCCGCCGGCAGAGGGTTGCCAGGCGGCCGGTTTGGCAGAAGCGCCCAACTCCGCCGGTCAACCGCTGCATCCGTCAGCCAACGCACGGCGTCTGGTGGGTGTCTGGGGCGTGGCTGAGCCTTCGGCCCTGCTGGCGTCCGGGGCGGGCCGGCTGTTGGTGTCCAAGCAGACAGCGGCCCGGGCCACGGTGGCCGTCGCCCGGCGGGAGTACGCCTCGGGCTGAGCTCGGCTATAAGCGCGGCTACGGGAATCAAGCCTTTGGTACAAGTGGGTAAAGCAATGGTGGATGACGTGAACGGCAAGTTAAATGGCAAGCTCTTTCTGGTGGGCCTGGGGCCCGGAGACGCCAGCCTGCAAACGGCGGGCGCGCTGAACACTCTGGCCGGCTGCGACGTGCTGGTGGGCTACCGGGGCTACGTCGACCAAGTTTCGGAGTTGGCCGCCGGCAAAGAATTGGTGTCCATGGAGTTGGGGCAGGAGCTGGAGCGGGCGGCTCGCGCGGTTGACTTGGCCTATGAAGGCCGGTCGGTGGCGGTGATTTCCTCCGGCGACGCTGGCATCTACGGCATGGCCGGGCCGGTGTTCCGGGTGTTGACCGACCGGGGTTGGGACGGCGCCGCGCCCGCGGTGGAGGTGGTGCCAGGAATCTCGGCTTTGCAGTCGGCGGCGTCGCTGTTGGGGTCGCCGCTGATGCAGGACTTCTGCGCCATCAGCCTGAGCAACCTGCTGACGCCCTGGGAAGCGATTCAACGCCGGTTGGAAGCGGCGGCGATGGGTGATTTCGTCGTCGTGCTGTACAATCCCCGCAGTCAACGCCGGACCTGGCAACTTCCGGAAGCCCGGCGCATCCTGTTGGAGCAGCGCGGCGGACAAACGCCGGTGGGTCTGATTCGGGACGCCTACCGGCCCGGCCAGCGGGTAATCGTCACCGACCTGGACGGGCTGGAAGCTCGCTGCGAAGACGTGGATATGTTCACCACGGTGGTCATCGGCAACTCCACGACCTACTTGCACCAGGGCTTCATGGTGACGCCGCGGGGCTACGAAGAAAAGACCGGGACCGGCGCCAGTTAGCGGTGACTCCAGTTCACGGAGTCCCGTGGGCCGGACCCGAGTTCAAGGAGACGACAATGCCAGCCATTAGAAACAACCGGGCCAAGGAAAAGCTGCAAGCCGGCGGGGTCGTGTCGGTAATATCCGGGCACATGACCAGCGAAATCATAGATTCCCTCGGTCCCCTGGGGTTCGACGCCGCCTGGATTGAGTGCGAACACGGGCCGGTAAGCTGGGAGCAAATCAGCGACATGACCCGCGCCTGCGACCTGTGGGGCATGGCCTCGGTGACCCGCGTCAACTCCAACGACGCCGGGCTGATTACCCGGACGCTGGACCGGGGGTCTATGGGCATCGTCGTCCCACACGTCAACACCAAGGCCGCCGCGGAGCAGGCAATGATGTCGGCCAAGTTCGCACCCCTGGGCTACCGGGGAATGTTCGGCGGTCGGCAGTCCTTCGGCGTTCCCGACTATTTCCACACTGCCAACGACCAGACGATGGTGGTGGTGCTGCTGGAGGAAGTCGAAGCCCTGCAAAACCTGGAAGAAATTTTGTCCGTGGACTACATCGACGTTTTCTTCGTCGCACCCTCGGACCTGTCGCAGACCATGGGCCATATCGGGAACCCCGGCCACCCGGAAGTTCAGCAGGCCATTGACGACGCCATCGCCCAGATAGTTTCGGCGGGAAGGGTAGCGGGTACGCTGGTCAACGACGACAACGCCGCGGCCTACGCCGAAAAGGGCGTACAGTTCCTGATGACATCGTGGAACGCATGGGTGAACCGGGGCGCTGCCGAGTTCCTGGGACGCCTGCCGGCCAGTAGCTAGTACCGCGTCCGGCTATTTTTGACAAATATAAGAAAGTATATAATTGAGGCATTCTTTGATTGTGGGGAGGCGTGGGGAATGCCGGCCAAGCTATACCGAGTGAACTTGACCCAAGATGAGCGGGAACATTTGCTGGGTATCACCCGGCGCGGCCAATCCTCGGGGCGTAAAGTGAAGCGGTGCCTCATTTTGTGCAAGGCCGATGAAGGCCTTACCGACCAGCAGGTGGCCGAAGCTCTGCTGGTCGGCCCCGCCACGGTCGGCCGGGTGCGCCAGCGCTTCGTGGAAGGCGGGTTGCAGCGGGCCCTCAATGACCTGCCGCGGCCGGGACAACGGCGTAAACTCGATGGAAAGCAGGAAGCCCACCTGGTGGCCGTGGCCTGCAGCGCAGCCCCGGAAGGGCACACCCGCTGGACCTTGCGATTGCTGGCCGACCAGGCGGTGAAGCTGGAGTTGACCGACTCCATCTCCCGGGAGACGGTCAGGCAGGTGCTGAAAAAAACGAACTCAAGCCGTGGCGGAAGAAGGAGTGGTGCATCCCCAAGGTGAGCGCCGAGTTCGTGGCCCGCATGGAGGACGTGCTGGACCTCTATGCGGAACCCTATGACCCCCAGCGGCCCGTAGTCTGTTTCGACGAGACCTCCAAGCAGTTGGTGGCCGAGAAGCGGGCGCCCATCCCGGCCAAGGCGGGCCGGCGGGAGCGGTTTGATTACGAGTACCAGCGCAACGGGACCCGGAACTTGTTCATGACCTGTGAGCCGCTGGCGGGCTGGAGGCATGTGGCAGTGACCGAGCGTCGCACCATGACCGACTTCGCCCATCAGATGCGCTGGCTGGGGGATGCTGCTTACCCCGAGGCGGAGAGGATCCGAGTGGTGCTGGACAACCTGAACACCCATAGACCCGCCTCCCTGTACGAGGCCTTCGAGCCAAAGGAAGCCAGACGGGTGATCCAACGGCTGGAGTTTCACTATACTCCCAAACATGGGAGCTGGCTCAACATGGCGGAGATCGAGTTCAGCGTCTTCAGCAACCAATGTTTGAATCGCCGCATTGAAGATGAAGTGTCGCTTAAGCGCGAAATCGCGGCATTGGAGATCGAGCGTAATCAGGCTGAGGCAACCATCGACTGGAGCTTCTCCACCACCGATGCCCGGCATAAGCTTCGCCGTATCTATCCATCGGTTTCACCCTGACGCGGTACTAGTGGTTAGTGGTTAGTGGCTAGTGGACCGAAGGCCCGGGGCTGACCACTAGCCACTGACCACTAAGCCAGCGGCACTACCGCTGTGCCGCTGCCGATGATTTCCTGCGTGAGGTCGGGCAGCTGCTTCTCGACTACTATCTCGCACTCGACCAATCCCCGCCCGGCCTGCTGGCGCTTGCTGACCACCCGCCCCAACAGGCTAACGGTGTCGGCGGAGGTTACCCGCCCGGTCAATTCCAGGTCTAACCGGCGGGCGGGGTCGGCGACGCTCTCCGGGGGGAAAGCCTTCAGCAGCAACTCTTCGGCGTAGGCCCGGACGGCTCCCGCCGGCAGGGAGGGTTCGTCCCCATCCGGCGATTCCGGAGCGGAAGCATCGGCGTCGTCCGCACCGGACGGGTCGTTGGAGCGGCGGATGGCCTCTTCCGTCTCCCACTTGATGACAATAGGCAGGCTGTCGCCCGGGTTCACCGAGGCAAAGCTGACAGTCTTGGCCCACAACGTCGGCATATTACGCCAGGAACCCCAGGGCAGCCTGCACGAACTCGTCCGGCTTTTCGATTTGCGGGGAGTGGCCGCAGTTGTCAATTACCACCAGGTCCGAGCCTTTGATGGCCTGATGATACTGCTCGCCGCACTCCAGTGGAACCAGCCGGTCCTGCCGGCCCCACAGGATGCAGGTGGGAATGTTCACCCGGCCCAACAGGGAGGCCAGACGGGGATCGTGCATATAGGGCTTCCAACACACCCGCACCGCCATTTCCCGGTCCCGTTCCGTCAGGGCCGCCTGCTCCGGGGTGGGCGCCGCGCCGTAAATTTCGTCGTACTCCGGGGCCTGCGCCGGGTCGTGGAAGGTTAGCTCGGCGACCTGGGCCGGGGTGATGATGAAGATGTCGGCGATTTCCCCCTGCTGCGGCTGAATCCCGGCCGCGCCCACCAGCATCATTTTGGAGAAGGCATGGCGGCAGGATGCAGCCATTTCCGCCGCAATCCACCCGCCCATCGAAAACCCGATGCTCCGCGCGCCCTCCAACCCCAACTCTTCTTGGAACCAGGTGTAGAACGAGGCCAGGTCGGGCACCGACTCGATCCAATCGGGCCGGGGGGATGCGCCGAATCCAGGGTGGGTGGGCAGATATACGGTGTAATGTTCCGCCAGCGCGCGGGCGTAACGGCGGGGGCCCCGGTTGCCGCCGGCGCCGTGCAGCACCAACAGCGGGTCGCCCGACCCGCCCTTGTAGAGTTGCAGCTCGCAACCTCCGACGCTGACCGTCTCCTCAGTGAACGTGGGTGTCATAAACGGTTCTCCCTGGCTTACAGACTGAAAACGCGAAGCCGGTCTGGTGAAACGTGGGGACGGCTCCGGGTATTGCTGAGGTTCATCCTACCCACGGCGGCGGTGGGGGTCAAGGAGGGGCCGATGGCGGAATATGGGGGTTGGGTTACGTTGGGGGATTCATCCCCCGACCGGGAGTGGCCAGTGGCCAGAAGGCCCGGTGCTGACCACTGGGTTACCAACAGTTGCGCATCATTGCCGGTTTTAATATCTTAGTTGCAGCGTCCGGCATTGGGCGGGTGCGGCCCGAGCCTTATAATGGGCGAATCTTGAAGAAACCGGGTTGAGGTATATGCCAAAAGTATTGGTCACCGACGCAATTGCCCCGGAGGGCCTGGACTTGTTGGGTTCCGCCGCCGAGGTGGACGTGAAGCGGGGCCTCCAGGAATCGGAACTGGTTGAAATAATCAAGGACTACCAGGCCCTGGTGGTCCGCAGCGAAACGAAAGTAACCCCGGCGGTGATTCAGGCCGGGCGCGACCTGCGGGTCATCGCCCGGGCCGGCATCGGCGTGGACAACATAGACCTGGAGGCAGCCACCAGCGCCGGCATTCCGGTGGTCAACGCCCCCCTGGGCAACACCGTGGCGGCCGCCGAGCATACCCTGGCCCTGATGCTGTCCCTGGCGCGCAATGTTTCCCAGGCCCACGCCTCCATGCGCCAGGGGGAATGGCGGCGCAGCGCGTTCATGGGCATCGAGGTGCGGGACAAGGCGCTGGGCATCGTTGGGCTGGGCCGGGTGGGAGCCGAGGTCGCAATACGGGCCCGGGCTTTCGGAATGCGACTGCTGGCCCACGACCCCTTCGTGTCTCCCGACTTTGCGGCACGGTTGGGCGCCGAGCTGGTCTCGCTGGACGAACTGCTGTCCAGCGCCGACTTCGTTACCCTGCACACCCCCTTGACTCCCAACACCAACAAGCTCATCGGGCGGCGCGAGCTGGGGCTGATGCGGTCCGACTCCCGGCTGATTAACGTGGCGCGGGGCGAGTTGGTGGACGAGGAGGCCCTGCTGGAAGCCCTGGAATCCGGCGGGTTGGGCGCAGCGGCGCTGGACGTTTTCGTCGAGGAACCGCCTTCCGACATGGCCCTGGCCCAGCATTCCCGGGTAATTTCCACGCCGCACCTGGGAGCGTCCACCGAAGAGGCGCAGCGGGAGGTGGCCATTGAAGCGGCGGAGCAGGTGCTGGCCATCCTGGGCGGACGCCCGGCGATCAACACGGTCAACGCGCCCAACGTGCGGCCGGAAGTGCAGGCGATTCTGGCGCCCTACATTCCGGTGGCGGCTTTGCTGGGCAAGCTGCTGACCCACCTGGCCGACGGGCAGTTCGTCGGCGTGACGATTCGCTACCAGGGGGAAGTCGCCGAATACGATACCGCCCTGCTCACTGCCTCGGTGCTGGAGGGTCTGCTGGCGCCGGTAATCTCCGGGCAGGTCAACGTCATCAACGCCCCGGTCCTGGCTCAGCGGCGCGGCCTGAGTATAACCGAGCAGAAGAGCCGGGAAAGCTCCGAATACCCCAGCCTGATTACCGTGACTCTGCACACCAACCGGGAAGGCGTTACCCTGGCGGGCGCGTCGCTGCGGGACGGCCCCCGCGTTGTCAAGTTCAACGACTACTGGGTTGACGT
The DNA here is from genome assembly GCA_965262735.1 of Dehalococcoidia bacterium. Lineage (GTDB taxonomy): Bacteria > Chloroflexota > Dehalococcoidia > Lucifugimonadales > UBA3495 > CATOSK01. The sequence goes on along the minus strand of CBDHFS010000001.1, from coordinate 692,995 downwards.
TGAGCCTTCGGTTCCCTATCTGCTGTTTGTCGACAACCGGGACCAACCCGGCATAATCGGCGCGGTGGGGACGGTGGCCGGCAAGCACAACATCAACATCAGCTACATGAAGGTTGGGCGTCTCAGCCCCCGGGGACACGCCATGATGGTGCTGGGATTGGATGACCCGGTGCCCCCGGCGGTAATGCGCGAGATTCAGGACCTGCCCTTCGTCAACAACGCGCAGTTGGTTGAGCTTTAAGCCGGGGGCCAGTGGCTAGTGGCCACTGGCCAGTGGTCAGCCCCGGGCCTTCTAGCCACTGGCCACTGACCACTAGCCACTGGGTTGGCAGAGGCCGAGCATAAGTTGGAGGGCAGCCGACACCTCGGCCGGGGAGTCCACCCGGTAGGCGGCTTTGGTGGGTTGGCGGGCGGGGCCGACGAACACGGCAATGCCGTTGGCAGCCTGCACCACCTCGAACCCGTCCTCGTCGGTCAGGTCGTCCCCGAAAAAGACGGGCAGAGGCGAAACGCCATTGCCAGCTTCGTAACCCCGGATGTAACCCTCGGTGTAACCCTCGGTGTAACCCTCGATGTAACCCTCCATCAGCTTGGCGATGGCATTGCCCTTACCCCAGGCCACGTCGGGCCGCACTTCCAGGACCATTTTGCCGCGGGTAACCTTCAGGCCGACCGGGGCGGCGGATACCACGTCGTCGAACGTCCGCTCAACCGGGGGGACGAGGGCGGTGTCGGTCTGCCGGTAGTGGACGCTGAGAGTCAGGCCCTTGTCTTCGACCAATACCCCTGGATACCCGGCCAGCCGTGACTGCAATTCCGAACCCACGCGCTCCAGGGCAGGCCGGAGGCCCGCCGCCTGGGGATGGACGAAATCATCCCCGGCTCCGATGATTTCCAGCCCATGATTGCCGGCGTAGATGATGCCTGGAACGCCAACCCGTTCCCGCAGGTCGGACAGGCCGCGGCCGCTGATGATTCCCGGCCGGAACCGGGGGTGGACGGACAGGTCTGCCAGAACCCGGCGGGCGGCTGCGGGCAAGACGGCCAACTCGGGCCGGGGCGCGATGGGCGCCAAAGTGCCGTCATAGTCCAGCAGCAACAGCACACCCGGAGCGTCCGATAGGCGGGGAGCTACGCTGGTCCAAACGTTGAGCAAATGGGGCATGGGGCTGCTGTCCGGGGGGCGCTACCGCGTGGCGGAAAGGGAGGCCGTTGTTCCCGCGGCCCGGCCGCGGCGGTTGAGTTGGAGCAGCTGCACCAGGAGTTGAGCGGCCCACTTGTAGATGTTGTTCTCCCTCACCGTGGCCCGCATCCGGCGCATCCGCCGCTGCCGGTCCCCGGCGGGCATGGTCACGGCCTCAAGGATGCTGTCGGCAAAGTCCTCAGTGGCATAGGGGTTGACGATGAGCGCCTCGGTAAGTTCCAGCGCAGCGCCGGCGAAGGGACTCAGAATCAGCACCCCGTCCTCGTCGAACCGGCTGGCGACGTACTCCTTGGCCACCAGGTTCATGCCGTCGTGGAGGGAGCTGACGATGGAGAATTGGGCCAGCCGCCGCAGCGCCAACAGCTGCGTGTTGGGCAGGTCGGTGGGTAGATAGATGATGGGCTGCCAGCCGTTGACGGCGTAACGGGAGTTGATTTCGTCCAGCAGATTGTCAATTTGTTTGGCCAACTGCTGGTAGGCGTCAATGTCGGTGCGGCTCATCACGCCAGCCTGAACGAAAACCACCTTGCCGCGGTACTGGGGGTACTTCTGGAAGAACCGCCCGATGGCCTTGAAGCGGTGGGGTATCCCCTTGGTGTAGTCTATGCGGTCGATGCCCAGCCCGACGACCTGGCCTTCCAGCCCCAGCCGGTCAACCAGCGACTCCATTTCGCGGGTTACCACATCGCTTTGGGCGTCCTGATCGATTTCCTCGAAGTCAACGCTGATGGGGAAGGGCCGGACCAAAGTGTTGCGGCCCCGGTGGTTGATGAGGCTGTAGTCCCGGTCGACCCGGGCGTCGAGGTTGCGGGCGACGGTCTCGACGAAGTTGTTGGAATGTTCGCCGATGTGAAACCCGAGCAGGTCGTTGCCCAGCAGCCCTTCCAGAATCTCGTTTTGCCAGGGGCAGATGCGGAAAATGTCCGGGTTGGGCCAGGGGATGTGCCAGAACTGGCCGGTGATGACGTCGGCGTGGGCGGCCTTCAGGAGGCCGGACAGCAGGGCGAGATGGTAGTCCTGGGTGAACACGACCGCAGGGCGGCCGTCTATCTCGTCGAGGACCTGGTTGGCGAACAGCTCGTTGACGCGCTGGTAGGTCTGCCAGTCCCGGGCGTCAAACTGGGGCTCGGTATAGGCGTTGTGGCACAGGGGCCAGAGGGCGTTGTTGGAAAACCCGTAGTAGTAACCCTGCTCTTCCTGTTCGGTCAGCCACAGCAGGCGCAGGCCGTAGCTGGGGTCGTCGGGGGGCACCATGACTTTGTTGCCGGACTCGACGACGAAGCGGTCGCCGGTGCCGCCGCCGTGGGCGATCCAGGTGCCGCCGCAGGACTGCATCAACGGGTCTATGGCGTTAATCAAGCCGCCGGCGGGCACTTCGTAGTGGACTTGACCCTGGACCAGCTTGTAAACGTAGGGTTGGCGGTTGGAGACCACGACCAAACGGCAGTCGCCAATCTCCCGACGGACCAGTTGTTGCAGGGCTTCTTTAGTCCATGTGCCTCGAACCGGTCGCATAACTCCTACCCTGAGCCGACGGCACTGCCGGGCTTGAACCGCCCCACGGGAAGGAGCGGACCAGGCAGGCATCACGCCACAATTATAGATATTATGTATCATTATTACATATATCGCCCCGTGGGTCAAACTTTAGTAACAGTTCAGGGTTGGTGAGTTGAATTGGCCAAGAGTTGCGGGAAAAGTATTGGACGCCGACTTGTCGATTATGTTAAACAGGTTGGGTGGACACCAACCTGGACTTGAATACCGCTTCCCGAGAAGTTCTGCTGGCGGCCATCGCCCAGCAGCAGGCGGTCATCGCCCAGTTGCAGCGGCGGATTGAAATTCTGGAAGGAAAGGTCAAACCCGGCGGTCCCCGCGGGATGCCCGATATCAAGCCCTCCTCAGGGCAGCGGCCACCCCGCAAGGACCGCCCCAGGAAGCCCAGGCCCCACGGCTTCGCCCGCCCGCGCCTGACACCCACCCACCGGGTCGAGCATCTGGTTTCGTCCTGCCCCCAGTGCGGTACCGGTCTGGCTGGGGGCTGGGTGCAGCGGACCCGGGAGGTCATTGATGTCCCAGTGGTTCCGGTAGCAGTCACCGAGCACGTCTTCATCGCCCGGACTTGCCCCATCTGTCAGCAGCGCCGGACGCCTCAGGCGGACCTGACCGGGGTGGTCCTGGGGAAACAGCGGTTGGGTATCAACCTGCTCAGCCTGATAGCAGCCCTGCGGGAAGAGGGGCGGCTCCCTTTTCGCACCATCCAGTGGTACCTCCGGACGGTGCATCACTTGTCCTTGAGCCTGGGCGCCATCGTCCAAGTCATCCGGCAGGTGGCCCAAAAGGTCCAACCGGCAGTGGCCCAGGTCCTGGAGTGCATCCGAGCCAGCCCGGTGGTCCACGCCGATGAGACCGGCTGGCGTCAGGACGGGGTCAACGGCTACGTCTGGATCTTTTCTACTCCCACCGAGCGGTACTTCCTCCACCGGGGCCGCAACAAGGAGGTGGTGGACGAGGCCTTGGGAGAGTCCTTTGGCGGGGTATTGGTCAGCGACTTCTACGCCGCCTACCATCATTACGATGGCCCCAAGCAGCGCTGCTGGGCCCACCTGCTGCGGGACATCCACGACCTGAAGGCCCTCTACCCCAAGGACAGCCGGCTGCTCCGCTGGGCGGCGGCAGTCCATAAAATCTATACCGCGGCCAAGACCTTCTCCCATCCCGATGCCGGGCAAAGACGGCGAGCCCAACTGGGGCTGGAGCGGAAGTTGCTGGCCCGCGGCCGTCCCTTCCTGACGGACCCAGCGGCAGTGCCGAGCAAGCTGTGCCGGCGTATTGAGAAGTTCCTCAAGGAACTGTTCGTCTTCGTGGCCGAACCCGCCGTGCCCGCCGATAACAATGCTGCCGAGCGAAGTCTAGCGAAGTCTGCGGCCCCTGGTAATCAGCCGGAAGATCAGCGGCGGCACCCGCTCCGAGGGCGGCGCCGGCAGCAGGATGACCCTGGCTTCCCTCTTCGGCCCCGGGCGCGCCCGGGGCTTGAACCCCCTCACCGCCTGCCGTCAATTGCTCTCTTCCCCTCAACTCTGAACTGTTACAAACTTTAGACGACCGGCCCCAAGGTTTTTTAATTTTCCGGGATACGGGGCTCCGTTGGGGGATTCATCCCCCAAACCCCCTAAATTGGGGTAATCCGCAAGTTCAGCGCTGAGCTTGCCAGGGGGATTACGGGGAACAATTAAAAGACCCTGAGGACGAGGGACTTTTGTTGACACGGCGTGGGCCTCTCCTTACGATAGCGCCGTGGCGGGGCGCCGCCAAGTTTTGACCGGAGGGGCAGCGGGTATGCAGGCACGACAGGGACAGCCGGAGCCTTTGCGTCTGATGGAGACCTTCCGGACGGTCTTCTACACACCCATCTACGTATCTGTCGCGGGCGGGTTCCTGGAGCAAGAGGGGTTGGACGTGACCTTCTCCACCTCTCCTTCCCAATTTCCGCACCCGCTGAGCGCGCTGAAGCATGGCGCGGCGGACATCGTGCAGAGCGGCATTATGCGATGCATCATCGCGCTGGACTGGGGCGCGGAAACGACGCCTCAGCACTTTGCCGAGATTAACGCCCGGGATGGGTTCTTCGTGCTGAGCCGGGAGCCGCAGCCGGACTTTTCCTGGGACCGTCTGCGGGGGGCGTCGGTTATCCCGGTGGGGTTTTCACCGATGCCGTGGGCGTCTTTCCAGTATGCAATGCGCAACAACGGGGTGGACCCCGGTGGGCTGAACCTTTTGACGGGCCTTTCTCTGGATGACGCGGTGGCAGCATTCCGGGAGGGCCGGGCCGACTTCATTCACCTGCCTCAACCCGCCGCGGAGCAGTTGATTGCCGATGGGACGGCGCACCCGGCGGCGGCGCTGGGACCGGAGAACGGCCATATGGCTTACAGCTCATTCGCCGCCACCCGGGAGTTTCTGGCGCAGCGGCCGGACACGGTGCGCCGGTTTGCCGCCGGGTTCGCCAAGGCCCTGGAGTGGTTGAAAGCTGCCGGTCCGGAGGAGATAGCCCGGGCTATCTCGCCCTTCTTCCCCGACGTGCCGTTGGAGTTGCTGAGCCGGGCGGTGGAGAGGTTGCAGACGCAGGGGACTTGGCCGGCCACCCCGGCGTTGGAACAGCCGGAGTTCGAGCGGCTGCAGGAAGCGCTGATGGCCGCCGGCTTGGTGCGGGAGCATCAACCCTACGAGTCGGTGGTGACGCGGGAGTTTGCGTAAGGGGGAGGGGAACGATGCGATAACCCATTCCGGTATCAGTAACTGTTCAGGGTTGAGGGGAGCGGAGTGGCTGATGGCCGAATGTGGGGGTTGGGTTACGTTGGGGGATTCATCCCCCAAACCCCCTGAAAAAAGTGGCAGTTGGCTGAAACCAATTCATCTCACCAAGTCTGAACTGTTACCGGTATCACATGAGGCTTTACTAATAGTATCGTTAATGATACTGTTAGAGCCTGGGATTAAGAGCCAAGGGTGAACATACAGAACGATAAGGGCATGGCAAAATCGTACCAAGTTAAACAAGTCGTCAAGGCCCTGGAAAGATTGAAGGAAAGTGAACGCTGATCATTACACGTACCGGGTTACCTGGTCTGCCGAGGATGAAGAATTCGTTGGGTTGTGTGCCGAGTTTGCTTCGTTAAGCTGGTTGGCGCCCACCCCGGAAGAAGCATTTTCCGGCATCCGGTCGCTGGTGGCGGACTGCGTGGCAGATATGCAGGCCAACAGTGAGCCGCCGCCGGAGCCAATGGCCGACCGTACTTATAGCGGGAAATTCATGGTGCGGGTACCCCCGGAAATCCACCGTGCCCTGGTCATAGGGGCCGTCGAGGAAGGCGTGAGCCTGAATCGTCTGGTCAGCGCTAGGCTGGCCAAAGGCGGCGTGTAGGGAGCAGTTATCTCCCTTTTCCCTTGGCGGCATCGGGGAGCATCTTCGTCAACTTGCTGCGATTGAACTAAAACAGGCCCCCGGAAATTTCCGGGGGCCTGTTTTGGCTTGGGGGTCGCCGGAGATGGTGGGGTTAGTTGTCGGCGGCGGCCGCGGCTTCACGCTTTTCCTTGGCGGCGAAGTGAGGGACGACGTACTTGCCGAAGAGCCGCAGCGACTCCATGACTTCTTCGTGGGTGACAGGGCCAACCTGGAACAGGGGCATCATCTCGTCAACACCCATCGCCTCGTACTTCTCGATGTACTCGATGCAGTCGTCGGGGTTACCGATGCAGAAGCGTCCACCGTCCTTCACCAAGTCAATGGACGGGGTCTCATCCCTACGGACCGCGTCGCCCTGGGAACGCTGGTAGTGCCATTGGTAGTCGTCGGGGACTTTGGCCGGGTCGTAGCCCTGCCAGACCTTGGCGTCCCGAAGCCGCTGCTGGTAGCGGTACCAGTCAATCAGCTCCGCCGCGCGCTCCTGGGCCTTGCCGCGGTTCTCGGAACAGAAGGCCACGGTGTTGCCGGCCACCCGGTTGTGGACCATCTTGGTCACGGGGGTGGGGTTCTTGATGGCTTCCTTGTAGATGCGGATAATCTGCTCGGCGCGCTCGGGGCCGACGCTGGTTTGGGCCAGACAGCCCAAGCCCTGCTCGCCAACTTTGCGGGCGGTTTCATCCTGGCTGCACGCCTGCCAGATGGGCGGGTGGGGCTTCTGGATGGGCTTGGGCACCACCTCGCGGGGCGGGATGTGGTAATACTGGCCCTCGAAGGAAAACTCCTCTTCGGTCCAGGCGCCGGGGATGACCTTGAGGTACTCCTCGACCATGCCCGAAACGTCCTTGAGGTCCGAGCCGTAGGGCTGCATCTGGTAGGGGTAGCCGGAGCGTCCGATGCCCAGGTCAACCCGGCCGTTGCTGATCACGTCCAGGGTGGCCATGCGGGACGCGATGTTGAGGGGATGGTGCAGCGGGGCCAGGACGACGGCGATGCCCAGCCGCATTTGAGAGGTGCGTTGGCTGATGGCGGCCAGGGTGATGTCGGGGGCGCTGGAGTGGGACCATTCGGACCGGAAGTGATGCTCGACGAACCAGACGCTGGTCATGCCGATTTCCTCGGCGTAGGTGACTTCTTCCAGCATTTCGTGATAACGCTGGGCCTCGCTCTGGTCGGTCCAGGGTTTAGGCACCTGAATCTGGTAGAACAAACCAAGCTGCATGGGGATGGCCTCCTTGGTAAAGGTCGGCGGCGGGTTGGGGGCATTGTAGCAGATATTAACTGTAAAGCGGGTCGCGGCCTCCCCGGTCGGACCAGTAAGCCATCCAGCGGGCCATGGGGTCAACCGTTATGTTCTGCCGTTCCCAAAATATAGGAACTCTAGTCGTACTCGGGTGATTCTGGGCTTGGTTCATGAACTTCCGCTTAATTTTGATGCCTCGGTTGTTTGTGTTTTGCGCTGTGCTGAGATAATCGGCTGGGGTCATTCCGTCAGCGAGTTCCACCAGAATTTCTTGGGGTATGTAGAAAAGGCTGTCACGTTCGATTCCCCACCATATTCTCAAGACCAGCAAATCAGCAGTAAATTCAAAACCCTGGACGTCGCGAATGGCCGATTTGGCATCAGCGGTCCATTTGGCGGTTAACGAACCGTTTTTGGTGGCAGTCTTGATTTCCAAGGGTTCATTGCAAATCAGAACGTCGCGCATTGGGGAGTTTCCGGTGGGCGATTTGACGTCCATATCACCCAAAACGTGCCGAAAGAAAGCTACAAGTATCCTCTCCCTGACAACACCGACCTCTTGCCCTACTGATTCATAGGTCTGTCCTCCTTTCCGCTGTTGAACGCGCCGGGACTCGGCATCTGCGACCTCACAGGCACGGGGCAGGTTGTGCCGCAGTAACTCCACGTAGTCTTCGTTGCGGAAGAGGGTGATTAGCTCAGGAATCACGGTTTGTCCCTCCGACACACCGAATGTTGCCCTTATATGTTTGGTCCATTGCCTCCGCTATCACCAGCCCTGATGAATCAGTTCGGGCGAACAGGTTGGGCACCGATGCCAGCCGGCGGTAGGCGAGTTCCTGGTATTTACCGGAAACTTCGTACCCTGTGAACCGGCGGCCGGTTTGCAGGGCGGCGATGGCGGTGGTTCCGCTGCCCATGAACGGGTCCAGGACGACCTCGCCGGCGTAGGTGTACAGCTGGATGCAGCGGCGAGGGAGTTCGACCGGAAAGGGCGCCGGGTGGCCGACCCGCCGGGCGGACTCGGCGGGAAACTGCCAGACGCTGCGGGTGCATTCCAGGAAATCGTCCCGGCTGATGGTGGACTTGCGGCCATCGACTCTGGGCCTGCGCCAGGTGTCCTTGCACAGCACGAGGATGTATTCGTGGACATCGCGCAGCACCGGGTTCGTGGCGGACATCCAGGTCCCCCAAGCGGTGGACGAGGAGGCGCTGGACCCCTTGTCCCAAATGATTTCGCCGCGCATCAGGAATCCCAGGTCTTGCAGGTCTTCGATGATGTAGCGGTGCATTGGGAGATAGGGACGGCGGCCCAGGTTGGCGATGTTGAAGCAGACCCGGCCGCCGGGCACGAGGACGCGGTGGACCTCTCGCATGACCCGTTTGAGAAAGGACCGGTATTCGTCCAGGGAAAGGTCGTCGTCGTATTCCTTCCCGACGTTGTAGGGGGGTGAGGTGACCATGAGGTGGACGCTGGCATCGGGCAGGGCGTCCATGTGCTCGGCGGATTGGAGGAAGATGGTGTTGGTTGCCGCCGCCGGCAGAGGGTTTTCTACATAGGCGACCCGGCGCTCGCTGGGGAGTCCTTCATAGAGACGGCCGGCGTAGAATCGGGACGAGTCATGGCCCCGCCGTCCCGGAGAGCCAAAAGCCGAAGTTTCGGTTTTGACCCCATTGCCTCGGGGGGGGGGGGGGGGGCTAACAGGGGTAGGTATGGGGTTTTCATGCAGGGGCATGGCGGGTGACCTCCAGGTTGGGCTTGGGTTCAGGCCAGGGTTCGGGCAGCAGCCAGACGCGGTTCCAGAGCCGGCCCCGGAGCAGCAACCGCCTCAGCCAGTCGATGCCGTAGCGGATGACGCTGACGATCCGGCCCGGCCGACGGCAAGGGTCGCGATGGGTGGGAGCCAGTTCCTTGGGTGGTGTCCGGAGGCTGCCCGGAGCAATTCTCCGGTCATTGGCGTCTTCCACCCTGGTGCCATAGGCCAGGGTCAGGAGCGTCGCCACCGACAACACCAGCCAATGGCGCGAAATGCGCGCCGGGTCGGTCCTCCTGGTCTTATCCCATTGCCAACCCAGGCTCTTGAGCGCCTTGAAGCCCAACTCGATCCAGAAGCGCAGCGCATACCAACTGGGTCCGGCCTCCTCCGGTGGAAGGTCGGTCAGGATGATCCACGGCTCCTCCTGTTCCACGTACCAGACCGCAAGCAGGGTGCAGCGGCGCTTTGCGGCGGCGGAGCTGAAGGCGGTTCCCCGGCCAATCCAAGCAGTATCGGGACGGGAAACGAAGGCTCGGGCGGGAAGTCGCCGACCGCCCTCGGCGCAGAAGGTGACGTTTTTCGGATACCTCATGTAGGGATGCCAACCCTGAGCGCGTATCTGTTGCCACAATTTCGGACTGGTCAGACCCCGGTCGCACAGCACGATCACGGTCATTTCCTTGGGAACCGCCGGGGCCAGTTCCCGCAGCAGTTCCACTATCGGGTCCATCCAGGCCCCGCGCTGGGTGGCGCATCCGATGCGCCAGGCTACGGGAATGGCGCAACCCCGGTAGACCACGCTGATGACGATGGCGGTGGTCTCGTCCCCTTTCAGCGTCGGGTCCACCGCCAGGGCCAGCCGGCCGGAACGCCACCAGGCCAGGACCCACCGGAGCAGCGGCGCGAAGCAGAGACTTACGTCCAGTTCGGTCTTGCAGGGACTGGCCCGGTCGCCGCCGTCGTACAACCACTCCCGGAGATACTGGCGCAGGTTGTTCCAGCTGCCCCGGGGCGAGAGGGCCGACGCCACGGCGTTCTGGCAGGCGCTGCCGGCGAGAATAGCCCCGCACACCCACCAGGTCAGGCCGGTCAATTGCGTCGGAGAGAGGTGAGGTAAATGCGTTTCAATAACCTGCTTCAACTGGTAGCATTCCCTGGGAAGGCGCATGGGAGACCTCCGGCGTCCGGTTTCGTTGTTGCAACCAAGATGCCGGATTCCCGTGCGCTTTCCAAGTCCTCAGACCAATTTCAGCCTTTACCTACCCCTGTCAGGGGGGGGATAGATTCAGGAGTAGTCAAAGTGCGCGGGATTATCGCGCCCGGCGGGGAAAAGCGCAAGCATGACTCCGGGAATGTAACTGTTCCGGGTTGAAGGGGGCAGAATGGCTAATGGCGGAATATGGGGTTGGGTTACGTTGGGGGATTCATCTCCCAAACCCCCTAAAAAAGTGGCAGTTGGATGAAAGCCTTGGCTGAAACCAATTTACCTCACCAAGTCTGAACTGTTACCCGGGAATGCGGGGGACGAACGGGTGAAGTGTCGCTCAGCGGCTCTTGCCGCCGGCGGGTTTGTGGCGGTGGCTGGCGGACCAGTAGAGGTCCTTGGCCTCCATGTAGCGGTCAGTCATCATTTGCGAGGCAGACTTCCCGGAATCCGGGGGTTCAGGGCGGTAGCCGCTTTCTTCCACCGTCTGGCGGAAAAGCTGTTGGGCGGGTTTGAGGGACCGGAAGGAACCCAGGGTCTCGCCGTTGCGGGTGACGTGGTACTTCCCGTCGTCGGGGACGGATTCGGTGGCGCGCTCGATGGATAGGCCGAGGTTGGGGATGGACTGCCGGTAGAAGCGGGTGGTCATGCGCGTTCCTCCCGCGCGATTATACCAGTGGAATCGTCTCTTGCGCGGCGCCGTGGGCAGTCAACTCCGTTCGTCCCGAGGTAGCTGTTCAGGGTTGAGGGGAGCGGAGGGGCTGATGGCGGATTGTGGGGGTTGGGTTACGTCGGGGGATGAATCCCCCAAACCCCCTGGAAACAGTCGCAGTTGGCTGAAACCAATTCATCTCACCAAGCCTGAACAGTTACCTCCCGAGGCCCTCGAAGGACTTCCTTCCGGGGCGACCGCGCAATCCAAGGAGGGGATGGGAACGTAATTTGTGATGCGGATATACTTACTGTCTGAAATCCTGAAATAAGGAGAACGTGGCAATGCCTGACGAGGAAACGACGACCACCGGATACACCATGGGCTACAGCGAAGAGTTCCGGCAGTTGCTCAACCGGCGCAGCCTGGAGACCCACGCCGCTCACCTGCTCCCCCATCTCAAGCCCGGCCTGCGGGTCCTGGACTTCGGCTGCGGGCCGGGGACACTTTCGGTCGGACTGGCCCGGGCGGTGGACCCCGGCGAGGTGCATGGGATTGACCTGGAAGAGTCCCAGATTGGCCTGGCCCGGGCCGCCGCCGAAGCGGGAGGACACGCCAACGCGACGTTTCATGTCGGCGATGTGACGGCCCTCTCCTTTGAGGACAACTCCTTCGATATTGCCCACTGCCACGCCGTTCTGATGCACGTGTCGGACACCAAGGCGGCCCTGGCCGAGGTGAAGCGGGTGTTGAAACCGGGCGGCATTATTTCCAGCCGGGAGTTTATCGTCGCGTCGTCGTTCCTGGAGCCCGGTCATGAGGACACCGTGGAAGCATGGGCTACGTTCGCCAAACTTCTGGCGGGCAACGGCGGGCATCCGCAGATGGGGAAGGAGCTGAAGAAAGGTTTCCTCGATGCCGGGTTCACCAACATCAACGCCACCGCTTCCTTTGATTCCTTCGGAACGGCGGAAGACATTGCCTTTTTGCACGGGTTCATCTGCGACTGGTTCTTTATGCCCCAGGTCGTTGCGGCGGCGACGGCTTTTGGGTTGGCCACCGAGGAGCAGTTCTCCGAATGGCGCGCGGCCATTGACAGTTGGAAGGACAACCCCGGCGCATTCGGCGCGCTGGCTTTCGGCGAGGCCACAGCGTTCAAGCCGTGATTCCAAGTCCCGGAGCTACTGCGGCTGGACTGCATCGACATGGGGATGTTGTCCGAAAGGTTGCAAACGCGTCCTAATGTAGCGGGGCGTATGCTAAAATGTATTCCCCAGGCCAACCCGTCCTTCTTGCCTGGGCCTCTCCAAGGGCCGTTAGCTCAGCTGGCAGAGCACCGGACTTTTAATCCGGGTGTCGTGGGTTCGATCCCCACACGGCCCACCATTTCCTGCCTGCGTGTACTGTAGGCAGTGTGGTGCTGATGCCGCATTCCAAGTGTACTAGTACCGCGTCCGGCTATTTTTGACAAATATAAGAAAGTATATAATTGAGGCATTCTTTGATTGTGGGGAGGCGTGGGGAATGCCGGCCAAGCTATACCGAGTGAACTTGACCCAAGATGAGCGGGAACATTTGCTGGGTATCACCCGGCGCGGCCAATCCTCGGGGCGTAAAGTGAAGCGGTGCCTCATTTTGTGCAAGGCCGATGAAGGCCTTACCGACCAGCAGGTGGCCGAAGCTCTGCTGGTCGGCCCCGCCACGGTCGGCCGGGTGCGCCAGCGCTTCGTGGAAGGCGGGTTGCAGCGGGCCCTCAATGACCTGCCGCGGCCGGGACAACGGCGTAAACTCGATGGAAAGCAGGAAGCCCACCTGGTGGCCGTGGCCTGCAGCGCAGCCCCGGAAGGGCACACCCGCTGGACCTTGCGATTGCTGGCCGACCAGGCGGTGAAGCTGGAGTTGACCGACTCCATCTCCCGGGAGACGGTCAGGCAGGTGCTGAAAAAAACGAACTCAAGCCGTGGCGGAAGAAGGAGTGGTGCATCCCCAAGGTGAGCGCCGAGTTCGTGGCCCGCATGGAGGACGTGCTGGACCTCTATGCGGAACCCTATGACCCCCAGCGGCCCGTAGTCTGTTTCGACGAGACCTCCAAGCAGTTGGTGGCCGAGAAGCGGGCGCCCATCCCGGCCAAGGCGGGCCGGCGGGAGCGGTTTGATTACGAGTACCAGCGCAACGGGACCCGGAACTTGTTCATGACCTGTGAGCCGCTGGCGGGCTGGAGGCATGTGGCAGTGACCGAGCGTCGCACCATGACCGACTTCGCCCATCAGATGCGCTGGCTGGGGGATGCTGCTTACCCCGAGGCGGAGAGGATCCGAGTGGTGCTGGACAACCTGAACACCCATAGACCCGCCTCCCTGTACGAGGCCTTCGAGCCAAAGGAAGCCAGACGGGTGATCCAACGGCTGGAGTTTCACTATACTCCCAAACATGGGAGCTGGCTCAACATGGCGGAGATCGAGTTCAGCGTCTTCAGCAACCAATGTTTGAATCGCCGCATTGAAGATGAAGTGTCGCTTAAGCGCGAAATCGCGGCATTGGAGATCGAGCGTAATCAGGCTGAGGCAACCATCGACTGGAGCTTCTCCACCACCGATGCCCGGCATAAGCTTCGGCGTATCTATCCATCGGTTTCACCCTGACGCGGTACTAGCCATATACTCGGTTGCATTGGGCATAGTTTCGAGTATCCTCAGTCAGCCGCGAAGATCCATGTGCGGAGATGCTACCGGGTCGAACAGCGCCGCTCTCGATGGGGCCGGGCGGAGAGCCTTGCTTGTTTCAAGCAGGCAGCAAAACGGCGCCAAACTCTCCGCCAAACTCTCCGTCCTGAAGGGTCGTTCCCTCTCAGTTACTTTTCCAAAAATCTGATCACGTAGTCCGCATCAACTGCCGGCATTGTCAGGCCAATTTCTGAAAGGGCTTTGGTGAACTGGCTGATGTCATAGACGCTGGTATCGGCCAGATACGGCTCCACTGAATCCAGGGAACGAACCAGAACTTTCAGCTCCATGTCGTCGTTGCGGTCGGCCACTGCGTGTAAACTTGACTTCCAGTCCCTCAATGGAACGCGGTCAGTTATGTAGCCGTGGCTCTCCATACGGGCAAAGACATGGTTAGCGGGGACCGGGCGCTGTTGAACCACGTTGTAGACCTTGCCCATATGCTTCGAATCGTCGGAGATTTTCGTGATGGCGGCCACCAGAAAGTCAACAGGGGTCATTTCAAGAAACCAATCCGGCGCTAGGGGCGCGCACCCCAAGCGCGCGCAGGCTTTGATCATCAACGACAGGAAGTCGTTCGGATTGACTGTGCCCGTGCGGCTATGGTGGCCTATGTTGCCCGGCCGGAAGATACAGACCGGCAGTCCCCGAGATACAGCAGACCACACGAGCCGTTCCGCGACCCATTTGGCCTGGTTGTAGCCTCCCTCCATCCTGTCGACGAAGTCGTCTATCCGATTATTCTCAAGGTAGGGAGCGTCGTCTCCCCCCGGGAAGATTCCATTGGATGAAATGTATTGCACTGGCTTTGTCTTGGCGGTGCAAGCGAACTTGAGCACCTCCAATGTGCCGCCGACAGTGTGGGGCTTGGCCGCGGCATAGGGGTAGGCGTAGTTGACGGAGGCGGCGCAATGGAATATCAGGTCGATTTTTTCCGCTAGCTCCTGATACCGGTCGTTGTCCAGTCCCATCTGGGGACGGGTGAGGTCCCCCAGGACGGGGATAATTCGGTCATCCGCGGATTGACCGGCCAGACCGTAAAACTTCAGCGTCTCCAACACCCGGTTGGAGGGCTTCCCTTGCGCGTAGTTCCGGTCCCGCAGCAGGCAGTAAAACCGCGTGTCCTGCCCCGTGGTACGCAGCAACTCGTCAAGCAAGAAGGCCCCCAGGAAACCGGTCGTCCCAGTGACCAGGACCGAAGACGCCTCGCTTAAACGAGTAGTCCTCGCGTTGCCCCTTGGTGAAATCTCCGGGTCCAGGATCGAGTCTTCAGCCAGCGAAATTCTTGATTTCATATTCGCCCCTCCATGTTCCAAGAATGCCGCCAGCTCCCCTATGGTCGGGTACTCGTAAATCTCGGCGCCGCTGAGTTCAATCCCAAACAACTGCTCGATGCCCAGGGTGAGACCCAGGCCTGTCAGAGAGTGGCCGCCAAGATCAAAAAAATTCCAGTCGTCATCCAAGGAGTCGCTATCAACGTCCAAGGCTTCGCCCCATAAATCTCGCAAGGCGCTTCGGCGCTCTTCAGCCGTGCTATGCTTTGGCAGCTGTATCTGCTGCTTGATGACAGGCCTCCCTTCCCGAAGCGTCGGCAAGGCCTTACGATCCAGTTTGCCCGTCTGGTGGTTTATTGGAAGAGCTACCAGTTCCATGAAATGACTGGGCACCGAGTAGAGGGGTAGATGCCGCTCCAGCAGAGTCCGCAGGTCCCTGCTTGTCCCGCTCTTGGCGTCTACCTTCCAGGTTGCCTGCGGGCCCCGGACAACGTGGGCCACGAGCCGTTTGCCGGTTTCGTCTACGGTTTCAGCCAGTACCGCCGCATCTGAGACGTCACAGTGCTTGCGCAGGGTCTCCTCGATGGCGCCCAGATAAACGCTGTACCCTCGTATCTTGACCATCGAATCGGTCCGGCCAATGATCTTTGTCATGCCCCCCGTTCCAACCTCGGCCAGGTCGCCCGTGGCGTAATACCGCTCGCCTTTCCAGGAGACGAAACTCTCGGAATCCAAATCAGGTCTCTTCAGGTAGCCGCGGGCCAGGCTCCGGCCGCCAACGAACAACTCGCCGACGCCGCTTGAAGCGAGATCGAACTGTCCCTGCGGGCGTACCCGGACCTTGACCCCTTCCATCGGCAAACCCACCGGGCATGTGTCCATCCCGTCCAGGCACAAATCCGTCAAATCATCCGTCAAATCAATGGTGCAGACATCGTGGGTCTCGCTGATGCTGTAGGTATTGAACACACGGACGGAGCCTGGCAGAATGTCCAACGCCAGCTTGAGCAGGCTGACTGGCACCACCTCACCATTCAGCCAGACGACTCGCAGGCACGACAGTTGGGCCCGCAGCAGTTCATGGTCTGCGGAGTTTAGAATTCCCTGCAGCAGAGACGGGGTGAACAGGGTCTCGGAAATCTGGTGTTCTGAGATAAACTTGGCGAGAGCCCGGGGGACGAACACAATATCATCGGGGATTACGTATACCGTTCCGCCTTTCAGCAGCGGACGAAGGAACTCCCAAGGGAAGAAGATGTTGCAGGCAACCCTGTCTCCGACGCTGTAAGAACTCAACTTGTACCTGGCGAAGTAGGAAGAAGCAACGGAACCGCCAGTCTGCATCACTCCCTTCGGGTCCCCCGTCGTGCCGGAGGTGTAAGGGAGGAAGGCCAAATTGTCGCCGGCAACGCGGGCCCCATGTTTTCCAGCATCGAAGCTCAGCCAGGACTGGTCGCTGTCAATGGGCAATATGCGCGTCCCGGTGAATTGACCCAATCTGGGCAGGTGTTGCGCCTTGGTGAGCACAACCTTCGGCTGCGACTCAGACAATACGGCCCGCAGCAAGGGGGCGGGTGAGTCGAGGGCCATGGGCATAAAGGCCCCGCCGGCTTTCAGGGTTCCGATGCTCGCGACAATGTACTCGGGGCAGGTCTCCATGAATATGCCCACCGAGTCATCGGTCGAGACACCGCAGCGTCGAAGATAGGCTCCCAGTGCGTCCGTCGACTGGTCCAATTGGGCATAAGATGTTTGGCCGTCGCGGAACACTATCGCCAGGCTGTCCGGGGTCTTGGCCGCTTGAGTCTCAAATAGCTGATGTAGACCTTTCTCTTCTGAAATCATTGCACCATCCCAGGCAAGCCGAAATGCGATCAAAGCAAACAGTCATAAATCCAGGATCTATGAAGTACAATGGTCGATGCTACAACAGTTATGGTGTAAAGTAAATTATGATTGCGAAATGAGAAAATTGCGCAACTCCTTAGTTACTGAAGAGCAAGGAGAGTGACAGCGCAAATAGGATTCGTCGAGCAATCAGGGTGGGTGGAATTCGTCTCCCGCCATGACGGTATCCGTCCCCCATCAAGCAGTAGCAAGCCCAGCCGGGGAGTTTCGCAATTTTCTCGCGAAATCATGGTCTCATTGTGGCTCTTCACATCTCAGCGCCCTCGGAGGTGGACGTATGCAGTTCGACTCACTGGAGTTCTACCGGGAGCACGCTCAGAGATATTCCCAGCTATCTCACGAGTACACACATTCGGTTTATACGGATTCCTCTCACTCCGCCCTGAATGGCGACATGGATCTGCTGAATCGAGTTGTGGAGCTGGCGTCGGGCAAACGCGGGCTGGACGCAGGGTGTGGGGCCGGGGCCCGGGACGTTTACCTGCTGCACGCCTGGGGATATGACGCTTACGGGATCGACGCAGTGGAGGAGAACATCAGCCTGGGTAAAGAGTTCCACCCGGAAATCGCGGACAAGCTCAGCGTCGCCGATATGAGAGATCCCCTGGCCTTTGAGACAGGTTTCTTTGATTTCGTCTTGTGCAATGCTGTGATACAACATTTGACGCCCCAGACCGCCGAAACTACGACGATCCCGGAGTTGGCCAGAGTCCTTGCTCCCGGTGGAGTGTTGCAGCTGATGTTTAAGGCCGGCTCGGGAGTGGCGACCGTCAGCGACCAGGCCTATGGTACAGACGGTGTGGATAGGTCATTTCAGCTATACGACGAGCACCGCTTGCTCAGGATACTGGAGGACCGCGGCTGCTCTCTGGTGGAAGCAGGGGGGAGTGGGGACTTGGGGGGGATGCTTTATTTCAGCGACCCCAAGCCGATGCGCTATTGCGCCTTTTGGGTGAGGAAGGATTAGGCGCCTTAGCCCGAATCCACCGAAGGAGGGCGTCGGGTCAGCGTCCTGAAGTGGCCAAAGGGTGCTCCTCTGAATCTGGGATAATGGTTTTGTAACAGCAAACCGGTCCCAGAAAAGGAGCACCCAATAGATGCTACCACGCCGCCACCCCGACCGCATCCGTATCGCCTTCGACGACCACCGCCTGGTGACCAACGCTGGGCTGCTCCTTCCGGCCACCCTGGCCCGGCGCCTGGGCCTGCCCGAACTGGTACAGGAGCACCTGGACTTGGGCGAAGCGCCGGGCCGGGCCAACACCGGAGACAAGATCATGACGCTGGTGTCCTCCGCTCTGGCGGGCGGCGACTGCATCGACGACGCCGATGTGTTGCGCACTGGCAGGACGGCCTGCGCTCTCGGCTGCGTAGTCAAGGCGCCCTCCACCCTGGGCACTTTCCTGCGCAGCTTCAGGTGGGGCCACGTCCGTCAGTTGGACCGGGTGAGCCGCGAGCTGCTGGCCCGGGCCTGGCAGGCGGGGGCCGGACCCGGCGACGCGCCATTCACCATCGACCTTGATTCGACGATCTGCGAGACTTACGGACTGGCCAAGGAGGGCGCCCGCCACCACGGCTATACCGGTGCACGGGGCTATCACCCACTGCTGGCCGTCGCCGCCGGAACCGGCGACGTGCTGATGGCCCGGCTGCGCGAGGGCCGGTCCAACACCGCCCGGGGCGCCGCCCACTTCCTGCGTGAGACGGTGAGCCGGGTTCGCTGCGGCGGGGCCAGCGGGCAGCTCACCATGCGGGCCGACAGCGGCTTCTATACCCACGCCGTGGCCGCCGTCTGCCGCCGGATGGACGTCCGCTTCTCCATCACCATCCGCCAGCACAAAAGCCTGCACAATCTCATCGAGGCGATACCCGAAGATGCCTGGACGCCGATTCCTTACTGGATGGACGGCGCCGCCGATGTGGCCGAAACCACCTACACCCCCTTCCAGAGCGAGCCGGATGCCGCGCCGGTGCGGCTCATCGTCCGGCGGGTGAAGCCGGCGCCCGGTTCTCAACTGGCTCTCTTCGCCACCTACAGCTATCACGGCTTCATCACCGACCGGGACGGAGAGACCCTGGAACTGGAGGCCGACCACCGCCGCCACGCCGAGATCGAGAATGCGATACGCGACCTCAAGTACGGCGTCGGGCTGAACCATCTCCCCTCGGGCCGCTTCGCTGCCAACGGCGCCTGGCTGGCGGTACAGGTGATGGCCCACAACCTGGCCCGCTGGACCGCCCGCATCGGCCTCGGTGAGCGGATCGTGACCACCAAGACCCTCCGGCGGCGGTTCTTCGCCCTGGCCGGACGGCTCACCCGCTCGGCACGCCGGATCACCCTGCATCTTCCCAAGCGCTGGCCCTGGGAGGAGCAGTTCAGCCGCGCCCTGGCCCGACTGCGAGCCATTCCACTCCCAGCCTGACGGCGCCCGTCCGCCACTGACCCGCCAGCCAACCCAACGTCCCCGCAAACTCGCGCCAGCCCAGTCCGCGAGCGCCTCTTGCCGTGTCCTATCCCGCCATCTCGCTCGCCACAGCCACTGCAGGCCGACATCGGCGCCCCCCAAAGCGCCTGCAGACCGCCGCCAACCTCCCATCTACCCGAATTCGAGCCCGGATTATCGCGCCTGTAACTCCCTCACCCCCTTCCGCTGTCCTCACGCCGTCCATCCCTGTCCATCGGTGGATTCGGGCTTAGGTTCACAAAGGCAGCGGCTGAACATCTAGCGTCGCCGCTGCTTCCCGGATTTCCCCTATGGGCAACCCGGCAATCCCGGTCACTTCGCACTTGAGCCCGGCGTAGGCACTGGCGAAACGGGCGATGCTCTCCAGCGGCCAACGCGCCCGGAGTCCGTATATGATGCCGGCGGAGAAGGCCGCACCAGCCCCGTAGCAGTCAACGACCTTTACTGCCGGAGGCCTGACGTAATAGGCCTGCCGTCTCTGGGCAACGACGCAGCCGTCTGCGCCCAGGGTCACCAAAGCAGTGTCCACACCCTGGGCGATCAAAGAACGGGCAATATCGTAGGGGTTGCCAGATGCGCCGGGTTCGTCCATGGATACCTGGCAAATGCTGGCGTATCGCAGCATGCCCGACAGCGAAGGGTTGTCGTTGTATTGCGACTCCAGGTTGAGGAAAACAGGCACGCCCTGTGAGAAGGCGGTTTCCATAGCTGCCACTACGCTGGGTCCGTCGTACCAGTCCAGATAGAGCAACCCCGCACCCGAAAACTGGGCGGCGCTCGGCGCCTTTAGCTCGGCTAGAGCGGCAGGCTCTCGGCGTTGGAAATAGGTGCGGCCTCCGCTGGCATCCAGGATTGCTAACTCGAACGGTGTCGGTAATCCTTGACTGACCCGTTGGCCGGCATCTAATCCCCACAACTCCAGGTGCTCCCTGACTTTCTCGCCGTAATAGTCATTTCCTACAGGTGAGGAGATGAGCCGGGTCGGAACGCTCCATTTAACCAGAATGCTTGCCACAATTGCTGCGTCGTCTCCCACGGTTTCAACCGAGTCCAGCACCAATGCGCCGCCATTTTGGGGCGGCAATCGATCAACCATAAGGAGCAGGCAGTGGGTCAAGAAGCCAAAGCAAACAACATCTCCGCTCAGGGCCTCGACTGGAAGCCGGGTGGCGTCAGCCGCTAACCGATTGCTGGGCATAGTCAAGGGCCTGCTCCGTGAAAGACTAATTGGAAAGACTAATTGCGAAATTCGGAATCTATACAGACGGCGCCGGGGACACCGGGGAATTGAGAGGACAATGTCCTCAGAATGTCCTCAGAATGTCCTCAGAATGTCCTCAGTCAGATAGTAGCGTAGTCAGATATTAGCGTAGTTAGACACAGACTGTCCACGATGGGAGACGCGCCGGAAGCCCCGACGGTGTTGCTATCCCGGCCCGGCCTCTATAGGGCTGAAGTCCAGCAACCGGGACGGCTGAAGTCCAACAACCGGGCCCACAACCCAGCGACTTACAGGACCACTGCCAATTCAAAAACGGTACTGCCTACCGTCAACTCAGGCCCACCACCCCTCCTGCCGACCCCCGTATCCAGTACGGGGCAGGCTCTCGGAGAACCAGGCCCTCGGAGAACCAGGCCCTCGGAGAACGCGGATAAACTCCCCCACCCAGGGCGATCGCGCTTTAATTTCCGGTAGGGTATGCAGAAAGCAGGGGGAAATAGTAGGTCACCCTGAGCGTAGCCGAAGGGTCTAAAATCGCTCCCATTACACGCTCCCATTACATCAGTTACGGAACATCAGTTACGGATTCCATACGGCGTACAGTGGGCCGGGTTTGAGATTCTTCGGCCACCCTCAGATGACATTGCTTTGAGACGAAATTGCCCTAAAAAAACCCCTGCAAAAACTATCAACTTTCCGAGAAAACCCCGTTATCCTGTGTCCACATTTTTATCGGGACGGCTTATGTGAGGAGTAAGATGCCATCGGCTACGTCATCGGCTACGTCAATAGCAGGGAACAAGTTGACCTCTTTGGGCTGGCTAAGGGTTGGGGTCATGGCCTCGCTCTTGGTCATTGCGGCTTTCGCCGTTGTTGCGCTGTATTCGCTTCCCGACCCGGCCAGCGCGCAGTTCCAACACGGCGCCAACCAGGCGCCGGTGATCGCGGCCCTGCCCACGGACTTGGCCATCGCCGAGAACGCCACCGGCAACGTGGGCAGCGCCTTCACCGCCACCGACGGGGATGGCCCATCACCTGGAGCGTGGGCGGCGCCGACGGCGATGAGTTCTCGATGGACAGCGCCAGCGGCCAGTTGTCGGTGACCACCGGCCTCGACTATACGGGCCTGAACTATGAGGACGGCGCCACCCGCAGCCTCACGGTGACGGCCAGCGACGGCAACGGCGGAACCGACAGCGAGGCCGTCACCGTGACGGTGACCGACGTGAGGGAGCCGCCCGGCAGACCCGCTGCGCCGAGGGTGGCCATGGACGCCAACTCCCCCACCACCTCTATCGTCACCTGGAAGGCGCCCACCAACACCGGCCCGCCCATCACCCGCTATTACATCCGTTATTGCCTCGACTCCACCGGCTGCAACCAAAACTCTGAATGGAGCGACTATCCCAGCACTGCGGACACGACGGTCACCATCGCCAACCTGAGGGAAGGCGAGACCCACTCGGTCCGGGTGAGGGCGAAGAACAACGAGGGCCAGAGCCCCTGGTCAGCCATCGGCACGAGCGCTGCTGTCACGGCCAGCACCACCGGCACGACTATTGACTACGACGCCGCCGACGACGGCCTCATCGAAATCAGCAGCGTGGCCCAGCTCAACGCCGTCCGCTGGGACCTGGACGGCGACGGCACAGCGGAAACGACCAATACGAGCAGTTACGCGGCGGCCTTCCTTGACGCAGTGTCCGGCATGGGCTGTCCGTCAGGGGGCTGCAAGGGCTACGAGCTCGCGGCCGACCTGGACTTCGACACCAACGGCAGCGGCGGTGCTGACTCCGGCGACACCTACTGGAACGGCGGCCTCGGCTGGGTCGCCATAGGGCCGACGACCGATACAGCGTTTGCCGCAATCTTCGACGGCAACCGTCACTCCATTTCCAACCTGTTTATAGGTGGCGCCGGTGGCGGCGTTGGCCTGTTCAACGTTATCAAGTCCGGCGCAGAGGTCAGATACCTGGACCTCTTGAACGTCGATATAACTACCGCCGGGCTTCCCGGCGGACTGGCCTCGGCAAACTATGGAACCGTCACTGGGGTGTACGTCGAAGGCGCCGTGACCTCAGAGCTTTTCAACCCTAGCGGTATGCTCCTCAGTAGCAATGGGGGCCGGGTTATCGCCAGTCGCTCTTCGGGAAGCATCACCGGCAATGTTGCCGGCGGGTTGGTCGGCGAGATTGGCGCAAGCGGGAGCGTCGTTGCCAGCTACTCCAACGCCAGCGTCGCCCTGCCCGGCGCCGCTGGCCCGTTGACGGCGCTCGGCGGCCTGGCCGGCCGCCTCACTAGCGGAGGCACAGTCACCAACAGCTACTGGGATAGCACTACGGGCCTGAGCAGCCAGCGAAAGAACGACGAAGATGTGGACGACATCGGCGTCGGCAAGACCACGTCCGAGCTACAGACGCCCACCGGCTACACCGGCATCTACGCCGATTGGGACAACCTGGACTTGGATGGTGATTCAACCACTACCGACGCCAACTTTTTGTGGGATTTCGGCTCCGCCAGCGAGTACCCCATTCGGGCGGCCAACACTGCGCCAAAAATCGTGTCCACTTTGGGGGGGTTCCCTTTTGGACCGAATCAGAGCTTTGATCTTAACGAGGACAAAGTCGATAGAACCACAGAGTCAGTCGTCAAAATGAAGGGTAAGGATGCGGAAGGCGATACGTTCACCTGGGCCTTGTCCGGCAGCGACGCCTCCTCCTTCAATCTGGGCGACACGGCATCCAACAGGACAGTCAAAGTGTACGTCAACGAGACGACGGTTCTCGACTTTGAATCGGGCAAGATCGTGTACTCGCTCACGATCACTGCGACGGACGAATACTCGGCTGCGAGCAGCCTCGACTTTATCATCGAGGTTATTGATGTAGCAGAGGTGCCGCCGTTCAAGCCCCACAAGGCGCCGACGGTAACCGGCAAATACACCAGACTGACTGTCACG
Organism: Dehalococcoidia bacterium; assembly: GCA_965262735.1. Lineage (GTDB taxonomy): Bacteria > Chloroflexota > Dehalococcoidia > Lucifugimonadales > UBA3495 > CATOSK01. The sequence goes on along the minus strand of CBDHFS010000001.1, from coordinate 669,418 downwards.
TGGAGCGCGCCCGCCAGCTCCGGCTCGGCCATATCCGGCTACAACTTGCAGTACCGCGAGAAGGACGCGACGTGGGCCAGCCATCCCCACAGCGGCACAACCACCACCGCCACCATCGGCAGTCTGACTGCCAGCACCGCATACGAGGTGCAGGTGCGGGGCATCAACGCCGCGGGCGCGGGCCCCTGGTCGGACTCCGGCACGGGAACCACCAGTGCCCCCAACAGCGCCCCGGTCTTCACCGACGGGGCCACCACCACCCGCTCGGTGGCGGAGAACACCGCCGCGGCGCAGAACATCGGCGACGCGGTAGCAGCCGCCGACGCCGACGCCGCCGACACGCTGACCTACACCCTGGGCGGCACGGACGCCGCATCCTTCGGCATCGTATCCACCAGCGGGCAGTTGCAGACCAAGAACGCCCTGGACTACGAGAACAAGAACAGCTACACGGTGACGGTCAGCGTCAGCGACAGCAAGAACGCCGACGGCGCCGCCGACACCGCCGTGGACGCCAGCACCACCGTCACCATCAGCGTCACCAACATGGACGATGCGGGGAGCGTGAGCTTCGACTCGACCACTGCCACGGTGGGCACGGCGTTGGCCGCCTCGTTGACCGACCCCGACGGCAGCGTGTCGAGTACTGCCTGGAAGTGGGCCAGTTCCTCCGATTGGGTCCCTGCCACCAGTACGGGGACATGGGACGACATCAGCGGGGCCACGTCGGCGTCCTACACCCCGGCCGTCGGCGACTTGGGCAGCTACCTGCGGGCCACCGCCTCCTACACCGACGCCATCGGCTCGGGCAAGACCGCGGCTAGGGTGACGTCCAGCGCCGTGGCGGCGGCGGCGCCCCCCAACAGCGCCCCGGTCTTCACCGACGGGGCCACCACCACCCGCTCGGTGGCGGAGAACACCGCCGTTACGCAGAACATCGGCGACGCGGTAGCAGCCACCGACGCCGACGCCGCCGACACGCTGACCTACACCCTGGGCGGCACGGACGCCGCATCCTTCGGCATCGTATCCAGCAGCGGGCAGTTGCAGACCAAGGCCGCCCTGGATTACGAGACGAAGACGAGCTACACGGTGACGGTCAGCGTCAGCGACAGCAAGGACGCCGCCGGCAACGCCGACACCGCCGTGGACGCCACCATCACCGTCACCATCAGCGTGAGCAACGTGGACGAGGCGGGTTCGGTAAGCTTCGAGGCGGGTTCGGTGAGCTTCGACCCAGGCACTGCCACGGCGGACACGTCGTTGGCCGTCACCCTCGCCGACCCAGACGGCAGCGTGTCGGGTACCACCTGGCAGTGGGCCAGCTCCTCCGACGGGGACCCTGCGGGGACATGGGACGACATCAGCGGGGCAACGTCGGCGTCCTACACCCCGGTCGCCGGCGACGTGGGCAAGTACCTGCAGGCCACCGCCTCCTACACCGACGGCCACGGCTCGGGCAAGACCGCCGTTGGGGTGACGGCCAGCGCGGTGTCCCTATCGGCATCGCTGACCATTGACGTGTACGACGTCACCCCCGGCGGGGCCGAATTCGGCGCGCCGGTGACCGCCACCGACCCCGACGGCGGGGCGATCACCTACTCCCTGGGCGGCACGGACGCCTCCTCCTTCACCATCGACTCGACAACCGGCCAGCTCTCCCTGCACGCCGATACGACGCTGGACGCTGCCACGTACTCCATCACCGTGACCGCCACCGACCCCGAACCGGAGACCGCGACGGTGGATGTGACGGTGAACGTCGAGACCTGCGGCGGCGTCTGGTGCGGCACGATGACGGCCGGCTTTTCGTCCCCGAATATGGGGTATTCGGCCCCCAGCAACGGTACGCTGCTGCCGAGCCCGGTCTTTGAATATGGAGGCACGACCTATACGGTGACGCGTGTCGCGCGGATAACGCAAACTGACGGGGGCACTGGTACGGAGAGGTTCGAGTTCAAGCTCAACCCCGATACCAACAACGTGGACCTTGAGGAACTGGTGCTTGAGTACGGCCATGCGGCCCAGAGTTACAGCGACACCTTCGCATTGGCCGATACCTTTGAGCGGACCAATCCCGGGGACCCGTATGAATGGACATTCTCGTTGATCTGGGACCAGGGTTCGGCGGACAATTCGGAAATAGGCACGGTCCATGAGTTGAAACTGGTCGAGAAGGAGTCCATCGATTACGACGTCGACGACGACGGCCTGATTGACATCAACTCTATCCCGCAGCTCAGTGCGATCGAGTTCGACCCCGACGGAGACGGAGAAGTTGGCACACCCGATCAGACCAAGTACGACGCCGCGTTCCCTTATGCGCTGGCCGGCATGGGCTGTCCTGCCGTCTGCACGGGCTACGAGCTCAATAACAACCTGAGCTTTGGCACGACCGACTGGAACGGCGCCGACGAAGGGAAGTGGACGCCGCTCACCAAAGCCGGGTACACCGCCACCTTCGAGGGCAACGGCAAGACCCTTTCGGACCTGAACATCTTCGGTGGGGCCGGGTCCGTTGGATTGTTCGGCAAGCTCTCTTCCAGCGGGATTATCCGGAACGTGGGTCTGGAAGCCCCCGTCATATTCAACATGGCCAAGACCAGCCCGGCCTCCATCGGGGCGCTGGCCGGCCGCAACGAGGGGAGCATCATCGCCAGCTACGCCAGGGACGGCGAGGTCCGCTCGCTTTTCTGGATATCTGGCGGGTTGGTGGGGAAAAACGCCAGCGGCGGCAGCATCACCGCCAGCTATGCCGACATGGACGTCGTTGACGCACATAGCGGCGCGGGCGGACTGGTTGGGGAGAACTACGGGACCATCACCGCCAGTTACGCGGTCACCGAAAGGTTGGCTGGCGCCTACTCGGGCGGGCTGATTACCACCATCGGAAGCATCAACGGCTTCGGCTCCGGCACGGTGACCAACAGCTACTGGGATACCACCGCATCCCGCGAGACCGTGTCCGGCGCCGGCGTGGGCAAGACCAGGACCGAGCTGAAGGCGCCGACCGGCTATACCGGCATCTATGCCGACTGGGACGATCTCAATGGTGACGGGAGCACTGACACCGAAACACTGTGGCAGTTCGGCGCCGCCAACACGTACCCGCGTCTGAAATGGGAGACTAATGTTGATACTACTCGGGGAGTCGTGCTCAGCGGGCAGACGCTGACCGTCACCGAGGCCAGCGGCGCGGGCAACACCGCGACCTACACGGTCAAGCTCGCCACCCAGCCTGCTGGCGGCGTGACCGTCAGGGTCGCCAGCAGGGATACTTCGCTGGTAACCGCGTCGCCACCAACGCTGACCTTCACCAGCACCAACTACAACACGGCGCAGACGGTTACCGTCACCGGCGTGGATAACATCCTCACCGGGGCCAATGCCACGGTCATCATCACCAACACGGCTTCCGGCGGCGGCTATGACGACCAGGTCGGTGACGTGATGGTGACGCTGACCGACGACAGTGACTCCAACAACGCGCCGTCAATTACCAGCACGGTTCAGACGCTGCACGTTGCGGAGAACACGACCGGAGACATCGGCCAATTCCACGCCACTGACCTGGAAGGCGACAGCATCTCCTGGAGCCTGGGCGGGACCGACGCCGCCCTCTTCCGGATCAACGCCAACGAGTGGGTGTGGGTACCCGAGGTCTTCGACTATGAGAACGACCCCACCACCTACAGCATCACGGTGAAGGCCAGCGACGCCACGGGTTCGAGCAGCCCCCTTGCGGTCACGGTGGAGGTGACCGATGCGAAGGAGCCGCCGCTGGCTCCGACCAACATGGTTGCCGACGGCTTTGCCGACACCAAAATCATGGTGAAATGGACTGCGCCGTATGATGACGCAACCGGCCGCCCGCCGGTCACGAGTTACGAGATCCGGTACTGGCGCTGGGGCTACGCGTTTCCCATAGAGCCCAATATCACGGGCATCACGGGCCTGACATACGCCATCACCGGCCTGCGGTGGGAAACGCACTACAGTGTGCAGGTACGGGCGAGGAGCGCCGATGGCAAAGGCCGCTGGAGCGCTGAGGACGTCGGCGCGACCCTCGAAGAGGGGAAACTTGTGAACTTCGCGCCGACAATCACCGGCTTCCCGACCGGGCTGACGATCGACGAGAATGCGACCGGGGACATCGGGACACCGTTCGTCGGCTTCGACTATGAGGACGACACCCTCACCTGGAGCGTGGACACACCCAACAACCAGTTGCCCGCCGACCAGTTGTTCGCCATCAGCCAAACCGGGCAGTTGTCGGTTGTTGCCCCAGGCCTCGACTATGAGGAAGGCGGCACCCGCAGCGTCACGGTGAGGGTCACCTCCAACGTCAGCAGTTCGGCCATCAAGACCGTGGAGGTGACGGTGAACGACGTGGACGAGACGCCCTCGGCGCCCACCGGGCTGACGCTGGACTCGGCGGCCATTGACAGCCTCACGTTGTCCTGGACCGAGCCGGCCAACACGGGGCCGCCAGTCACCGGTTACACCGTGTGCGTCCGCTGGCAAAGTTTCTGGGTCTGCAAGGACACTACTAGCACAACCTTCACGTACGAGAGTCTGCCCGAGAACACGGAATTTGACGTGCGGGTACAGGCGGAGAGCGATGAGGGCAGGGGCGCTTGGTCGGAGATTAGCAAGTTCAGCACGAGCGAGTAACTGTTCAGGGTTGAGGGGAACGGAGTGGCTTATGGCGGAATATGGGGGTTGGGTTACGTTGGGGGATGAATCATCCAAACCTCCTGCCCCAAACCCCCTGAAAAAAGTGGAAGTTGGCTAAAACCAATTCATCTCACCAAGTCTGAACTGTTACACGAGCGGTTCATAAAAGTCAGTTGTCGGTTCTTTCCCCGGGCCTCGACTATGAGGAAGGCGCCACCCGCAGCGTCACGGTGAGGGCCACCTCCGAATGGTTCAGAGACAATCAAACCTTCGTGAGAGCAGCCAGCAAGACCGTGGAGGTGACGGTGAACGACGTGGCGGACTAGCCGCCCTCGGCGGCCACGGCACCCATCACACCGGGCCGGGCGTTTAAGGAGCTATCACCAGCGATAACCCAACTGGTGCAACGGTGTCCACCAACGCCCGGCAATGGTCAAAATAAGGGGTGACGTGAACTTGGCGCAGTTCGGAAACCCTAGATTCTGCCTTGCTGTCAAACTTGCAGCCGCCTTGCTGGCACATTGGCAGTGGCCTTCGGCAGCTCGCTGGTTTTTGCCGAGACGATTGGCTCCGATGGAATCCCGGCTAACACGTTTGGGACGGAACCTGGCGTGTCCGAACCTGGCGCGTCCGGCGCCCTCGCGCCGTGTGCCAACGGCACTGTGGTGCCTTCGCCCGCGAGCAATCCAGGACTGGTCAGCGACTGTGAGGCCCTGCTTGCCGCCAATGTTGTGATGGGCGGCACGGGGAACCTGAACTGGAGCGCGGACCGAGACATCAATACCTGGGAAGACGTTATCGTCGCTGGTACCCCGCTCCGCGTTACTCACTTGTATCTGTCCAGTAAAGGATTACACGGCAGCATCCCTGCGGAATTGGGCGACCTGACCAAACTCCGGGACCTGCGGCTCTCCAGCAATAGTTTGGCCGGAAGCATCCCAGTTGAAATGGGCAACCTGTCCAATCTCCAGTACTTCCTCCTCGACAACAACGGCCTAACGGGCGAGGTCCCGCGGAACTGGGCAGCATGGCCAACCTCGAAAACCTGGACTTCTACGGCAACGACCTGACAGGCAACATTCCTGCGGAACTGGGCAATCTGGACCATCTCCTTACTTTCGATCTGAGCGCCAACCAGTTGACGGGCAGCGTCCCCGCGGCATTGGGCAACCTGAACGAAGTCACGGACCTCAACGACAACCAATTGACGGGCAGCATTCCCAAGGAACTAGGCAGCTTGGCCAACGTCGAAGTCCTCAATTTGAGCGACAACCAGTTGGCGGGCAGTATCCCCGTGGAATTGGGCAACCTAGCCAGCCTCCAAGACCTCTATCTCGATGGAAACCAGTTGACGGGCAGCATTCCCACGGAACTGGGCAACTTGGTTAATCTCGAGGATCTGTGGCTGGGAGTTAATCAATTGTCGGGCAGCATCCCCAGGGAACTGGGCAATCTGGCGAAACTCGAACGTATCCTTCTGGTGCGGAACCAACTGACGGGAGATATCCCCACTGAACTGGGCAATCTGGCCAATCTGGAATATCTCGGACTGGCCGGCAATGACCTGACCGGGTGTATTCCTGAAGTTCTGCGGGACATTCCAACTAGCGACCTTGATTATCTTGGATTGTATTATTGCGACGAACTGCCCTCGTCCAGCAGTGCGCAAATCGACAACAAGCCCGCCGATGGCCGTATTGAGAAGGCGGAGAACACCAACGGCGTTCTGTATACCTTCGCCGCCAGCGATGGCGACAGCGGCGATACCGTCACCTGGGGGATGGAAGGCGTCGACAAGGACGCTTTTGACATCAGCAACGGGGCTGCCACCGCCGGGCAGTTGACCGCAGCCAGCGACACCACGCTGAATCACTAGGCCAAGTCCTCCTACAGTTTCATAGTCAAGGTCAGCGACGAGACCGACGCCGACAACGTAGCAGTGACGCTGAGCGTCATTGACGTGACCGAGCCGCCCGGCAGACCCGTTGCGCCGACGGTGGCCGCCAACTCCACCACCAGCCTGACTGTCACGTGGAATGCGCCAACCAACACCGGCCCGGCAATCACAGGCTACGGCGTACAGTACCGCGAGGCCAATGCAACCCCGGAGGCGAGTTGGACCGCTCATGCCCACGCCGGAACCGCCACGACGGCCACCATCGGCAGCCTGAGGGAAGGCGAGACCTACCAGGTGCGGGTGAGGGGAAGAACGACGAGGGCGGGAGCCCCTGGTCAGCCATCGGCACGGGCGCTACCAGCACGGCCAACAACGCGCCGGTCATCGGCGGCGACGCCAGCGTGACGATAACGGTAGACGAGAACGCCACCGGCAAGATCGGCGGCGCGTTCACCGCCACCGATGGGGATGGCGACACCATCACCTGGAGCGTGGGCGGGACCGGCGCCAACTCCTTCGACATCAGCGACATCAGTGGAGGCCAACTGTCGCTGGCCAGCGGCTCCACCCTGGACTATGAGACGCAGAGCTCCTACAGCGTCACTGTAACCGCCAGCGACGGGACGGCTTCCGACAGCGTCGCCGTGACGGTGAGGGTGACCGACGTGAGGGAGCCGCCCGGCAGACCCGCTGCGCCGACGGTGGCCGCCAACTCCACCACCAGCCTGACTGTCACCTGGGGCGCGCCCACCAACACCGGACCGCCCATCACCCGCTATTACATCCATTATTGTCTCGACTCCACCGGCTGCAACCAAAACTCTGAATGGAGCAGCAATCCCAGCACTGCGAACACGACGGCCACCATCGCCGACCTGAGGGAAGGCGAGACCTACCAGGTCCGGGTGAGGGCGAAGAGCAACGAGGGCCAGAGCCCCTGGTCAGCCATCGGCACGGGCGCTACCAGCACGGCCAACTAAGGCAGCGCGGGCAGCACTGCCAACACCCCGCCGGTCATCGGCGGCGGCGCCAGCGTGACGATAGAGGTGGACGAGAACACCACCGGCAGCATCGGCAGCGCCTTCACCGCCACCGATGGCAATCGCAACTCTGGCTCTGGCTCTGCAAGGACAGCGTGACCACGACCTATACGTTCGAGAGTCTGAACGAGAACACGGAATATGAAGTGCGGGTACACGCGCAGAGCGATGAGGGCACGAGCGGCTGGTCGCAGGTTAGCAAGTTCAGCACGAGCGAGTAACTGTTCAGGGTTGAGGGGAACGGAGTGGCTTATGGCGGAATATGGGGGTTGGGTTACGTTGGGGGATTCATCCCCCAAACCCCCTGAAAAAAGTGGAAGTTGTTTGATGGCTACGTTGCCGATTAAAAGTTGCCGATTAAAAGGGGAGGGTCACTTCTGGACTCTTTCAACCCTTTGTGGTACAACCCACTTCATCACTCCCGCAAGAGGCTGTTTTGCTGAATATCGCGAAGTTCCTGCTTTTGGTGACGATTGTCTACAACTTCGTAGAGGGGGTCATAGCGCTTTGGTCGGGAATCGCCGCGGGCAGCATTGCCCTGGTTGCGTTCGGCGCCGACAGCTACATTGAGGTGGCCGCAGCTTCCCTTGTGTTATGGAGACTCGGCATCGCGGACATTGAGTACGCCGAGGTCGTGGAGCAGCGAGTTGTACGGTTCATCGGCTGGACTTTCCTGGTCCTGTCAGCGGCCATAGTGTTTCAATCGGCGTGGGCGATCGTCCAAAGGAGCGGCGCCGAGGAGTCGCTGGTGGGCATCGGGCTGGCGATAGCCTCGGTGACGTTAATGCCCCTGGTGGCCGTCTGGAAACTCCGGATCGCGGCGAAAGGCAATCTGCGGTCCATCGCCATTGAGGCGAAGGAGACGGTCGCCTGTTCAGCCCTATCTCTTACCCTGCTGATTGGCCTCGTTGCGAATGCCGCGCTGGGCTGGTGGTGGCTGGACGCCGTAACGGCCCTGCTGCTCGTGCCGTGGCTCCTCCGTGAGGGTTTGGAGGGCATACGCGGCGAGGAATGCGAAGACGATATGCAACTATGCTCCTGCCGCGCTTGCTTGTTCGGACTGAGGGAGTGCAAAGCCTCATGCTGCGCGGCCTGAGAGACCACTGGATTGATAAGCGCGTGATAAGCGTGGTGATCAGGCCCCGCAACGGTGGTACAGCACCCGCATCGTTGGTACAGCAATGGTACATTCCGGAGACTACAGACCCCCGCCACAGCCCAGGGTCTTTTAATTTTCTGGGACGGGGGCTACGTTGGGGGATTCATCCCCCAAACCCCCTGGATAGGGGTAGTCCGGCAATGCAGCACTGAGCTTGCAGGGATAATCCCATCTAAAAGACATCTAATCACCATCGTCGACAGCTTCGAGTTGCCACCCCGGAAGGGACCTGGACGCCCGAAGACCGGGAAGACGCCCCGAAAGTCACCAAGAAAACCCACCGTCAGTAAACCTCGCAAGAAGACCCCTCCAAAAGCACAGAAGCCCAAGGCTATTCAGCCCAAGGGCGTCAAGCCCAGGCCCCCAATGACCGCCGAGGCCACCGCGGAAGCTCGCAGGCAATACGAACAGACCCGGGCCCAGAACCCAGTACGCCAGGAGGCGCAACGCCAGTACACTCAGAAAAAGATTCAGAGCAGGAAAGCCGACGGCCGCTGCGTGGGCTGCGCCTCCCCTCCGGTCCCAGGCCAGACCAGGTGCCCAACCTGTGCCCACGAACACCAGCAATCCCGGCGGCGCTCGGAGACCGCGGCCAGGCAGGAAATCACCCGGGCCAGCGGCCAGTCAACCTTCCTCTAGCCCCCCAATCTACGGACCCATCGTCACGGCCCCCAGCCGGGGCAAACCGCCAGCCAGACCAACTCCGGGGCTCTTCTTTCATGCCAGACGAGCAGAACCCCGGAGACGGCAATTCCAGCCATCTCTGGAACCTGGTGGAAATGCACCGCCAGCTCTAAACAACCCCAGGAGCCCACAGCCAACCGGTCTATCCAAACCTCAGGGAATCCGCACTAACCCTCCGCAAACCGAATAGACCTGTAGTACTATGGTCACGAAATAACCCGTGAGCAGGTTAGGAATAACCGAAAGAGTACGACCAACGTCAAAAAGAGAGGTTATAGAAGTGGTGACCAACGAAGACGATTTCTGGAACGCCCCCTACGGGTACCGCAAGATCACTGTAGACGAAGACGGACGGCAACACACCACCCTGGAGCCGGATCCGCCGGCATCGGAGACAGTCCGAATGATCTTCGACCGGCGCCTCCAAGGACACACAGCATCGGGCATAGCGGACGAACTCAACGGCAGAGGCATAGCAAGCCCGAGCGGAGGAACCTGGACCAGACAGAACCTGCAATACCTCCTCCGCAATGAGGTCTATTGCGGGACCGTTCTCTTGGGCAGGCGAGACCCAAGCACCCCAGGCAGAGTTCCAAACGCCTTCCCGCCAATAGTATCCCAGGATGAATTCGACCAGGCACAGGAATAAGTTAACTTCCAGCCCATTGCCCCAAAAGGTCCTGCCCCCAGACCGCAGACCCACGGAGAGGACCTGGCCTTCAGCCAGGAGACAGAGGGCTAGGTGATTGTGGACACCGTGGGAGTAACCGGCAACCTATCAGATGCGTCGGACAACGACGCCTTCAGGGTCGACCTTGAGAAAGACAAGTATTACCGGATAGACATGAAGGGCAGCCCCACCGGCGACGGCACACTCCAAGACCCCGCTATGTCGATGAGAGATACCTCATTCGACCCCCTCCTGGACAACGGCCCAGCCGTCATCCAGACCAACCAGGAGGGAGTAGCCCAGACCGTCTACAATGACGAAGGCGGCACAGGTTCAAACGCTCGCATCGACCTCCAGGTAAAGGAGGCCGGAACGTACTACATCATCACACAGGACTCTTCCGGCTTCACTGGAACCTACCGGCTCGTGGTCACGTCCTACGACTCGGAACCGCCGTAGGGAATAAACGACTGACAGACGGGATGGGACAGGGCTACACAGCATCGGCTAGAATCTCCGGCATGGACCACCTGCTCTGCCCACCCTGCGCGAGGAGAATGCTAGCCGAACGAAACGGCAGGCTGAAGACATCTCTGCTGTCCTTGAGGACCTTCATGCACTGCCGCAACGGGGAACACGAGCTCCTGCCGGAATGTCCACACGGCCACGGCGTGATGATCATGACGCCCCGGGGAGAGCAGGCCCGCTGCCCGGTGATCACTGGCAGGAATGAGCGGGGCCGGACCACCTGGTGCGGCGCCCTGCGGGACGCGGTGACCTACGGGATCGACGGGCTGCCCCTGGGACAGGGCCGGCGCGGCTGAACGCGCCCCAACGAGCGCGTGGAAACCAGGCTCCAAGCCCACCAGCCTCCTCCAGCCGCACCCAGGCCCCAAGAGGTGGCCCATCGTCCCGGCCCAGAGTTGGGGCAAACCGTCCCGCCGGACCCGCCGACAACTACAACCACCCTATGGACGGGAGTATAATCCGCCCATGACCACCATCAACACCATCGAGGACCTGGCCCGCATCCTGCGGGAGCAGCCCACCTGGGCCGAGGCGCTCCGGGCCCTCCTCCTCACCCAGGAACTTCTGGACCTGCCGGGCCGGTTCGACCGCTTCGTCGAGGCGCAGCGGGAATTCAATCAGGCCCAGCAGGAAGCCAACGAAGCCCAGAGAGAATTCAATCAGGCCCAGCAGGAGACAAACCGGCTGACCGACCAGCGGCTCAACTCCATCGAAGGGCGGCTGGACAGAGTCGAAGGACAACTCGGGAACCTACAGGGCGGGCAGTACGAACGCTCCGTTCGCACCAGGGCTCTGGCCCGGTCGATGATTGCCCTGGGGTTCGAAGTCCCCTACGTTGCCCTGAACCAGGACGGCCTGACCGACCCCCAGCTGACCAGCGCCATCGCCCAGGCCATCCGGGACGGACTTGTCAGCCAGGACGGCTGCGCCGACCTCTTCGAAGCCGACCTCATAATCTCGGCCGAGGACAACCGGCACGCGGTCTTCGAGGTCTCCCTCACGGCGGACCGGGACGACATCGACCGGACGAAAACCCGGGCCGGCATCCTGGCGGCCATCACCGAAGGGGCCGTCACCCCGGTCGTCATCACGTCGAGGCTGAACCCGGCCCAATCGGCCCAGGCGGAAGCGGAGGGAGTGACCACCTTCGTCATGCCCTATCCGTGAGCCGGGCCAGGCTCCGCCGAAACTCACATCTCTGACAGTCAGGCTCCCGCAACGGCTGGTTCCTCCAAACCGGTCCGTCCGCGGGAGCCTTTCCCATCCCAACTCCGGCGTAGCCCAACGGGCCTCCCTCCATGTGCTAAAATTCCCCGCGGATAGACCGGATATAATGCGTCAGCCATCATCCAAACCACTCGAGATCCAATAAACTCGAAGCTCCAGAGGTCCCTATGGTAACGACACTGCGCCCCAACAGAGACGCCCTGTCCCGAGCGATAGGCATTTACCGGGATGCCATGCGTCCGTTTATTCTCCGTTCGCTTAGACGCACCCCAGGCATCGACGTTGAAGAAAGGGTCATACAATCCCTTCCTGACTACCAGGCCGAGAATCTTCGAACCACGATGGCATCGGGCGTCAATCTGGAATCTGCACTCGATGTGAACTACTTCCCGGCGCTGGTAGGCAACCGCTTCAACTGGCGCGACATGTTCTCCGATGCTCTGGACAGGGACAAAACCATCCAGAACGAACTTTGGCTCATCAACGACGCGCGAAATCAAGTTTCCCATCCCGGCGCTCAAGACCTAGAGGACGAGTACACCAGGACCCATCTGTACCACATCGCAGACGTTCTCGGGAAAATTCACGCCCCTGAAATGAAAAGGGCCGTTGAAGACATCCGAGACCAGTTAACCGGACCCGGGGCAGCAGCCCCAGACGAAGGACCTACGCAATCCACTCTGGACGACGAGGTTTCCTCAGAAGCCAAAGACGGTCAAAGGCAACAGCACCTCGGCAACGGCAACCTCTTACCATGGCGCGAAGTTATCCGGCCCAACCAGGACATAGCTCAGGGAAGCTACCAACAGGCCCAGTTCATGGCCGAGTTGCAGCAGGTCCACGATGGGCGAGCTGACAACACTCAATACGGGAACCCAGTCAGCTTCTTCGAACACACCTACATAACTCCTGGTATCCGAGCCCTGCTAGTCAACTCCTTGAAACGTCTCAACGGAACCGGAGGGGATCCGGTGATCCAGACCAAGACGGGGTTCGGAGGCGGCAAGACCCATAGCCTCATAGCCCTCTACCATCTGGTCCGCAACGCCGACGCTTTGTTGAACCCTCAACCAGGCAACGACTCTGCAACCGCAGAGCAAATACGTTCCATCTTGGGCGAGGCAGGGTACGATCAGAACCCTGATGGATTGGGCGAAATAGCCGTGCTGGACGGCACTTACCTGGCTCCCACCGACCATAGGAAGACCGATGCGGGAGACCCACTGAACACCCTATGGGGTGTCATGGCATACGAACTCGGCAAACAACCTGCCTACGACATCATCAGTGCAGCGGCCCGTCAGGGGACATCTCCCGGTGGGGCTCAACTGGACGAGCTATTCGATTACATCGGGCCTTGCGTCATCCTCATCGACGAGTTGGTAAACTACATCCGCAATGCGGGAGATGCCAAGGACAACATCTACACCTTCATACAGAACCTGACCCAAGCGGTGAGAAGGAGCAAGGACGCCATCGCGGTAATCACCCTGCCCCAGAGTAGGGCGGAGGCCGGTGGAGAGTCGGGAGCCGAAGCCATGGACCGGCTGGAGAATATCCTCGGACGCATTGAGGCCGTCTGGGAACCTCTTGCAGTGAACGAGACCTTCGAGGTGGTAAGGCGCCGTCTCTTCGGCCCAGTTAACGACGAGCAGGCGATGAACCAAACTTGCGAAGCCTTCGCCAGGATGTATTCCAATAACCGAAGAGAATACCCCCAAGGTACTGCGGAGCAGAACTACCTGCAACGGATGAAGTCCTGCTACCCCATCCACCCAGAGATATTCGACCGGCTCTACTCCGACTGGTCCTCCATCCAAGAATTCCAGCGCACCCGAGGCGTGCTCCGGATGCTGTCCTCCTCAGTCAGCCGGCTCTATCTCGGCAACAATTCCAACTATATGATCATGCCTTCGGACCTTCCGCTGAGTGACGATGCCTTAGCCAACGAGTTCATCAGGTTGTTAGAGGGGAATTGGCACCCGGTGGTTTCGGAGGCGGACAGCGATAATTCCAAGACCGACAACATAGACAAGGAATCCCATCGTTACGGAGAAGTGGGTGGCGCTGCCCGCCGGGTCGCACGCACCATTTTCCTCGGGAGCGCGGGCAGCGGCGCCACCCGAGGGATAGACCAACGGCAGGTTCACCTAGGTTCCGTACAGCCTGGCCAAGGAGTGTCCCTGTACAACGAGGCTCTGGGCCGGATGGTCGGAGACCTCTACTACCTCTACACCGACGGCAACAGATACTACTTCCACGCCGAAGAAAACCTGAACAAGGTAGTCAACGACCGAGCGGATGGTATGCCGGACAAATCGGTCGACGACTACATCGCAATCAAGCTGGAGGAGATCAGAAACCACAGAGGGGATGTGATTCTTTACAACGGTGACACGGCTGAAGTGCCGGATACCGATTCTGTCCGGCTGGTCATACTGCCTCCGAACCTAACGCTACCCACTCGTTCCCAGGAAACCGATACCGCCAGCCCGGAGGCCCTCAAGATCGTTCTCTGGAGGAGGGACATCCCCCGAACCCGAAGGAACACCCTTGTGTTCCTGACCGCCAAGCGGGACGAGGTCCGCAACCTGAGGAACGAGGTCAAGAAGTATTTAGCCTGGGACTCAATTGTGAACGGAGTTACGAGACTGCAAGATCTTTCCGGAGACCGCCGCAGCCAAGCAGTTGCGAATATCAGGAGTAGTGAAACCAGTGTAAGAAACGCCATGGTCAGGGCCTACCGCTGGGCACTGGCTCCGACTCAAAGGGACCCCCAGAAAGCGGATTATGAGGTGAATCAGACTCTCATCGACACCACTGATAGTGGAGAAATCATCAGCAGGACCTTCAGCAAGCTCGTCGAGGAAGAGACCCTAGTCGAGCACATTACCCCGGGGGCCCTGGCCGGTATGCTACAGCAGTATGTCTGGAATCGTGAGGATGCCGACGACCATCTCACCATAGATTCCGTTTGGAATCTCCTGACTAACAATGTCTACCTGCACCGCCTACGCGACAAGTCGGTTCTCTTTAGGTGCATTGAACAGGGAGTGGAGCAGGGTTCATTTGGCCACGCCACGGACTATGATGGCGAGAGATACACTGGGCTCCGCATCGCAGAATCTCTCAGAGATTCTGGCCAGCTAGTGTCCGAACAGGGCCCGGGACTCCTGATTAGTCCTGGCGTGGCGACCCGTCAAAAGGAACAGGCTCACACATCTGCCGACTCTGATATCCCACATGCCAACGCCGACCAACCCAACGATATTACAACCGACCCCGCAAAAGATGAGGATAACCAAGGGCCTCCGACACCTCCACCTACTCAAGGTCCCCGCCGCATCACGACCAAGAAGACCACCGGGGCGAACTTTTCTTTGGACGACATCAACGTTCTCCGAGAAGAGATCATCCGAAACTTGAGCCAGGATGGTGGCCAAGTCACCGTCGAGATAACCATCTCCGCCGAGAAGGCCGACGGCTTTTCCGAGAGCATCACTCGCTCAATCCGGGACAACAGCGTACAGTTGGGCTTGGACTTCAGTACCGACGACGGTCAAGGAGGTTAAGCTTTGACCACATCCACCCCGTACCGCAAAAAGCTCATCGAGGTCGACCTCCCGCTGGACGCCATTAACCGCGAGTCGGCCCGTGAGAAGTCCATCCGTCACGGTCACCCGTCAACTATGCACGTATGGTGGGCACGCCGCCCCCTAGTATTACAACGACGGTTGGCATGATAGGATGACGGGGTAGTTGGGGAAGGCTTGGGCAAGTGAGGCAGGGGAGTGGATGCTGCGGTTTTCGAGCAGGTGTACGGGGCCTTTCAGGGTTTTCACGCTTACTTCGCTCCGCTGTTTGGCCGCCGGGAGACGCGGGACCACAGCCGCCATTATCTCCAGGCCCTGCTGGTGCAATCCGGGGAGCGGCGCAACGCCGAGAATCTGTCGGAGGCGGTTCCGGCGTCAGCCAGGGTGATGCAGCGGTTTCTCGCTGAATCCCCCTGGGATGACGACACAGTCATAGGACGCCTTCAAGAGTACTTGGGACCCCGGCTTGGACATCCGGATGCGGTGTGGGTGCTGGACGGCAGCGACTTCCCGAAGCAGGGCAGGAAGTCCGTGGGAGTGGCCCGTCAGTACTGCGGGAGACTGGGCAAGGTGGCCAACTGCCAGGCCGGAATGTTCCTGGCTTATGTCAGCCCGCTGGGACGGGCCTTGGTGGACAAAGGGCTTTATCTGCCGGAAAGCTGGACCTCGGACAAAGACCGGTGTGAGGCGGCGGGGGTTCCGGAGGAGAGGCAGGGCTACCGGTCGAAGACCCAATTGGCGCTGAAGATGGTGGAGCGGGCCTTGGAGCGGGGACATCTGAGGGCCGGATGGGTTGCCGGGGACGACGCCTTCGGGATGTCTCCGTCCTTCCGGGAGGGACTGGCGGCTCTGGGGATGCGCTACGTGCTGGACGTTCCCGGCGGCACCACGGTCTGGCCGCTGGAGCCAGTCTGGACCAGTCCGGAGCATCAGGGGATCGGGCGTCCCCGCAAGCCTAGGCTGGTGGGCGGGCAGCGGCGCACCATGGAGGAGCGCAGTGATGAATTGCCGGAGGAGGCCTGGCGTGAGATTACGGTGGCCGAGGGAAGCCAGGGTCCCCGCAGCTACCGGTTCAGCGCTCAGAGGGTGCGTCCAACCAGCAGGCGGAAGCCTGGCGAAATCCACTGGGCCATTTACCGCCGGAACCTGGACGGCAGCGAGCCCCGCTACTACCTGTCCAACGCTCCCGGGGATACTCCCCTGGAGACCCTGGCATACGTGGGTGGCTCCCGGTGGCGCATAGAAACGGAGTTCGAGACGGAGAAGAGCGACGTGGGGCTGGACGAGTACGAGACCCGCACCTGGGCGGGATGGCATCATCACGTGGCCCTGTGCCTGCTGGGCGGAGCGTTTCTTCTGAGCCTGCAACAGGCTTGGGGGGAAAAAGATGCCCCGGATCACGAAACCGCAGGTCTACCGGGTGGTGCGGGAGATGCTGCCCCGGGAACGGTTCGGGCCGGCTGAACTGCTGCGGTGGCTGGAGGAGACGCAAGAATGCAACGAGCGGGCCAGACGCTCCCATGCCAAGCGCCGAGCCGCCCTTCGTGCCTCCCCACACGTCCCTCCTTGAACCGTCGTTGTAATACTAGCCGCCTGCCGCGCCGTGATCTTCGCCAGTATGGTAGATGACCCGTCTTCCTGTCCCGAGGAGTTCCCGAAGGAAGAAGACCAGCAGGCTGAACGGGACAGACTCCACGACATCATCACCAAACTTGTAGTGTGGGAAAATACCGACGAGACCAAGGCAGAGAATCGGGTTCTCCTAGACAGCGCCCGATACGAAATAGCTCGTTCCGTAGCTCGTGCATACCAAGAGATCCCACCCACTGAACCTACGGAAGTTATGCGATACTTAGCGGAAAAAGCTCCTCCCGTTTACGATCCCTTTAGCGGCGGGGGTTCTATCCCACTAGAGGCACAGCGTTTGGGTCTACGGACCATTGGTTCTGACCTAAACCCAGTGGCAGTGTTAATCACAAAAGCTCTAATTGAACTCCCGCCAAAATTCGCTAACCAAGCACCAGTTAATCCGGATGCAGACCCGATGGGCTTCAGCTTAGGACGGGGGAAGAATCGAAAAACAGCCCCTTGGAGGGGTGCAACAGGACTAGCCAATGATGTTCGCTACTACGGCAGATGGATCCGAACCATGGTGTTCCAACAGATCGGAGAAATATTCCCGAAAGCCAAGCTACTGGATGGAACCGAGGCGACCGTAATCGCATGGTTATGGGCACGAAACATTCCGTGCCCCAACCCGGCCTGTGGTATGCCGATACCCCTGATGACCACGTTTAATCTTTCCAACAAAAAAGGGAACGAGCATTGGGCAAAGCCAATACTGGACCACGAGGCAAAGACCGTTTCGTTCGCGGTTCAAAACAATGATCATGGTGTACCCAGGAATGGCACGGCCAGCGGAAAAGGTGCCATGTGCATCTCCTGCGATGGAGCAGTTCCAATATCGTATGTTAGAGAACAGGCCCGTAATGGAAACATGGCAGAGCAGATGATCGCGGTCGTAGCGGAAGGAAATAGAAAGCGTATGTTCCTCTCGCCAACTAGAGAGCACATACGTGCTGCGCAAAGTGGAAAACCATCTTGGCGCCCAGGAGGCACCTTACCAGAGCGGGCAAGGAGCATCAGTGTACAGGTTTATGGGTTTACAAGATGGGAAGATCTATTTACGGAAAGGCAATTGACCGTGCTGTCTAACCTTGGGGACGTCCTGTCGGATGCCCGGGAGAAGCTCGCCCGAGACGGAGCTAGCGCTGAGTACGCGGATGCTGTAAGCACATATTTGGCACTAGCCATCGGACGTTCTGTGAATGCGTACTCTAGTTTTGCGAGGTGGCAAAACACCGGCGACAAAGTCGCCGGTGTTTTCACGAATCAGGGGATCCCGATGATTTGGGACTTTGCGGAGGTAAACCCTTTTTCGGAGTCAACACAACACTGGTACGGTCAAGTAAAATGGATTGCAGAGGTAATCGAGAGGCTTCCCTCGGATACGAACGCTGGGGCTGCTTACCAAGCGGACGCAGCAACAACCAGCTACAACAACGATGGGCCGGTGATCGCTACGGATCCCCCGTACTACGGCCAAGTACATTTCGCGGACTCGTCAGACTTTTTCTATGTATGGCTCCGCCCCCTACTAAGGGACATTTACCCAAATCTGTTCTCGGGAATGCAAGTCCCAAAAGCCGAGGAGATGATCGCTTCACAATTCCGGTTCGAGAACCCTCGAGAACGATTCGAAGGACTACTCGGCCAGACGCTAACGCTTATGGGGGAAGATTGCAGCCCAGAGTTCCCGTCCTCCATATTTTATGCCTACCGGCAACAGGAAGAAGAACGTGAAGGCAGGATATCCACCGGTTGGGACACGATATTGTCCGCTTTGACGTCCTCAGGCTTCCAGATAATCGGGACCTGGCCCATGCGTACCGAACGTCCGGGAAGAACGAACTCGCTTGGTGTCAACGCATTAGCCTCCTCAGTGGTCCTCGTTTGCAGGCCGAGACCAGAGAATGCCCCGACAGCCACACGCCGCCAATTCTTAGACGCTCTGGAGGCCGAGCTACCAAGTTCACTCGATCATCTGACAAGTGGGAGCCACATCGCTCCCGTAGACCTCGCTCAAGCAGCCATCGGCCCTGGGATACAAATTTACTCTCGCTACAGTCGGGTAGAGACTATAGACGGGGAACAGGTAACAGTGCGAGAGGCTCTAGCCGCAATAAACAGGGTGATCGCCGAGTACGACGAGCAGACTCAGGGTAACTTGGACGGCGAAACCCGCTTCTGCTTAGGTTGGTTGAGACAGAACGGGTACGAAGAAGGTCTTTATGGTGAAGCCCAAAACTTGGCCCGCGCCATGAATGTGTCAGTAGAGGAACTTCGGGACTCCCACCGGTTGTTGACCGCCTCTACTGGCTCGGTAAGCCTGCTGCCGGAGGACGAATACGGCCCTAACCGGCGGGCGGGGCTCCAGGAAATGAGCGCCTGGGAAAGTTGCTTCCGCATGGCCTACCACTTGGATCCCAATAGGGAGGATGGGGGAGGGATCGAAGGAGCAGCCGGAGTGGCCCGGGCCATGGGCAGCGACGCCGAAAGCGTCGAACGCCTCGCTCGCATCCTGTACAACCACTATGACCGCAAGGACGACTCCCGGCGAGCCGTGATGTTCAACAACCTGGTCACCGAATGGCAGGACATCCTCACCAGGGCTCAGGATCCTGACCAAGGCCGACTGGTGTAGCGACTGGTGCGCCATGCCCGCAAGCCCGTTCGCACTGAAGTACCAACTGGAGCAAAACCTGCGGCCCTATAACCGTTGGGAAGTCCTGAAGTTGGAACAGAACCGGATGGGCCTCTACGTCATCTGGGTTCCCGCCGAGGCCGGTGGTGGGTACGAGTACATCTATGCTGGCATGTCCCAAACCTGCTTGCGGAGGCGGCTCGGAGAACACCTTGGCAAAAGTGAGAGGAACCCGAAACTCAGAAACGAGATCGAACTGTTCCGTGACGTGGTAATGTTCTCGTTCGCCTACACCAAAACCCGGGAAGAAACCCGCCCGCTGGAAAAACACATCATTGCCGATTGGAAACCTTACACGAACCGGCAAGGCTTAGAGGAGTTTTAACGAGAACTTCCCTGATTCGGTGGAAGATAAACCTGCTCACAGGAGCGTCCATGCCCCTCACCAAGCTATTTGACTCCCTCGCCGGCGTCTGCCGCCATTGCGGCCAGAAGGCCGGAATCCTCCAGCGTCACCACACGGGGTGCGAGCAATCCGCCCAAGAAGGCTGGCAGCAAATGGTCGCGCTGGCCGCCCAGGCCGCTGGCACCCCGACCTTCAACGAGCAGACCCTGCGGCAGTCCATGTCCACCATTGCCCAAAGGGCCCGCCTGGGAGACCACACCGTGGACCAAGCCCTCGAACAGGGTTGGAAGCAGAGCGTCGCCCACGCGATGTCCGACGGCATCATAAGCCGGCAGGAGGAAGAGCAGCTACGCGCCTTCCGTGACAGCCTGGCCCTGGAGGACACAACCGCCGACCCCAAGGACCTAGGCGCCCTGGACCGGGCATCAACGGACCGCATCATGATGGAGGCACGGCTGGCCGCCATCTCTCCCCGGGACGGCGATCAGCATCTCCAGGACCTCAGCTTGGCCATCCGGCAGGCCGGCCTAGCCGGCGTCAAGGCCAAGGGACTCCAGGTCCGGGCCTGGGAAGCCGCCGTTGAGGGCGCCCTGGAGGACGGGCTGGTGTCCCTGGACGAGGAGAACGCTCTTGCCAAGTACATCTCCCACTTCAGTCTGACCCAGCAGGACCTGGACCGGAACGGCGTCCAGACCAGCTTGGTCCAGGCCGCCGTCATACGGGACGTGACCCAGGGGATTATCCCCCAGCGCCAGAACACCACCGGCACCATCCCGTTCAACCTGATGAAGTCGGAGCAGCTGGTCTGGGTGATCCAGGGCGTGGACTACCTGGAGACCGTCGTCAGGCGGGAGCGCCGGGGCTCCTCCCAGGGAGTCAGCATCCGGGTCGCGAAGGGACTCTATTACAGTCCCAGACAGTTCCGCAGCCGCGCCGTCGAGTGGGAAGAGACCGTGAAGGCCGATACCGGCCTCCTGGGTCTCACGACCAAGCACCTGTACTTCTCGGGAAGCCGGAAGAAATTCCGGGTGCGGTACGACAGGATCGTGAGCTTCGAGCCATACGAGGATGGGCTGGGAATCATGCGGGATGCCCAGACGGCCAAGCCCCAGACCTTCGTCACGGGCGACGGCTGGTTCGTCTACAACCTGGCCGTGAACCTCGCCCAGGTCTGACCGGGCAACAACCTCCACAAGACGACCCCCGTCCCTGCCCTCAGCCGGGCAATTCGGGGCACCGACACCACTCCAGCACCCCAAGAGCCCCGACAGGCCTTTCCAGCCCCTTCTCCGGGATTCTCGGGCGATTTCCCCAACGGGTAGTCCCTCCGTTGGCCGGTGAACCTCGCCCGGATGCGGACCCTCCCGCCCGAAGGGCGCGTGGAAGCAGTGAACAGTCACTGGCGGCACTGCGGCAAGCCCGCCGATTTCCTCAGGCGGACCACCGTCAGAGCCGCCGGTCCACTCCCAGCAGTGGTAGAATTGGAAGAGCAATGACCATCAACAACTTCAACGACATCCTCCAGGCAATGGAGCGGGACCCCGCCCTACGGGAGGCCATGCGCCGCCATATCCTCACCGAGGAGCTCCTGCAACTCCCTGCCCAGGTCGCCCGGCTGGAGACCAGCGTGGCCCAACTCCAGGAGGGTCAGTCCCGGCTGGAAACCAGGATGGATAACCTGGAAGTAGGTCAGGATGAGCTCAAGGCCAGCCAAGAGGAGCTCAAGGCCAGCCAGGAGGAGCTCAAGGGCAGGATGGACAGCATGGCCGGACGGCTGGGGCAGATATTTGGGTCCGATTACGAGGTCCGGTCCCTGAGAGTCGCCCCCAGAAGGCTCAGACAAATCATGGGGATCTCGAACGCCACCATGATCCTCGCAGCATGGCAGACCCCCGAGCAGGACATGCTCTCCATGCTCGACCAGGCCATAACGAGCAACAGGATATCCGAGGAGGAGTCCGAGGACCTGGAGAACCTAGACCTGGCCTTCTCCGGCCAGGACCCATCCGGGAATACCATCCAGATCGCCATTGAGGCCTCCGTAACCATCAACGAGGAGGACATCCGGCGTACCGTCCGCCGGGCCGAAATCCTCGAGCGGGCCACCCAGGTTCCCTCGAGACCCGCGGTCATCGGAGAAAACATCTCCCCGGAGGTCCAGGCCGAGGCCGAGAACCTCGGGGTCACATTCCTCCACATGCCGGCCCGCCGGGAATAACCCCAGGGCAGAGCCTCCACACCAACGCCCCCGCCAGTTTCCACCCAGGAACCGGCGGACCCCCGGCCAGGACCATCAATCCCAGCCCGGCACCAGGCCAAACCGGACCTGACAACCCCGGTCGGGTATCTCATACCCGCAAGGACGGAAAGGGGCCATTCTGGCCCCTTCTGAGCGATGCCAGAAGCCCAGTCGTGGAAGCCACCGCCCGAAGGGCGCGTGGAAACAGTGAACTGGGACCTTCCCGAGATGGTCAGAGCCAGAACCCCCCGGGCCGCCGCCACCCCTGCCCGGCCCGGGGGAGCGTTGCATCGCAACACCACCACGAGTAGCACTGCCCCGCAGTACGGACGAGGGGGAACGTTGCATCGCAGCGTGACCACGAGTAGCACTGCCGGTCCACTGCCTGGCAGACCGGACCAGAGGAGGCAAAGTACACCATAACTGGACCTGGAGAAAAACCATGCTTGGAATCTTTCACGCCAACGGCAGCCATGATCACCCCCCCGAGAGAAAGCTCGTCAACCCCGGCAGAGCCTTTAGTCGAGAAGACGACGACCTCATATTCCTCGATACTGAATTCTGACACTGCGGCTACGTGCGCTCCGTCACCGAGGACGGTCAGCCCGCCAGCGCATGGTTCCAGCCGCCTCCCAAGAGCACGGACGGCAACTGACCGCCGCCCCAACACCACAGAGCGGCCCCGAGGGCAGGATTTTCCTGCCCTTTTTGTTTGGATGAGAGAGGAAGAAATATGGCCATCCCCTATATCATGCCCATCGGTTTCGTGGACGGCATCACCAAAGACGGCGTGGTCATTCTGCTCACCAACCCCGAGGAGTCTGCGACCATCGAGGAAGGCACGCCCGTGACCATCTGGACGTACAACCCCGGGACACTTTCGAGTGGCAGAATAAGGGGGGAGATCAACGCGGTGGGATATGTTTCCGCTACCATCACCATCATGGAAACCCAACTGGGGCCCAGATGGCCCAAGGGCCAGGATATTCTGAAACGAGGCGCCCCGGTCTACCTGGCCCAACCGGGAACCTTCGAACCGGACGAAAGCCGCATGCTCACCCCAGAACAAGCCGACGGGATGGCGAGCCTGGCCACCATATACGCCGACATCACCAGGCCGAAGACACCGGACCGGCGGAGGACGGGAGACGACTCCCGGTCCCCGAACGGCCAGAACGGCCATAGGCACTCCCCTTGACGAATAAACCCCATTCTGAAAAACTATAAGCGTACAGAGGAAAAGGAAATCAAATGCTAGACCGAACTACCGTCCCCGGACGGGTTCCCAACCTGGACGGAATGGTGTTTTGCGCAGACTGCGGATGCCCCATGACGCAGACCAGCGGGGAATACTCCTGTCCCAACAGAGGGGCCAAGGAATGTCCCGGACACCCAGCGAAGTCGGACGACCTGCTCAGGAATGTCGTAGCCACCATGCTGACCAGAGTGGTCACCGATGAAACCCTGGACGATGTCGTGAAGGGTGTCCAGGACGAGGTGACCCCCCAGGCCAACGAGCAACGGGACAGGATGTACGGCATCGAACGGGAGATCGTGACCCTGAACCGGGCGAAGCTGGGCATCCTGAAGGATGTGGAGCAGGGAAACAGGACCTTTCCCGAAGTTTCCGACGAGGTGAATAATCTCAACATGACCGGAGCGGGGCTCGCCTACGAGTCACGCATCGCCCGGGACGAGGTAGACCGGCTGGAGTACATCGGGAACGAGGATGGCATCAGACGCACCCTCCGGAACATGAAGACCTACCTGGAGGGCAGCAACCCCGAGCACGTCCAGGAGCTGCTCCAGATGTACGTCAAAAAGGTGGTGGTGGGACCGGGCAGAGCAATGGTCATCTACCAGCAACCGCTGGCGACAAAGACCCACCCAGAAGGCATCGAGAGCGACCCGGTCCCTTTGGACTAACCCTGAAGGAGCCAGCGAAAGCCAGAGGGCCGCTTCGGCAGACTGCCGATGGCGGCCCTCTTCCATCCACCTGTATGGACCGGCAAAACCGGGCAAGACCCGGACAGACTCTCTCACCCCTAGCAGGGCAGGAATTTCAGAAGAAGGACAATTCGTCGAGGTCGTCCAGTGGGAAGTTATCCCCACCGGGAGGCTCATTATCCTGAAGACGGTCGACCTGGAACATCCGGCCGGACTGGGGCATCCCTGCCCCAGACTCCACAACGTCCCCGGCATCGCCTTCTGACTCCAGAGGCAGTTGCCGCAGTTTCTGGAACTTCCGCATCTCAGCCTCAAGCTCCCCAATGCCCAGGGCGATCAGTATTTCGACCTTCCGCTTCTCGAGCACATCCGCATTGTCCTTATGTTCAGCATCTTTTCCCTCTCCTGCCGGGTTCACCCCGTGATTCGACTCGTTCATTTGTAACAGCTACCGGGCCTAATGGTCCAGGGCATCTCCTCTCAAGTTTGATCTCACAGCCGATGACTGCTAAACTATTGTAGCACAACACAAACCATTCCACGAGAGGGTAGACGCAATGGTTATAGAACATCCGCCCCTATCCAGTCGCGAGCCGACCCTCGATGGGACAGCGGAGAGCGCCAGTGAGGAGCATGAAAGACCCCCGATGGGGAAACTGCTCCGGGAACTCAGGGGGGAAAGAAGCCTCAGGCAGGTCGAGGCGGACACGGGCATTGCCAACAGCTACCTGTCCAACCTGGAATCCGGGCTGAAGCGGCCCGGAGTCCGGACACTGGCCAAGCTGTCGAGGTACTACCAGGCACCCTTGATGGACCTCCTGGAAGCCAACGGAATCCAGGTGGTCGACCATATCTCCGCCAGGAGCCACGGGGAGACCGCGGAAGTCCAGAGGAGCTACCAATTCGTCCTAGCCGACCCGCTGCTCAACCAGATCTCAAAACCCGCCGGCCCGACATCCACCGAATACCAGGAGTTCATCGTGAAGATGTACGAGGTTTACACCGGGAAAAGACTGCTCTAGGAGGGAACATGGTCTTCCAGATTCACCCATCCAAGACCCTGATATACGTCCGGGTATCGACCAAAAAACAGGCCACGAACTTCAGCCTGGCAACCCAGGAGCAGGACTGCAGGGAATATGCCCAGCGGCACGGCATCAACAACGTGGCCGGGTGCCTGATGGACGTGGGCAGCGGGCTGAGCATGAAAGGACGCCCAGGCTTAACGGAACTATGCCGGATAGCGCTCGATCTGAGCAACGGGATCACCGACATCATTTTCTGGGAACTGGACCGGTTCACCAGGCGCATACGGGACTTCGTCAACCTCACAGAAGAAATAGTCGAGGCTGGAATCACCCTCCATCTGGCATCAGAGGAAGAACAATACACTCAGCAGAACGCCCAGACATGGGTGTTAAGAGCCATGGGAGCACAGGGAGAATCCGCAAAGATCTCCAAAAGAACAAAAGCCGGCCAGGCCGCGGCCATCGCAGAAGGCCGCCACATCGGACCCGTACCATGGGCATTCAAGATCTTCCATGAACCCGGCGAGGAAGAAATAGCCGGCCGGCTGATACCCGACCCGGAAGTATGGCATCACTGCCTGAACCTCTGGGCAATGGCGGACCGGGGAAAGACGCCGATGCAGATCGCAAACCACCTCAAGCAGGAAGGCGTACCGCCACCTGCCGGCGAGGAATGGACCGCCGGCGCGGTCCTATACATCCTCCATAACAGGATATACACCGGCTGCCAGGTCCGCGGCAAAGAGCACTACTCGCGACTGCCAGGGCCTCCGGACAAGACCCCTCCAATGATCATTGAGGGCGCACACGAAGCAGCGGTGAGCATCGAAACCTTTGAACGGATCCAGGAAATGATCGCCGCAAGGCACCACGGACAGAGCTCACCCCGAAGCCATACCAGCCCGAACTCTCTCATCCAAATCGCCAAGTGCGGCGAATGCAAGGACCGCCAGGACGTCGAGCACATGAAAAACCTCGTTGTGAGGAGAAACAATGGAGAAATGGTCCTGTGGTGCAGCAGGAAAAAGAACTCCGGCACCGTCACCTGCAACTCACAAGGCCTGCCGTTCGACATACTGATGGAACGCTTCATGGACCGGTTCATGGACCGGTTTCTCACCGAGGACACCCTGAGAACCGTCATAGAAACCATCGGAGAAAGGGGACGCCCATACCTGGAGAAGCAGGACGCCCGCAAGCAGAACATGAAGAGCAGGTTGAGGGAGATCAAAGGTGAGATCAGTAACTGCAAAGACGTTGTGAAGAAATTCGGAGATAAGCACACCGCAATTGAGTCACTCATGGAAGACCTGGAGAAACTCGAGAAAGAACGCCGGAAAAACGAGAAGGAAATCGACGAGATAAACGCCAACGACACCGAGGTGCAGCAATACATAACCAACCCGGATGGGATCATAGAAAAGCTGCTGGACCAGAAGACCTACATCGCATCCCAGGACCCCCAGCTGGTCAAGCAGCTCATCGAGCTATACGTTGACAGAATCGAGGTCTACCTGAACCACGCAGTCATCTACTATCACCTCGGGACCCGCAAAGGCGAACAGCCGGCGACGGACACGATCTATCTGAACAAAGAAGACCAAGCGGCATACGACTCCCAGGAAGCCCAGGACATCCCGGACGCCGAAAGTTGTCTTTTAGATGGACACACGGGAGGAATTGCGGGGAACAATTAAAAGACCCTGCACCACAGCCCCGCCGTCTTTACGGCTTAACCCACGGCCCCCGGAGACCAGTTGTAAATCTTGGCGAGGGTTCCTCCCATGAGTTGGGAGCGCTCTGACGCTGAGAGTTGGTCGGTAACCCGGAATGCTTCCACTCCCTGCTCGTAGGTCAACAGGTTTACCGCCCTGGTCCAGTCGGTGCCCCACAAGCACCGGTCAAGGCCAAAGGCGTCGAATATCCGGCGCAGCGGCTCCCAGATGTCCAGGTAGGGAAAAGGCTCGTGGGCCAGAGTGCCGGCGCCGGAAATCTTGATAGCCACGTTGTCGAGTTCGGCCAGCGACAGCACGTTGGGCAGATCGGCAAACGGCTCCGGGGGCGCCGGAGGAGCCGGGGGTTGGACCAGTCCAAGATGGTCAATCACAATCTGAGTGTCGGGGTTGCGCCGGGCCAGTTCCAGCAAAAGGGGCAGTTTGGTCGAGCACATGACGTTCACGGGGACGCCGGCCTTGCCTCCGGCGGCGAGGATGCGGTTCAGCCCCGGATGGTCGGCGTCAAATTCCGATGCGGTCAGCATTATCCGCGCTCCGACCACACCCGGGGTTGATGTCCACTCCGCCACATCGTCCTCGATATTGTCCGACGTGGGGTCGAACGGCCGGATCAGGCCGAACCGGCCGGGGTGTTTCGCGTACACTTCAAGGGCGTAGCCAGCATCGTAGCGGTACATTGAAAAGGGCGAGATGAGCAAAGCCCCGTCGACCCCGACCGCGTCCATTGCCGCCACCATGTCGTCGCCGGTGACCTCGTCGGGACCCTGCAAGAAGCTGCTCCAGGGACGTTCGGGACGGTTGCGCTCGTAGGCGTGTACTTGCGAGTCAATTGTGGGAGTCCGAGTCGCCATAGTCTTTCTCCTTGTTGTTTATTACTGTTTATCAAATGTGGGGTTAATGCCAAATACGGGGTTAATGCCGGGTTCGTGGGTGGGGTTCTGCCCCAAGAAGGCTGCCCTGAGTCTTCGATAGGGATATGTTAGTTTACACCCGAACCGGGTTTCCGGGGGTGGGCCCGCCGGGCCGGGGCGTTGCGTTTGGCTCCGGGATGACGGCAACGGCGAAGTGTACGGCATTGGCGCAAACCCGGTGATTGCCATGCCCCATATCCCACCATCGGATCATCCCAACCGGCTTGGCGTAATCGTTTGCGGGTGTGGGACGCAGAGGGACGGAATACGCGCAATTGCAGGCTTTAACCCGTCGCTTTGGGGTTACGATTTTTTGGTTGGCAAGCAGGCTTGACAATTTTTTGCGTGGGGTCTATGGTGGGCCTTAAGTATCCTTACTCAGGCATGCTTCAACCCGGCAATTTATACAAGGAGGAGGCACAATGCTTAAGATTGGGCATGAGGTTATCCGCCCCGGCAAGCGCTCCGGCGAGGCCGAAGTTACCATTCCCATCCCGGAAGAACTGGCGACCGTTCCCGGCGTTCCCCTGAACCGGCGCGAGGTTGACTGGTACTCCCGCGAGTACCCGCTGGAAAGCATGAACATCACCGAGCGGGCGTCCCGCGACTGGGCCAACACCATGCGTGACCAGCACGTTGAGATGCGGGAAATCCGCAAGGAGCACGAGAAGCTGAACCGGCCGTTGATCATGGCCGCCCGCTCGAGCTCCGAGTTGGAGCCCACCGCCGAGCCCACTGGTGAAAACGTCAGCGAGCAGATCAAGGCCAAGGCCCGGGAGCTGGGCTTCGTCGAAGTCGGCATCACCGCCTTCGACCCCCGCTACAGCTACCAGAGCAAGAAGAACCAGTCCACGTACTACGAGCACTTCATCGCGCTGGCATTTGAGCAGGACTTCGAGCCCACCCAGACGATCCCCAGCGTCGACGCTGAGATCGTTCACTCCAGCACCTACCGGACGGAAGGCGCCGCGGCGCTGGAACTGGGCAACTACATCCGCTCCCTCGGCTATCACGCCCAGGTCAGCGGCTCCGGCGATGCCGTCGGTCCGTACATCCCCTTGCACGTTGCCGCTGGTGTCGGCCAGCAGGGAGCCTGCGGCTACCTGTTGACCCCCCACGTCGGCTCCCGCTGCCGGTTGGTGTCCATCACCACCGACGCCAACGTCAGCTACGACGAGCCCGTAGACTATGGCATCCACGCTTTCTGCCAGGTGTGCCAGGTCTGCGTGAACCGCTGCCCCGGCCGCGCGCTCATGCGTGACAAGATCTGGTGGCGCGGTGTCGAGAAGAACAAGCTCTACTTCAAGCGCTGCCGCCCGGTCATGGCCCGCTACCTCGGCTGCGGCATCTGCATGAAGGTTTGCCCCATCCAGAAGTACGGTCTCAAGGCCACCATGGACCACTACGCCGCGACCGGCCAGGTCCTGGGCAAGGGCACGCACGACTTGGAAGGGTACGAGCTTGAGGGCAAGGGCTACTTCGGCCCCGGCGAGCTTCCGGTCTTCGAGGGCGACTTCTTCAGCTCCATGCCTCACGGCAACGAGTACGAGCACACCTTTGAGCAGTTCAAGAACCGTGCTCGGGCCCAGGGCGGAGAAATCACCGACGACCTGATGGAAGACTTCCGCGCCCAGTTGGCTTCCCATCTGTCCAACGAGACCACCGACCAGTTGGTCATGATGGACCAGGACGCCGACTACATCTAGCCGATCGTCCATGACTCCTGGGCCGGGGTCTGGCCGCGGCCCAGTGAGAACGGCGCCAATACAGGGGCCGGTATTTCTGAAAGAGATGCCGGCTCCTTCCTTTTTGTGCTTATCGACTTTGCACTCGATTCTGAGCCGATTCGCCTGAGCCGATTCGAAGGACTTTCCCCACCGCTTCCCGGGGGCGATATAATCTGGTGGAAATTTTCTGCCGGAATTGTTAAATTTCTATCGTCCAATTCCTATCAATTCCAGTCAATGCCATTGGGCAGCAGTCCAGACACAGGAGCCTGAGCAATGGAACGAGTTTCTATCCTTGAAGCCTCCCGGCGCCTCAACATACCCCAAGCCGCCGTCCGGCGGAACATCCGCGACGGCAACCTGGTCGCCCACCGGGAGGAGGGGCCGCGGGGCCGCATCTGGATGGTCGAACTGCCGGAAGAGGGTTGGCTAGACGCCGACAAAGTTGCCTACCTGCGTATGGCCGAGGAGATTTCTCCCTGGTGGTTCGCCAACGCCGAGCGCACCGGCGAGGTCCACTATGTCGAGGACATCGGCATTGAAGAGATAATCCCCTTTTTCCTGTGCGGTCTGACCAGCCGGAATATCTGGACCGCTACCAACCACACCGAAGAACAGCGGTGCCCCACCTGCCTGGAGTTGGCCCTGGAAAAGGGATTGCCCCTGTCTTCCAGCCAATAGCGTCCCATTAAATAAGGAAGCCCTCAGATAAGGAAGTCTCCTCCGTGGGCCTCAGGCCGAACGGGTTGGAACGGTCCTTGGAGGACTTGCTTGCCGGGCGCCGGGTTCGAGTCAAGTCCATCCAACATTCTCTAATTCCCGGCCCCGGACGCCGTCGGTTGGCACAATACGAAATCGTGGCAGTGCATTACGCAAACCACTCTTAATGTCGTAACATACAACGATTGCAGCCGGTTTTCCGGGCTTGATTGAGTATTGTATGCGGCAATAACAACTATCCCTTGATACAAGTGTTGACAACCGTAAATCAAAGGTATAGTGTTGGCCCTAAGGCTCCGCAGGTGAGCCCAGGAGACATCAAATTGGGAGGAGAACGTATGCTAAAGATCGGCCATGAGGTCGTCCGCCCCGGCAAGCGCTACGGCGAACCCGACGTTACTATTCCGATTCCGGAAGAATTGGCAACCGTCCCCGGAGTTCCCAAGAACCAGCGCGAAGTTGACTGGTACGCCCGGGAATACCCCCTGGAGACCATGAACATCACCGAGCGCGCCTCCCGCGACTGGGCCAACACCCTGCGGGACCAGCACGTTGAGATGCGGGAGATTCGCAAAGAGCACGACAAGCTCAACACGAACCTCATCATGGCCACCCGCGAGAGCGCCGAGATTGAGCCGACGGTTGAGCCGACCGGCGAAGACATCAGCGGCAGCATCAAGGAAAAGGCCCGTCAGTTGGGATTCCTGGAAGTTGGCATCACCCCTTACGACACCCACTACGAGTACCAGAGCAGGCGCGGCTTCAACAGGTATCCCAACGCGATCTGCCTGGCCTTCGAGCAGGACTTTGAGCCCACGCAGACCATCCCCAGCGTTGACGCCGAGATCGTGCACTCCAGCACCTACCGGACGCAGGCTGCGGCGGCCCTGGAGCTGGCCAACCACGTCCGTGGGCAGGGCTACCACGCTCAGGTCATCCACTCCAGCGACGCCACCGGTCCCATCATTTCGATGATGGTTGCCGCCGGTGTCGGCCAGCAGGGCGCCTGCGGCTACCTGTTGACCCCACACTCTGGCAACCGCCAGCGTCTGCTCATGATCACCACCGACGCCAACGTCAGCTTTGACGAGCCGGTGGACTACGGCATCCACGCCTTCTGTCAAGTCTGCCAGGTCTGCGTGAACCGCTGCCCCGGCCGCGCTCTCATGCGCGACAAGATCTGGTGGCGCGGTGTCGAGAAGAACAAGCTCTACTTCAAGCGCTGCCGCCCGGTCATGGCCCGCTACCTCGGCTGCGGCATCTGCATGAAGGTTTGCCCGGTCCAGAAGTACGGTCTGAAGAACGTCATGGACCACTATGCCGCCACCGGACAGGTGTTGGGCAAGGGCACGCATGACCTCGAGGGCTACGAGCTCGAGGGCAAGGGCTACTTCGGCCCCGGCGAGCTCCCGGTCTTCGAGAGCGACTTCTTCAGCGCCATGCCTCACGGCAACGCTGACGAGTGGGCTTTCGAGCAGTTCAAGGAGAAGGCCCGCGCTCAGGGCGGCGACATCTCCGACGATCTGTTGGAAGAGCTCCGCAACCAGGTTACCCGCGCCATGGGTCTCAACTCCGGCGATGTCCTCGCCATGATGGCAGAGGAGCAGGACTACATCTAGTAGCCTCTGCGACACCAACCCCGGCAATTGGGCCGGCGGGGTTTAAACCCCGCCGGCCTTTTTTGTTCAACGCTGTCTCGTTCGTCAGGGAAGTCCTTCGAGGGCCTCAGGACGAACGGATTAAAAGCGGCCCCTAACCGGCTGGTATAATCCTTTTATGCCTACTTACGCTCATATTGAAAAGTATCATGCCGACTTGCAGCGGTTCATTGACTTCGGCGGGTCGGACAACGAGCAGAGCATCCGGCGCGCCTTTGCCGAATGCCTCGATTCCTACTGCCGCGAGAACCGGGAGAAGCTGGCCCTGGTGGACGAGCTTCGCGCCGGCCTGAATCCCGCCCAGCGCAACCGGCCCGACGGCACGGTCAAGGACAGCCTGCGCATGGCCCGCGGCTACTGGGAGGCCAAGGACAGCCACGACGACCTGGACTCTGAAATTCAGGCCAAGCTAGACCGGGGCTATCCCAAAGACAACATCATTTTCGAGGACTCCCGGACCGCGGTCCTGATTCAGAACGGCGGCGAAGCCCTGCGGGTGGACATGACCCGCGACGGCGAGCTGCACCGTCTCATCCGCATCTTCCTGGACTACGAACTGCCGGAAATCCAGGAGTTTCGCCAGGCGCAGGCCCAGTTCAAGACCGACCTGCCCACCGTGCTGGACAACCTGCGGGCCACCGTCGCCGAGGCCGAGGCGGACAACCCGGCCTACCGGGAAGCCGCAACCGGGTTCTTGGACTTGTGCCAGAAGACCATCGGCCCGGCCGTCTCGCCCGCCGACGTGCGGGAGATGCTGCTCCAGCACATCCTGACTAAAGACATTTTCCTGCGGGTGTTCGCCGAGGACCAGTTCCACCGGGAGAACAACATCGCCCGGCAGCTTGACGTCCTGGAACACACCTTCTTCACCGGCGACGTGCGCCGCCAGGCCATTGACCGGCTGCGGGCCTACTACGGCGTTATCGGCCGGGCCGCGGACGAGATCGCCGACTACGCCGAAAAGCAGCAGTTCCTCAAGGCCATCTACGAGGACTTCTATAAAGCCTACAACCCGGCGGCCGCCGACCGGCTCGGCGTGGTCTACACTCCCAACGAGGTGGTGGACTTCATCATCCGGGGAACGGACCACCTGCTGCAAAAGCATTTCGGCAAGACCCTGGCCGACGAAAACGTGCAGATTCTCGACCCGGCGACCGGCACCGGCACCTTCGTTACTAACCTGATTAACTACCTGCCCGCCGACCGGCTGGAGTACAAGTACCTTAACGAAATCCACGCCAACGAAGTCGCCATCCTGCCCTACTACATCGCCAACCTGAACATCGAGTACACCTACCAGGAAAAGACCGAGCGCTACCTGGGGTTCCCCAACCTGTGCTTCGTGGACACGCTGGACAACCTGGACTGGCAGCAGCACGGCGCCACCGGCGGCGCCGTCACCCGGCAGAGGGCCTTCAACCTGGGCGGCCTGTCCGAAGAAAACTGGATACGCATTCAGGAGCAGAACGAAAAGCCCATCAGCGTCATCATCGGCAACCCGCCGTATAA
The DNA here is from genome assembly GCA_965262735.1 of Dehalococcoidia bacterium. Taxonomy (GTDB): domain Bacteria; phylum Chloroflexota; class Dehalococcoidia; order Lucifugimonadales; family UBA3495; genus CATOSK01. The sequence continues at coordinate 635,798 of CBDHFS010000001.1, read as the reverse complement.
CGCCAGCCAAAACATTTTCAACGACTTTAACCCCAACCGCCGATATCCAGAAATTGACCAACGAATAAGAGAAACTTATACAAAGAACAGCACTGCACAAAACCGTAACGCGCAACAGGATATGTACAAGCGGTTCATCCGCTGGGCCTCGGACCGGCTGGCCGATGACGGGATTATCGGGTTTATCACCAACCGGGCCTACCTGGAAGCGCGGCAGGACGACGGGTTCCGGCGGGTGGCTACCGGGGAATTCACCGATATCTATGTGATGGACTTGGATCGGATGTGCGGCGTAATCCCAAGATTTCCGGCACAACCCACAACGTTTTCGGCATACAAACGGGCGTCGCAGTCGCCTTCTTCGTGCGGGAAAAGTCCCGGCTGGGGGATCGCAACATCCACTATGCCCGCCGCGAGGACGCCGAGGTTGCCAGGGACAAGCTGGCTTATCTGAAAGACGCTGCCCTAGAGAGCGTCCCGTTCGAGAGCATCACGCCAGACACCAAGAGCAACTGGCTGAACCAGTCCGACAGCAACTTTGAGGGCCTAATACCCTTGGCCAACCGGCAGACCAAGCTGGCTAAGTCTGCGGACCTAGAGGGGGCGGTGTTTAAACTGTTTTCCAACGGCGTAAAGACTCATCGAGATGAATAGGTCTACGATTTCAAACGAGGGGAACTTGCCGCGAAAATTAGATACTTCGCCGACGAATACGAACAACGCCGCAAGAAGTTAGCTGGCCGGACGTTCAATACGCGTCAGTTGGGAAATACCATCGGTTGGGACCGAGAACTGAGCAAATACCTTGAGCGCAATATATCGGTGAGCTACTCAAAAGACCGTGTCGTGAAATCACTGTTTCGTCCTTTCGTGGCGAAGTACTTCTACTTCGTTCGTGAACTAAATGGTATGCAGTACCAGATGCCACAGGTCTTTCCGAAAGGTCAACCAGAACAAAACAAGGTGATTTGCTTCTGCGTGAATGCCAAGGATTTTTACGTTATGGCATCCGACCGAGTATTTGACCTGCACTTCGCGGGCGACACCCAATGCCTACCTCTCCACCGCTACACCGATGATGGGAAGCGGGTGAGCAACATTACGCGGTGGGGCATTCAGCGCATCAACGACCATTACCGGCAGGAGTGGGCCGAGGAATTTGAGGCGCTGGCGGGGCCGGACAGCATAACCGCCGAGGACATCTTCGCCTATACCTACGCCGTGCTGCACGACCCGGTGTACCGCCGGGATTACGCCGTGGACGTGCTGCGGGAGTTTCCCCGCCTGCCGCTGTACCACGACTTCGACCATTGGGTCGTTATGGGCCGGCGGCTCCTTGACCTGCACATCGGGTTCGAGTCCGCCGAACCCTTCCCGCTGGAACGGCAGGACCGGAAAAAGGCAACTCCGCGCCGTGCCCTACTACGCGCCGACAAGGAACGGGGGACTATCGCCCTGGACGGGCAGACTACTCTGACCGGAGTCCCGGCCAAGGCTTGGGAGTACCGCCTGGGCAGCCGGTCCGCGCTGGAGTGGGTGCTCGACCAATACAAGGAAAGGAAACCCCGCGACCCCACCATCGCCGCCAAGTTCAACACTTACAAGTTCGCCGACCACAAGGAACAGGTGATTGACCTGCTGCGCCGGGTCTGCACCGTCAGCGTTGAGACTATGGAGGTTGTGGACAGCATGGCCCACTGGGAGGATGGACAACTCTACACCTTCCTGGAACGGGACCGGAACGAAATGGCGATGCTGGCGCTGTCCCAATGGGCGGATGAACCGGAAGATGAGGAATGGTTGGAGGAGTTGCGGGAGTTACCGTGGTTGGAGACATCTTCTGGGTCAGATTACCCCACACCGACCTGAATCCGGGTATCCCGAGGCCGACGTTGGTGGTTGCCGGACGTTGGGATGCGCGATTGGATACTCTGCCGAATCACCAGCAGCAGGCCCGGGCGCACGGGCAACATTGCGATAGGCCGGCAAGACTTACAGACCGGGCGGCTGCCGCGCAATAGCTCGGCAAGGCCGGGCCGGTTATTCACGGTGAACGAGTCGGTATTCGGCCCCTTCCTGGGAAGACTGGAAACCGGCAAGCTGAACGAGGTTATGGCTGATGTCCGCAACCTGTTCTAGCGGCGTTTCTCGCCTGGTCCAACATCTCTGGGTTCCCGCCCGGGAAGGAGGTATTTCTGTCTGGCATAGGAACCACAGATAAGTGACATTTGCTTCAAAGCATAGCCCGCTAGAATTATATCGTTACGAACAGAGGTGGAAAACGATAGGAGTTGTCAACCAAACAATCATTATAGTTATACACACATTGCCAACCCCGCCGGCCGAAGCCGGGCGTATCATCAGCGCGCGCAAAGCGAACAGCCACGAAAGAAGAATTTATGAAGAGGCATAACGTGAAACTGACCGAACAACAGAACGCAGAAGTCAACGCGTTAAGAGATATGCCGGACGAGAACATCAACTATTCGGACATTCCGGAGACACTCAATTGGCCCAAGGGAAGGCGGGGAGCGTTCTACGAACCAGTTAAGCAAGATACCACTCTCAAGTTGGACGAATATGTAATTGACTGGTTCAAAAACAATACTCCGGATGGCCAGGACTACCAAGAGACTATTAACCAAGTTCTGATGGACTATATCCAAATGCTCCGGTTCCCCTCGCATAAAGCCTCCAAAACTCGGTGATACAGGCGGGACAACCTGCCCCAATACTGAGCGAAAGCATATTTCAGCGCACCGTCGGACGGATGACCGCCCTCAAGCTGAACGAGGTTCTGACCGCCGTCCGCAACCTGTTCTAACTCCATAAAGTCACCACCGTTGGGGCCACCGAATGACCGCCATCCGCGACAAGGCGTATTGCCTAACCGGATATTAACCCGGCTTTGACATAGTGTTGACAAATATATTTGGAAAGGTTATCGTGTCCCAACAGGCACAGGTTTGTACCCGAACATACACACATGGAGGAGCAGGTATGCTTAAGATTGGACATGAGGTTGTCCGACCCGGCAAGACCCTGGGTGATGCCCCGGTAACCATTCCCGTCCCCGAGGAATTGGCGACCGTCCCCGGCATTCCCACCAACCAGCGCGAAGTTGACTGGTACGCCCGGGAATACCCCATCGAGACCATGAACATCACCGAGCGGGCATCGCGGGACTGGGCCAACGCCCTGCGTGACCAGCACGTCGAGATGCGGGAAATCCGCAAGGAACACGACAAGCTGAACCGCTCCCTGATTATGGCCGCCCGTCTCACCGGCGACCAGGAGCCGACGGCCGAGCCCACCGGCGAGGACGTCACCGAGCAGATCAAGGCCAAGGCCCGCGAGCTGGGCTTCGTCGAAGTCGGCATCACCAACTTCGACATCCGCTACATCTACCAGAGCAAGAAGGACTGGGTAAAGTTCCCCCACGCCATCTGCATGGCCTATGAGCAGGACTTCGAGCCGACCCAGACCATCCCCAGCGTCGACGCCGAGATCGTCCACTCCAGCACCTACCGGACGGAAGGCGCTGCCTCCCTGGAACTGGGCAACTACATCCGTGCGCTGGGCTACCGCGCCCAGGTCCACAGCCCCAACGACAACACCGGCGCGTACATTCCCATGATGGTCAAAGCCGGCATCGGCCAGTTGGGCGCCTGTGGCTACCTGCTGACTCCCCACGTCGGCTCCCGCTGCCGCATCATGATGATTACCACCGACGCCAACGTCAGCCACGACGAGCCCGTAGACTACGGCATCCACGCTTTCTGCCAGGTGTGCCAGGTCTGCGTGAACCGCTGCCCCGGCCGCGCGCTCATGCGTGACAAGATCTGGTGGCGCGGCGTCGAGAAGAACAAGCTCTACTTCAAGCGCTGCCGCCCAGTCATGGCCCGCTACCTCGGCTGCGGCATCTGCATGAAGGTTTGCCCCATCCAGAAGTACGGTCTCAAGGCCACCATGGACCACTACGCCGCGACCGGCCAGGTCCTGGGCAAGGGCACGCACGACCTGGAAGGGTACGAGCTTGAGGGCAAGGGCTACTTCGGCCCCGGCGAGCTTCCCGTCTTCGAGGGCGACTTCTTCAGCTCCATGCCTCACGGCGACGCCGGCGAATGGGCCTTCGACCAGTTCAAGGCGAAGGCACGCTCCCAGGGCGGCGAAATCACCGAGGAGCTCATCGATGGTTTCAAGCTGGAGATGGCTCGGGCCTTCACTCTCAGCGAGGACAACATCGCCATGATGGACCAGGACACTGACTACATTTAGTCCTCAACCATCACCCAGGACCCAACCGAGGCCGGGGGATACGTCCCCCGGCCTCGGTTGGTTTATGCCACTGCGACGGCAAGCATGCCGACCCGAGGGAGTTACTGACAGGGGCGCGTTGACCGAGCGTCCAGCCCTCCCTACACTGGGACAATCAACCCAACGGCAGGTATCTTTTGACTACTCCCACGACTATTGAAGAACGCGTCAGCCGTCTGGAAGGCGGCCAAGAACACTTGGCCACCAAGGCGGATGTAGAAAGCGTCAAAGTTGAAGTGGAACGCGCTAAAGTTGAGGTGGAACGCGTTAAAGTTGAACTTGAACGCGTCAGGGCTGACCTCAGGGCCGAGATAAAAGACTCGAAAATCAGCACCATCATCTGGCTCACCGGCGTCATGGTGGTGGTGTCGTCCGCCCAAGTCGCTGCCGGGGTTGCTTTCCTTCGGATGCTAAACGGCTAGTTAAGACCGTCCTGATTTGGACGCCGAAGGATCCCCCGGCCTCTCTTGGTTCATGCCCATTGCCGCGGCAGGCATCCCGTACCGAACCTCCCAACGTTGCTGACACGGGCGCGTTGACAGATCGTCCAGCCCTCCCTACACTAGTAGAATCAACTCAACGGCAGGTATCTTTTGACTACCCCCACGACTATTGAAGAACGCGTCAGCCGTCTGGAAGGCGGCCAAGAGCACTTGGCCATCAAGGCGGATGTAGAAAGCGTCAAAGTTGAAGTGGAACGCGTTAAAGTTGAACTGGAACGCGTCAGAGCTGACCTCAGGGCCGAGATAAAGGACTCGAAAATCAGCACCATCATCTGGATCACCGGTGTCATGGTGGTGGTGTCGTCGGCCCAAGTCGCTGCCGGAGTTGCTTTCCTTCGGATGCTAAGCGGCTAGTTAAGACCGTCCTGATTTGGACGCCTTCGCGATTTGCGAACCCGTCAACGACGAGAACGGGCGGTGGCCTCAAGGCCACCGCCCGTTGGTTTTCCTGGATTTGCCCCTGGGTTAAAGTTGGCCGCTGACCGGCGGCAACCCGGCCCGGGCGGGCTGGGTCTGCTTCAGATGTTCGATCAGGTTGGCCACCGATTCCTGGTATCCCAAGGCCCGGTCTTCGTGTCCGCGCATATCGAAGATGCGGTGTTCGTAGGTCAGGTTGCGGTTCGCCCGGGACTGGGGGTTGTCCAAGGTGCCGTCCGGGTCCACTACGTAGACTAACCATTGGTCCTTGGTAAATTGCAAGTCCTTGGCCTGGGTCAGGTCGGTGCGCACCGTTTCGCTGGCCAACCCCGACTGGGAACACACCACAATCAGCTTGTCGTAGTGCCTCACCCAGCGCTCGATCTCTTCTTCCTCCGAGGTGCTGCGGCGGTCCACCAGCGCGTTGCCCCGGAAGTTCTCGGCGAACACCCAGGAGCGCACTCCGTGGGACCGCAGCTCTTCCCGAAGCCCCTGGGCAAAGGCCACATCGGCCTCCGCGCAAGAGATGTAGAACTCGTCCAGGTCCACTGGTGCATCGGCGACGGCCCCCAGGGACGCCACCATCTCTGTCGGCACACCGGCGCCCAACAGGAACACCGCCGGAATATTACCCGCCGAACGGATGAGAGTGTCGACGCCCACGGTGCTGGGAGCGTCGTGCCTCACCTGGTCCAGGTCCACCGCGCCGCTCAGATCGCAGTTCTGAAACACGGTGTACCCGATGACGCAGCCGGCGAACTTGGTGCCCACCGCAGGGGTGTCGTTGAATATCGCTTCGTAGAAGTCGGCGCCATGCAGGATCGCGCCGCTCAGGTTGGTCCGCTTCAGGTCGGCCCCGTTGAAGTTGGCATCGGTCAGGTCTGCGTCGGTAAGGTTGGCCCCGCTGAGGTTCACCCGGGACAGGTTGGCCCGCCGCAGGTTGGCCCCGGTGAGATTGGCTTCGGACAAGACTGCGGAATCCAGGTCGGCCTGCTCCAGGTTGGCCGCCCGCATATCGGCGCCCCGCATATTGCAGCGGTTGAGCAGGGAGCGGCTCAGGTCGGCTTCCCGCAGGTCAGATCGGTAAAGGTGCGCCGGGTTCAGGTAGCAGCCGGAAAGGTTGGCTCGCCGCAGCATGGCTCCCATGAAGTCCGACTCCCGCAGGTCGGAGCCGTGGAGGTCAACCATAGGGATGCGGACGTGGCTCATGTAGCAGTTGTAGAGGTCGAGGGCTTCCCCTACGTGTTCCTCCCGCCACTTGGCCACCGCATCGCGGCCCTGTCGTACCACTTGAACATGTGCCATATCTGCCATCGCGGATTCTCCATAGCATTTCTGTCGTATTTGCCCGCGGCGTCCTCGCCGGTTGCCGATCCCGCGTGGAATGTTTCCGCGGAATATAGAGGAATTTTAGCACACGGACAAGTCCCCGTGTTTGGTTATTCCGTCCGCCTCGGCGTTATCGCAGGATTCAACCCGTTCACGCTGAGACTCTCGAAGGGTTTTTCGGTAATTGTTCAGGGTTGAGGGGGCAGAGTGGCTGATGGCGGAATATGGGGGTTGGGTTACGTTGGGGGATAAATCCTCCAAACCCCCTGCCCCAAACCCCCTGCAAAAAGTGGCAGTTGGATGAAAGCCTTGGCTGAAACCAATTCATCTCACCAAGTCTGAACTGTTACGTTTTTCGTTCAACATTGCCCGCCGGCCACCCCTGCCCTATAATCTGCCCCAACCGGGAATGATGCGCTATGCTGCTGACCATTGACATCGGAAATACCGCGGTGACGCTGGGGGTTTTTGACGGAAGCCGTCTGACCACCACGCTGCGGGTTGCCACCGACACCCGCCGGCTGGCCGACGAGTACGGAACCATGCTTTGCAGCGTGTTGACCGTCAAGGGCATTGACCCAGGTGCAATTACCGCCGCCTGCCTGTGCAGTGTGGTGCCGCCCCTGACCGTGGTGTTCAACGAGGTGGTCAACGCTTATTTCGGAGTCGAGCCGCTGAACGTTTCGGCGGGAGTCCGCACCGGGCTGCCTATCTTGTACGACAACCCCCGGGATGTCGGGGCCGATCGCATTGCCGACGCGGTGGCCGCTATTGACCTGTATGGCGCCCCGGCCATCGTCGTTGACCTGGGCACGGCTACGGTGTTTGACGCCATCTCACGGACTGGGGAATACTTGGGTGGGGCCATCGCTCCCGGCATTAACCTGGCTGCCGATTCTCTTTTCTTCAACACCTCGCAGCTGCGCCGGGTGGAGCTTTCGGCGCCCAAGAACGCCATCGGCCGCAGCACCATCACGTCGTTGCAGTCGGGGTTGGTGCTGGGTTACGCCGGGCTGGTCACCACCATGGTCCAGCGATTCAAGGACGAAATCGGCCAGGACGCCAAGGTTATCGGCACTGGCGGGCTGGTCAACGTAATTGCCAGCCAGGCCCCGGTGTTTCACGCCATTAACCAGGACTTGACCCTGATGGGACTGCGCTTGATTTATGGGATGAACCAGGGGCCCAAGGCTTCAGGAGATGGCCGTGACCGGATCATTAGCAGATAAGCGCGTCGTCCTCGGCGTCACCGGCAGCATCGCCTGCTACAAGGCTGTTGACCTGGCCAGCAAGCTAACCCAGGCCGGGGCGCTGGTGGACACTATTATGAGCTACGGCGCGACCCAGTTCGTAACGCCGCTGGCTTTCCGCAGCATCACCCACCGGGAAGTCGTGACCGACACCTACGACGCCGGCTCCCGGTACAGCATCGAACATGTCGAGCTGGCCCGGCAGGCCGGCATTGTGGTGGTGGCCCCGGCCACGGTCCACTGCATCGCCAAGTTGGCGTTGGGGCTGGCCGACGACCCTCTGACCACCACCGTGGTGGCGACGTCGGCTCCCTTGATGGTTGCCCCAGCCATGGACGCCAATATGTTCGCCAACCCGGCAACCCAGGAAAACCTGGCCAAGCTGCGGGAGCGCGGGGTGACCATTGCCGGCCCGGCTCCGGGCCGACTGGCTTCCGGGTTGATGGGAATGGGCCGTCTGTTGGAGACCCCGGAGTTGCTGGGATACATCACGGCCGCGCTGGGACACGGCGGCGACCTGGCCGGGCGTACCGTCGTCGTCAGCGCCGGGGGCACCCAGGAACCCATTGACCCGGTGCGGGTCATCACCAACAACTCGTCGGGAAAGATGGGGTATGCCCTCGCCGAGGCCGCCCGGGACCGGGGCGCCAATGCCGTCCTGGTAACCGCACCCACCGGGTTGCCCGACCCGCCACTGGTGAAGGTATTGAAGGTGCAGACTGCCCAGCAGATGTGCGACGCGGTGTTGTCCAACTTGGAAGATGCCGATGCCCTGATTATGGCCGCCGCCGTCGCCGATTATCGCCCGGTCAGCGCCGCCGAGCAGAAAATTAAGAAGTCCGACGACGAGTTGACCATCTCGTTGGCTCCGACCACCGACATCCTCAGCGCCGCCCGGGGCAGCTTCGTCAAAGTGGGCTTCTCCGCGGAGAGCGAAAACCTGGTGGCCAACGCCAGCGACAAGGTACGCCGCAAGTCCCTGGACTTGATTGCCGCCAACGACATTACCGAGGAAGGCAGCGGGTTCGGCACGGACACCAACCGCGTCGTGCTAATTGACCGCGACCTCCACGCCGAAGCCCTCCCACTGTTGACCAAGTACGAGGTAAGCAACCGAATCCTCGACCGGGTACGGGACTTATTGCTCTAGGCCCAGTCCGTTGTTTCGAAGCTCTTGAAGGACCTTGTTACCCTTGGGAGAGCATGAGAATGTCCCGTCCTGAAAGAATTGGTGCACCGAGGTTAACGCATGGCGTTAGATGGACCAACCGCAACAATAGTCGCCGCCCTGATTGCCGCTACGGTGGTTTTCGTTGTCAGTAGCTTCAACATTGTTTACCGGCTTGGCAAGTTGGAGAAGGGCGCCGAGGACATGGAAAAGGCCTTGATAAAAGCCGCCACGGACACGGAAAAGGCCTTGGTAAAAGCCGCCACGGACACGGAAAAAGCCTTGGTAAAAGCCGCTGAGGACACGGAAAAGGCTTTGGTAAAAGCCGCCGAGGACACGGAAAAGGCTTTGGTAAGAGTCGCCGAGGACACGGAAAAGGCTTTGGTAAAAGCCGCCACGGACACGGAAAGGCACTTTGAACGGCTAGAGGAAACTATGCGCGTTGAACACGAGGTAACGCGGGCGGAAATCCGGCGGGTGGTTGAGGCCATCGCTTCCCATACGCATGACGCCGACGGGACAACCATATTTCGAATACCGCCCGGTTGATTTGTAAAATGCCCCTTCTTTCTCCCGTGATAGGGAAAAGTGAGAACAGCTAGCCGGACACGGCCTCCTTGAATCGGCGGATGGCGTCTATGTGGGCGTCGGGGCCTTGCAGACCGGCCCGCATGGTGTTGATGGACAGGTGGGTGGCGCCGGCTTCGTCCCAGGCCGCCGCCTGCTTGTTCCACTCGTCCGGTCCGCCCTGGGTTAGGCTGACCCGGCCTTCGATGCCGATGGCGCCAGGGTCGCGCCCCGCCTTCTGGGCCAGTTCCCGCATCTCGCCAATCTTCTGCTGCCCCTCGCTGTCCGGCTGAAACTGGGGGAACCAGCCGTCGCCCATGCGGGCCAGCCGCCGCACCACCTGGGGCGCGCCGCCGCCGAACCACAGGGGGATCGGCCGCTGCACTGGCAGAGGGTTGATGCCTGCGTGAGTGATTTTGTGATAGCGGCCCTCGAAGTTGACCACATCCTGCGTCCACAGCAACTTCAGAAGCTCAATCTGCTCCGCTGACCGCCGGCCCCGGTTGCCGAAGTCTTCGCCCAGCGCCTCGTATTCAACGTCGTTCCAGCCGATGCCGATCCCCAGCCGCAGCCGTCCGCCGGTCAGCACGTCCACCGCAGCGGCCTGCTTGGCCACCAGAGCGGTCTGGCGTTGGGGCAGAATCAGGATGCCCGTGGTCATCTGAATTTTCTCGGTAATACCCGCCAGGTAGCCGAACAGCACAAAGGGTTCATGGAAGGTGTCGGTGTGGGAATAGGGACGCTCCCACCCCTCCCGCTTAGTGGCATCGGCGCCCAGCACGTGGTCGAACACTAGCAGGTGCTCATAACCCAGTCCTTCGGCGGCTTGGGCAAAGTCCTTGACGGCTGCCGGATCGGCGCCGATTTCGGTTTGGGGGAAGATTGCGCCAAGTTGCATCATCGCCTCCTTAACATCAGACCAATTGCGACAAATTAAGCTGCGGGCTGCCTGCGGCGGGTCAATCACGTTACCGGCCCGCTCCCGGTCAGTATCCAGGGTTACGGATTCGGCGTCAACCGCATTAACGGCGTCAACCGCATTGACTTGGTTGGAACCCCGTTGGTGGTAGGGGCATCGGGGATTGTCCGGCCAAGCCAATTCAACAAGGAAGTCCTTCGAGGGCCCCAGGACGAACCATTAAAGGGACTTGGCAATCGTGCCGGGTTAGCCGCGGCCATTGACAAGTTTATCCCGGTACTTTATACAAAGTTGATCCGGGTACACCATATAGGATTCTCGCATTGGGGAGGTGACGATACTGCCAGACTATTCGTAATCCATTGTGATGTTGCTGTTTCCGATATTTCCAAACTAGGAGTTGCTCAGAATGACTAACCATCCACTGGCTTTACTGAAACGCGCGGGTTGGCTGGCAGTTGCGGCGATGTTGTTGACCGTGCTGGCGGTCGCCTGCGGCACGTCTGCCGAACCCACGGCGGCGCCCACGGTGCCCAGCTTTGCGCCGCAGCAAATTCCCGCCGCCACCGCCACCCCGGTCGTGGCCGACACGGGGTCATCTTCGCCTGCTCCATCCTCATCCGGTTCATCATCCGCACCGGCGCCGGCGCCCGCCGCCACCGCCGTCCCCAAGCCCATCGAGCCGCCCCCGGCTCCCGTCAGCGCCCGGGACTCGGCTGTCGTCGTCACCGAGGCCGAGCCTGCCAGCGTTGGAGCCTGGAGCGAGGGTTGCAGCGCAGAAATCCACAGCTTGGGTTGTCAGGACTTTGTCTCTGACTTCCTGACCTGGCTGGACGACCGCACCAGCGAAATCGTTCCCCTTTCCGGCGTGGAAAGCTGGGAACAGCAGGGCCTTGACCGCTGGCGCTTCAACCTGCGGGACGGTGTCAAGTTCCACAACGGCGCTCCGTGGAACGCCGCCGCCGCCAAGTACGGCATCGAGTACAACTCCGATGTCGCCAACCCCAGCGCATCCATCAGCTGGACCGGCCCCGACGTTACGGGCGAGGTCGTGGACGACCTGACCATCGACATCGTCTGTCCCGTGGCCTGTCCCATCTACCCCCGCACCGCCCTGTTTGCCGACTTCCAGGACCCGGCCTGGTTCGAGGCCGCTGATGAGACCGAGCGGTCCCGCCTCACCGTGGGCTTTGGCCCCTACAAGATTGTCGAGTACAACCCCGGCGTGGACACCAAGTTTGAGGCCTACGAGGACTACAAGCCCAACGAGAACTGGTTCTCCCAAGCCCCCAGCATCCAGTACATCACCCACACATACCGGGCAGAGGCCACCGTCCGTTCCGGCATGATCCAGACCGGTGAGGCCGACTGGGCTGCTGACATTGGGTTTGACGAAATAGCGCGGGTGCCCAAGTACACCAGTGGCAAGACCGCCGAGGTCTACCTTTTGGTATTGGACACGGTGTTCCACCCGGAGCTCGAGAAGCAAAAGGTCCGGGAAGCCTTGGCCATTGCCATTGACTGCCAGACGCTGCTGGACTCCCTCTTCGATGGGCGGATTCCCTGCCACGCCGCCGTTTCCATGAAAGGCACGGTGGGCATCAACGACGTCAACTCCAAGGTCCGGGAGTACAACCCGGAGCGCGCCAGGCAGCTTCTGGCGGAAGCGGACTACAACCCGGACAACGAAATCAACATCAACACCCGCCCCGGCTCCAATATCCGCGGCCTGGAAATCATGGAGTCAACCATTCAATCCTGGCGGGACGTTGGCGTCAACGCCAATCTCAACTCTTGGGGCGACTTGGGCAAGGCCCGAGAAGTGCAAAGTTCCGGCTGTGGCAAGTTCATCAACGAGCCAGGTTACAAGGAAGCGATGGACTGCGCCGACCGGGAGCCTCCGGAACCTTACTTCCTGTCATCCCATGCCTACGAAATAGCGACTTCCAACGAGATTCTGGACATGCAGCGGTTCAACAATTCCCGCTTGAGCTGCTTCAGCCGGAGCAGCCGGGTCTGCATCCCGGAGTTTGAAGCCCGGAAGCTGGTGGCCAACGCCATTCCTGAAGGCCCGGAGCGGACGGCTGCTATGGAAGAACTCGCCCAGTTTGCCTACGACGAAGTCTTCTTCATTCCCTACTTTGAAGTGGTCTACGTCTACGGCCTGTCCGAAGATATGGAATGGGATGCCTACTACGCTCCCCGGCTGCGGGGAAACACCATGCGTTTCTCCAAGTAGACTTTAACCAACCTCTGTCGCGCCACCAAGCGCCTCCGGGAAACCGGGGGCGCTTTTCGTTATAGTCCAATTCGTTCGCCCCGATGCTCCCAAAGGGTGTCCTTTGCCCCAAGAAGAACGATTAACGGGACTTTGCAATCGTCCCGTGGTTAACCGTCAGGGTCTTTTAATTTTCTGGGACGGGGGCTACGTTGGGGGATTCATCCCCCAAACCCCCTGGATTGGGGTAGTCCGACAATGCAGCACTGAGCTTGCCGGGGAATTGCGGGGAACAATTAAAAGACCCTGGGTTAACCGTTGTCCAGGTTGACAAAGCGCTTCCTTTCAACTACCTTTCCATTTGACCTCGCAACAAAGGTATTGCCGTTGGCGAGGTAAAGCCAGCATTATAGCCGGAAAGCAGCTATATAATGGCTGGAATCGTAAGTTATTATCGGGAGGATTGCATGACATTAACAAACCCGGCAGCGAAAAAAGCTCCCTCTTGGCCTGGGTCGGGTTGGCCGTCCTGGGAGCGGCGTTAATTGTGGCCTGCGGCACCTCCTCCCCGTCCGAGGGGACGGATGCCGGCACGGCTTCACAGCCTGCGGCTACCCAGCAGTTGGCCAAGCCGGAGGCCCTGGACATCCCGGCCACCGCCGCGCCTGCTGCAGCTGATTCCGGCGCATCGGCGGCTCCGGCGGCCGCTCCCGCTCCCGGTAGTTCCAGCGCGCCTGCGGCTCCGGCGGCCGCTCCCGTCCCCACGGTTCCACCAATCCAGGTGATGAGCGCCAAAGACAGGGTGGTTTTCGTAACCAACGAAGAGCCGACCACCGTCGGCGCGGCCAGCTCCAACTGCGGCGGCAACATCCAAAACACCATCTGCGACGACATGGCCAGCGACCCCCTGACCTGGATCGACGACCAGCAGGACTTCCAGGTGGTGGGACTCACCGGCATTGACAGTTGGGAACAACTGGAGGCCGACCGCTGGCGGTTCAACCTCCGGGAGGGCATCACCTTCCACAACGGCGCTCCCTGGAACGCTACGCAGGCCAAATTCTGGATTGACTTCTTCGGCGACGAAGAGACCAGCGGCCACCACAACTCCAACGACTTCAGCTTCCACGGCGTCATCGGCGGCGAGGTCGTGGACGACTACACTCTGGACGTGGTATGCGGTAAGGCCTGTCCCATCCTGCCCCGCACGACCATCTTCACCAAGTTCCAGGACGTGGGCTGGTTTGAGCAGGCTGCCGAGGAAGATGTCGAACGGTTTACCGTCGGCCTTGGCCCCTACCGCATCGTCGAGTGGCGGTCCGGCCTGGAAATCGAGTTGGAAGCCTACGAGGACTACAACCCCAACCCGTCCACCGTCTTCTCCCAAGCGCCCGTCATTAACACGGTTATCCAGCAATGGCGCAACGAGCCGACGGTCAGGGCTGCGATGATTCAGACTGGTGAGGCCGATTGGGCCGAGATTTCCCTGGACGACCGGGATAGGGTCCCCAAGTGGACGTCGGCCACCAACAACGAGGTGTTCCGCTTCTCCATGGACACTGTACACGACCCCGAACTGCGCAAGATTGAGGTCCGGGAAGCGCTGAACATTTCGGCGGACTGCCAGACGATTCTGCAGCAGATTTTCGACGGGCTGGTGGGCTGCTACGCCAACATCGCCCAGCCCGGCACGGTGGGGATAACCGAGTACAACTCTGCGCCCCATCCCTACAATCTGGAGCGGGCCAAGCAGTTGCTGGCCGACGCCAACTACGACAAAGAGCACAAGATTGTTCTAACCATGCGCTCCAACCGGGTTCCCAAGGACACGGAATTCGGCGAAGCTCTGGTCAGCTCGTGGCGGGAAGCGGGGATCAACGCCGAGTTGAACGTGGTCGAATCCAGCGTGTATGGCGCGGCCGGTCGCTCCAACTGCGGCCACCAGCGCACCCGGGAAGAATTTGAAGCCGCCGCCGGTGACGACCTTCACGCCAAGTGCCGGAGCCTTGGTCCTGGGCCCCCGAACTTCGCTTCCATGCAAATCAGCGGCGGCCCCACCTCCACCGAGTCGCTGGACTTCTCCCGGCAGGCCGTCCTGCGCAACAGCTGCTTCAGCCGCAGCAGCGGCATCTGCTACCAGGACTTGCAGGACTCGATCGAAGAGGCCAACGCCACGCCCACCGGCGACCTGCGCCGCCAGCGTATGGAAGCCATCGCCGACCGGGTACATGACAATTTCCACTTCGTGCAGGGCTTCCAGGTTGTGTCGGTCTACGCCCTGGCAGAGAACCTGGAGTGGAAACCCACCTACGCCCCGCGCATCCGGGCCAACACCATGTACTTCACCCAATAGCCGGTTAAACCCAACCCCGTCGTCTCCAGCGCCCCGCATAACGCGGGGCGCTTCTCCTTCAATCCGCTCGCCCTGAGCCGAGTCGAAGGGTCGTCCTTGGGCCCTCGAAGGACTTTCTTCTGCGCCCTGCCCCATACCCTTGACAACCTTTCCCTCATAATCTATAAATACCCAAATCATGCTGGCAGGAGGGTAATTATATTAGCACTACACCGTAAACCGTGATATAACAACGTTATTCATAATTTATGATGAGGAATGTGCTCTAATGTCCATAATTGCCAGAACGAAGCGAACATTCACCACCGGCTGGGCGCTGGGACTGGGCATCCTGTTGATGGGCTTGCTTGTAGCCTGTGGCGCCTCCTCGCCTGCCGGGGAGACGGATGCCGGCACGGCTTCGCAGCCCACGGCCACCCAGCAGTTGGCCAAGCCGGAGGCCTTGGCTATCCCGGCCACCGCCGCGCCCGCTGCTGCCGGTTCCGGCGGCTCCGGCGTCCGCGCCCGCTCCTGCTAGTGCCAGCGCGCCAGCGGCTCCGCCGACCCCCGCGGCGGCCCCCGCGGCCATCCCGCCCGCCCCGGTTAGCGCCAGGGATACCGTGGTCATTTTTACTGGCGAAGAACCTACCACCATCGGCGCGGCCAGCGCCAACTGCGGCGGCAACATCCAAAACACCATCTGCGACGACATGGCCAGCGATCCCCTGACTTGGATTGACGACTTCAACGACTTCCAGGTGGTGGGCCTAACCGGAATCGAGGGTTGGGAGCAGTTGGAACCGGACCGCTGGCGGTTCAACCTCCGGGAAGGCGTCACCTTCCACAACGGCGCTCCCTGGAACGCCACGCAGGCCAAATTCTGGATTGACTTCTTCGGCGACGAAGCTACCAGCGGCCACCACAACTCCAATGACTTCAGCTTCCACGGCGTCATCGGCGGCGAGGTCGTGGACGACTACACTCTGGACGTGGTATGCGGCAAGGCCTGTCCCATCCTGCCCCGCACGACCATCTTCACCAAGTTCCAAGACGTGGGCTGGTTCGAGCAGGCTTCCGAGGACGACATTGAGCGGTTTACCGTCGGTCTCGGCCCCTACCGCATCGTGGAGTGGAAGAGCGGCGTCGAGATCGAACTAGAAGCCTACGAAGACTATAACCCTAATCCCAACACCGTTTACTCCCGCGTTCCTTCCATCCCCCGCGTGATCCAGCGGTGGCGCAACGAGCCGTTGGTCCGTGCTTCGGCGCTGGCTGCGGGCGAAGCCGACTGGGCCGAAATTTCCTTCGACGACCGGGGACTGGCGCCCAAGTGGGTGTCGGGCACCAACAACGAAGCCTACGTCTACGCCATTGACACAGTGCATCACCCCGAGCTGCGCAAGCAGGAAGTCCGGGAGGCCCTGAACTTGGCCATAGACTGCGAGACCGTGATGGAGCAAATCTTCTCCGGTGTGCTGGAATGCTACGGCAACATTGCCCAGACCGGCACGGTGGGCATCACCCCGGAGAACTCCGCCGGTTACCCCTATGACCCCGAACGGGCCAGGGAACTGCTGGCGGCGGCCAACTACGACGACGACAACGAGATTAAGCTGCACATCCGCTCGCAGCGGGTGCCCAAGGACGTGGAATACGCCGAAGCCGTGGTGACCTTCTGGCGGGAGGTGGGCATCAACGCCAATCTCCAGGTGGTTGAGTCCTCGATCCACGGGGCCACTGGCCGGTCCAACTGCGGTCACGGGCGCACCCGCGAAGACTTTGCCAACGCCGAGGGGGCGAACCTGCACGAGAAGTGCCGCAACCTGGGCCCGGGTGAACCCAACTTCGCTTCCATGCACCTGACGGGGCCGGCCACATCCACCGAGTCGCTGGATTACTCTCGCCAGGCTATCCTGCGCAACAGTTGCTACAGCCGCAGCAGCGGGGTCTGCTTCGAAGACCTGGATGAGATGATTTCCCAGGCCAACGCCACGCCTACCGGCGACGAGCGGAGGCAGCGGATGGAAGCCATTGCCAACCGGGTGCATGACAACTTCCACTTCGTCCCCAACTTCCTGGTGGTTTCCATTTACGGACTGTCTGAGGACCTGGAGTGGGACCCCCACTATGCCCCGCGGATTCGGGCCAACACCATGTACTTCACCCAGTAAGCTGTTTGGCGATTTGGCATACCAAGCGCCCCGGGCATCGCCCGGGGCGTTCTGTTTACCTCAGCCCAGAATGCACGACGACAAACGTCGCCGAAGACCATAGCAACCCCATCTTTCTTACCGGCGATTGACTTGGCCGTCGGATAACAACCAGTTGACGCGTCAACTGGTTACAGTTAGTATTGCCCCACTTAAACGCCGTTACTCATTACAACATGACGTAAATGAGACTGTAAAACACGAATATAGACACTGTTAATGAGAATAATTAGTAACAGACTTGTGAGGGATAATAGTATGGAAGGCGTGACATTAACCAAGACTTACTTCGAAAAATGGTCATCACGGCTGGCAATGTTAGCGGTATTGCTGTTGGGAGCGGTGTTGATTGTCTCCTGCGGCGCGTCGTCCACGGTCGCCCCTGAGCCAACCCAAATGGCGGCTCCTGCTCCGGTAGCGGCGGCCACCACTCCTCCCCAGGCCACCAAACCCAGTGGTCCGACTCCTACACCCTTCGCTGCTGTGAGACCGACTTTGACCCCGGTTCCTACCGAATCAATCATATCCAAAGACACGATTATCCTGGTCACTCAGGAGGAGCCCAACCAGTTGGGCCCATGGAGTCAAGGCTGCCAGGGCAACGTCCCAAGCATGGTGTGCGAAGATGTTGCCAGCGACCCCTTGACCTGGATTGACAGCAACACCTTCCAGGTGGTGCCGTTGAGCGGAATCGAAGGATGGGAGCAGACCGCTCCCGACACTTGGCGCTTTACCGTCCGGCAGGGCGTGGAATTCCACAACGGGGAGCCCATGAACGCCGATGCTCTTAAACTGGGAATGGACATTGCGGGGGACCCAACCCACGATGGGGCAGCCAGCTTCCACGGCCCGCTGCACGCCGAGGTCATTGACGAATTTACCGCTGACGTCATCTGCGATGACCCCTGTCCCATCTTGCCCCGTCAAGCCATCTTCAACAACGTTCAGGCCCCCCAATGGTGGGCTTCTGCCAGCGAAGACGAAAAAACCCGGATCACCGTGGGCATCGGGCCCTATCGGGTAATCGAATGGCGTTCCGGCGTTGAGGTGGAACTGGAGGCCTACGAGAACTACAAACCCAACGATGCCTTTGACGCCCAGATGCCCACCATCCAGCACATGTTTCAGGTGTGGCGCGGAGAGGCTTTGGTCCGGGCAGCGATGATCAGCACGGAGGAGGCGGATTGGGCGGCCGACATCGGATTTGAGCAGCGTGAGAGCGTGCCAAAATTCGCTTCCGGTACTAACAATGAGGTCTATATTTACGTATTGGACACCATCTGGCACCCGGAACTAAAGAAGCTGAAGGTTCGGAAAGCCCTCAATCTCGCTACCGACTGCGAGGCGTTGATGGAGGCCCTTTATGATGGCTTGCAGAAATGCTTCGGCAACATATCCGCAGTCGGGACAGTTGGCATAACTCCGGAAAACTCTGCTGGCTACCCTTACGACCCGGTTATGGCCAAGCAGTTGTTGGACGAGGCAGGCTATGACCCGGACAACGAGATAATCATATTTGCCCGGGCCAATCGGGTTTACCGCGACGTGGAGTTGAACGAGGCAGTGGTGAATTTCTGGCGGGCGGCTGGTGTGAACGCCCGTTTGCAGATAGTCGAGCCGGCCAAACGGAGTCAGATCGCCAACTCAGGTTGCCACCGGCTGGAGGACCCCCGGAAATGTCACGATGCCCCGCCGCAACCCGACTATTTCGGGTCTTCCCACGCCATCGAGACCGCCACCTCGAACGAAACCCTCGACTATGCCCGTCAAGCCTGGGCCCGCAATGGCTGTTACCGCCGGGGAAGCCGCATCTGCGACGGTTCCACAGGCGGGCTGCAGGACCAGATTGAGACAGCGATGGCCACCCCCCTGGGGGACGAACGCCAGCGGCGTTTTGAAGCTATCGCCGACATTGTTCACGACAATTACCATTTCCATCCCTTCTTCGAAGTCGTGACGGTGTATGGTATGGCTGAAACCTTGCAATGGTCTCCCCGGTATGACCCGCGCACCAGGGTCAACACGATGAAATTCTCTCGCTAACCTGCGTTGGGTTTACCCAAGAACGGAGAACGCCCCGGGTGATTCCCGGGGCGTTTTTCATATTCCCTCAGCCCTTCCTCCATCTTTATCCCTTAGCCCGAATCCACCGATGGACAGGGATGGACGGCGTGAGGACAGCGGAAGGGGGTGAGGGAGTTACAGGCGCGATAATCCGGGCTCGAATTCGGGTAGATGGGAGGTTGGCGGCGGTCTGCAGGCGCTTTGGGGGGCGCCGATGTCGGCCTGCAGTGGCTGTGGCGAGCGAGATGGCGGGATAGGACACGGCAAGAGGCGCTCGCGGACTGGGCTGGCGCGAGTTTGCGGGGACGTTGGGTTGGCTGGCGGGTCAGTGGCGGACGGGCGCCGTCAGGCTGGGAGTGGAATGGCTCGCAGTCGGGCCAGGGCGCGGCTGAACTGCTCCTCCCAGGGCCAGCGCTTGGGAAGATGCAGGGTGATCCGGCGTGCCGAGCGGGTGAGCCGTCCGGCCAGGGCGAAGAACCGCCGCCGGAGGGTCTTGGTGGTCACGGTCCGCTCACCGAGGCCGATGCGGGCGGTCCAGCGGGCCAGGTTGTGGGCCATCACCTGTACCGCCAGCCAGGCGCCGTTGGCAGCGAAGCGGCCCGAGGGGAGATGGTTCAGCCCGACGCCGTACTTGAGGTCGCGTATCGCATTCTCGATCTCGGCGTGGCGGCGGTGGTCGGCCTCCAGTTCCAGGGTCTCTCCGTCCCGGTCGGTGATGAAGCCGTGATAGCTGTAGGTGGCGAAGAGAGCCAGTTGAGAACCGGGCGCCGGCTTCACCCGCCGGACGATGAGCCGCACCGGCGCGGCATCCGGCTCGCTCTGGAAGGGGGTGTAGGTGGTTTCGGCCACATCGGCGGCGCCGTCCATCCAGTAAGGAATCGGCGTCCAGGCATCTTCGGGTATCGCCTCGATGAGATTGTGCAGGCTTTTGTGCTGGCGGATGGTGATGGAGAAGCGGACGTCCATCCGGCGGCAGACGGCGGCCACGGCGTGGGTATAGAAGCCGCTGTCGGCCCGCATGGTGAGCTGCCCGCTGGCCCCGCCGCAGCGAACCCGGCTCACCGTCTCACGCAGGAAGTGGGCGGCGCCGCGGACGGTGTTGGACCGGCCCTCGCGCAGCCGGGCCATCAGCACGTCGCCGGTTCCGGCGGCGACGGCCAGCAGTGGGTGATAGCCCCGTGCACCGGTATAGCCGTGGTGGCGGGCGCCCTCCTTGGCCAGTCCGTAAGTCTCGCAGATCGTCGAATCAAGGTCGATGGTGAATGGCGCGTCGCCGGGTCCGGCCCCCGCCTGCCAGGCCCGGGCCAGCAGCTCGCGGCTCACCCGGTCCAACTGACGGACGTGGCCCCACCTGAAGCTGCGCAGGAAAGTGCCCAGGGTGGAGGGCGCCTTGACTACGCAGCCGAGAGCGCAGGCCGTCCTGCCAGTGCGCAACACATCGGCGTCGTCGATGCAGTCGCCGCCCGCCAGAGCGGAGGACACCAGCGTCATGATCTTGTCTCCGGTGTTGGCCCGGCCCGGCGCTTCGCCCAAGTCCAGGTGCTCCTGTACCAGTTCGGGCAGGCCCAGGCGCCGGGCCAGGGTGGCCGGAAGGAGCAGCCCAGCGTTGGTCACCAGGCGGTGGTCGTCGAAGGCGATACGGATGCGGTCGGGGTGGCGGCGTGGTAGCATCTATTGGGTGCTCCTTTTCTGGGACCGGTTTGCTGTTACAAAACCATTATCCCAGATTCAGAGGAGCACCCTTTGGCCACTTCAGGACGCTGACCCGACGCCCTCCTTCGGTGGATTCGGGCTTAGCGATTGGCTCCCAAAAAGTCCTTGGATGGCTTCAGGACGAACGGGTTGAGGGACTGTTTTGCTGGGCCTTAACGATTCCCTTACTTATCCAGCCGGGTTTGCTTGACAAAGGTTAGGTCAATCCCTATAACCTATTGCAGTTATCAAAGTTCGATACTGAGCATAATCGGATTTGTGATATAACTTGACTGTTACGTAAAACGTAACAAATGGTGAGGAGGTATGCCATGAAAGGTAATATACCGCCGCTTTACGGAAAGTTGAATTGGCCTCTGATTCTTGCTCTATTCTTAGCCCTTGCGCTGGTGGCCTGCGGCTCGGCTGCCGAGCCAGCTCAGGAGCAAGCCCCAGCGCCAGCCCAGGAGCAAGCCCCGGCCCCAGCCCAGGAGCAAGCCCCAGCGCCAGCCCAGGAGCAAGTGCAAACCACCGTGTCGACGCCGACACCCCAACCCCAGGAAAAGCCCCCGCCAGCTCAGACCAAGAGCGGCAAAGATGAACTGACCTTTGTCATGCCGGCGCAGCCGGGCAGTATGGATCCCTGGGGCGTCAGCTGTACCGCCGTGATTTATACCGCCGTGTGCGACACCATCGTCAACGAACCCATGACCTGGATTACCAGTGACACTTACGAGGTAGTAACCCTGTCCGGAGTGGAAAGCTGGAATCAGGTCGACCCCAAAAACTGGGACTTCAAACTACGCCAGGGCGTCAAATTCCACAACGGTGAGACGTGGAACGCCGAGACCGCGAAAGCCGGCATCGACCAGAACGGCAACGTAGACAACGCCTCATCAGGCTTCAGCTACCATGGCGCTATCCATGGCGAGGTTGTGGACGAATATACCGTCCGAGTGGTGTGTGATGCCGAGTGTCCCGTCCTGGCCCGGGGCATGATTTTTGGCCGCTTCCAGGCCCCCGGATGGTACGCTTCCACACCCGAGGAAGAACGGAATCGGCAGCTCTATGGCATTGGCCC
The DNA here is from genome assembly GCA_965262735.1 of Dehalococcoidia bacterium. Taxonomy (GTDB): domain Bacteria; phylum Chloroflexota; class Dehalococcoidia; order Lucifugimonadales; family UBA3495; genus CATOSK01. The sequence continues at coordinate 613,731 of CBDHFS010000001.1, read as the reverse complement.
CTACAAGCTGGTCGAATGGCGGCCCGACATCGACATCCAGATGGAAATCTACGATGAATATGTTCCCAACCCCGACAGCTCTGTTGTGGACGGCCAGGCCGCCCACATCAAGAATCTGACCAACGTGTGGCGGGGTGAAGAGCTCGTCCGGGCTGCCATGGTCCGCACCGAGGAGGCCGACTGGGCCGCGGACATCGGGTTCGCCAACAAAGAGAATGTACCGAAATCGAAGCAGTCTAGCACCAGCGAGGTTTTCGCGCTGATTCCAGATGCCATGTGGCACCCGGAACTGAAAAAGAAGGAGGTTCGGCAAGCTCTCAACTTGGCTATCGACTGCCAGGCAATCACCGATGCCCTGCTGGAGGGGCTGCCCTGCTGGGGAAACATAAATCCCCCCGGGACGGTTGGCGTGACCGAAAGGAACTCGGCGCCCTATCCCTACGACCCGGTCCGGGCCAGGGAGCTCCTTGAGGAGGCTGGCTACGATAAGGCCAACAAAATAACCATCTACAGTCGCACCGGCAATTGCTGCCGGAATGAGGAGTTTCAGGAGGCGGTCATCCAGTACTGGGCGGAAGTGGGAGTCAACGCCGAGTTCCAGCTCCTGGAATACAACCAATCCAGGACAATCCAACTTGCCGGTTGTGGGCAATTCGCCAAGGAGCCCGGCTATATGGGCGTCTGGGACTGCGCCCAGCGCGACCCTCCGGGCCCCTCTTTCGCTTCGTCTCACGCCCTTGTTACTGCCACCTCCAACGAGATGCTGGACGGCCAGGTGCAGGCCAATCGCCGGGTCGGCTGCTTGAGTACCAGCACTCGTGCCTGTTTCCCGGAAGTTTGGGAAAAGGTCATGACGGCAGTGGCAACCCCCGTGGGCGACCTACGAACTCAGCGCATGGTTGAAATCTTTGATTTTGCCTACGACGAGTACATATTTATACCCTTCATCGAGGTGCAGGTGATTTACGGTCTGGGCGCGGACCTGGACTGGGAACCCCTGTATGCACCCAGAGTGAGGGCCAACACGATGAAATTCACCCAATAGCCCGCACCAGCGACCTGACTCGGCCAGGCAACGGCCCCGGGGATTTCCCCGGGGCCGTTGCATATCAACGCCGGCAACCCCTGCCGGTCCACAAGGAAGTTCTTTGAGGTTCTCCGGACAACGGGTTGAGGGCCTTTGCAATTGTCCTGCCGTTTGCTTGACAAAGCATTGGTCATCCCCTATAACGTCATACTGTTACCAAACTCCGGTTCGGGGCATAATCGGGTTGTTAACGCAGGGTAACGGTTACGGAAACCGTACTAAATGTTCAGGAGGTATGGCATGAAAGGTAATTTACCGTCGTTTTACGTAAAGTTGAGTTGGCCCCTGGTTCTCGCCCTATTCCTTGCTCTTGCCCTGGTGGCCTGCGGCTCGGCGGCGGCGCCGGCCCCGGAACCCGCCGCACCAGCCCCGGTTGTCACAGAGTCCACGCCTGTCCCTCAACCCGAGGTGGCGGCCGCCCCCGCCGAGACCACCGTCGCCAAGGACAGCATCACCATCGTGATGGCCGCTGAACCAGGCAGCGTTGACCCCTGGAATCCCACCTGCAACGCCACGCTGGACACGGCGGTGTGCAACGAAATCGTCAACGAACCCATGACCTGGATTACCAGCGACACCTACGAGGTAGTAACCCTGTCCGGGGTGGAAAGCTGGCAGCAGGTTGATAACCGGAAATGGGACTTCACCCTGCGCCAGGGGGTCAAGTTCCACAACGGCGAACCCTGGAACGCCACATCCGCCAAAGCCGGCATTGACCAGAACGGCGACGTCAACAACTCTTCCCAGAGCTACGGCAACCACGGTCCGATCACTGGCGAAGTTATCAGCGATTACGTGGTCCGGGTGGTCTGCGCCGCTGATTGTCCCAATTTGCCTCGGGGCATGATTTTCAATCGCTTCCAGCCCCCGGAATGGTATGGGACCGTGTCCAAGGATGAATCGTCCCGCCATGTATATGGCATTGGCCCATACCGGTTCATCGAATGGCGGCCAGGCATTGACATAACCATGGAAATCTACGAAGACTATGTTCCCAATCCCGACACGTCCATCGTAGACGGGCAGGCCCCCCACATTAAATACCTGACCAACACCTGGCGAAACGAGCCGCTGGTGCGGACTGCCATGGTGGAGACCGAGGAAGCCGAATGGTCGGCTGACATAGGTTTCGAGAATAAGGGCGCCGTCCCCCAGTGGAAGCAGTCCGGCACCACCGAAGTCTACGCCTTGATACCTGACATCATGTGGCACCCGGAACTCAAAAAGCAAAAGGTCCGTGAAGCCTTGAATCTTGCCATAGACTGTCAGGCGATCACTGACGCCTTGCTGGAAGGTCTTCCATGTTGGGGCAACATATCCCCCGCAGGGTCGGCGGGCCTGACTGCGGAGAATACCGCGCCGTACCCCTACGATCCTGCCAGGGCGAAGCAGCTGTTGGAAGAGGCCGAATACGACCCGGCCAACAAGATTATCATTTACAGCCGCCCGGGCAACTGCTGCCGGGACCTGGAGTTCCAGGAAGCAGTGATCCAGTACTGGCAAGAAGTGGGTGTAAACGCCGAGTTCCAACTGGTGGAGCGTACTAGGCTCAAGGAAATCACCAGCTCCGGCTGTGGCAGGTTCAAGGATGACCCGACCTACGTCGGTGTTTGGGACTGCGCCCAGCGAGAACCGCCCGGCCCGGCCTTCGCCAGTTCCCACACCAACACCGTGGCAACCTCCACGGAGCAGTTGGATGTGCTGGTGCGCCTTTACGGTAGGATGGGCTGCCTGCATACCAGCTCCAAGGCTTGTTTCCCGGAGATGTGGGAAAAGCTGCAAGTGGCAACGTCTACCCCCCTCGGAGAACTGCGCGAGCAGCGGTCTGTTGAGATTGCCAACTTCGTCCACGACGAGCATATATTCATACCGTTGTTGGAAGTACAGTTGGTTTACGGGATGGCGGACAACCTGGACTGGGAACCCCTGTACGCCCCCCGGCTTAGGGCCAACACCATGAAATACATCCAATAACGCCCGGCAATAGCGCCCATACCGGCACCCAAATCCGGCTGCCCAACGGCCCCGGGGATTTCCCCGGGGCCGTTGCATACCAACGCCGTCAGCGCCTACCGGTCCACAAGGAAGTTCTTTGAGATTCTCTGGACAATGGGTTGAGGGCCTTTGCAATCGTCCTGGTAACTGTTCAGAGTTTAGGGGATCGGAGTGGCTTATGGCGGGGAATATGGGGGTTGGGTTACGTTGGGGGATTCATCCCCCAAACCCCCTGAAAAAAGTGGCAGTTGGCTGAAACCAATTCATCTCACCAAGTCTGAACTGTTACTCGTCCTGCCGTTTGCTTGACAACGCGGTGCTTATCCCATATAACGTGTTACTGTTATTCCAGTCCGACGCTGGGCATAATCGGATGGTATATCCGGCACTACGGTTACGTAAACCGCACCAAATATTCAGGAGGTATGGCATGAAAGGTAATACCCTGACGATTGTCGGAAAACTGAACTGGCCTCTGATCCTTGCTTTATTCCTTGCTCTTGCGCTGGTGGCCTGCGGCTCGGCTGCGGCGCCGGCGGCTGAACCCGCGGCGCCCGCCCCGGCACCGGCATCGGAACCCGCAGAGCCTGCCCCGGTTTCAGTAGCCGCGACTCCGGTCCCGCAACCCGAAGCCGTGGCCGCCCCCGCTGAAACATCCGGCGCCAAGGACAGCGTAACCATCGTAATGTCCGCCGAGCCGGGCAGCATCAACCCTTGGGACCCCAATTGCAACGCCACCTTGGATACCGCGGTCTGCAACGAAATCGTCAATGAGCCCTTCACCTGGATTACCAGCGACGATTTCGAGGTAATACCCCTGTCCGGCGTTGAAAGCTGGGAGCAGGTGGACACCGACACTTGGCGTTTCACCCTCCGCCAGGGCGTCCAGTTCCACAACGGCGAGCCGTGGAACGCCACCGCCGCCAAAGCCGCCGTCGACCAGAACGGCGACGTAAACAACTCGTCCCAGAGCTACACCTACCACGGGCCCATCTCAGGGACGGTGGTTGACGAGCACACCCTGGAAGTGAACTGCGAAAATGATTGCCCCATCCTGCCGCGGGGCATGATTTTCAGCCGGATGCAAGCCCCCGCTTGGTACGCCGCAGCTTCCGAGGAAGACCGGGGCCGTAACGTCATCGGCATTGGCCCCTACCAGTTGGTCGAGTGGCGGCCGGGCATCGACATTAAGATGGAAGCATACGAGGGTTACGTCCCCAACCCGGACACTTCTATCGTCGACGCCCAACCCGCCAAGATTAAGGACCTGACCAATGTGTGGCGGGGAGAAGAGATAGTGCGGGCCTCCATGATCCAGGCCGGCGAAGCGGAATGGGCCGCCGACATTGGCTTTGACAAGAAGGACCAGGTTCCCCAATTCCGGCAGTCCGGCACCAGCGAGGTCTACGCCCTGATTCCCGACACCATGTGGCACCCGGAACTGAAGAAGAAGAAGGTGCGGGAAGCCATCAACCTGGCCATTGACTGCGAGACCATCACCGCCGCCCTGCTGGACGGAATCCCCTGCTGGGGCAACATCTCTCCGTCGGGCACGGTGGGCTTGACCGAGCGAAACTCGGCCCCCTACCCCTACGACCCGGTGCGGGCCAAGGAATTGCTGGCGGAGGCTGACTACGACCCAACCAACAAGGTAATCATATATACCCGTTCCGGCCGTTGCTGCCGCGACCCCGAGTTCCAGGAAGCCGTGCTCAACTACCTCCAGGAAGTGGGAATCACCGCCGAGCTTCAGATCGTGGAACGGACCCGGAGCAAGGAAATCACCAGCTCCGGCTGCGGACGGTTCAAGGACGCCGACAACTACCTCGGCGTTTGGGACTGTGCCCAGCGGGAGCCGCCTGGCCCCAACTTCAACACCTCCCACATGAGCACGACCAACACATCCAACGAAATGCTGGACACCGAGGTCCAGGCAAACCGGCGGGTGGGTTGCGAGCACACCAGTTCCTTCGCCTGCTACCCTGAAATCTGGGAGAAAGTCCTGGTCGCCAAGTCCATCCCTCCGGGTGAGCTAAGGCAGGAACGCATGGCTGAAATCGCCGACTTCATCCACGACGAGCACATCTTCATACCCTTCGTCGAGGTCCAGTTGGTATATGGCCTTGCCGCCAACCTGAATTGGGAACCCCTCTACGCCCCCCGGCTGCGGGTCAACACGATGAGCTACAACCAGTAGCCCACAGTAACCAGCGCCGGCGACCTAATCCGGCCAGCTAACGGCCCCGGGAATTACCCGGGGCCGTTCCGTTTCCGTCGGTCAGCCAACGTTGGCCGTTGTGTTCCACTCAACCCACCGATTACGAGTTACGAATACAGGAATACGACTTTGCTACCAACTGTTTGACAAACTGACCGGGTTAGATTAAATTCTGCACTAATGCCGACAACCAAGGAGGTGACCACCCCGAGATTATCCAACTTAATTTTTCCAGCCAACGGCCCAAAATTCACACGGAGATGTTTTTGATGCGAAGTTCAACCCCAGGTAATACCAGGGGCGGCGTCCTTCTAATTGGATTGGCCGCCCTGCTTGCGACAATCATTATCGCCTGCGGCAGTCCGGCGTCCACTGCGACGCCGCAGCCCACCGCCGCGCCGCAGCCCACGGCTACGGTTGCCGTTGCTGCGCCCACCCCCACCGCAATGCCGATGACGGAAACGGCCCCCGGCTCCGGGGCGGCGGCGGCCCCCACCTCCATGCCGGAACCGGCCCCCACCGACCCGCCGGTGGTTTCCAGCCGCGACTCCATCACCGTGGTCACATCGGGTGAGCCGGTGAACATGGACATCCACAGCGACGAGTGCAGCGGCAACATTGACCACATGATTTGCCAAGAACTCACGGTGGACCCCTTCACCTGGATTGACGGCACCACCTTCGAAGTCCAGGGCCTGACTGGCATTGACAGCTGGGAACAGGTGTCCCCGGACCGCTGGCGGTTCTTCCTGCGCCCCGGCATTACCTTCCACAATGGCGAACCCTGGAACGCTGCTGCCGCCAAGTTCGGCATTGACCTTAACGGCACCGGCGTCAACGGCGGCGGGTTCAGCCAGCACAGCTTCGTTGAAGGCGAGGTCGTTGACGACCTGACTGTTGACGTGCTCTGCCAGACCAGCACCCGCGAAGCCCGCGCCTGCCCCATCTTCCCCAGGCAGGCCATGTTCGCCAAGTTCGCGGCCCCTGAGTGGTACCAGACCGCCTCCGACGAAGAAAAGGCCCGGACGGTGGTTAGCAACGGCCCTTACCGCTTCGTCAGTTGGGAATCCGGCGTCGACGTCCGGGTTGAAGCCTTTGAGGACTACCAGCCCAAGCCCGGCGTGTTCGCCACCAACTACCCGGCCATCCCAAACGTCCGGCAGATCTGGCGGTCTGAGGCCTTCGTACGCGCTGCCACGGTCTCTACCGGAGAAGCCGATTGGGCCGACAACATTGGGTTTGAAAACGCTTCCGAAGTCCCGCAAGCCATTCAGTCCGGCACCAACGAAATCTACACCCTGGTGGCTGACAACATCTGGCACCCGGAGCTGAAGAAGAAGGAAGTCCGCATGGCCCTGGCCCACGCCATTGACTGCCAGGCCATTGTCGAGTCCCTCTATGACGGCCGCAACGAGTGCTTCGGCAACATCTCCCAGCCGGGCACCCTGGGCATCAACGAGCAGAACTCGGCTCCCTACGAGTACAACCCGGAGATGTCCCGCGAACTGCTGGAGCAGGCCGGCTATGACCCGCAGAACGAAATCCGCATCCACACCCGCAGCGGCCGCGTCTACCGCGACGTGGAACTGCACGAGGCCGTGATCGGGTACTGGAACGATGTTGGCGTCAACGCCAGCCTTCAAGTGCTGGAAAACGCCCAGGCCACCAACCACCGGCGCGCCGGCTGTGGCAAGTTCAACCAGGAACCCGGCTACGCCGAGACCATGGACTGCGAGGCCCGCGGCCCCGCTCCCCCGATTAACGCCACCACCCATTACTACGAGACGGCGACCTCCAACGAGCAGTTGGACTACGCCCGGCAGGGCACCCTGCGCCTGAGCTGCTTCAACGTCAACAGCCGGGTCTGCTACCCAGAGCTGGAAGCGAAAATTCAGAAGGCCCAGGAAACTCCTCTCGGAGAGGAGCGCCGCGTGCTGATGGAAGAGCTGGCCCAGATTGCGCACGACGAATACTGGTTCATCCCCTTCTTCCACGTTCAGGCCGTCTACGGGCTGGCCGCAGACCTGGAATGGAGCCCGCGCTACGACCCCCGCATTCGGGTCAGCACCATGTTTTTCCAGTAAACCGCCCCACCGCTAACCGGCTGCGAACGACAGACCACCCCGGGATTATTCCCGGGGTGGTCTTCCTTATTCACCCGACGGCCATGATGATGAACACTGGTAGTATGGGCCGGGCCGGAGAATGTTACTCCCCTTATTCGGGGTCTTGGGACTGGGGGACGTTGGGGGATTCATCCCCCAAACCCCCTGGATTCTGGGAGTCGTTCGAGATCCTCAGGACGAACGAACCGGATGTGGCTCTGGACGAAAGGACTGGAAGCTTAGCAGGGCCGCTCCCCGGCAGGATGTCGGTGGCCGCCGAACGGTAATACGAAATACGACGAGAACGGTCCGGCGGACCCGGCCCCTGCCTCTTCCGGTGGCTCGTATGCCAGGGGTGCGGTCGGTGCGGCGTGTGCGGCCGGACCCTCGGGTATGCCCGGCCCGACGGCCCAGGCCGTCCCGCTTCAGGGCGCGGGCGTCCGGGACCAGCCCGAAGGCTTCAACAGCGTCGGAGGCACGGCCACGGTCAACGAAGCCGCCTACGACCTGACCTTCTTCCAGCACTACGGCGTCAACCCCTTCATAGACACCGAGGACGACAACCGGTCCACCTTTGCCATTGACGTGGACACTGCTTCCTACACGGTGGCCCGCCGGTTCGTTCAGGACGGCAACCTTCCCGACCCGGCCTCGGTGTGGGCGGAAGAGTTCATCAACTACTTCGACCAGGGTTACGCATCCCCCACGGACGGCGATGCCTTCGCCATCCACCTGGAAGGTTCCCCTTCGCCCTTCGGCAGCGAACGCCACTGCCTGGTGCGCGTCGGCTTGCAAGGGCGGACCGTGGCCCATGAAGCCCGCAGGACGCCACCCTCATCTTCGCCATCGACGTTTCCGGCTCCATGGCCCGGGAAGAGCGTCTGGGTCTGGTCAAGCGGTTCCTCCGGCTGCTGGTCGGCGAGATGCGTCCGGAGGACGAAATCGGCATCGTAATCTACGGCGACCGGGGCGGGGTGCTGCTGGAACCCACCGACGGCGGCGACGTTGAAGACTGGCGGAAGGGGCCCAGCCGGATTCATTCCCCCGAGGAAGAGTTGGTCTTGACGGTTGCCGGGGTGACGCTGATGTCCCCTTGTCTTGGGTGTTCCATTCCCCTGCGCCCGGCGAGTCATTAAGGAAACCCGCCAGGGACCCAGAAGCTGCCTCCGTGAACACGGGGAATGAAAGATTTAAGGGCTTGTTTACCAGGATAGCAGCGCGACCATTGCGCCGGTCATGCAGGTTGCCATGTTGCCCGCCAGCACGGACTTCAGGCCAAGCTGCGCAATCTCCAGCCGGCGGCTCGGCACCAGCGCGCCGATGCCACCCAGCATGATGCCCAGGCTGGCAAAGTTGGCGAAACCGCAAATAGTATAGGTCATAATCAACGTGCTGCGCTGGCCCAGCGCGCCCTCGGGCAGGCCGGCCAGGTCAAGGTACGCCAGAAACTCGTTCAGCACCACCTTGGTTCCCAGCAGTTGCCCGGCGGTCACTGCCTCGGACCAGGGGACGCCCAGCGTCCAGGCCACTGGCGCCAGGGCCCACCCGAGCGTTCGCTGCACCGTCAACGGGCTACCGTAGACTTCGGGCGACAGCCCCAGCAGTATGTTGGACAGCTCGACCAGCGCCACCAGGACGATGAGCATTCCGACGATGTAGGCCAGCAGCCGCAGGCCGTCAATTGTGCCCCGGGTCACGGCGTCAATGCCGTTCTCATACATTGTCCCCAACTCGACGCGCGGGCCAGTCTCTTCCCCGGAAGGCGGCGACATGATTACGGCGATGACCACCGCCGCCGGGGCGCTGATAATCGAAGCCGTGAGCAGGTGTCCCGCGGCGTCGGGAATAAGGTCTTTCAGCAATGTGGCGTAGACGGCGAACACCGTCCCGGCGATGGTCGCCATGCCTCCCGTCATCACCAGGAAAAGCTCCGAGCGGGTCATGCGTTCCAGGTAGGGACGCACCAGCAGCGGCGCCTCCACCATGCCGATGAACACGTTGGCGGACAGGGCGAAGCTTGATGCCCCGCTGATGCGCAGGGTCTTGCTCAATGCCCAGGCGAACCCCACGACGACCCAAGGCAGCACCCGGTAGTGGTACAGCGCCGCCGACAGCGCGCTGACTAGGATGACCAGCGGAAGCACCCGCAACGCGAAAACAAATGACCCGCCGGGCGCGGTTTCCTCATAGGGCAGTGTGCCGCCGCCGAGGAACCCGAACACCATTGTCGTGCCCGCCTGCGTGGCCCGCAGCAGCACGTCCACGACGTAGCCAATCCAGGCAAAAGCCCACTGGGACCCCGGCATCTTGAGCAGCAGCAAGGCCAGCGCCAGTTGCAGCGCCAACCCCGCAGCCACCGTCTGCCAGGGAAACCGGCGGCGGTTCTCGCTAATCGCCCACGCCACGGCCAACAGCAAAGCTATTCCGAGGATGGGTTGCAGCGTGGTCAGGACTTGCAACTTGCCCGCCGGCAACCTGATGAAATTGGTGGTTCATTCGGCGGCATGGCAGTCGTCTGCCGACAGCTTGGGAAAAACCCGTTCATCTAGTTGGAGAAAACTCCCGATATGCTAACGACTCGTCCTGGTCATAACTGAAAGCAGCCTGGTCCCAAGCCATGTTGGTACAAGGGGGGTCGTCTTTATAGACCATTTCCTCGTTAAGCCTGCGTCTCATTCCAATCAATGGTTTTCGTGTTCGGATGGAAGAAGGGTTGGAGGAACATTGAAGAAGGGCATGGAGTTCATGCGATGACGGGGGAAGTGGCTGGGGATCCCAGGTTCGAACTGGGGCTTCCTGATCCAGAGTCAGGCGTCCTACCGCTGGACCAATCCCCAAGGTAGTAGTTCATATACTATTAACCAACCCCGCCCGCTGTCAAGGTGCGGCGGCGGTTAAGCGAAGGTCTTTCGGTTCTCCCGGTCCCTCCGGACGGGGGCTGGAGGACCTTTTCCTGCAATGGAATAACTCGGCAAAACGCCGCCGCCTCATTTACAATAACCCGTGCGCCGTGTTACAAAAAAGCAGGTCAACACGACGCCGCTGCGCCTGGGCCGGTTCGCCCATGACGCAGCCCCGGTTGGCCTTGTTTCACGCAACGCCCGTCCCCGCGCTGCCATGCGATTCCGGCATGATTTCAGCGGGACGATGGAGGTAGACCTATGGTAGAAAACATCGGCAGCATCGAAGCCCTGCTTCAAGAAGACCGCACGTTTCCCCCACCCGGGGAGTTCGTTCAGCAGGCCAATATGCCCGACCCCGCTATCTACGAAGAAGCCCGCCGCGACCCCGAGGCTTTCTGGGCCGGTCTGGCCGGGGAACTGGACTGGTTCCAAACGTGGGACAAGGTCCTGGACTGGGACCCGCCTTTCGCCAAGTGGTTCGTCGGTGGCAAGCTCAACGTTTCCTACAACTGCATCGACCGCCACCTGAAGACCCCCCGCCGCAACAAGGCAGCCATTATCTGGGAAGGCGAACCCGGTGATTGGGCGGTCTACACCTACCAGGACCTTTACCGTGAGGTCTGCAAGTTCGCCAACGGCCTCAAGAGCCTGGGTGTGGTCAAGGGCGATCGTGTCACCATCTACCTGCCGATGGTGCCGGAACTGCCCATCGCCATGCTGGCCTGCGCCCGCATCGGCGCCGCCCACAGCGTGGTGTTCGGCGGGTTCAGCGCCGATTCGCTGCGGGACCGGATTAACGATTCGCAATCCAAGGTGATGATTACCGCCGACGGCGGCTACCGGCGGGGCAATGTCGTCCCCTTGAAGCAGAATGCCGATGGCTCGGTTACCGGCGACACGCCCATCGAAAAGATGGTCGTCGTCCGGCGCACTGGCAGCGCCGACGACTCGATGGTGGACGGCCGCGACGTCTGGTGGCACGAGCTGGTGGCCGACCAGCCCATGATCTGTGAGCCGGAGCACATGGACAGCGAAGATATGCTGTATATGTTGTACACCAGCGGCACCACCGGCAAGCCGAAGGGCATCGTTCACACCACCGGCGGCTACCTCACCGGAGTCCACGCTACCACCAAGTGGGTTTTCGACCTGAAAGAGGACGACGTTTACTGGTGTACCGCCGACATCGGATGGGTCACCGGGCACAGCTATATCGTCTACGGCCCGCTGGCCAACGGCGCGACCTCGGTGATGTACGAAGGATCTCCCGACTACCCGGACCGGGACCGCTTCTGGGCCATCGTCGAGAAGTACGCCTGCACCATTTTGTACACCGCGCCGACGGCCATCCGCACCTTCATGCGCTGGGGAGAGGAATACCTCGAAAGGCACGATATGTCCAGCCTGCGTCTGCTGGGCAGCGTCGGCGAGCCAATTAACCCCGAGGCGTGGGTCTGGTACTGGCAGAACATCGGTGGTGGCCGCTGCCCCGTGGTAGATACCTGGTGGCAGACGGAGACCGGCTCCATTCTCATTACCCCGCTGCCAGGGCTGACCACCCTCAAGCCGGGGTCGGCGACCCATCCCTTCCCTGGTATCGAGGTGGACGTGCTGGATGAAGCCGGCAACTCGGTGGGGCCGGGCGGCGGCGGCTATCTGGTTATCAAGCGTCCCTGGCCTTCCATGCTGCGCAACATCTACGGCGACCCGGAGCGGTTCAAGGAGCAGTATTGGTCCAAATATCCCAATATCTACTTCACCGGGGACGGGGCCAAGATTGACGAAGAGGGCTACTACTGGCTTCTGGGGCGGGTGGACGACGTAATCAACGTGGCGGCGCACCGGGTCAGCACCATGGAGGTCGAGAGCGCCCTGGTGGACAACTCCAACGTGGCCGAGGCTGCCTGCATTGGCCGCTCCGACGAAATCAAGGGTCAGGCCATTGTGGCCTTCGTTACCGTCAAGGAGCACGTCGTCACCTCCGATGCACTGGTGGCCGAGCTGAAGCAGCACGTCGCCACCAAAATCGGCCCCATTTGCCGGCCCGACGACGTTCACTTTGCGGCGGAGCTGCCCAAGACCCGCAGCGGCAAGATAATGCGCCGGCTGCTGCGCGACGTGGCCGAGGGACGCGCGCTCGGCGACACCACGACCCTGGCAGACCCGGCGGTGGTGGAATCCTTAAAGGCGCAGTATGGCGACGAGGAATAGGGTAGGGTGAACCGGTTACGATGAACCGGGTACGTCAGGGCGCCGGTGGCATGACTGTTGTGTGCTGTTTATGGCTAAGGGTGGGGTATGTCTTTAGAAAACGGAGAATCCCAGGCGGACGAGCAACCCAAGGATGATGAACCCGTCCCTGCCGAAGAACCGAGGGGAGGTCTCATTGGCGCTATGCAGCGCCGTTTGGGGCCCAGCGTTACGTCCGCCTTGATGCTGGGCGTGTTCGTGGTGGTGGGAGCGGCGCTTTTTGTGCTGGTAGTGGTGGGCATCAACCGTTGGATGACCGGGGACCAAGAGGGGCCGGCGCAGATACGGCTACCCAGTATCCGAAATCCCCTCCCAACCGTGCCGGGACTTCGCTTCGAGAGTGAAACCCCTGCCCCGGCGGGTTTCAAGCCGGCTACCGCCACTCCGCCGCCGCCCACCCCGGTGCCGGCTGTCGCTACGCCTACCCCAATACCGCCGAGGACGCCCACTCCTACGCCGGTTCCCACTCTCACCCCGGTCCCACTACCCGAAAATGCTTCCCAGGTACTGGCGCTTTTTGACAAGGGGACCATAACCGCCGACCAGGCCAATGCCATGCTGCGGGAGTTGGAGGCTAAACAAACACTCGAACCTCCGGACACTCCGGAGCCTACACCCGAGGATACGCCGATGCCGCCTAACGGGACCCTGTTGCAGTTGGCAGACCCTCTGGACGAACCGGAGTTTTACTGCATTGACGTGGTTGGGACGGGCGACGGCATCATGCTGGACCGACCACTCCAGGCCCATACCTGCAAGCCCGGTTCCGGCGACCAGCTATTCCAGGTCGACACGCCGTCCGACGGGCAGGTCTACCTGTCAGCCTATAACCATTGCCTGGAAGTCCGGGAACAATCCATCTACTTGTCTGACTGCTCCGACACTCCCATGCAGAAGTTCGAGTTCGGGGATGACGGCGCCATCAAAACCGTAGAATCCGGGGACTGCTTGACGGTGGCAGCCGGCGAAGGCGAGGAGGCAGGCGGCCCGAGCCATGTCCGCCGGGACCTGCTGGTCTCCCCATGCGAAGGGTTAGAGCCGGCGTTGACCCGGTGGCTTCTGCCCAGGGATAACCTGGATAATGATGGCGGGGCATCCTGACCCTGAGGCAACGGCTGCCAGGACCGTTCACCAGGCAAGCGCACTTTGGGAGATGGGCAGGGTCTTTTAATTTTCTGGGGACGGGGCTACGTTGGGGGATTCGTCCCCCAAACCCCCTGAATTGGGGTGGTTTGGCAATGCGGCGCTGAACTTGCCGGAGGAATGACGGGGAACAATCAAAAGACCTTGGGGGGTTCTCAGGACTAGCGGACTTGGAGGAGTCTAAAAAGTTAGACCCCTCTTTGCATGGCCGGGTTAGCGGTAGTGTCACCCCTCTTACGGTTGGTAAAACAGCACCGCCCGCTCGGGCTCACGGCCTTTGCTGGTGGATGCCAGGCTCAACCGCTCGGCCAAAAGGTGCTGCAAACGCCGCACGTAGGGCCGCTGGGGGGTAAGCTGTACGCTGAACTCGCCACCCAGGACCCGCTCGGCGGCGGTCTCGGCCTCTTGCATAGCCTGCTCCAGCGACGCCTTGGAGACTGGGTTAAAACCCTCTGCCGGTCCGTCGGACTCTCCGCGGGAGGGCCCAACGTCCATGCCACGCTCCCGGGCCAGCGTCCGCAGGAAGTCAACCAGTTGGGGAACGGTGTTCTTCCGGAGCACGTACACTGGCGTCCCGCTGGACTCGGCCACGCGCACCAATTGGGCGCCGCGACGGTAGTGGGTCTTGGTGGTCAGCACCATGGTGGAGCGCCTTAGCTCGTTGGCAATGTCCAGGAAAATCTTGCTTTCGGTTTGCGCCGCCTCCAGCTTGTCCCGGCCCACTCCAAACAGAAACACGCGCTCATCAAGACGCCGCTGGGGAGCGGCGTCGCCGCCGAACGCGGCAGGCTGCGGTTCCTGGGGATAACGCCTCGAGGAAGGCGCCGAACCGCCCGCCGACCAGGGCGCGGGAGTGCCTTCGCTGCGGCGGGGGACATCCTGACTGCGCTCGACCTCGCCCTCGGGGCTCAGGCTGCGGATTTCTGGCGAAATCTGGTATCCCCGCAGCCCTTGGTCCACCACCTTGGCCACGTCCGCGTGTACGGCCACCTGCTCCCAGTTCTTGATTTCCACCACCACGTCAAATGTGGGCGGGGCCTTGCGCTCCAGCACCGTCTTCTGCGTTCCCCGGTACTTGGCTTCCTGGTCGCCCAGAGTCACGGTCTGCACGCCGCCGATGAGGTCGGACAGGGTGGGGTTCAGTATCAGGTTGTCCAGGGTGTTGCCGTGGGCGGTGGCAATGAGCTGCACGCCGCGCTCGGCGATGGTGCGGGCGGCGGCGGCTTCCTGCTCGGTACCCATCTCGTCAATTATGATGACCTCGGGCATGTGGTTTTCCACCGCTTCAATCATCACCCCGTGCTGGGCGTTGGGGGTGCTGACCTGCATTCGCCGGGCATAGCCGATGGCTGGGTGGGGCACGTCGCCGTCGCCGGCAATCTCGTTGGAGGTGTCCACGATTATTACCCGCTTCAGAGCGTCGTCGGCCAGCACCCGGGCCATCTCCCGGAGCATGGTGGTCTTGCCCACGCCGGGCCGCCCCAGCAGCAGCATATTCTTGCCGGAAAAGGCCAGGTCTTCCACAATCTTGATGGTGCCATAGACCGCCCGTCCCACCCGGCAGGTAATTCCGACCACCTGTCCCTTGCGGTTGCGTATGGCCGATATGCGGTGCAGGGTGCGCTCGATCCCGGCCCGGTTGTCGTCCCCGAACTCGCCGATGCGCCGGGTTATCCAGTCGAGGTCCTCGCGGTCCACGTCAGGCTGGTCCAGATGCAGGTCCCCGGAGACGAACCGGGCCTCGGGGGCACGGCCCAAGTCCAGCACCACTTCCAGAAGCTCGTCCATGTCCTCGCGTTCACGCAGTTCCCCGACAACCCGGGACGGGAGTACGTCCAGAAGCAACTCCAAGTCCCCCTGCACCGACCGTTCCACCGTCGCCAATTCAGGCCTCCACGGGAGCCATGCCGACGCTTTCCACAGGCACGGCAACCCGATTTATGAGCATCGTATATTGGGCGGTCTCCCGCCAGCCGATGTCGCGCAGTTGGCTGGCCACCTCAGGTTGATAGTCGGGGACCAGCCACCGCTGCGGGCCTTGCCGGCACAGAGCCAACTCGACCAGCAAAGACGACAGGTCCGGTGTGGACATCAACCGGGCTTCCAGCGCTTCGCCGCCGGTAAACAGGGCCAGCCAACCCTTGATTTTCCCGTCCATCAAGGCGACCCATTCCTGCCGGGCCTTGGGCCACAGGGACTGGGAGTCCTGCCATTGCGCATGGGTCAACCCCAAGCCCGTCCGCACCGTTGCCGGAGTGCAGGCGGTAAACAGTTGGAACAGGCCGTAGTCGTCCTGGGGTTCCCGCACACAGAACAGCGAGGATATCCGCTTCCCGTTGAGCATAAGAGGCACGGCCGTCCCCTCCCACCGGGTCTCCTGGAAGTGAGGGAAAAACCCGCATTGCTGCGCTGCCGAAACCAGCGGGGATCCGCTGGGCAGCCGCAGAAAAATTCTTTCACCGCCCCGTGAGCCGGCCAGTTCCACCAGTTGTTCCAACAGGCGCAGCGGCGAAGCAGATTCCCGGATGTGCGCGCCGTTGCCGGCCCAGGTATCGGCGGTGTCGGGGAGGTACAAGTGGTCAATCTCAAACACCCGGCCGGTGCCGGTGCGGGCCGAAACCAGACCGCCCAGACGCATACCGTCCCACTGGGCCGCGGTGAGACGCTGCTGCTGGGTAACAACCTGTTTCCACAGCCCCAGATTGATCCGGGACGGGTTGTTAGCCGCTCCATATCCCGGCTGGGCCAGATTCGGCCCCCTGGGGTTGTTGAGCGCCAGGCACCGCAGGGCGTCGCTGATCCGGAAGCTCTGGCTCATGGACCGGTCCCGTCGGGGGCCATGTTCCGGGATGCCAGGTTCAGAAAGTGTTGGTGAAACCGGACGTCGTTGGTCAGTTCGGGGTGGAACGACGTGGCCATCATGCTGCCCTGCCGCACGGCCACCGGCCTGCCGTCGGGCAACTTGGCCAGGACGTCCAGCCCGCCTCCCACCCGGATAATCACCGGCGCGCGAATGAAAATAGCGTGGAACGGAAGGGGGTCAAAAGCCGGGATGTCCAAGTCCTGCTCGAAGCTGTCAACCTGCCGGCCAAAAGCGTTCCGTTGGACTCCGATGTCCATAAGTTGCAGCGGGACCGGGTCCTCCTCGGTAATCTCGTGGGCCATCATAATCATGCCCGCGCAGGTCCCCCACACCGCCTTGTTGTCCCGGGCCATGCGGGCCACCGGCTCCCGCAGGTTGTAGAGGCTCATCAACCGGCTCAGGGTGGTGCTTTCGCCGCCGGGGATAATCAGACCGTCCAACCCGCAAAGCTGTTGGGGGAGCCTGACTTCCCGGCCGGCCACGCCCAACCGGCTGAGAATGGCGATGTGTTCGATGAAGTCTCCCTGTATCGCCAGAACGCCGATATTCAATTCGTTGTGGGGAAGTGGTTCAATTTCTGGTTTCAACCTTGTGGACAGCCGAATTGGATTAGAAACAGTCCAATAGTCCCATCAAAAGTCATCAGCCCGGGGCTATGCCCTGGGGCCCGCGAAGGGCTTCTCTAGCCGGGGAGTTAAGACACCGGGCGGGGCATCTCGAAGGCGATTTCTTTGCTTATCTTGCCGTCACGCATCTCAAAGATGTGGACCAAGCGCATTTCCACCTTCTGACCCACCGGGTACGGCCACAAGCCATCCTTGACCAGGGTAAAGGTTACGATGCTGTCGTCGGTCACCCGGTCCGGGGTGGCGTAGCGGTCGAGGGTTTGAAATTCTACGTCGGCCATCGCGTCGAAGATATTGCGGTAGTTTTCGGCCACCGGCCCCTTGCCATAGAAAAGCAGGTCCCGTGCCGGGGCTTCCCAGACCACGTCGTCGGTGTACAGATCCAACGCCTGCTCCACCTCGTTGACTGCCTCGCTGTGGAAATGGGCTTCAACCACCGCCAAATTGGCGGCGATAACATCCTGTGCCGTCACGTAACCCTCCCCGTCCGGCCCTGCCGGTTTGCCTGCCGTTGCCGCGGAAATGCCGTTGGTCCCCGCCCCCTCTAACCCGTCCCGGAGCCTTTAGGACTTCCTGGCTAAATGCTGCGGGGGGCCAGCAACTCGTCCTGGGGAATGCTGCGGGTGCTGATGCCCACCATTGCCTCGCCCAGGTTCTTGGAGACTTCGGCGATGATGTCCGGGTTGTTGTAGTGGGTCACCGACTGCACAATGGCGTGGGCCCGTTTCTCGGGTTCGTCGGACTTGAAGATGCCCGATCCCACGAACACGCCGTCGGCGCCCAACTGCATCATCAGCGCGGCGTCGGCGGGGGTTGCCACGCCGCCGGCGGCAAAGTTGACCACGGGCAGACGGCCCAGCTCCTTGGTTTTCTGGAGCAGTTCCAGGCTGACCGCCAGGTTGCGGGCCTCAACCACCAGCTCATCCTCGGGCATGGTTTGCAGCTTGCGAATGGCGTCCTGCACCGCCCTCATGTGGCGCACCGCTTCCACGATGTCGCCGGTGCCGGCCTCGCCCTTGGTGCGAATCATGGCCGCGCCTTCCGAGATGCGCCGCAATGCCTCTCCCAGGTCGCGGCAGCCGCAGACAAAGGGCACGGTAAAGTCGTGCTTCCAGACGTGATGGACCTCGTCTGCCGGCGTGAGGACTTCCGACTCGTCGACGTAATCAACGCCCAGCGCCTCCAGCACCTGGGCCTCCACGAAATGCCCGATGCGGCATTTGGCCATCACCGGAATGCTGACGGCGTCGATAATCTCGGCGATTTTTACCGGGTCGGTCATGCGGGCCACGCCGCCCTCGGCCCGGATGTCGGCGGGGACCCGTTCCAGGGCCATAACCGCCACGGCGCCTGACTCGGCGGCGATTTTGGCCTGCTCGGCGTTCACCACGTCCATTATCACGCCGCCCTTGAGCATCTGGGCGTGACCTGCTTTTACCGTATAAGTTCCGGTCAAGACATCAACCATTTTGGCATCCTCCCGCTGGGCTGGGGGCAATATATCAGCCCCATTATACGATGCACAACCTTCCTAATCAATTAGCGTCATCGATTACCCAGGGCAATCGGGTTTTAATTCGTAACTGGACAATTGCCTGGACAATTACCCGGTCTCATGGCGTGTTGCTGCTCGAAAAACCCTCGAAACTCTTGGTACCATTGGAAATCAGGCATTGGAAATCAGGCTGGTTAGCCGGTATATCCCCTCGAGACTGAACAGTTACGGTGGGCGGGGTGCGGCTGAAACCAGTTGGGACTCCTGGAAATCGTGTCATTTAATGTCATTTGCCCCTGGACCGCGGCGGGTTGGGAGGGGTCATGCAGGTCTGGGGTTATGGTAAGGAAGGGTTGCCGTGGTTGGCAAGAGGCGGGGCGTCAGTTGGGGGAATCGCGTGTTGACTGCGAGGCATAACCGGTATCAAAGGAATTGATAATCCTTTCAAATCACCGGCATTTTTGGTAACTGTTCAGGGTTGAGGGGAGCGGAGTGGCTGATGGCGGAATGTGGGGGTTGGGTTACGTTGGGGGATAAATCATCCAAACCCCCTGCCCCAAACCCCCTAAAAAATGGCAGTTGGATGAAAGCCTTGGCTAAGCCCGAATCCACCGATGGACAGGGATGGACGGCGTGAGGACAGCGGAAGGGGGTGAGGGAGTTACAGGCGCGATAATCCGGGCTCGAATTCGGGTAGATGGGAGGTTGGCGGCGGTCTGCAGGCGCTTTGGGGGGCGCCGATGTCGGCCTGCAGTGGCTGTGGCGAGCGAGATGGCGGGATAGGACACGGCAAGAGGCGCTCGCGGACTGGGCTGGCGCGAGTTTGCGGGGACGTTGGGTTGGCTGGCGGGTCAGTGGCGGACGGGCGCCGTCAGGCTGGGAGTGGAATGGCTCGCAGTCGGGCCAGGGCGCGGCTGAACTGCTCCTCCCAGGGCCAGCGCTTGGGAAGATGCAGGGTGATCCGGCGTGCCGAGCGGGTGAGCCGTCCGGCCAGGGCGAAGAACCGCCGCCGGAGGGTCTTGGTGGTCACGGTCCGCTCACCGAGGCCGATGCGGGCGGTCCAGCGGGCCAGGTTGTGGGCCATCACCTGTACCGCCAGCCAGGCGCCGTTGGCAGCGAAGCGGCCCGAGGGGAGATGGTTCAGCCCGACGCCGTACTTGAGGTCGCGTATCGCATTCTCGATCTCGGCGTGGCGGCGGTGGTCGGCCTCCAGTTCCAGGGTCTCTCCGTCCCGGTCGGTGATGAAGCCGTGATAGCTGTAGGTGGCGAAGAGAGCCAGTTGAGAACCGGGCGCCGGCTTCACCCGCCGGACGATGAGCCGCACCGGCGCGGCATCCGGCTCGCTCTGGAAGGGGGTGTAGGTGGTTTCGGCCACATCGGCGGCGCCGTCCATCCAGTAAGGAATCGGCGTCCAGGCATCTTCGGGTATCGCCTCGATGAGATTGTGCAGGCTTTTGTGCTGGCGGATGGTGATGGAGAAGCGGACGTCCATCCGGCGGCAGACGGCGGCCACGGCGTGGGTATAGAAGCCGCTGTCGGCCCGCATGGTGAGCTGCCCGCTGGCCCCGCCGCAGCGAACCCGGCTCACCGTCTCACGCAGGAAGTGGGCGGCGCCGCGGACGGTGTTGGACCGGCCCTCGCGCAGCCGGGCCATCAGCACGTCGCCGGTTCCGGCGGCGACGGCCAGCAGTGGGTGATAGCCCCGTGCACCGGTATAGCCGTGGTGGCGGGCGCCCTCCTTGGCCAGTCCGTAAGTCTCGCAGATCGTCGAATCAAGGTCGATGGTGAATGGCGCGTCGCCGGGTCCGGCCCCCGCCTGCCAGGCCCGGGCCAGCAGCTCGCGGCTCACCCGGTCCAACTGACGGACGTGGCCCCACCTGAAGCTGCGCAGGAAAGTGCCCAGGGTGGAGGGCGCCTTGACTACGCAGCCGAGAGCGCAGGCCGTCCTGCCAGTGCGCAACACATCGGCGTCGTCGATGCAGTCGCCGCCCGCCAGAGCGGAGGACACCAGCGTCATGATCTTGTCTCCGGTGTTGGCCCGGCCCGGCGCTTCGCCCAAGTCCAGGTGCTCCTGTACCAGTTCGGGCAGGCCCAGGCGCCGGGCCAGGGTGGCCGGAAGGAGCAGCCCAGCGTTGGTCACCAGGCGGTGGTCGTCGAAGGCGATACGGATGCGGTCGGGGTGGCGGCGTGGTAGCATCTATTGGGTGCTCCTTTTCTGGGACCGGTTTGCTGTTACAAAACCATTATCCCAGATTCAGAGGAGCACCCTTTGGCCACTTCAGGACGCTGACCCGACGCCCTCCTTCGGTGGATTCGGGCTAAAACCAATTCATATCACCAAGTCTGAACTGTTACTTGCTTATTTAACCACTTGACCCGTTTTTGGTTGCCAACTATATTTTAAGCCCCTAGTAGTTTCGGCATCGGTCCGACAACCCCGAAGGACCAGCCAAAGGACCAGGATGAAGCAAACTGCCCGGTTTTTGGTCCCCATGCTCCGCCGGACCGCTGATTCCCTGCGTGACCTGGCGCCCATCATCATCGTCATTGCCTTCTTCCAGGTCGTGGTGCTCCAGCAGCCTTTTCCCAACCTGGGCAACGTTCTTATCGGGCTGGCGTGCGTGGTAATCGGGCTGGCCCTCTTCATCCAGGGACTCGAAATCGGCCTCTTCCCCCTTGGCGAAGTGCTGGCCCGGGGGTTCGCCAACAAGGGAAGCGTGACGGCCCTGCTGGTCTTTGCGTTCTGCCTGGGATTCGGCACCACCGTGGCTGAGCCGGCCCTGATTGCCGTTGCCGCGGAAGCGGGAGAAGTCGCCGCGGAAGCCGGAGCCATCGCTGACAGCGACGCAGCCCGCAGTTCCTACGCCTTCCGGCTGCGCATGGTGGTGGCGGTCTCGGTGGGAGCCGCCATCGTGCTGGGAGTTCTGCGGATCCTCAAGGGCTGGCCGATCCACCGCCTGATTATCGGCGGTTACGTTCTGGTCACTGCCATGACCGTTTTTGCCCCCGCCGAGATCATCGGAATAGCCTACGATTCCGGCGGCGTCACCACCAGCACAATCACCGTGCCGCTGGTCACCGCCCTGGGCGTCGGGCTGGCTTCGTCCATCCGCGGGCGCAACCCGATGGTTGACGGGTTTGGGCTGATTGCCTTTGCCAGCTTGACCCCCATAATTTGTGTGCTGGCCTACGGATTGGTGGTCTGATCTTGGGACTGCTGGACACCGTCGGCTCTACCATCCTGGCGACTATCCTCGACGTGGCCCCTATTGTCACGGTGGTGGTGGTGTTTCAAGTGTTGGTGCTGCGGCGCAGGCTGCCCAATCCCCGTCGTTTGGCGGCCGGGTTCGTGTTCGTCCTGCTGGGCCTGGCCCTCTTCCTGGTTGGCTTGGAAAAGGCGCTTTTTCCCGTCGGTGAGACGATGGCGCGCCAACTCACCGCGCCCGAGACTGTCGGAACGCCGGGGGCGTCCGGCGTCGTCAATTGGAGCGACTACCTCTGGGTGTACGTGTTCGGCGCGGCTATCGGGTTCTCTACGACCATTGCCGAGCCCTCGCTCATCGCCGTGGCCCTCAAAGCCGAGGAGATCTCCGGCGGCGCCGTCCGCGCCTGGGGCCTGAGAATCGCGGTGGCGGTGGGAGTGGCGGCCGGGGTGTCCCTGGGCTGCTTCCGCATTGTCACGGGTACGCCCCTGCCCTGGTATATCATCGGCGCCTACGTCATTGTAATCGTGCAGACCTTCCGGGCGAGCAAGGCCGTCATACCCCTGGCCTACGACAGCGGGGGCGTTACCACCTCCACGGTCACGGTGCCGGTGGTAGCCGCCCTCGGTCTTGGGCTGGCGGCCGGCATTCCGGGCCGCAACATCTTGATTGACGGGTTCGGACTGATTGCTTTTGCCAGCGTCTTTCCTATAATGGCGGTGCTGGGATATTCCATCGCCGCATCCTGGGTGGAAGGCTGGCGGACCGGGGGGAACCACGGCAAAGAGGACCCCGGCGCAGGGAATTCGGACGCCGTGACTTCCAACACCACCAATCCCAATCCAGGGGATTCAGGAGATGGTTGAGCTGTGAGGAGGGTTGAGCCATGAGAATGAAGTTGCTTGTCGCCCTGGTCAGCGATGAAAAAACCGAAGCCGTGATCGACGCGGCAAGGGAGGCGGGAGCTACCGGCGCCACCACAATCCACAGCGTCCGGGGCGAGGGATTGAAGCCGGGGAGGACGTTCTTCGGCCTTAGTTTGGCAGCCCAGCGCGACGTCTTGCTGTTCCTGGTAGTCGAGCCCCGGGCCCGCTACATCTTGGAACGTATCCGCGATGCCGGACACTTTGATACTGAGCACAGCGCCGGCATCGCCTTTCAAGTTGACATCGAGGACGCCGTGGGCCTCCTCACCCAAATGCCCGCCATAAGAGAGGAGCTGGAACTAGAAATATGAGCCAACAACGTCCCATCCGCGTCGGCGACCTGATGACAACCGAGCTTCACGGTATTGACGGTCTGGCAACCGTGGAAGAGGCTATCAAGTTGATGAAGCGACACAACGTCAACTCGCTGGTGGTCAACCGCCGCGACGATACCGACGAGGTTGGGCTGGTCCTGGTCTCCGACATTGCCCGTCACGTGATCGCCCACAACCGCGCGCCGGAACGGGTCAACGTCTACGAGATCATGTCCAAGCCGCTACTGACCCTGCCGCCGGATATGCTGGCCCGCTACGCCGTGCGCCTGCTGGCCCGGTTCGACGTCTCCCGAGCCATCGTCGTGGACCCCAACCGGGACCCCCTGGGCATCGTCACCCTACGCGACCTGGTAGTCGGGCCTTGACCGACGGCCATTCCGGCCATTATTGAGACGGGAGTAAGAACCTAAACATTGGCGACCTGCTGCTGGCCGGTTCTTGATCTTGCCCAATGTATTGCCCAATGTATTGCCCGATGCAATGTTCGCCCGTGCCAGGGTTGCCGGCTATGTTTACATTCATGTTCACGTATCAGTAATTATCGGCGAGGGTCCAAGGTCATGTCCATTCCACTCGTTTTCCCGCCCGAAGACTTTGGGTTCTTCGTCGTAAGTTCCCTCGAATGACAAAAAAGGGGATCGCTGCGCCGTTTGACCATGACAACTAAAAGGCCCTGGTGGGATACAATCGTTAAAGGGATCCCGCGAAAGGGATCCAAGGTCCCCGTGGGCTTACATTGCAGGCCAAGGCAGGGCAGGCCAAGGCAGGGCAACGCAGGCCAACGATGGAAGCGCTGAAGCAAAGGGTCTACGAGATTATGGAGGTGGCGGGCCCCGACGACCGGGGCAGCCGCGCCTTCGATATATTCCTCATTACGCTAATTAGCCTGAACGCCGTGGCCCTGATTGTGGGCACCGTCGAGGAGGTTAATCGCCTTTCCCCACTCGCGTTCAACGCCTTTGAGGTTGTGTCCGTGGCAACCTTCACTGTGGAGTACGCGCTGCGGGTGTGGTGCTGCACCTTAGATTCCCGGTACTCCCGCCCGGTTCGGGGACGTCTCCGGTTCATGGTGTCTTTTGTGGCCATCGTCGACCTGCTGGCCATTCTGCCCTTCTATCTGGTGCTGACGCCGTTGCTGGGACTGTATGACTTGGACCTGCGCATCTTACGGGCGGTGCGGCTCTTGGCCCGGGTCGCTCGGCTGGGACGTTACTCGTCGGGGGTGCGTACCCTGTTGCGGGTTATAGAGGACAAGCGGAGCGAATTGGTTACGGTGGTGCTGCTGCTGTTGGTGCTGCTGGTGATGGCGTCGTCCCTGATGTTCTTCGCCGAGAAGGAGGCCCAACCGGACAAGTTCGCTAACATACCCCAAGCCATGTGGTGGAGCATAATAACCCTGACCACCGTGGGGTACGGCGATGTGTTTCCGATTACCGTGGGAGGGCGTATCGTGGCCGGGGTAATAGCCATAGTCGGGATTGGCCTGTTCGCCTTGCCCGCCGGCATCCTGGGGTCAGGGTTTCTGGAGGAGATTCAGAGGAGAACTTCGGCCATCAGGGTCTGCCCGCATTGCGGCGAGGAAATCCACGAATAGCACGAATAACTTGTAGGCTTTGGGCCACTCTTATTGGCTGGGCCGGGTAGCGGTGAGGACCTCATGTATCGCTTACTGCGCGCTCGTGCCAGAGCAGAAAAGGTCCTGTCCAACGGCGGTTGTAACTGTTCAGTATTGAGGGGAGGGGAGGGGCCGATGGCGGAATATGGGGGTTGGGTTACGTTGGGGGATAAATCATCCAAACCCCCTGCCCCAAACCCCCTGGATAGAATTGGCAGTTACCGGCAAGCCTTGGCTGAAACCCATTTGCCTCACCAAGTCTGGACAGTTACCGGCCGTTTTCCGCCTTGACAGCCGGGGGCAGGTGGGCTTTAATAGTAGTGTGTCCTGCCGAGGTAGCTCAGGTGGTAGAGCACGGCACTGAAAATGCCGGTGTCGACAGTTCGAGTCTGTCCCTCGGCACCACCTGACCTAAGGCGGTGGCAGGTGCATTGAGTAAACGAGCGGAAGTGGCTCAGTGGTAGAGCATCTCCTTGCCAAGGAGAGGGTCGCGAGTTCGAATCTCGTCTTCCGCTCCAAACCTTTTTTCCAGATGATTCCTCCGTACCTGCCCGGCTCCCCCCAAAGCCATTCGCACCACTTCCCTGCGCTGTTTCCTAATCGGTGACCGTTCTGCGGCCGTCGAAAGAAAAATCCCGCGGGATCTGGGTCTTCCCGGCCACCCCCGGACCGGTAATCCTCAACACAAGCCGGTTTACCCACCAAGCCCCCGGTTTCTGGCTATTCCTCGCGGCACTGACCGTCATTGCCCTGGCCGGGTTGGCCTGCGGCGGCTCCCCGGCGGTAGAGACCGCGGCCACTGCGCCGCCGGCAACGGCAACCACGGTCCCGGTCCAACCTTCGCCCACGCCGGTCCCTTCACCGACGCCGGTCCCTCCACTGACGCCAACTTCCACACCGGACCCTCTGCCCGCTGAGACCGCCGTTCCGGCCACGTTTTCAGCGTCCCCCGATGACGGCCGGATCAGCCTGCCCCGGGACGAGGGGCGGCACGATGACCAAATCGAGTGGTGGTACTTCAACGGGCATCTAACCGACGACGCCGGCAACCGCTTCAGCTACCACTACGTTGTCTTTGAGTTCGTCTCGCCTCAGGGCATCATCCCCCGGGTTCTCCAGTACAGTTGGCTGGACCACCGGACCGGCCAACCGCAGACCGGGGAGCGGTTCTACGTCGCCAATGCCCCAACCCCGGGTACTGCGCCCGGCGAAACCGGGGCAGCGCCTCCGCTTTCGACCGGACGGGGCGCCATCTCCATCCGCACCGGAGACCTGGTCATGGCCGGCGACGGCGATGAGTACCGCCTGGTCTTTCAACCCGGCGGCGTCGAGCTGGACTTGACCGCCGTCTCCCGGAAACCCGCCATCCTGCACCGGGAGACCGGGGTGGTTGATCTGGGGCCGGCCGGCGTAACCCGGTACTACACCCGGCCCCGGCTGGAAACCGCCGGCACGATGACCGTGGACGGCGAAGTCCGGCAGGTCAGCGGTTGGTCCTGGATGGACCATCAATGGGGTGACGCGGCCACTGCCCTGGACGTGGGTTGGGACTGGCTGGGTCTGCAATTGGACGACGGGACTGACTTGATGGTGTCGGTGGTTTGGGATGCAGGCAGCGGCGAACCCATCGCCAAGTACGGCACCCTGTCACCCTCGGCGGATGACGCGGGCGCCGACGGTACGGTTTACCTGACCGATGACGAAATTACGCTGACTCCCACCGGCTCCTGGTTCAGCCCGGCCTCCGGCGGCGAGTACCCGATGGGTTGGCGGCTTTCGATTGATTCCTCAAAAAACCCGCCCAGCAACCCGCCCAGCGACCCTTCCGGCCACGCCGGGGCCTCGTCCCGGGGCGAGCTTGCCCTGACCCTGGAGCCAGTGGTGGAAAACGCCGAGTTTCCGCCCAGCCCCTTCGTGCCGGTGGACTACTGGGAGGGTGCGGTCACCGTCAGCGGGACCCGCGACGGCGAGTCAATATCCGGCCAGGGGTTCGTCGAAATGGTCGGTTACGCTCCCCGCCGCGCGTTGACCCCGCCGCAAGCCCCGCCGTAAGCCCGAAGGTGATTGCATCCTGGCTGGACTCCCGTACACTCAAATCGTTCGTCCCGAGGCTCTTGAAGGACTTCCTTATTGAACTGCTTATGGTAAAGACTCCATAAAGTTGCTTGGAGACAATAAAAAGGTCCTACCCAGCCGGGTAACTGTTCAGTGTTGAGGGGAGGGGCCGATGGTGGAATATAGTGGTTGGGTTACGTTGGGGGATTCATCCCCCAAACCCCCTGGAAAGAATTGGCAGTTGCCTGAAAGCCTTGGCTGAAAACAATTCACCTCACCAAGTCTGAACTGTTACCCAGCCGGACCCAAGGTTGTTGATGTATGACGCAGAGGCTAAAATGTCAACAGTTTCGGGGGTTTTGCAATACGCTTGACGATACGGTTGATAGACACTTGGGAGGGACACGGTGCTGCATTCTTCAAGCAGGTACTTGGAAGAAAGCCGAGTCTATTTCAGACAAGCCCATGATGAATTAGCAAAAGGAGACCTATCCCAGGCATCGGAAAAGGGGTGGGGAGCGGCGGCTGAGATTGTCAAGGCGTTTGCCGAGGAAAACGGTCAGGAACATCATGGGCATCGTCAGATTCAATCTACTGTCAATGGTTTAGTAGAGCAAACTGATGACCCTGAATTGGGAAGTTTGTTTGAATATGCGGCAGGACTTCACCGTAATTTTTACGAGGATTGGATGAGTACCCAGCGCGTTCAGTGGGGGATTGCGGCGGTAGAGCGGTTCATCAGTAAGGTAGAGCCGTTATTATCCTGACTCCCATTGTCTCCATTTCCGGAATACCAGGGCCCCGGTTCCAAACGGACGGGACCCTGGTATTCCAGAGATAACCTGGTTGTCTATTCTATGGTTGCTCTATGGGCTGCGCTTGGGGCCGAAAGAAATCCCGCTTCTTCAGTTGTTCAATCGCTTCTGATTTCCAATGGGCAACTTAAATACCTTCAACGTGCTGAACAATGTGCTAAAATTTCATTCAAACGACACCGAATCAACAGGAGGCGCAACTTATGGTTGCCGTGAACGAAATTTCGCTGTTGGCCCACCTGATGCGCCGGGCCGGTTTCGGCGCGCGCCGCGACGAGTTGGAACAGTACCAGGCCCAGGGTTACGACGCCACCGTGGACTGGCTGCTGAATCCAGGGGATGACGACGGCATCGAAGAGGACATTGTAGACCGCTATTACATAGACATTGACGACCGCCGCAACAACGACCCCACCAACGCCTGGTGGCTGTATCGCATGATTAACACCAACAACCCACTCGAGGAGAAGATGGCCCTCTTCTGGCACAGCCTCTTCGCCACTGCCTACGAAAAGATTGAGAACGGCCGGGCCGTGGCGTCCCAGATTGACACCTTCCGGCGGCTGGGCCTGGGCAACTTCCGCACCATGCTGGTGGAGCTGTCCCGGGACCCGGCAATGATTATCTGGCTGGACAACGACACCAACCACAAGGAAGCCCTCAACGAGAACTATGGCCGGGAGCTGCTGGAGCTTTTCTCGATGGGCGTGGGCAACTACACCGAGGACGACGTAAAGGAATGCGCCCGAGCCTTCACCGGCTGGACCATCGCCAACCGCAACGCCCGCTATCCCTGGGGTCCCTTCCCCCTGGAGTTCGAGTATCGCCCCTGGGACCATGACGATTCGCCCAAGACATTTCTGGGCGAGCAGGGCCGCTTCAACGGCGAGGACATCGTTGACATAATCGTCAAGCAGCCCGCCACCGGACGCTTCATCGCCGAGAAGCTGTACAACTTCTTCGTGTCCGACGACCCAGCTCCCGCCGATGCGGTGGAAACCCTGTCCACCGCCTACTTCGAGTCGGACTGCGACCTGCGGGAAGTCATGCGCGTCCTGCTTCACTCCGACTTCTTCAAGTCCTCCGCCTATGCCAAGGTCAAAAGTCCCTCCGAGGTCGTTGCCGGCATCCTGCGGCTGGTCGGCGACTTCCAGGAACCCAGGCCCGGGCTGCTGGAAACTACCTTCGAGTCCAAGTACATGGGGCAGGAATTGCTCAACCCGCCCACGGTGGAGGGCTGGCATACCGGCAGGGAATGGATTGACAGCGGGTCCCTGGTCAGCCGGGTCAACTTTGCCTCTGACCAGGTGGGCAACCTCGACCACCCGGGCATTCAGGACATCATCCACCGCATGATTCCCGCCTACTCAGGAAAGTCCGGCGGGACCACGGTGTCCCCGGAGCGTTTGGTCGAGGGGTGTCTGGACCTCATCGGCCCTCTGCCAGTCGAGGAAAAGACCCGCACCTCCCTGGTCGGCAAGGCCATGTCTGCCGGTGATCTCCGGCTGGAAACTGAGCAGGACCGGCAGGAATTTGCCCGCCGCGTGGCCGAGATGCTCCAGCTAATTGTCGCGACCCGGGAGTTCCAGTTCTGCTAGGCCCGGACATTTGCAACAGGTAAGCGCAACAGTTAAGCGGCGGTGGTGGGCGGCGGACTCCCCAAGTCTCCACGCCACCGCGATAGGACGGCAGTTATGACCACCACCGACGCCACCGGCCAAATCCAGACCCGGACCTTTGAGTACGGCCACACCATCGGCTTGGACGATTTCGCTGGCCGCGCCTTCCGCAACCTGGCCGATGTGGCCATCGGTTCCGACGAGGTGCTGTACGTGCTGCAGCGAGGTGAACCGCTCCACCACAACGTTGCGGTCAAGAAGTGCAGCGTCGGCGAGGAATGGTTCGGCGAGTTCGGCCAATACGGTTCCGCGCCGGGGCAGATGGTGTGGCCCGCCGGCATCGCCGTTGATTCCCGGCAGCGTCTGTACGTCTCCGACGAGTGGAACCAGCGGATTTCCGTCTTCGACACCGAGGGCGTTTTGCTGAACGAATGGGGCGAGCCCGGCAGCGGACCTGGTCAGTTGAAACGACCCTCGGGATTGGCCCTGGACGCCGCGGAAAACCTGCTGGTGGTGGACGCCGGCAACCACCGGGTGCAGAAGTTTACGCCCGACGGCCATTTTGTGGCCGAGTTCGGCGGGTACGGGAAGGAGCCGGGCCGGTTCCATCTGCCCTGGGGCATCGCCCGGAACGCCGCCGGGGAAATCTACGTCACCGACTGGCGCAACGATCGGGTGCAGAAGCTCACCGCCGCCGGCGAGTTCATCCTGGAGTGGGGGGAGTCCGGCAGCGGTTCCGGCCGGTTCAACCGGCCCGCCGGGATTGATGTGGACCGGGATGGCGATGTTTACGTCGCCGACTGGCACAACAACCGGGTCCAGGTTTTCGACCCCAACGGCGTATACGTTGACCAGCTTATCGGCGACGCCACCATGTCCATCTGGGGCGGACAGTTGATGCAGGCCAACCCGGTCATGGAAGGCCACCGCCAGACCGCCAAGTACCCGGAGCGCGAAGGGCGGCTGTTCCTGCCCCGGTCGGTCAAGGTTGACGACCAAAACCGCGTCTTCATCGTTGACTCATGCAAGGGACGGCTGCAAGTCTACCGCAAGGTGTAACCCGGAGCTTGTCCCGTTCGGCCCCCTATCCACTGGCGCAGGCGCTGAAGCCATCCAACCCGTTGTCCTGAATCTCTCGAAGGACTTCCGATCAGCCCAGCCCGTGGATTGCCTCGGCCATGCGGCGGGCGCGGGCCGGGTCAATGGGGTTGGCCACCACTCCGTCCTCTTTCAGGCTGGTGCCGACGATGGCGCCGTCGGCGTGGCGCAGCAGCGTCCGGGCATTCCCGGCGTCCACCCCGCTGCCGACCAGCAGCAGCCGGTCCGGCACCGCCTCCCGGACCGTCTCCACGTCGTCGGAATCCGCCGCCCGCCCGGTGACCGGGCCGGTGACGATTAACGCGTCGGCCAGGCCCCGGTAGGCCGTTTCCCGGGCCATCAACGCCAGGTCAACCTCGCCCAGCGGCACGGCGTGCTTGACCAGCACGTCGGCCAAAATGTTCACGTCGACGCCCAGCTGCCGTCGCAGGCGCACCGTCTCGTAGGCTTCCCCAACCACCAGCCCCTCATCGGCGGCCATCACGCCGTAGTGAACGTTGGCCCGGACGAACTGCGCCCCGGCTGCGGCGGCGATGGACAGGGCGGATAGGGCGTCGTTGCGCAGCATATTGATGCCGACCGGCAGGTTGGTGGTCTGTTTGGCGCGCTGCACCGCCAGCGTCATCGCCGCCACCGTCACCGGCTCCACCCGGCCGATGCGGAAGGGGGCATCGCCGAAATTCTCCACGATGATGCCGTCGGCCCCGGCCTCCGCCAGTATCGAGACCTCCCGCTCCGCCTGCTCCAGGACGCGCTGCATGGAGCCGCCCCACCGAGGCGAGCCGGGCAGGGGCGGAAGGTGGACCACCCCCACGAAGACCCTGGAAGACGCGCCGAAAATGCTGCTCATGCTTGACCCCCGTTGTCCGGCGGCAGCCAGAGCCGGGCGGCGTCCACCACCCGCATGAACTCAACGTGGCGAAATAACAGAATGTGGTCAATCAGGCGCTCCAACATCCGCAGCCGGCCCGGGCGCCCGATGTGTTGGGGGTGCATCGTCAGGGTGAAGGCCCTGCCGTAGTGGTACAGGCCCTCGAACTCCGCCACCCAGTTGGAATACACCTCCTCCGGCCCGCGCATCGGCCCCAAACGGTTGGCGGAGGGGGCGTACACAAAGTTGGGCGCATCATCCAGCAGCCACGAAATCGGGACCTCGACCAACGCCCCTTGCCCGCCATCCGGGTCCAGCAGATAGGGCGCGTCGTCCCCCATCAAGCTGCTGTCGTAGATGAACCCGTGGGAGCGCAGCAGGTCCAGGGAGACTTCGCTCAACTCCCAGCTTGGCGAGCGGTAACCGACGGGAGCGCTGCCGGTGATTCCGGCCAGAATTTCGCTCCCCTTCTCCAAAACCTCTGCTTCTTCTTCCGCCGACATGGAAGCTGGGGCCTCGTGCATATAGCCGTGGTGGGCCACTTCGTGGCCGCGGGCGGCGATGTCCTCCACCAGGGACGGGTGAGTCTCGGCGACGTAGCCGGGAATGTAGAAGCTGGCCGGAATGCCGCGGCGGTCCAGCAGGTCGAGAATCCGGGGCGTCGCCACGCTGGGGCCGTACTCGGCCATGGACATCAGGCTGGGCAGCCGGGCGAACCCGGCATCCCTGCGAATCCAGGAGGACACGCCATCCACGTCGAAGGTCAGCATGGCGGCGCATTGGACGTCGCTGGGCCAAATACCGGACATAATATTCCTCCACCAACCTCCTTGCCGCAAGTTATGGGTCGGTCAGGACCGTTTATTAGGACCGTTTATGTGGAAGGTTGGCAGCCCAATTGTAGCCGAATATACAGCGTTGTCCCAACCCCGCCGGCGCGGTCGTGCCGGTCGGGCAACCGGCTGGGGATGGCCCCAATTGCGGCCCTAGACTTGCCTTGTGCCGTCAATGGCCTCGTAAGTAACAGTTCAGACTTGAGGGGAGGGGAGGGGGCGATGGCGGAATATGGGGGTTGGGTTAGGTTGGGGGATGAATCATCCAAACCCCCTGCCCCAAACCCCCTGGAAAAAATTGGCAGTTGCCTGAAAGCCTTGGATGAAACCAATTTACCTCGCCAATCCTGAACAGTTACCCTCGTAACAATCTGTTTACAAATCAGCAACAGAGGCGCAATAAATTCGGCCTAAACTCCCTTGCGAGCCGTTCACTAAAAAAGGAGGAGTCATGCTACGGAGAGCTTTACTGCTGGCGGTAGTGGGGTTGTTAGCTGCTGGGATCCTTACCGGGTACAACCTGGCCTTTGCCCAGGATGTAACCTCGGATGCGGACAAACTGGACCAAGGGTCCAACGTTATATGGATGGCCGGCGCGTTCCTGGTGTTCTTCATGCAGGCCGGTTTCGCATTCCTGGGCGCCGGACTGATTAGAAGCAAGAACACCACCAACTACCTGACCAAGAGCTTTATGGACTTTGCCATCGCATCGCTGTCCTTCTGGGCTTTTGGTTTCGCCCTGATGTGGGGCACCTCGGCAGCGGGCATCGCGGGAACCACCAACTTTTTCCTGACTGATGCTGCCGACGGTCAGACCTACGTGGACTGGGTCTTCCAAATGGTGTTCGCCGGCACCGCGGCCACCATTGTCGCTGGAGCGATGGCCGAGCGCACCAAGACCCAAACCTATCTGGCGTACAGCTTCCTGATTGGCGCCGTCATTTACCCCCTATACGGCCACTGGGTATGGGGCGGCGGCTGGCTGGGCAACCTGCCAGACCTCATCAACCTGCCCGCAGCGGCTGACTATGCCGGTTCCGGCGTCGTTCATGCCGTGGGCGGCTTCCTGGCCTTGGCCGGCGCGGCGGTGGTGGGAGCCCGGAAGGGCAAGTTCAACGCGGACGGTACGTCCAATATCATCCCGGGACACAGCATCCCCTTCGTGGTCATCGGCACGTTCATCCTGTTCTTTGGATGGTTCGGGTTCAACATCAACACGGGCGACTCCATCGGCCTCAACGCCATCAACACGCTGCTGGCCGGCGCGACCGGCGCGGTGGTGGCCCTGTACATTCAGTTGGCCCGCACCGGCAAGCTGGACATTCTCATGGCCTGCAACGGAGCGCTGGCCGGTCTGGTGGGCATCACCGCCCCGGTGGCCTTCGTTGCCCCGTGGGCTGCGGTGGTCATTGGAGCCATTGCGGCGCCAATAATGATTACCTCGGTGGGAGTTATTGAGAGGGTGTTCAAGATTGACGACCCGGTGGGGGCCATCTCGGTGCATGGCGTTACCGGGCTTTGGGGCATCCTGGCGGTGGGCATCTTCGCCAACGGCAACAATGGCGTCACCGGTCTCATATCCGGCAATGCCATGCAGATAGTTTCCCAGCTCATCAGCATGGGCGTAGTCCTGGCCTGGGCCCTGGGCACCGGATTCGTCATGTTTCTGGTGTTGAAGGCGACCATGGGCGTCCGGGTCAGCGATGAAGAAGAAGACATCGGCCTGGACATCTCCGAGCACGCGGTCCACACGTACCCGGAGCAAATGCCCCAGACGTAACGACGCGTAACGAAAATTCGCGTCTTCCTCTCCTCATTCATAGGGAGCTGGGGGTTGTGGCCTCCCCCGGTTCCCTTGCTTTATGCGACCCGCTTCGTCATTCAGTCCCCGGGCGATCCCCTGGCCCCGCCCTGCTGCCCCCGGGCCGGGTTCGCGGTCCGGTTTGAAGACAACGAAGGCAAACCGGCATTTACGTAACATATTGTTAACACAAGGGATATTTGTTTGTAACAAGTTGGCGGCACAATATGTCTATCGAGTTAATCAGTTAGGTTGAGGAGTGTAAGGATTCATGGAAATCTTGGTCGCAGCCGGAGCATTCATCGGACTATTCAGTTTGTGGGTCATCATTCCCAAGGTGTTGATGAAGAAGTAGGCTTCCCTCAGCAGTCCTTAGGCTCTCGAGGGGCCGACCAAAGAGGATCCGAAGACCGGGGACTGGTAAGTCCCCGGTCTTCCACTGTCTTGCAGCGGGCCATCCCTGGAAGATGTAACAAAAACGTAACAAGTTGTTAAAGAGCGTGTAACACATTGGCGGCATGATAGGTTCATAACATTTGCTTAGGAGCGTCCCACCAATGGAAATTATCGCCGCCGGCGCCGCCTTCATAATTCTCTTCAGTCTCTGGGTGGCCCTGCCGGGCAAGCTGATCAAGAAACAGCGCCGCGTTTCTTAAGTCACCCGTTACAATTCAATCCGGTCAATCCGGCCCCCGGCGGGATACCGTTAACGTATCGGCCACCCAGCCCATGCACCTTGGCCTCCGCCAACAGCATGGGCTGTATACGTTAAGCAAGACTGCTGCCGGGAAGGCATCAACCGGGTCCGCGGGCCCGGCCATCCCCGGAAACCATCCGGGACAAGGTTCAGAAAACGAGGAGAGGAGAGCTATTCCATGAATAACGGAGACATCGGCTGGATTCTGGCGTCATCGGCCCTGGTGTTGCTGATGACTCCCGGCTTGGCCTTCTTCTACGGAGGTCTGGTACGGCGGAAGAACGCCAACGCAACCATCATGCACAGCTTCATGGCCATTGCCTTGGTGGGCGTGGTCTGGGTGCTGTGGGGCTACAGCCTGGCCTTCGGCCCAGACCTGGGCGGCTGGGGGCTTATCGGCGACCTGTCCTGGTTCGGACTGGCCGGGGTCAGCGCCACCGAAGCCGGTCCCTACGCCGAAAACATCCCCCATCAGGCATTTATGATTTTCCAGGGCATGTTCGCCATCATCACCCCGGCGCTGGTTACCGGCGCTTTCGCCGAGCGAATGAAGTTCAGCTCCTATATGATTTTCATCGTCTTGTGGGTGACCATCGTTTACGCGCCGGTGGCCCACTGGGTCTGGGGAGGCGGCTGGCTGGGCGGTCTGGGAGCCCTGGACTTTGCCGGCGGCACGGTGGTGCATATCAACTCGGGAGTCGCTGCCCTGGCTGCCGCGATAATCATCGGCAAGCGCATCGGCTACAAGGTCCAACCCATGCCCCCCCACAACATACCGATGGTCGTGCTGGGCGCGGCCCTGCTGTGGTTCGGCTGGTTCGGGTTCAACGCCGGCAGCGCGCTGGCCGCGGACGGGACAGCAACCAACGCCTTTGTCGTCACCAACACGGCGGCGGCGGCGGCAGTGCTGGCCTGGGTGGCCGTAGGCTGGATCTTCGGCAAGACCCCCAGCATTATCGGAGCGGCTTCCGGGGCGGTGGCCGGGTTGGTCGCCATCACCCCCGCCGCAGGGTTCGTGGGAGTAGTTCCGGCCATCATCATCGGCCTGGGAGCGGGCGTCATCTGCTACGGGGCCATTGAGCTGCTGCTCAAGCTGAACATTGACGACGCCCTGGCGGTGTTCGGGGTTCACGGCATGGGCGGAGCCTGGGGCGCGCTGGCCACCGGCCTTTTCGTCGGCGTTGGATTCGGCGTCCTGGAAATCGGCCGGGGTGAGCAAATCCTGTACCAACTGGTTGGTATCGGCGCCGCCGCCGGGTGGTCCTTCGTGGTAACGTCCATCATCCTGCTGGCCCTCAAGTACACCATCGGGCTGAGGGTGCCGGCGCAAGAGGAAGAAGCGGGCTTGGACTTGTCCCAGCACGGCGAAGGAGCCTACACTACCTAGAGCGGATACCGCATGGGCAAATGGTTCGCCGCAGCGGGGAATGTCCCAAAGGCATTTCCGCGCGGCGACCAAAACAAGAGAAATCCAAACAAAGGGGTTGACGACGATGAGTTACAAGGCAGAATACATCTGGATCGACGGGCAAGAGCCCACCGCCAAGTTGCGGTCCAAGGGCAAAATAGTTCCGGTGGGAGAAGAACCCCCGGTCTGGGGCTTTGACGGTTCCAGCACCAATCAGGCGCCGGGCGAGAACTCCGACTGTGTGCTGAATCCGGTGTTTGTGTGTGCCGACCCGGTGCGGGGCGGCGACAACAAGCTGGTTATGTGCGAAGTCCTGCTCACCGACATGACCCCCCATCCCTCCAACACCCGGGCCGCCTGCGCCGCTGCCGACGAGAAGTACCGCAGTTATGATATGTGGTTCGGCATTGAACAG
Organism: Dehalococcoidia bacterium; assembly: GCA_965262735.1. GTDB lineage: Bacteria > Chloroflexota > Dehalococcoidia > Lucifugimonadales > UBA3495 > CATOSK01. The sequence goes on along the minus strand of CBDHFS010000001.1, from coordinate 577,355 downwards.
GAGTACACTTTCTTCAAGGGATCCCGGCCCCTGGGCTTCCCGGAAAACGGTTTTCCCCCGCCCCAGGGCGGCTACTACTGCGGCGTGGGAGTCGACGAGGTGTTTGGCCGTCCCACCGTGGAAAAGCACATGGACGCCTGCCTGGAGGCGGGCCTGATGATCTCGGGCATCAACGGAGAGGTTATGCCGGGGCAATGGGAGTTCCAAATTGGTCCTATCGCCGCCCCCGCCGTCGGCGACCACCTGTGGGTGGCCCGGTGGCTGCTCTACCGCATCGGCGAGGAAGACGGAATCACCGCCACCCTGGACCCCAAGCCGGTGAGGGGCGACTGGAACGGCGCCGGGGCCCATCACAACTTCTCCACCAACGAGATGCGGGACGGCTATGACGCCTGTGTTGCCGCCGCCGAGGCCCTGGCAGCCAATCACGACGAGCACATCGTCAATTACGGCCACCGCATTGAAGAGAGGTTGACCGGCCTTCACGAGACCTGCGCCTACACCGAGTTCCGCTACGGCGTTTCCGACCGGGGCGCGTCGGTCCGCATCCCCTGGCAGGTTGCCCGGGACGGCAAGGGCTACATCGAGGACCGCCGTCCCAACGCCAACGTTGACCCCTACGTTGCCGCCCGGCTGATAATCGACACGGTTTGCAGCGCCGCCTCCGCATAACCCCGGCGGCGCCCGGCCCAATCCCCTGGCAACCTGAACCAGCGCCGCCCCCGGGCGGCGCTGTCTTGCCCGGACATCCCCCCAGCCCCTGCCGATGGGGTACAATTATCCCGACTTGTAACTGTTCAGGCTTGAGGGGAGCGGAGTGGCTGATGGCGGAATATGGGGGCTGGGTTACGTTGGGGGATTCATCCCCCAAACCCCCTGAAAAAAATGGCAGTTGGCTGAAACCAATTCATCTCACCAAGTCTGAACTGTTACCTCGACTTCCGGACCCTAACTTCCAGGGAGCAAAGGGCTTATGATGACCGATGACCGCGCCGCCGAGCGTGAGTATGTTTTGCGAAGCGCCAGAGACAACGACGTGAAGTTCATCCGCCTCTGGTTCACCGACATCCTGGGCAACCTCAAGGGGTTCGCCATCAACGTGGACGACCTGGAAGACGCCATTGAGCGGGGCGTCGGGTTTGACGGCTCGGCCATCGAGGGGTTCGCCCGCATCAACGAAAGCGATATGCGGGCTTTCCCCGACCCCAACACTTTCACCCTGCTGCCCTGGCGGCCTCGCCAGAACGCTGTCGCACGTATGTTCTGCGACATCACCACCCCCGACGGCAACATCTTCGCCGGCGACCCCCGAAGCACGCTGAAGCGCAACCTGGAACGGCTGGCCCAACTGGGTTATACCTACTACGTTGGCCCGGAGTTGGAGTTCTTCTACCTGAAGGACGCTCAGACCCCGGAACCGCTGGACCGCTTCGGCTACTACGACCAACAGTCGGCCCAACCCGCGTCGGACCTGCGCCGAGACACCGTGTTGAACCTGGCGGAAATGGGCATCCCGGTCAAGTATTCCCACCACGAAGGCGCGCCGAGCCAGCACGAAATCGACCTCCAGTACACCGATGCCCTGACTATGGCCGACAACGTGACCACCGCCAAGCTGGTCATCAAGGAACTGGCCCAACTCCGTGGCGCCTATGCGTCCTTCATGCCCAAGCCCTTCACCGGCGAGAACGGTTCCGGGATGCACGTCCACCAGTCCCTGTTTCGCGGCGACCAGAACGAGTTCTTCGATTCGGATGACGACCTGCGCCTCTCCCTGACCGGGAAGCGGTTCATCGCCGGTCTGCTGCGCCATGCCCGGGAAATCACGCTGGTCACCAACCAGTGGATCAACTCGTACAAGCGGCTGGTCCCCGGCTACGAGGCCCCGGTGTATGTGTCCTGGGCGCAGATTAACCGCTCGGACCTGGTGCGGGTGCCCGCCTACAAGCCGGGGTATGAAAGCTCGGTACGCATCGAGTACCGCGCCCCGGACCCGGCCTGCAACCCCTACCTGGCCTTCAGCGTGATGTTGGCCGCCGGACTCAAGGGCATTGAGGAGGACTACCCGCTGCCGCCCCCCATTGAGGACAACGTTTTCGCCATGTCCACCGACGAACGGCAAGCCCGCGGCATTGACACCTTGCCCGGCAGCCTTGGCGAAGCCTTGGCTCTGGCCAAAGACAGCGCCCTGCTGCGCGAAACGTTGGGTGAACACATCTACAACGGCCTCATTCGCAACAAAGAAAAAGAATGGAGCGAATACCGCGCCACCGTGACCAACTACGAAATTGAGGTATACCTGCCAGTGCTGTAACCCCGGGGGTCTTTCCCTGGGCGGCTTTCGAGCAATGCGCTTGTAGGGGATTCCTTACCGGCTCGTAGCCGGGGGATTCACGAGAGGGCGATGGCTGTGCCGCTCCTCATGGAGTCGTAGGCATTCAGGACAACGGACAGGTCTTTCAACCCCTCTTCGCCTGGCGTCTCCGGCTCCCGGTTTTCTCGGATGCTGGCCGTAAATTCCCGGACCATTGCCAGCAGCCCGCCCGGGTCGTGGGGTAACTTCGGCGTTGCCTCCCGGTCCGCCTGCTCCAGACGCAGGCGGTCTGCGTCCACCTCGAAGTAGACCCTGCCCCCGGAGCCGGAAACCGCCGCCCAGTTGGGTGTCGCCCGGTAAGAGCCGGTCCAGGCGTGGTTAATCAGCCCCACCGCGCCGCTGGGCCAGCGCAGGGTCATCACCACGCCGTCCTCTCCTTCGTGGCCGGGCAGGCCCGGCGTCAATTCCGCAGCGTATACTTGCGCGGGCTCGCCCAGCAGGTAGCGGAGAAAATGCACCTTGTGGATTCCCCCGTCAATCAGCACCCCGCCGCCGCTCAACTCCAGCCGGCTGCGCCAGCCGCCGGGCCGGTAGGGGGCCTCCTCCTGAAGTTGGGCCAGCCGCACCGTTCCAACAGCGCCGGCGTCCACCAACTCCTTGCACTTCCGCGCCGCGGGCAGGTATCGGTAGTTCTCGGCCACCATCAGGGTCACGCCCGCCTGCCGGGCCGACCGGATGATTGCGTTGGCTTCTTCCCGGCTGCGGGCAATGGGTTTCTCCAGCAGGACGTGCTTGCCGGCGGCCGCAGCCAACTCGACATGCTCCCGGTGCAGGTGGTGGGGCGTGCAGACGTACACGGCTTCGGTGCGCGGGTCGGCGGCAGCGGCGGAGTAGGAGCCGAAAGCGCCGGTCCCATCGAACCGGGCCGCGTATTCTTCGGCCCGGGACAGGCTGCGGCTGGCGAAGTAGAGGTCTATCTCGCTGCGCAGGGGCGACAGGGCTTGGGCAAAGGTGGCGGCGAACTGCCCGCAGCCCAAGACGCACAACCCGAAGCTCATTGTTTCCTCGTCTGAAATGCTCAGGCTTTCCCGGCGCGGACCTGCCGGCGGGCGACAGTGCGGCTGATGTAGGATGCCGCGTCCGGGGTCTTGCAGTTGGTTTCCCCGTGGTCCACGTCCACCCTGCCGATGCGGGCGGCGGTGGCCAGGGCCAATTCTTCCAGCTTGGGGTTGCGGATGCCGATGGCGATGAGCGCGTTGTTCATGGCGTCCTTGACCCGGTTCATGCGCCCGTGAATCTCTGCTTCAATCGTCCCCAGCAAGTCCTGGAAATAGTCGTCGGGCAGGTCCCGGTCCTTCATCGCAAGAGTGGCGGTGAGGTGCCAGCCGGCCCGGCCGGGCCACTCGCCGCCGTCGGCTCGCCACTGTTCTGCCTTGACCCGGGCTAGAGGAGTGCGGGCGGCGAAACCGGCGAAGGAGTCGGTAATGATGTAGTTGTCCAGGTCTTGGCGCCAGGATTCCAGAGAAGGGTTGTCGGCCAGCGACGGGTCGGCAATCATCGTAGCCAGGATGCGGCAGTCGTGGTTGCCGCCGCCCCAAAGAGCCTGGGCCAGCGGGTGGTCTTTCTTGATGCGCTTTTGCAGCTTCTTGAGGTCGGCGAAGCTCAACCCAAACTGCTCTCCGGCGACACCGTGCCTCCGGTAGATTTTCCGGTTTTGCTCGGTGCCCAGGCTTTCCATTTCCCGCAATAGCTCTGACAATTCCACGGCCCATTACCCTTTACTTGAAGTGATTCACCCGTTGTAAAAAGGGTTGACTCTAGTAACAACCATCGTCGGCCTTTCCTGAAGGCGCGGTCCAGGCCGTGCCGCCGTCCCAACAGTTCAAGACGGCTCCACCCGGGAACACCGAGCTGGTCCCCGTTCAAGCCACTCCGCGGGCTTCTGCCCGGAGGGCAGCCTGAACTGGATTGGGTCTGCGTATCCGCTTCACCAACCGGTGCTGCGCTGCAAGCGCCGGTCTCAGCTGCCCCAAGATTGCACCCCAGTGCGTCCATACGTGCTTCACCCGCTTCCTTTCAGGTACGGTGAAGGCGACTTGAACGCCATTGTTGCCAACCCCGGACCTACTGAGTCCGGGGGTTCAAGGACCTCGGCGATGGAGCGCCAAACGACGAAATTCGCAATTGGACTGCGATGGCAGGTATCATGTAATCCGGTCAGTGTTGTTCTCGATTCCATCCAGGGCCTCGTGGATCCTGAACAAGACTATGAGAATCTCGGCGTAGACGCGGACAACCAAGGGCCCCAAGACGAAAGCAAACAGTCCGCTGATTCTCTCCAACGCGTTATCACCGGTGATGACGAGAACCGCCCCCACGATCACCACGGCAGCAGTCAACAGCCAGAAGATGACCTGGATGATGATTGGAGTCACCATCCGCCGGAATGTGAGAAAGTCCATTATGGCGTCCTGATTCATGATCCCTCCATTGCGTCAAATCTCCCAGCGACCAGACGGGCAGACCGAGCAACAGCAGGCAGGGACCCAAGGCCCAATCATCCGGCGGCCTCAGAATACAACCGCAACAGACGTAATTTCAAGCATACGGACACTTCACAACAAGAACATACGGCAATAACACAAGGGCGAAACCGGACATCCCCAAAGCCCCAGGCAGGAAACAGGACCCCACCGAGGGGAGACATCCGGGCAACGCCAAAACCCACCGGAAGCAACGCTACACACCGCAAGACCGGCCAGACACCCACGATGTGGCTGAACTGATCTTATCGCCTCCCACGTGATGTCGTGGAGCACTCGGCCTCGGGCCAAGCGTAACCAAGAACCGGGAAAGCCCCTCCCGCTCCACCGATCCTGAAACACCCGGCAAACCCGGACGTCGACACCGTTCGTTCTGAGGCCCTTGAAGGTTCACCTTATCGCCCGCTGGCCGGTTCCACTGACAGGGTATAGGACGCGGGCTGCCGCGTCGGATATCCCAGGGCGGCGACCACCACCACCAGCCGGTCCAGGTCTTCGGGGTTGGCTACGGTAAACTCCCCGGTGTTGGCGGCATCCAACGGAATCCGGTCAACGCTGGGCTCGCCATGATCCTGGATAACCTGCACGATGAAATCCTGAGGGACGCGATTGTCAGTAAGGACAAACCCGTCCGGTTCCCACGGGCCGGCGAGCGTCTGCCCGTCGGCGGCAACCACCGGCTCGCGGATGCAGATTCCCGTGCCGTGAATCGCATCGTCGGTAACGTACTGAAACCTTACCGCCAATTGCTCTCCGGCGTAGTGGGTCAGGTCAACGCTTTCTCCGGTCCAGTCCTGGCTGCCCGAATAGCCGGGTCCGAACCCGGTGCCCGTCTTGTTGGGCGGTGAAGAATGGGGCGTTTCCAGAACGTCCCAGGTCTTTCCGCCGTCGGTGGAAACCTGAACGTACCCGTAATCCCAGCCCTCTTCAATGTCATGCCAGACCTCGTATTCCAGCCGCGCCTCGGCAACGCCGCGCAGGTCAACTTGGCGGGTCAGGGTGGACGTGATGGAGTCGCCGGAGTTTCCCCACCAGCAGCCCCGGTCGCCGACTTCCACCGGCAGCAGCGGCGTGACGTTGGGCGCGGCAAAGCGGATGCGGGCAGGCCCGGTCAGATGGTCTAAATCCACGTATTGGGCCGAGTATTGGGGCAGTTCGGATTCCAGGCGGGCAAACCCGGAAATCTTCTCGGACAGACGCGCGCTGGCGGCCAGCTCGGTGTATCCGTAGACGCTAGAGGAAAGGTCCAGGTAGTTGGCGACGATCCAATCGGCGAAAACTTGAGCGAAGGTGGTCCCGTAACCCTGGTTAGCCAGGTAGTCGTTGACGCCGGCAATACCATCGGCGGGTTCGGCGACCAACGGACGCATATCTCCGTCGTCGCTGTAATGTTCCGCCAGGTAATGAAAAAACAGCGACGCCGCCCAGTAGTGTGCGCCGACGTTACCCGACTCCTTGCTCCAGTTGACCAGGGACACCGCCGGGGCCGGGGAGCTAATGCGGATTCTGGGCTGGACGCTCCGGAACGTCGTGACGGCCAACTCGGACAGACCTTCGTTGACCCACGTCTCCTCGGAGGGGTCGTGGCGCCAGTGGATGGCGTGCTGCAACTCGTGGGCCAGTACGTCGAGATGGCGCGGGCTGTTGACCGGAACGGCCTGCACATTGATATAGATGGCCTCGCGCTGGTTGCTGAAGGGCGAGACCTCCGCGGGGTACTCATCCACCGAGCTGTAGTAGCCGGCCAGACCTGGAATGTCGCCGTGGACGATGCTCAGGTGCGGGTCGTGGTCCACGCCGGGCGTCCACTCCTCGCCAAAGGCCCCGGCCACCGCCGGGTAGATGTACTCCTCGAACTGCCGGGCCGCCTCGGCCAGGTCATCCTCCGCCACCGTCAACCCGTCCTCCACGTACCAGTAGGCGCGGGGCGAGACCAACCGCAGCGTAAAATCGGACTGGTACACGTCGGCGCCGCCTATGTCCACTAGCCAGAGCTGCTCTTTGCGACCCGTCTGGAAGGCGACGCCGGCCTGGTTGACGGTCCGGGGAATTTGGTCCGGGTCGGTTGCGAGGCGCAACTCGGCGGCCAACCGGAACAGGTCCCGGTCCGGCGCCGGCGGGAAGATTGGCTCCGGTGGAACCGTCCCGAGGCTGGGCGCCTCAACCGGGGCTGCGTTTGCGTTGGCGGAAGCGGAATATGTGGGCGGGGCCGTGATCGGCTCCGGCACGACGGGTCTGGGAGTGGGACTATCGGCGGAAGCGGCGGTTGGGGTCGGAACGTCCGGCACCGGCCCAGACAACGCCGGAGCGACTGTCAAGGGTTCAACGGACGTGCAAGCCAACAGCAGCGCCGGCGTTATGGCGCCGGCCAAGGCGATGACGGAAGGCGATAACCACCGGCTGACCCGGTGCCTGAACCAACGGGTCAATTGAACTTGCTCATTGCCCGGTCGATTCCCTCGACCAAAAGGCATTCGGTGGCATCTGCGACTTGCTGGACTATCTCGGCAATCACCGGCCCCTCGTCATGGGAGAATCCGCCGATTACGTGGGCAACCTGCCCCCCGGTTGGTCCGGGGCGTCCGATGCCCACCCGGATGCGGGGAAAGTCAACCGTTCCCAGCGCGCCGATTATGGACCGGACGCCGTTGTGCCCGGCGTCGCTGCCCGCCGGACGCAGCCGCATCTTGCCCACCGGCAGGGCCATTTCGTCGTAGATGATTATCAGATCGCTGGGACGGATGCCGAAGCGGGCCATGAGGTACGCAATGCCCTCGCCGCTGTTATTCATAAAAGTGCGGGGCTTGGCCAGCACGATGTCCTGGTCCGAATGCCGTCCCCGGCCCAGCACCACCTTAGCCCGCCGCTCGGACAGCCTGATGTCCCAACGTTGGGACATCAGGTCAACGCAGCGAAAACCGATGTTGTGCCTGGTATCGCGGTAACGGGGTCCGGGGTTGCCAAGTCCGACAATGACGCGCATGGGGTTATTGTACTATATGGATCGATCTTCTTTGTTTACCGGCTGCCGTCTACCCGTTGCCGCTGCTCAAGTCCCTCCGGCTCAGGCCCAGCAACGTCAACCCCCAGATCAGCGCGCCGTAGCCCAGTGTCGCCGCCAGGAATAACCAACGGCTGGGGCTGGACTCGGCGTTGCCGCCGACCAGACCCCTGGTCACGCCCCACAAAGTCCAGCGGGTGTAGTCGCTCACGGGAATGTCGAGCGCTTTACCGGCCAAACCGGCCAGCGGATAGACGGCCAGCTCGAACAGGATGACGCCAACGCCAACGCCCAGGCCGAACGCGGTGGAGCGGCCGGCGGTGGTAAGCCCGGCGCCCAGTCCCAGGTAGGCGAGCGCGACCAGCCAGGCGGCGGCAAATTTCACCGCCGTCTCACCCCAGCCGCCGGGTCCATCAATATCGATGGCGGCCAACTCTTCCGAGCCCGCCGCCATCCCGACCAGCGCGCTGACCGCCCCGGAAGCGGCCCAGAAAACCAGCAGCGCCGCGGCCAGAAGCAGCAGCTTGGCCAACCCGATTTGCCATCGGTGTATCCCCCTGGCCACCAAAGGACGCCAGGTCCCCCACCCGAAATCGCCGCCGTAGACGATGCTGGCCAGGACCACGCCCAGGAAGGGACCAACCACCGCCAGGCCGCCCGCCGCTGCGCCCGGGTAGGCGTATGGGGGCAACGCCCAGCCGTCGTTGTCTGGAATCACCAGGAGCAGCCAGCCCAGCGACACAGCCACCTCGACCGCCGCCAGCCCGAAAATGGCCCAGAAGGCGACGCGCCGGCTCAGACGGAACCACTCCCAGCGGGCGACGGTTATGATGTCCTGCGCTACGGAAGGCAGGCCGGGGTCAGTGTTGGTCGGCGTCGCCACCGGCGACCTCCATGAAACCGGCTTCCAGCGAACCGGACCCGCTGCGCATCTCCGAGACGTAAACCCCGGCGCCCGCCAACACGCGAGTCATTTCCCACTCCCGGCCCGGCGTTGCGGCCACCTCCAGTCCGCCGCCCGGCCCGTCACCGTGGGTAAGCCGCACGTCCCAACCGCCGTCCCGGAGCAGCGTCGCCGCCCGTTGGTCGTCGGTGGTTCGCACCTTCACCAGGGGCGTCCCGCCCAGCTCAGACACCGGCCCCGAGAATAGCAGTTGTCCCCGGCGCATGATACCCACCGAATCGCAGACCTGCTCCACCTCGTTCAGCAAATGGCTGGCCAGCACGATGGTGCGCTGCCCACCGGCGCACAGGGAGTTAATCAAGTCGCGCACCTCGACAATCCCCACCGGGTCCAGCCCGTTGGTCGGTTCGTCGAGGATGAGAACATCCGGGTCTCCCAGCAGAGCGGCGGCGATGCCCAAGCGGGCCTTCATGCCGGTGGAGCAATTGGCGAACTTGCGCTTTTCGGCGTCTCCCGCCAGGCCGGCGGTTTCCAGCAGCCGGGAAAGCTCGGCCTCTCCGCCGGGGGAGCCGTATAACCCTTGCAGGCACTTCAGGTTGTTGCGGCAGGACAGGTAGGGCCAGAATATAGGCCGCTCAATCAGCGCGCCGATGCTGTGCCGGGACTCGCGCAGTCCCGCCGGGCCGCTGCGTCCCAGCAGTGCAATCTCCCCGGCGGTGGGGGCGATGAAGCCGCCGAGCATTGACAGCAGGGTGGTCTTGCCCGAACCGTTGGGGCCCAGCAGCCCGAACACCCCACCGGCGGGAATCTCCAGGCTGACGTTGGTGACGGCCTGCACTCGGCCAAACCGCTTGGTCAGCCCGGCGGTGGCGATGGCTGGAGTAGCTTCAACCGCGTAGGCAGTCATCCCAACCCCGGAGGAGGCGTAGGTCAAAGCTGGTATTCGGGACGGCGGAGCAACTGCCGGGCGATGACCAATCGGAGGATTTCGTTGGTGCCTTCCCCAATTATCATCAGGGGCGCGTCCCGGTAGTAGCGCTCCACCGGCGACTCCTTGATGAAGCCGTAGCCGCCGTGGATTCGCATAGCGTCCATGGCGACTTCCTGGCAAATTTCGCTGGCGTACAGCTTGGCCATGCCTGATTCCAGGTCCACCCGCTCGCCGGAGTCCTTTTTTTTGGCGGCGTCGTAGGTCAACAGCCGGGCGGCCTGCACCTTGGTCGCCATGTTCGCCAGCATCAACTGAATCGCCTGGTGCTCGGCGATGGGCTTTCCGAAGGACTCGCGCTGTTGGGAATACTTGATGGCGGCGTCAAAGGCGGCCTGGGCCACACCCACCGCCCGGGCTGCCACGTTGATGCGGCCGGTTTCCAGACCGCTCATCACCTGTCCGAAGCCCCGGTTTTCCACCCCGCCAATGAGATTTTCCGCGGGAATCCGGAAATCCTCGAAAATAAGCTCACAGGTGTCCAGCCCCCGGTAGCCCAGCTTGTCCAGATCCCGGCCCACGGTGAACCCGGGACCGCCGCGCTCCATGACGAAGGCGCTGATGCCCCGGTGGTTTGGCTCGGCTTCCCGGTCGGTGCGGGCCAGCAGGCAGAAGGCGTCCCCGTACCGTCCGTTGGTAATGAACATCTTGGTCCCGTTGATGACGTACTCTTCGCCGTCCAGCTCGGCGGTGGTTTGCAGGTTGGCCACGTCAGTGCCCCCGCCGGGTTCGGTTAGGGCTAGGCCGCCCCGCTTGCGTCCCGAGGCCAGGTCGGGCAGAAAGTGGCTCTTCTGTTCGTCGGTGCCGTAGTGGGTCAGCATATAGGTCAGGATGTGGTGGGTTCCGATGGCCCCGCTTATGCTCATCAGGCCCTTGCTGAGTTCCTCGAAAATGCTGGCGAAGGTGGTGTAGTCCAGCCCCATGCCGCCGTACTCTTCGGGCACGGTGATGCCGAACAGCCCCAGGTCCTTCATCTTGTCGATGAGGTCGTGGGGAACGATGTCCTCCAAATCCAGCTTGGCCGCCACCGGCTCAACCTCGCGCCGGACAAAGTCGCGGACCAGGTTGACGATTTGGGTACGGGCTTCTTCGGGCGTTGCGGTAGTCAACGATAGCTCCTTTTGGGCCGGGCCGGAGGTGGAATGATGTGGGATGTCGAGGCTCAGTCTAGCCGAGGGGCCGGGACGGGTCAAGAAAAGGAAACGCCTTGTAACTGTTCAGGGTTGAGGGGAGCGGAGTGGCTGATGGCGGAATATGGGGGTTGGGTTACGTTGGGGGATGAATCCCCCAAACCCCCTAAAAAAGTGGCAGTTGGATGAAAGCCTTGGCTGAAACCAATTTACCTCACCAAGTCTGGACAGTTACAACGCCTTGACCCGGTATCGCGGAGGCCCGGAGCGATGAAAAACTCGCTGGAGAGAGGATCGTGGCTTCTTAGCTCAAACACGCCCGCAACCTTATACTTGGGGCAAAATTGTCTTCGGGGAGTAATCCATCATGGCCAGTCCCGCCGCCGACCGGGTAGATGCCCTTCGGGAGCAGTTGAACTCCCACAATCACCGCTACTACGTTCTGGATGATCCGGTGGTCAGCGACGCCGAGTATGACCGGATGCTGGAGGAACTGCGGGGCCTGGAGGCCGAACACCCGGAGCTGGTGACCCCCGATTCCCCCACGCAGCGGGTCGGCGCGGCCCCCGCCGAAGGTTTTACCCAGGTGCGGCACCAGCGCCCCATGCTGAGCCTGGCCAACGCCTTCGACCTGGAGGGCATGGAAGCCTGGCGCCGGCGCGTAAGCGGTATGCTGGACGGCGCCGATTTTCCCCTGGTGTGCGAGCTCAAGATTGACGGGCTGGCCGTCAGCCTCGTCTATCGGGACGGCGTGTTGGTGCAGGGAGCAACCCGGGGAGACGGCTCCACCGGCGAAGACGTTACCCAGAACCTGCGCACCGTCCGCGGCATCCCGCTGCGGCTCATGGGAGACCCCCCGCCCTACCTTGAAGTGCGGGGCGAGGTCTATATGCCGTTGGCGAGCTTCCGGCGGCTCAACGAGCAGCGGGCGGAGCGGGGCGAGCAGCTCTACGCCAACCCCCGCAACTCCGGCGCGGGCACCATCCGCAACCTGGACTCCCGGGTAACCGCCGACCGCAATATGCAGATTTGGGTATACAGCCTCATTGTCGCGGGGGATTCCCCCGATGCCGGAGATTATCCCGATGCCGGCAGCAATCACTGGGAATCGCTGGAATGGCTCAAGTCCCTGGGGTTCCGGGTCAACCCGAACAACCACCGGTGCCAATCTCTGGAAGACGTGGCCGATTACTACGAGTCCTGGGTCGAAGGCCGCCACGACCTGGGTTACGAGGCCGACGGTGTCGTGGTCAAGGTCAACTCCTTTGCCTACCAGGAATCGCTGGGCGTCGTGGGAAGGGAACCCCGCTGGGCCATTGCCTACAAATTCCCGGCCGAACGGGCTGTAACTCAACTGCTGGACATCGGCATCAACGTGGGGCGCACCGGCAGCCTCAATCCCTACGCCATGCTGGAGCCGGTGGTAATCAGCGGGGCCACGGTCAAGAACGCTTCGCTGCACAACGAGGAGGACATCCGCCGCAAGGACATTCGCATCGGCGATTGGGTGGCGGTGGAGCGCGCCGGCGACGTCATTCCGCAGGTCGTGGCCCCGGTGCTGGCCCGCCGCACCGGGGCCGAGCGGGAGTTTTGGATGCCCGAGCAGTGCCCCATCTGCGGCGAGGCGGTGGTCAAGGACGAAGGCGAGGCGATGCACCGCTGCCCAAACCCCGCGTGCCCGGCCCAATTCTTTGAGCTGCTCAAGCACTTCGTCGGCCGGGGCGCGATGGACATCGAGGGATTGGGCGAGCGGTGGTGCCGCATCCTTATTGACCAAGGATTGGTCAACGACATGGCCGACCTTTACGGACTGCAAAAGGACCAATTGCTGGAACTGGAGCGCATGGGGGAGATTCTGGCGACCAAGATTATCGCCAACATCGAGGGCAGCAAGCAGCGGCCGCTGGCCCGCCTTCTCTTCGCCCTGGGCATCTTCCATGTCGGTTCCGAGGTGGCGGAGTTGCTGACTCAACGCTATTCCAACCTGGAGCAGCTAATGGCGGCCCCGGCGGATGAGCTGACCGGCATCGCCGGCATCGGCCCGAAAATCGCCGAGAGCATCACTGGCTACTTTGCCGTGGAAGATAACCTTCGGGTCATCGGCAAGCTGCGGAAGTCGGGGGTTGACCCGCAGCACAAAATAACTGTGCCGGAGCCGGACGACCTGCCCTGGAGCGGGTTGACCTTCGTGGTCACCGGCACCCTGTCGTCCATGACCCGCCGGGACGCTGAGGGACGGGTCAAGTCTTTGGGTGGCGCGGCAGTGTCGTCGGTAACTCGCAAGACCACGTATCTGGTGGCCGGCGAGTCGGCCGGGTCCAAGCTGACCACCGCCGAGCGGTTGGGTACGAAGGTGCTGGACGAGGAGTCGTTCCTGAAACTGCTGGAAAACCCGGCAGATGCGGTTGTTGCGGATGAGCAAGCCGCATCGTGACCCAGCAGAAGCCTGCCTTCCAATCAAGACAGGTGCCGCCCCTCATACAGGGGGTTTGGGGGATGAATCCACCAACGCATCCCCTTAAGCCGGGTTGAACACCAGCCAGGCCGCCTTGGCGTCGCTGTTGCTGCGCCACTCGTGCTCGGAATTGGGCGGCACCAGGGCCACGTCGCCCTGCTGGACGGTGTAGTCCTGCCCGTCAACCTGGAGGATGCAGGTCCCTTCCAGGACGAAGCCCAGGTGTTCCCCGGCGTGGGCGTGCTTGGGCGCGGCGCTGCCCGGGTCCAGCCCCCGGTAGGCCATGACGTAGTTGACGGCGCCGTCATCCGCTCCCAGAACCCGGCGGGCGGGTCCGTCGCTCCGGTCAATTTCGCTCAGGTTGCGAATCACCGGCGGCTGGCCGGTGCCTCCTCCGGTCCGGGTGCCCCCGCCGCCGCTTTGGGCGGCGATGAGCGGGTTGACCTCGATGCGGTGAATGTCGCCCTCGCCGCCGTTGTTCAGCGTGTAATGGTCCACGTTGGGCGGAACGAACACGGCGTCGTCGGCCTTGACCGGGTACTCCGCGCCGTCGCAGAACAGGGTGCCGGAACCCTGGATGATGTAGACCTCGTGCTCCCACGGGTGGATGTGGTGCGAACTGGTCCCGCCCGAGGGAATCTCCGAGTAAGTCAGGGTGCAGGTCGGCGGGTTGTCGTCCAGCCCCAGCAGCCGGGCCCGGCGGTCCTCCGGGTTGTAGACATCCTCAATGTTCCTGATTAACGGTTCCATTCCACGCTCCCGCAGGTGTGCGCCGGGCTTTTGACTGGTGGGTTACTGGCTTTTCTAAAGGCCCAGGCTCTCCGGGCGGTAACTTGTCTCAACGTCGAGCCTGGGCCGGGGCTATTGGGCGGGAATGACGAGGTAACGGGGGTTATTCGTGGGCTGCCGAGTCCAGGGAGTTGAAGGTGACGCGCACCATCGGCAGGTCGCTGTCGTTCTTCCACTGGTGCAGGGTGTTGGGCGGGACCAGGACGGCGTCGCCCTCGGCCACCAAGTGTTCCTGCCCGTCGCAGACCAGCTTGCCGTGTCCTTCGAGGCAGAAGACGACGTGGTCCCAGGGGTGGGTATGCCCGCCGGTCTCGGCATGGCTGACTGCACCGGGCTGCATCGCTCCGTTGTACAGCATAAGGTAGGTGGGCACCCCGTCGGAGGGGCCGAGAATGCGGCTGCCGGTCTCAGCGGTCAGGTTCTCGCGGTTGCGGATGACCGGGGCCTGGCCGGTGCCGGTTCTACCCTCGCCGCGTTCCGCTCCGGGCTGGGAGGCGATGAGGGGGTTAATCTCGATGCGGCGCATGACCCCTTCGCCACCGTTGTTCAGGGTGTAATGGTCCACGTTGGGCGGGATGAACATGGCGTCGCCAGCCTTGACCGGGTACTCCTGGCCGTCGCAGAACAGGGTGCCGGACCCTTTAATGATGTAGACCTCGTGCTCCCACTCGTGAATGTGGTGCGAGCTGGTCTTGTCGGGGTAGATTTCCGAGTAGCTGAGGGTGCAGGTGGTGGGGTTGTCGTCCAACGACACCAACCGGGCGCCCGGCCCCTCGGGGGTGTAAACGTTTCTAAAGTTGCGAATTACGGGTTCCATAAACGTAACCTTCCGTTCAATTTCAATCCGTTCGTCCCCCGTACCTGCGGGGAGTCAAGCCTGGCGCCTCGAAGGACGGGACGTTGATTCGATATGTTCGTCACGAGGGACCCGGCAATCCGTTTGCCCTGAGGCCCTCGAAGGACTCCCTTAATGTTCGGCTGCTTCCGAGGCAATGGCGTTGAAGGTAACCCGGGACAGGGTCGTCTGGGTGTCGTTCCGCCACTGGTGGAAGACGTTGGGCGGGACCAGAATGGCGTCCCCTGCCTTCACGTCATGGCTGGTCCCATCGCATACCAGCGTGGCGGAGCCTTCCAGGACGTAAACGACGTGGTCCCAGGGGTGGGTATGGCCGCCGCCCTCGGCGTGGCTGACGTGGCCGGGCGTCATCGGGTCATTGTGGAGCATCACGTAGTTGGGTACGCCGTCCTTGCTGCCCAGCAAAACGTGACCCGCGGCCCGGTCGAGGTCGGCGTGGTTGTTGATGACCGGGCTCTCGCCGGTGCCCTCGCCGCCGTCGTTCTGGGTGCCGCCGCTCTGAGCGGCAATCAACGGGTTGACCTCGATGCGGTCAATGTCGCCGTCGCCGCCGTTGTTGAGGGTGTAGTGGTCGACGTTGCCGGGGATGTACATGGCGTCGCCGGTCTTCACCGGGTACTCCTTGCCGTCGCAGATGAGGGTGCCGGAGCCTTTGATGATGTAGACCTCGTGCTCCCACTCGTGAATATGGTGGGAACTGGTGCCGCCGGGGGGAATGCGGGAAAAGGTCAGAGTGCAGGTGGGCGGGTTGTCGTCCAGGTTGATTAACCGGGCCGGCGAACCGTCAGCCGGCATCGCGTCGGAAATGTTCCTGATTACCGGGTCCATGCGTACCACCTCCGGTCGTTAGTTGGGGTCTGGTTGGGTCTTGTGTTTGGGGGACGCTCATTCGTCAGGCCGCGGGCAACCCGTGTTGGGGACGAGGGCGGCGGCCAGCCCAATTATAGTCTGCGGGGGGTGGGCGATTCAACGAAGGGCTGCTTGTGTTACTATTTGGGGTGCGCAGCGGTCCCTGGTTGGGCCGTCGGCGCGGATTACTACCACGGGCATTAAACGGGCATTAATCATGAGGTACTACACGGGGAGAAACTGATGCAAAGCAGTGAACTGCGGTTGACCGAGCTTTCGCACTGCGCCGGTTGAGCCGCCAAGCTGAGTCTCGAAGACCTGGTGCAGGTCTTAAGCAAGGTTCCCAAGATTACCCACCCCGACTTGCTGGTGGGCATCGAGACCGGAGACGACGCCGCGGTCTACCGCCTGAACGATGCGCAGGCCCTGATTATGACCGTGGACTTCTTCCCGCCCATCACCGACGACCCCTTTGACTTCGGCGCCATCGCCGCCGCCAACTCCCTCAGCGACGTCTACGCTATGGGCGGGCGCCCGCTGGTGGCCCTGAACATTGTGGGCTTCCCCGCGGCTCTGGACAAAGACATCCTGTCTGAAATCCTGCGGGGCGGGTACAGCAAGGCTAACGAAGCCGGCTGCCTGATTGCTGGCGGCCATACCGTGGACGACCCCGAACCCAAGTACGGGCTGTCGGTGGTGGGCCTGGTGGAGCCGGGAAAGCAGGTCAGCAATGCCGCGGCCAAGCCCGGCGACGCGCTGGTGCTGACCAAGCCCCTGGGCACCGGCATCATTACCACCGCGGCCAAGCAGGGGGTTGTTGACCCGGAGGTAATGCGGGGCGCGGTTGAGGCAATGGCGACGCTGAACCGGGGCGCCGCAGAAGCCATGATCAAGGTGGGCGTCAACTCGGCCACCGACGTTACCGGCTTTGGCCTGATGGGGCATCTCAAGTCCATGGTGCGCGGCAGCGGCGTGACCGCCGAAGTCCGGCTGAGCGCCGTCCCCGTTCTGCCAGGGGCCCGGGAACTGCTCGACCGGGGAGTGGCCCCCGGCGGCACTCACCGGAACCTGCAAAGCGTGGCCGACGCCGTTAATTGGTCTCCCCAACTGACCGAGCAGGACCAACTGCTGCTCTGCGACGCGCAGACCTCCGGCGGGCTGCTGATTTCGGTCCCCGAAGACCGCAAGGACGCCCTGCTGGCCGAGTTGGACCAGAACGGTGTGGTCGGCGCAGTCATCGGCGCGGTTCTCGAAAGCTCGGAGGGCCAAATCAACGCCGTTCCGTAACGATGCGGGCCGCCGCCGGCGGGTTTCGATTGCGTCGGTAATTGCGACATAAACTACGATTTCAATAAGGAGCAATGGTTGTCATGGTGGAACCGGAATTTGGCTTGAAGAGACCCGATGCAGTTAAGATTGCCCCCGACCAAGGGAGGGGTGACCGCGTTCCGCCAGGCCAGTTCCTTAGCAACAAGTTCCCGGTCTTGACCTACGGTTCTGCCCCGGAAGTAGACCTGGACACCTGGCAAATCCGGGTCTTTGGCTTGGTCGAACGGGAACTGACCCTTAACTGGAGCCAGTTCACCCAACTGAAATGGGCCGGGATGACCACCGACTTTCACTGCGTGACCCAGTGGAGTTCCCTGGACAACCTGTGGGAAGGGGTGACTTTCGCCGACCTGGTGGCCTCCGCCGGGCCCAAGCCCGACGCGCGGTTCGTCATGGCCCACTGTTACGGTGGTTATACCACCAACCTGCCGCTGGACGTGGCCTTGTCCGAGGGTTTCCTGGCTCACAAGCGCAACGGCGAGGAGTTGGGCAAAGACCACGGCGGGCCGTTGCGCCTCGTCGTGCCCAGCCGCTATGCCTGGAAGAGCGCCAAGTGGGTCAACGGTATCGAGCTTATCGCCGAGGACGCCCCGGGGTTCTGGGAACAGCGCGGGTACAACAACAACGCCGACCCCTGGCAGGAAGAACGGTTCTGGCCGGAGCTGACCAAGTAGCCGCCGGCGTTCGGGAAAGCAGACGAAAGACTCCCCTGGTCAGCCAACCGACCGGGGGAGTCTTGTTGGGAGGAGGACCGCCCAGGGGCGGGATGTCTAGGCGGCCAGTTGGTATTCCACTGGTGCGGCCGCGACCGGCGAGTCAACGGCAACCGGCTTCTGCCTCTGCCCGACTGGCGGTTCGACCAGGTCTTTCATAAACCCGCACTGCAAGCAGTTCAAGTATTTCCCGTAGGAGTCCCGGTTGAGGTACAAGTCTCCCTGGCACTTGGGGCAGCCTTTGAGCTTAATCACCATCGGACCTCCTTCTTCCGGTTCAGTTCTGCTCGATTCTCGGTGCGCCGTGTTCGAGTGATTTTTCGAGTCATTTAATGGGCGGTTTGTGCGGCCATTTACTCGTCTCAAGTTAACGTTGTTAACTTGGCAATATCATAGACATTGACACGGCTCATGTCAATGCGTATGATACTGTGTATGACGGAACCGCAGAACAAAGATGACCGGGGACGCCAGCGTCCCACGACCATCGCGGGAGCAGAATCGGGCCAGCAGCCCTTTGAGGTCCCGCCCTTTGATATTCCCGCGGCGCTGCCCCGGGAAGGTGGGCCGGACGAGAGTCAATCAGGCGGGAGTTCATCGGAGAAGCCGGGGCCAACCGGGGACGCGTCGGTGGCCGACGAATCCGGGTTTGAAGTCCAGGGCGTTTACATCATCAGCGTGGCCGCCCGCATCCTGGATATGCACCCCCAGACTCTCCGTAAGTACGAGCGGCTGGGGCTGATAACCCCGGTGCGGACCGTGGGGATGCTGCGCCTGTATTCCCAGGGCGATATTCGCAAAATTCTGCTAATTAGGCACCTGATGGACAACCTGGGCCTGAACCTGGCTGGTGTTGAATTTGCCCTGGCCTTGGTGGAAAACTTGGGTGAAATGCAGCAGCGGGCGGAGGAACTGCCCGGCAACAACCCGGCCCGGACATTCATCGGCCAGCAAATCGCCCAGCTCTGCCGCAACCTGAGCCTGCCCCCGCCCGGCTGGACACCGGAAGCCCCACCGCCGCAATAGGAGAAACAGTAAGCTACCGATGACCGATTCTAACCCGGACCAAAACATTGAAAGCAACTCGGAAAGCAACTCGGAAAACCATTTTTTCGGCCTGCCCGCCAATGGGAGCCAGACTCCCAACCGGGAACATCTCACCCCGGAAGAGCAGTTGACTGCCCTTAACCAGGACTTGGAAGACGCCCGTCAGGAGTTGCTCCAGAGCCAGGACGCCGCCCAGCGCGCCCAGGCAGAGCTGGTCAATTACCGCAAGCGGGCCGACGATGAGAGAATCTCGCTGCAGCAGTATTCCAATAGCCGATTAATCGTCAAGCTGCTGCCCGTGTTTGACGAGCTGGGGCTGGCCGTGAATCACGCCGACCAAAACGAGCCGGCCAACCCGTGGGTTGAGGGCGTCCGGCTAATCCAGCGCAAGGTGTTGACCCTGCTGGAATCCGAGGGTGTTTCCCAAATCGAGTCCCTGGGCAGCGCGTTCGACCCGGTCCAACACGAGGCCATCGGCACCCGGGAGACCAACCAGGTCCCGCCGGGGCATATCTCGGAAGTGGTGCGCAACGGCTACCGCCTGCACGAACGGGTTATTCAACCGGCGCAGGTGGTCGTGGCGCGGGAAGTTTCCCAACCCCAACCCGGGGATGGGCCGGACAACGGCCCCGGACCATAACGACGTACCACAACGACCGTCGGCAGTTTACCCGGCAAAACCCCGGCCCGCGGCAGCAGCCGGAAGGCCGAAAGTTAAAACACAGAACTTGATAGAACTAACTCCACAGAACTAAGGAGCACCAACATGGCTAAAGTCCTGGGCATAGACTTGGGAACAACCAACTCGGTGGTCGCCGTGGTCGAAGCGGGCGACCCGGTGGTGGTGGAAAACGCCGAAGGGGGCCGCCTCACCCCGTCGGTGGTGGCGATAAACGCCCGCAGCAACGAGCGCTACGTTGGCCAGACCGCCAAACGGCAGGCGGTGACCAACCCGGAAAACACCGTGTTTTCCGCCAAGCGGCTCATGGGCCGCAAATTTGACGATACCGAGGTCAGTACGGCCCTTGACCGGCTTCCCTACCGCATTGTCAAGGCATCCAACGGCGATGCCCATATCGAGATGGCGGGAGAGAGCTATGCCCCGCCGCAAATTTCGTCCATGGTGCTGCAAAAAATCCGCCAGGACGCCGAGGCCAAGCTGGGCGAAAAGATAACCCAGGCCGTCATCACCGTGCCGGCTTACTTCAACGACGCCCAGCGTCAGGCCACCAAGGACGCCGGCACCATCGCCGGCCTGGACGTCCTGCGCATCATCAACGAGCCCACCGCTTCATCCCTGGCCTACGGTCTGGACAAGAAGCAGACCAACGCCACCATTGCGGTGTTCGACCTGGGCGGGGGCACCTTCGACATTACCATCCTCGACATGGGCGAAGGCGTATTCGAGGTTAAGTCCACCAACGGAGACACCTACCTGGGCGGCGACGACTTCGACGAAAAGATACTGGAATGGCTGCTCCAGGAATTCCGGCAGGAAACCGGCATTGACCTGCGCAGCGACAACATGGCCCTGCAACGGCTGCGGGATGCCGCCGAGCGGGCCAAAATCGAGCTTTCCAGCACCATGCAGACGGAGATTAACCTCCCCTTCATCACCGCCGACGCCAGCGGCCCGCAGCACCTCGTCAAACCCCTCAGCCGGGCGCGGCTGGAGCAGTTGGTCGCCGACCTGGTTGACCGCACCGCGCAGCCCTGCCGGCAGGCGCTGAGCGACGCAGGGGTGTCTCCCGGCGAAATTGACGACGTTATCCTGGTCGGCGGAATGACCCGGATGCCCGCCGTGCAGGAAAAGGTCAAGAGCATCTTCGGCAAAGAACCCAGCCGGTCGGTCAACCCGGACGAAGCTGTTGCCTTGGGGGCCGCAATTCAGGGCGGTGTGCTGTCCGGCGATGTCAGCGACATTGTGCTGCTGGACGTCAGCCCGCTGACCCTGGGGCTGGAGACGCTGGGCAGTGTGATGACCACGCTGATTCCCCGCAACACCACCATTCCCACCAAGAAGACCGAGACATTCACCACCGCCGCCGACGCTCAGACCAGCGTGGACATTCACGTCCTGCAGGGCGAGCGGCCCCTGGCCACCGACAACAAGTCCATTGGCCGGTTCATCCTTGACGGCGTTTTGCCCGCGCCGCGGGGAGTGCCCCAAATCGACGTCACCTTCGACATTGACGCCAACGGCATACTGAGTGTGTCGGCCCAGGACAAGGGGACTGGCAAAGAGCAGAGAATCGTCATTCAACCCAGCTCCGGCCTCTCCCAAAACGAGATTGACCAGATGGTCACGGATGCCAGGTCCCACGACGAAGAAGACCAGCGGCGCCGGGCGGAAATCGAGACCCGCAACCAGGCCGATTCCCTGGTGTACAACACCGAAAAGATGCTCCAGGACAACGCCGACAAGGTCCCCGAGGACCTGAAGACCGACGTCGAGAGCAAGATCGCCGTCCTCAAGGGCGCTATTGAAGCCAACAACGTCCCGGAGATGCAGACCGCGACGGCTGACCTGAACAACGCAGTCCAGCAGTTGGGCCAGGCGGTATATGCGCAGGCGTCGGCCGGCGGCCCCGCCGGGGGTATGCCGGAAGACGACTTTGCCGCCTCCGGCGATGGCGACGGCCCGGATGACAACACCGTGGAAGGAGAATTCCGTGAGGTTTAGGCGCCGTGACGAAAGTCAGGGGAGACAATTGGCAGTCAGTACCCTATTACGGCGGTTGCCCCGGTTCTGGTATAATGGGGCCACGGCACCTACCCAGCCGGTCTTAAAGAGGAATCCTGGAGAGTGATGATGAGTGCACAACAAGACAGCGCGGACCAAGAGGTAGTAGGAACCGAGAGCAGGTTGGTAATTGAAGGGGTTGACCAAGCCCTGACGCCCCTGCAGTACCATTACCTGAGCCTGTTGCAGCGACTCATTGCCACCAAGAACAACTATCAGAACAACCCGGAAATTGAGACGTGGATGATGGCCGCGGTCAAGAAGTCTGTGTATTCGGCTCTGAGGGACTGCATCGAAGCCAACGTCGGGGACGCTGCCAAGGAAATGCTGAACGCCGACGCCCACTTCGATTAACCCGTCCCGTTTAACCGGGCACGCACCGGCCCGGCACCGTTAGTGCGCAACTATTCTGGGAGGTTGGCCCTCGGGGGCTAACCTCCCAAATTGTGTACCGGGAAAACGTCCCGCTTGATTGCCGCGACGCTCTCTTCGGCCAACTGTCGGGCCTCGGCCCTAACCTCCGGCGGCACCTCCGTCTCCACCGTGTCCCGCAGCCTGGACAGGCCGCTCTCTTCGGCAAACGCCGGCGGAACCCGGTCGGGCCACTCCTCGCCCAGCATCACCCTATAGGCCAGCGTCCAGCACCGGGCCACCGCGCCCAGGTCATAACCGCCGCCGCCCAAGGCCAGCCAGGGCAGCCCCAGACCGGCGAACTCGGTTACGGCCTCGACGAATCCCCGCGAAGTCATTTGCAGGTGAGTCAGCGGGTCCGTGTGATAGCTGTCTATGCCCAGCTGCGTCACCAGCACGTCCGGGGCAAACCCCCGGATTAGCGGAAGCGCAACCTCGCGAAATGCCCAGAGATAAACGTCGTCCTCGGTGTAGGGGTACAGGGGGACGTTCACCGCGTACCCGGTCCCGGCGCCGGAACCGGTCTCCCCGGTGAAGCCGGTGCCGGGAAACAGGAACCGCCCCGACTCGTGCATGGATATGGTCAACACCCGGTCGTCGTCGAAAAACGCTTCCTGCACCCCGTCGCCGTGGTGGGCGTCAATGTCCACATAGGCCACACGGCGGCCCGCGGCCAAAAAATACTTGATGGCGATAACCGGGTCGTTGAATATGCAGAACCCGGAGGCGTGGCCCGCCGCGGCGTGATGCAGCCCCCCGGAAATGTTGAAAGCCACGTCCACCTGCTGGCTCATCAGCAGTTCGGCGGCCACCAGCGATGCCCCGGTGCTCAACAGGGCGGCGTCGTACATCCCGGAGTAAACCGGGTTGTCGCCCCCCGCGCTGAACCCGTACCGCTCGGGAGAATAACCGGCCAGGCCCATGCTCAGGCTGCGCACCGCCGCCAGGTAGTCGGGCGTGTGCAGCAGTTGCACTTCTTCCTCGGTGGCGGCCCGGGGTCTGACCATCCGGGAATCGCCGCCGTCGAATGCGCCGTAGGAATTGAGCAAGTCGTAGGTGTGCTTCAACCGGATGGGTCGCATCGGGTGGTCATTCCGCAGCACGTGACCGGCCAGGGCATCTTCATACACAAACGCGGCGCGGGTCATAAGCCAACTCCTGAAACACCCGGGCCGCCGGCGCAGCCCGGACGGGGATTGCGCCCGAGCATACCCAACCGGGCCGGAAGGGGTCAACCGGCCCTGCTATACTCACCGCATCAACCGGGCATCAACCGGCGGAGAAGCAACCATGTCGGACGGCTCAAGCGGAGCGGCCTCGGGCATCGTATTGGCGGGCGGCCAGAGCCGGCGGATGGGCCGGGACAAGGTCCTGGAATCCTTTGACGGTCAGCCCCTGCTGCGGCGGGCGCTGGACCGGGTTTCCGGGGTTACCGGCGAAAACATCGTGTGGTGCTGCCAACGAGTTCCGGTAACTGTTCAGGGTTGAGGGGAACGGAGTGGCTTATGGCGGAATATGGGGGTTGGGTTACGTTGGGGGATTCATCCCCCAAACCCCCTGGAAAGAATTGGCAGTTGCCTGAAAGCCTTGGCTGAAAACAATTCACGTCACCAATTCTGAACTGTTACGTGCGGGGCGCAGAGTTTAATTCCCGAGAATTAGGGTGTAAAGTCAAAGCCAATCTCACGCCATACCAAGACCAACGTGGGATCTACATGGACCCTCGACCCTCATACTAATCCCTGCGGGTTTCACTTGGCTTTAGTTCAGGAGGTTACTTTTAAGGAGGTTGCTATGGATTCCCATTTTGCTCAGAAAGTGCTTTGTGTTCTTTATGCTGATCCAGCGGCAGGATTTCCTCCGAACTATGCTCGCGAAGGGATACCCAACCTCACCCGGTATCCAGACGGTCAGACTTTGCCTTCACCTGCCTCCATTGACTTTACCCCAGGCCACCTTCTTGGGTCCGTTTCGGGCGGACTTGGGCTGGAGCGATTTCTGGCCGAACGGGGACATCGGTTTGTCGTAACGGCGGACAAGGATGGACCCGATTCCGTTTTCGAAAGAGAACTGGTTGATGCCGATATAGTCATCTCCCAACCCTTCTGGCCCGCGTACCTCACCGCCGAGCGCATTGAAAAGGCCCCGAACCTCAAGTTAGCCATAACCGCCGGCATTGGGTCGGACCATGTCGATCTCCGGTCAGCCATTGACCGGAACATCACCGTTTGTGAGGTAACCTGGTGCAACAGCATAAGCGTGGCGGAACACGCGGTGATGCAGATGCTGGCGCTGGTCAGGGACTACATTCCCCAGTACGGTTGGGTGGTAAAGGGCGGTTGGAACATTGCGGACGCCGTTTCCAGGTCCTACGACATTGAGGGAATGGACGTGGGTGTAGTTGCGGCCGGCAGGATTGGCTTGGCGGTCCTGAAACGAATGAAGCCTTTCGATGTCAAGCTCCACTACACCGACCGGCACCGGCTTACCGCCGATGTCGAGCAAGAGCTTGGACTGACGTTCCATGAAACCGTTGAGTCGCTGGTCAGCGTGTGTGATGTAGTCAGCATCCATTGTCCTCTCCATGCCGAGACTGAGAATATGTTCAACGACGTTCTGATCGGCAAGATGAAGTATGGGGCCTATATCGTCAACACCGCACGTGGCAAAATCTGTGACCGGGACGCTATCGTCAGAGCTCTGGAAAGCGGCCAACTGGCAGGGTATGCGGGGGATGTTTGGTTCCCTCAGCCGGCTCCCAATGATCATCCCTGGAGAGCCATGCCCAACCACGCCATGACTCCCCACACCTCGGGCACTTCCCTTTCAGCCCAAGCCCGCTACTCAGCGGGAGTCCGTGAGATTCTGGAATGCTGGTTGGATGGACAGCCGATTAGGGAGGAGTACCTGATTGTCCAGGGAGGCTCCCTTGCCGGAACCGGCGCTCACTCCTACAGCGAAGGGGATGCTACCGGCGGTTCGGAGGCGGCGGCGAGGTTCACCGCCGGTTAGGCAGACTATCCGATTTCAGACTATCCAAATTAAGGGGGGATCAACGTTTCCGCCGGGCTTTTCAAGTCTCAAGGAAGTCCTTCGAGGGCCTCAGGACGAATGGATTGGAAGAACGGTAAAAGTTCAGGGTTGAGGGGAGCGGAGTGGCTGATGGCGGAATATGGGGGTTGGGTTACGTTGGGGGATTCATCCCCCAAACCCCCTGAAAAAAGCGGCAGTTGGCTAAAACCAATTCATCTCACCAAGTCTGAACTGTTACGAAGAACGGATTGCATGGACATCTCCCTATTTTTCATGGTAGTGACGGCGTGGTAAAGACGGCGTGGCAGCCTGCCCGTGAGCGGGGCTGGGTAATCCAAAGGCCATAGCCCGGTACGCCAGGGCCTTTTGATTGAAACAGATGATGGACAGAGTATGCAGGCTGGCCGACGGGAACGGGGGAGGCTAATGGACGAAATATTTCCGGCTCACCCGCCGGACGGCCGCGTCCGCATCGTTGGCATGATTGGCGTGCAGCGAGAGGACACAGCCACCGCCGGCGCCAGCCTCAGCGTCTTCGGGGGCGGCATCAACCCCGGCGGCGAAATTCCGGCGGGGGTGGACCCGGACTACATCGCCGAGTTTGCCCGGTCCCACGAGGCCGCCGGGTTCGATATGGTGCTGACCGGATACTCGTCCAGCACCCCCGACGGGTTCGAGGTGGCCGGGCACGCCGCCGGCGTCACCCAACGGTTGGGGTTCCTCATCGCCCACCGGCCCGGCTTCATGGTGCCCACTCTGGCCGCCCGTAAAGCCGCCACGCTGGACCAGCTCACCGGCGGCCGGGTTGCGCTGCATATAATCTCGGGCGGCAGCGACGCCGAACAGAGGCAAGACGGCGACTGGCTGGACCACGATGCTCGTTATGACCGCACCGCCGAATACCTGGAAGTGATGCTCCGGGTCTGGCGGGAAACCGAACCCTTTGACCATCAGGGCCGTTTCTATCAGTTTGAGGGCGCGCACAGCCAGGTGCGCTGCTTCCAGCAGCCCCACTTGCCCCTGTTTTTCGGCGGCGCGTCCCCCGCGGCGGTGGAGGTGGGCAGCCGCTGGGCCGACGTTTTCGCCTTCCTTGGCGAGCCGCTGGAGTCCATCAGGGAGCGCATCGCTGACCTGCGCCGCCGCGCCGCCCGGCATGGCCGGCGGCTGTCCTTCAGCGTTTCCCTGCGCCCGGTGCTGGGCCGCACCGAGTCCGAGGCGTGGGAACGGGCCCGCGCCATCCTGGAGCGGGTCCAGGAATCCACCCAGGGCAAAATCGCCCCCGGCCAGCCGGCCCGGGCCCAATCGGCGCTGTCCCAGCGGCTGGTGGACTTCGCCGCAACCCGGGAGGTATATGACGAGCGGCTTTGGATGCCCATTGCCTACGCCAGCGGCGGCGCCGGCAACACCACCTGCCTGGTGGGCACCCCCCGTCAGGTGGCGGACTCGCTGTTGGCCTACTACGACGCCGGCTGCTCCACTTTCATCCTCCGGGGCTTCGACCCCCTGAATGACGCCATAGACTACGGCCGGGAGCTGATTCCCCTGCTGCGGGAAAAGGTTGCCCGCCGGAAGGAAGCCTTCCGGGGGACTCAGGACTAGTACCGCGTCAGGGTGAAACCGATGGATAGATACGCCGAAGCTTGTTGCGGGCATCGGTGGTGGAGAATCGCCAGTCGATGGTTGCCGCAGCCTGATTTCGTTCGGCTATTTATCAAAAATAGCCGGACGCGGTACTAGCGGGGTTGAAGGATAACGGCCCCTACTCACGGGGTGGGAGAGTCACGGTCCATCTTCGTAGGCGCCGAAGGTGAAGGTGAAGAGGGACAGGCCGGCCGAGTTTACCCGCAGTTGCAACTCGTGGGCGCCGAACTCGGGTAGTTCAACCAGCCCGTAGAGCTTGGGTTCATTTACGGTCACAAAGCTGTTGCCGGCCTCGTCAAACTCCACGTCACGGCCTGCCTGAGACCGGGCCAACGGTTCGCCGTTTAACGTCAACCTCACGACGTGACTCCCGATCCCGCCGCCTGTTCCATCCGGAGTTCTTTCCGGTACATCCTCCGCCGGGCCGCCGGCGCCCATGACCGCGTTGACGCTGGTGGCGTAGAACTTGATGCCTACGTAGTCCTGGAAGCCGCTCGTGTTCCGGGCGTGGGTGACGCTCTCCGGGCCGTTGTGCCACAGCCCTTGCAGGTAGAGGAAGTGATTGAAATGTCTGCCGGGGTCCTGGTACAGGACTTCGGTGTCCTTGGACTCGTAATACTCCTCGTGCATGAAGTAGGACGGCGTTTCTCCGACCAGGGAGGCGAAGGCCGATGACGGGAGCGTCCGGTTGCGGAGGTAACCGGCGTACAGCTCGCGGGTGATGCGTTGGGCCGGGTCCGCGGCGTAAGCCTCTTCAACGAATTCCGGGTTGGGGGTTGTGTCGGTGGGGATGTGGCTAAGGTCAACCCCCGTCTCCTCCAGCAGTTCCCGGATGGCCGCTTCCGTCTCCACGTAGGCCCCTTCGCCCTGGCGGGTGTAGCGCACGTTGCCGTTAAAGTCAATCAGGAACTTGCTGGGCCAAGCGTTGTTGCCCCAGGCGTTCCAGGTGGCGAAATTGTTGTCAAGGGCGATGGGGTATTCCAGACCGTGGACCCGGAGGGCTTCGGCCACGTTTTCCCGGGACTTCTCAAATTCGAACTCCGGGGAGTGGACGCCGACTATGGTCAGGCCCTGACGGCGGTACTTGTCATGCCAGGCTTTCAGGTAGGGCAGCGTGCGGATGCAGTTGACACAGGAGTAGGTCCAGAAGTCGATCAGGACCACCCGGCCCCGCTGGTCTTCCAGGGTCAGGCCGGGCGAGTTCAGCCAGCCGACGATGCCGCGGAACTCCGGCGCCGACTGGTGTCCGCAGCCGGAAAACACCACGGCCAACGCCAGGGACAGCACCAGAAGGGCGGCGGGCTTGCGCAAAGTCATGATTGTCCAGTATACGCTAGGGGAATACCCAGGGAGCGAAACGGCGGGAGCCAAACCAGGGCAAGCGCGTCATAAGTTCGGCGCATCATTTGGTAGTATCCCTATCGTTGACAATGCGCTCAAATTTGCCGGGGTTTTGGGACGGACCTGGGAGAACACGGGGATGGGAGGCGGAAAAGCTGAGAATACCGGACAAAAGCGGACATTTCCGGACATTTGAGCGTGGGGGCTGAGGATTTTTGTCTGGGTTTTGTCCGCTAATGTCTGGGCAATGTCCGCTTTTGTTACCATTTTGTCCGCTTTTGTTACCATTTTGTCCGGTTTTGGCACCCCTGAAACGGCGGGGGACCGGCCCGGCGATTTTGAGCAGGATAGTTTTTCTGTCCCATTTTGTCCCAATCTGTCCCATTTGCGCCGGTAGTGCGACTGGCTCGGGAAAACTCCCGAGCCAGCCAACCCCACGCGATACATGGTAGCGGGGAGATGCCGGAGTTGGAAAGGGGCAAGTGTCATGGTAGGCCAACCAATTGTGACGCGATGGCCTTGGGAGCAAAACGCCGGGAGCGAAACCAGGGTCTTTTACTGATGCGTGGGTTCCGTTTGCTTGTGGGGTTTTCGTGGGGCAGTCCAAATACCGGCATACCCCACTTCCGAACGGAACCGAGAGGGTTGACATCTGCTACTATGATATTATATATTGTTATATCCGATAAAGAACCTGAGCGGAAGGAGGGACATCATGAAGACTGACATTCGTCAAACGATGCTCTTGGTGGCTGCCTTGCTTGTCGCGGTGAGTGTTTTCTCGCTGACGTTGTCGGGAGTGGCCTTTGCCTAGGGCCCGGGGCAGACCGACAAAGACGAGCAGCCGTTTTGCAGCGACGAGCAGGCCGACATTGACCAGCTGGAGTGCCCTGGATATTGGGCGGAGTTTGCACAGGCGGACCAGGCTGAGCCGAATCACGTATCGCATCAACAGCCACCCCTCCCGCTGCCGCGTACCGGCGACTGTGACTTCGATAGTCATAGCGATGACCCTCACAGGTCAAACAGGCCGCCGGGGTATGCGTCGGTGCATGGCTGGTGGACCCATAATTCCGGCGACTGCTCCGATGAGGCCGACGTTTGGGTCTCGATTTCAGCGTATTGGTGCATCTATACCAACCCCCCGCGCTGCTTTTTCAGGACCCTCGATATATCAGGACCCTCGATATAAACGAGGAACGGGTTGAGGCCCGGAACCTGGGGGGCGCCCGGGTGAACGCGCGGCATCGTTGCACGGGGTCGGACTTGTGGTACCGCTACCGCAGCATTGTGGACGTCGACCTGGTGGGGCAGGCTGATCCTCCAGACACCGAGAGCAAGACGAAAGACATCCAGTGCAGGCCGGATGACTAGTACCGTGTCAGCCTGAACCTGACGGATAGATATGTTGAAGCTTGTTGCGGGCATCGGTGGTGGAGAATCGCCAGTCGATGGTTGCCGCAGCCTGATTTCGTTCGGCTATTTTTGACAAATATAAGAAAGTATATAATTGAGGCATTCTTTGATTGTGGGGAGGCGTGGGGAATGCCGGCCAAGCTATACCGAGTGAACTTGACCCAAGATGAGCGGGAACATTTGCTGGGTATCACCCGGCGCGGCCAATCCTCGGGGCGTAAAGTGAAGCGGTGCCTCATTTTGTGCAAGGCCGATGAAGGCCTTACCGACCAGCAGGTGGCCGAAGCTCTGCTGGTCGGCCCCTCCACGGTCGGCCGGGTGCGCCAGCGCTTCGTGGAAGGCGGGTTGCAGCGGGCCCTCAATGACCTGCCGCGGCCGGGACAACGGCGTAAACTCGATGGAAAGCAGGAAGCCCACCTGGTGGCCGTGGCCTGCAGCGCAGCCCCGGAAGGGCACACCCGCTGGACCTTGCGATTGCTGGCCGACGAGGCGGTGAAGCTGGAGTTGACCGACTCCATCTCCCGGGAGACGGTCAGGCAGGTGCTGAAAAAAACGAACTCAAGCCGTGGCGGAAGAAGGAGTGGTGCATCCCCAAGGTGAGCGCCGAGTTCGTGGCCCGCATGGAGGACGTGCTGGACCTCTATGCGGAACCCTATGACCCCCAGCGGCCCGTAGTCTGTTTCGACGAGACCTCCAAGCAGTTGGTGGCCGAGAAGCGGGCGCCCATCCCGGCCAAGGCGGGCCGGCGGGAGCGGTTTGATTACGAGTACCAGCGCAACGGGACCCGGAACTTGTTCATGACCTGTGAGCCGCTGGCGGGCTGGAGGCATGTGGCAGTGACCGAGCGTCGCACCATGACCGACTTCGCCCATCAGATGCGCTGGCTGGGGGATGCTGCTTACCCCGAGGCGGAGAGGATCCGAGTGGTGCTGGACAACCTGAACACCCATAGACCCGCCTCCCTGTACGAGGCCTTCGAGCCAAAGGAAGCCAGACGGGTGATCCAACGGCTGGAGTTTCACTATACTCCCAAACATGGGAGCTGGCTCAACATGGCGGAGATCGAGTTCAGCGTCTTCAGCAACCAATGTTTGAATCGCCGCATTGAAGATGAAGTGTCGCTTAAGCGCGAAATCGCGGCATTGGAGATCGAGCGTAATCAGGCTGAGGCAACCATCGACTGGAGCTTCTCCACCCCCGATGCCCGGCATAAGCTTCGGCGTATCTATCCATCGGTTTCACCCTGACGCGGTACTAGCCAATGGCAACCTTGTTCGTTATCGAAGCCTTTGGGCTCCATGCCCCGCCGGGCCTGATTGATTCAGAGAGGGAAGGGGAGCGCCGCCAGCAAGCGCCGGCGGCACTCCTTTTCGACACCTTCGAGGCGCGTGCTGAGATGATGGGCTGGTCCTCCACTTCTCGGTCGAGCCGGAGAAGGAATCTCTGGAACCTGTACGAGGCGAGCCTGGTCGACGACCCCGCCGTGATCGGGTGGGTGTACGGCGAGCTTGCGGACCCACCGGACCTGGAAAGCGCCCCCGTGCCGGAGGTAATGCCGAGGGAGGGCAGCCCTGCGGGCCCGATCGGTTTGTCCAGGCTCCGCAGTCGGCGCAATGCTTCAGCCGGGTTGTCTGTTGTCCTGCCGCCGCTGGTCCAGTGTTTCGACGACGCGCTTCGCCGGATCGGAGCGGTCGACGTGTCGGGGATGCAGTTGACCTGCTACCAAGCCACCGGCGAGCCTGGAGTTGGCCCGGCCAGTCACCTGATCTCCTCTGTTGGGTGGTTCGATGCTTCCCGGCAGGCTCGGGCGGACGCGGTTATTGCCTTTGATGAGGGCTTCCTGGGAGGCAACCCCCCGGACGCCCTGGCCAATCAGGTGCGGCGGACGCCCACCGGTGGTTTCAACTTCGGGCGGACGGTGGCCGTACCGGACCGACACAAGGTCAGGGTGCCGGTCAGCACTCCTCTCCCGGATGTTTCGGTAGAACCCGCCGGCTCCGGTCTGGCGGTATCGCTGCCGGAGTGGAGCGGGAGCGCCGTCGGGTGGACCTTGGCAACGGTGATAAACGGGGCCCGGGCCATTGCCCCCGACGCGGCCAGCTTCGCGGTCCGGATCGCGCGAGTGGGGTGGGGTTTTAGTTTACGTAAATGATATTTGTCCGAACCAAATGACCCTTCTCGCAGTGGTATGGACGGCCAGCCCTTTATGACCCTGGGCACGCCAGGCGGCGACAGCCAGCCCCAGAGCAACCTGCAAGTGCTGACCAACATCGTTGACTTCGGGCTGCACGTTCAGGATGCGGTGGAAGCGCCCCGGTTCTGCGGGTACAGCTTCCCCCAGTCGCCCTGGCCCCACCGGGAATACCCCAACCGCCTGGAGGTCGAGGGACGGGTCTCCCGGGACTTGGTGGACGCTCTCAACGACCGGGGACACCAGGTAGAGGAAGTCGGCCCCTGGGATATCAGGAACGGCTTTGCTCCCATTATTGTAGACGCCGAGGCCGGGGTGTACCGGGGCGGCGCCGACCCCCGCAAGGAGTCGGTGATGCTGGGCTGGTGACCGGGGCCTATAGCCGGCGCCGGCGAACCCCGCGCGTTCCGGCGCCCGTCGCGCGTTCCGGTGTGTTGTACTGATGTGTAGTAATAGAACAAGGCACCCGGTTCTGCCGGGTGCCTTGTCGTGACGGATTGCCGGGTCTGCTAAGGCTAGGGTGTATCCCGGTTGGTGGGCAATACTTGGTACCAGCCGGAGCCGAAGAGCAGCCCGTCGTGGCGGACGACCCAGGAGTGCTTGAACTCCTGGTTGCCGGTGTCGGGGTTGAGGAACAGGTAGTCCACCCAACGGCCTTCCTCGGTGGCGGCGAGCATGACTTCGCCGAAGCGGTAGCCGGTCTGGTCTACGCCCAGGTCGCCCTTCAAGTCCCGGCCCAAGACGGACGGGGTTCTATGGGCAATCGCCCGGTCGTCCTCGTCAAGAATGAAGACGTACCATTCCCCGACGATGCTCTCCGGGGAGTTGTAGTAGGCCAGGGCAGCGTCCCGGCCTTCTTGGTCGTAACGGTACAGTGCCTGCTGCACCAGGTCTACCGTGAACCCCGGCCGGTCCGCCATGGGAGGTCCAGCTTTCAAGCTAGTACCGCGTCCGGCTATTTTTGATAAATAACCGAACGAAATAAGTCTGTGGCAACTAACGACTGGAGATTCTCTACCGCCCATGCACTGAACAAGCTTCGGCATATCTATACATCGGTTTTAGCCGGACGCGGTACTAGCTTTCAAGGAGGACAAAATCAAAGGGGCATCTGCTGGCGGGCCGGCGGCCGAATTGACCAGAGCAATGACCGCGACGACCAGCGCGGCGACGGACAGCGCCGCCGCTACCCCACCGAGAATTAAACCGTTACGCAATTCAATACACCTCACTTGACTTACTTGACTTGATTTAGGCTCGTGGCATCGTTGCCGGCGCCACGCCCTGCCTGGACCGTCATACTGGAAATTATCCGCTGGAAACCATCCGAAGGTCCCGGTCGCCAGGAAAATCCGTTGAGCTGATTTCCTGCAAAGCTTCTTTCTGACTGGCAACCCGACTGGCAACATTTTATAACGAACCGGGGAGCCGAGTAACGCCGTAGACGCCGATGATTGGAGGATTATCGTAAGAAATGGAGCTGCCATGACCAGTCGGAATTTCGCCCTGAATTCCCCCTTGCCAGAATGTGAAAAATGGTGCATACTCAATCACGTTGATTCCTGGTGGTTCTAGCGGGGTGGACCCACCCGTTCCCATCCCGAACACGGAAGTGAAACGCCCCAGCGCCGACGATACTGCTTTGGTAACGGAGTGGGAAAATAGGTCACCGCCGGGTTTTAGCTATGCCCCATCTTCAAGGGCCAAGGGCTAAAGTCTTGAAGGAACCGCCTTGTACATCTGTTGCCTGCTTCGGCAGACACTGGTCCCCGCCGCCGTTTCCCCAGTTCGGTGACTGGCCCCAACCCAACCCCCTGTTTCGGTGGTATAACCGAGGCGAAACTTACTTTACACTGCCCCATGCCTACCCTATAATCGCCCTTTAACCCAAGAGGTTGACGCCCTCCCCCGCTGCCTTGGTTTGCGCGGTCGAGAGCATCTGGAGACCATCCGGGAAATGTCTGACGGGTTGAGGGCCGGCGTAGTCCGGCGTTCTACCGGGACCGGACCTCGGGCAAGCACGGCCCAGGCAAACCGGGTTCCCACTTTATCCCAACAGGAGCGGAATTATGGGAAGTAGATTTGAGAAATTCTCCGAGCGGGCCCGCCGGGTTCTGTCGCTGGCGCAGGAAGAGGCCCAGCGGTTCAACCACAACTATATCGGGACCGAGCACATTCTGTTGGGGCTGGTACGCGAAACCGAAGGGGTGGCCGCCCGGGTCCTGTCGGGCTTGGGCGTCGATTTGACCAAGGTTCGCTCCGCCGTCGAGTTCATCATCGGCCGGGGCGAGAAGCCCACCCAGGGCGAAATCGGCCTTACCCCCCGGGCCAAGAAAGTGGTCGAGTTGGCCGTTGACGAAGCCCGCCGCATGAACCACACCTACATCGGCACCGAGCACCTGCTCATCGGCCTCCTGCGTGAGGGCGAGGGCGTCGCCGCCGGCGTTCTGGAAAGCTTGGGCGTCACCCTGGAGAAAGTCCGGGCCGAGACCCACCGCATCCTGAGCAACAGTTCCTCCACCGGGACGCAGGGATCCCGCAGCACGACCCGGACCCCCACTTTGGACCAACTCGGCATAGACCTGACCGTCGCCGCCCGGTCCGGCAAGCTGGACCCGGTTATAGGAAGGTCAACCGAGCTGGAGCGTGTGGTCCAAATCCTCAGCCGCCGCACCAAGAACAACCCGGTGCTGGTGGGCGAGCCGGGCGTGGGCAAGACGGCCATCGTCGAAGCCATGGCCCAGCACATATCCAGCGGCGATGTGCCGGAAACCCTGCAAGGCAAGCGGCTGGTAACCCTGGACATGGGCGCGCTGGTCGCCGGAACCAAGTACCGCGGCGAGTTCGAAGAGCGCCTGAAGAAAGTTATCGAAGAAATCAAGGCGTCGGGCAACTGCGTCTTGTTCATCGACGAAATCCACACCATCGTTGGAGCCGGCGCCGCCGAGGGCGCGGTGGACGCCTCCAACATCCTCAAGCCATCCCTGGCCCGGGGCGAAATCCAGTGCATCGGCGCCACCACCCTCGACGATTACCGCAAGTATGTCGAGCGGGACCCGGCGCTGGAACGCCGCCTCCAGCCTGTTCGGGTCGAAGAACCGAACCAGGAAGACACACTGGAGATTCTGCGGGGGGTCAAGGAGCGCTACGAAGACCACCACAACGTGGACATCACCGAAGACGCGATCAAGGCCGCCACCAACCTGGCCACCAGGTTCATCCCCGACCGCTTCTTGCCCGACAAGGCCATTGACCTGCTGGACGAGGCCGGGTCCCGGGTGAGGCTGCGGGGCAGCGCCACCCCGGCGTCGGTCAAGGACGCCATGCAGGTGCTCGACCAAGTGCGTCAGGAAAAGGACGAGGCTATCGCTTCCCAGCGCTACGAGTTCGCCGCCGAGCTGCGGGACCGGGAGTTGAACCTCAACCAGAACCTCGACAACCTGGAAAAGGAATGGCACGAAGGCCGCATCAAGGAGCGGGCCCAGGTCACCGAGGAAGACATCGCCGAAGTGGTCAGTATGTGGACCGGCATACCGGTGACGCGGCTGGCCCAGGAAGAAACCGAGCGGCTTCTGCAAATGGAGTCCGATCTGCACAAGCGCATCATCGGCCAGGATGAGGCCATCATCAACATCTCCAGGGCGGTGCGCCGCGCCCGGGCCGGCCTGAAAGACCCCCGGCACCCCATCGGCGTGTTCCTGTTCCTTGGCCCCACTGGCGTGGGCAAGACCGAGTTGGTGCGGGCCTTGGCCGAGTTCATGTTCGGCGACGAGGACAACATGATCCGGCTGGATATGTCAGAGTTCCAGGAGCGGCACACCGTGGCCCGGCTCATCGGCGCCCCTCCGGGTTATGTGGGCTACGACGAAGGCGGGCAGCTTACCGAGACCGTCCGGCGCAAGAATTACTGCGCCATCCTCATGGATGAAATCGAAAAGGCACACCCGGAAATCTTCAACGTCCTGCTCCAGATTTTCGACGCTGGGCAGCTTACCGACGCCCGTGGGCGCCGGGTGGACTTCCGCAACTCCATCATCGTGATGACCAGCAACCTGGGTTCCGACCTAATCAAGCGGGACACTACGATGGGCTTTGCGGTCAAGTCGGACGACGCGCAGTCTCAAAACCAGGCCTACGAGCGGATGAAGGACAAGGTTATGGACGAAGTGAAGCGCTTCTTCCGGCCCGAGTTCCTCAACCGGCTTGACGCCACCATCGTCTTCCACCAACTGGACCGGTCTGAAATTCTGGCCATCGTTGATCTGATGATGGGCCTCGTAAAGAAGGAATTGGAAGACAAGCAGGTTGACCTGGAGTTGACCGAGGCGGCCAAGGTGTACTTGGGCGAGAACGGCTTCGACCCGGTGTTGGGCGCGCGGCCCCTGCGCCGGCTAATCCAGAACGAGGTCGAGGACCGGCTCTCCGACGAGCTCCTGAGCAGCCGCATCAAGGCTGGCGACACCGCCGTTGTTGACCTGGACGAGGACGGCAAGATCATGATTTACGCCAAGTCCGAGGTGACGGTGCTCACCTAAGTCCAGGACACCCCGCCGGAGGGCGGGAAAACCGCAGCCCTATGACACGAGGCCCCATCTTTTTGGGGCCTCGCTTGTTATAATGGCCCTGCCATGCCACGTCCCAGAGAACCACGCACCGTTTTCCAGTGCCGGGAATGCGGCTACGAGAGCGCCCGTTGGATGGGATTCTGCCCGTCGCCGGGTTGCGGCTCTGCCCAACCGCTTTCCGAGACCACGGTTGCCCCGGCCCCGGCCGCTCATCCGTCCTGGGTGGGGGCCGACCGCCGGGCCGGGGCTGAGCCGCTTCAGGAATTGTCCCAACTACGTTCCGACGATCAGCCGCGCATCGTCCTGCCCTCCACCGAGCTTAACCGGGTGCTGGGCGGCGGAATCGTGCCGGGTTCGGTCTCCCTGCTAGCCGGGGAGCCGGGCGTCGGCAAGTCCACGCTGCTGCTGCAAGTCTCCCGGTACATCGCGGCGGCGGGCGACCCGGTCGTCTACGCCAGCGGCGAGGAATCTCCCCACCAGATCAAGCTGCGCTCCCAGCGTCTCGGGCTGCCCGGCGACGGAATTTTCCTGCTCTCGGAGACCGACGTGGAGCAGATTTTGGCCCGGCTGGAGGAGTGCAAGCCCGGCCTGGCAGTCATTGATTCCATCCAGACTCTTTACACCCGGGACGCTCCCTCCGGGCCGGGCAGCGTCGTGCAGGTCCGCGAGTGCGGCCTGCGGCTGCTGCGGTGGGCCAAGCAGAGCAACGTTCCGGTGTTGATCGCCGGCCACATGACCAAGGACGGTTCGTTGGCTGGCCCGCGGGTCCTGGAGCACATGGTTGACACCGTGCTTTACCTGGACGGTGAGGACCTGAACGCCTACCGGGTGCTGCGTTGCGGCAAGAACCGTTTCGGCTCGACCCAGGAAGTGGGGGTGTTCGAGATGACCGGCGAGGGCCTAGTGGAGGTGCCGGACCCGTCCCATGCCCTGCTGTCCCAGCGTTACGACCGGGCCGTGGGCGCAGCTCTCGTGCCGGTGCTGGAAGGCTCCCGCCCGCTGCTGCTGGAGGTGCAGGCGTTGACCTCCCCGTCCTACGCCCCGGTTCCCCGGCGGGTGGCCAACGGCGTGGACTACAACCGGCTGCTGATGCTGACTGCGGTGGCAAGCCGCCGGGCCAACCTGGACCTGGCCGGGCAGGACATCATCGTCAGCGTGGCCGGTGGATTCCGGGTTACCGAGCCGGCCGTTGACCTGGCAGTGCTGACCGCCGTGGCCTCCAGCCTCTACAACCGCCCGGTAGACCCGTCGACGGTGGTATTGGGGGAAGTGGGTCTGAGCGGTGAACTGCGGACGGTCCCGCAGATTGAGCGCCGGTTGGCCGAGACGGGCCGCCTGGGGTTGGCCCGGGCCGTCGTTCCGGAAACAGTGGGCCGGGATGTGGTGGCGGGCGCATCCCTGGAACTGGTCTTGGTCCGCACCGTACGCCAGGCATTGCATGCTCTCTGGGGCGCGCCCGCGGGCAGAAACCGGAGCGTTGAGCCGGAGATGGACGACATTGACTTTGAGTGAGCGGGGTAGATAAGGAAGTCCTGCAAGGCCCTCAGGGCGAACGGGTTTGGTTTCCCACGCCGGACATAACTGCTCAAGTCGCGTCCGCAATTCCGGTTGACTTTTCGGGCCGCGGGTAGCAAAATTCACGGCAATATCCTGGAAACAAACTGCTCCGGTCGGAGGTTATGGGTTATGGGGAGACGCCTCCTTAAACAACTTGACCAGACCTACGGTTTCGATGAAGTGGCCATCGTTCCCGGGGACGTAACCATCAATCCGGAGATGGTCTCGACCAAACTGGCGCTTGGCGGCTATGTCTTTGAGGCCCCTTTCCTGGCTTCGGCGATGGACGGCACGGTGTCTCCCCGGTTCGCCGCCCTGATGCATGAGATGGGTGGGCTAGGTGTGCTGAACGCCGAAGGCCTTTACACCCGTTACGATGACCCGTACTCGGTGCTGGAAGAGATTGTCTCCATGTCCAAAGCGGAGGTGACCGAGTATCTCCAGCAGGTCTACTCGGAGCCGATTCGAGAAAACCTGATCGGATCGAGAGTACAGGAAATCAAGGGGTCAGGCGCGGTGTGCGCCGTTTCTTTTACCCCCCAGAATACCAAGAAGCTCAGCCCGGTGGCGGTGGAAGCCGGGGCAGACATCGTATTTGTGCAGTCCACGGTAACCACGGCCCGCCACATGTCCAACAGCTACCGGGGGCTGGTCTTTTCCGAGTTGATGGCGGCCTTGAAGGTGCCTGTGGTCGTTGGCAACTGTGTCAGCTACAACGTCGCCCTGGAACTCATGGAGACCGGCGTTGACGGCATCCTGGTGGGTGTTGGGCCGGGCGCGGCCTGCACGACGCGGGAGGTCACCGGCGTCGGCGTTCCTCAAGTATCGGCGACGCTGGAATGCGCCGCGGCCCGGGAAGACCACTTCCGGCAAACCGGCCGATACGTCGCTGTCATCACCGACGGCGGCATCCGCACCGGCGGCGACGTCTGCAAGTCCATCGCCAGCGGTGCGGACGCCGTGATGATCGGAACGCCCTTTGCCCAGGCGGAAGAGGCGCCGGGACGAGGCTTCAACTGGGGCATGGCCAACGCCCATCCCGAGCTGCCCAGAGGCACTCGCATTGAGGTGGGCACCAAGGGAACGTTGCAGCAAATCATGCACGGGCCCACTTCGGTTACCAATGGCACCCAGAACCTGGTGGGGGCGCTGCGGGTGGCGATGGGTATGTGCGGCGCCTACACGATTCAGGACCTGCACAAGGCGGATATGGTGGTTGCCCCCGCAATCAAGACTGAAGGCAAGTTCTTCCAAATGGCCGGTTAAGTTCCGGCCCCCCGGCCTATTTCGTTAGTCGCCAAGGCCTCCGGTTTTCCGGGGGCTTTTTGCTGGACTAACCCACGGGGAAACCTGTTTCAAATCATTCAACCCCCGTCTCCGGGGGGCAGGCTCTGGGTCTCTCCGAAGGACTTCATTATGACTTCCTGCTCCTGTCCTTCGTGTTTGACGCCACCGGGCATTGTCGCTAGACTACCCTTCAACTGAAACTAACCCTTGGAACTAACCCCCGTGGAATTAACCACGGTTGGGGCCAAGGCTGTTGGAACTGCCGGGCCCCAAATCATTCTCGACGTTAGGAGTTTAACGGCATGGATTTTGGACTGGAAGGCAAGAAAGCGTTTGTGGGCGGCGGCGGCCGGGGTATCGGCAAGGCCATCGCCCGGGAGTTGGCCCGGGAAGGCGTGGACGTGGTAATCGCCTCGCGCACGATGGAGCAGTTGGAGCAGACGGCGCGGGAGATTGAGGACGAGACCGGGCGCCGGGTGATTCCGATGCAGCTGGACGTGACCGATACGGACCAGGTCAACCGAGTCATGGATGCCGCGGTCCAACAACTGGGTGGGCTGCACATCCTGGTCAACAGCGCCTCGCTGCCGGGCGGATCACCCAACGCGGTGGGGCCGGTGGAAACGGTGGATGAGGACGCCCTGATGGGGGACTTCGACGTTAAGTACGTCGGCGCTTTGCGCTGCGCCAAGGCCGCCATTCCCCACCTGAAAGAGCAGGGTTATGGCCGCATCATCAACATCAGCGGCGGCAACGCCCGCAACGCCGGCAACCTCAGCGGCGGCGCCCGCAACGTCTCGCTGGTCCACCTGACCAAGACTCTCTCCAACCAGTTGGGAAGGTTCGGCATCACCGTCAACTGCATCCACCCCGGCACCACCCGCACCGAGCGGACGGCGGTGATGCTGGGGGCCCGCGCGGAGCAGCAGGGCATAACCGCCGAAGAGGTGGAAGCCCGCGATTTCGCGCCCGGCTCGGGCCAGGGCAACGCCATCTGCCGCATGGTGGACGCCTCGGAAATCGGCTTCTTCACCGCCTTCCTGGCATCGGACAAGGGGGAGGCCATCACCGGAGAGGTCATCGCCGCTGGCGGTGGCACGGGCAACGCGGTCTATTACTAAGGATTGGGTTGGGTTGTCCTGGGACTCTCGCAGGACTTCCTTGGCCCCACCCCTGACTGAAGTTTGGAGGTTTGTACATGGTCGCCGAAACCCGCACCATTCAGATTTTGGACCCCATACCCGAAGATAAGCCCGAGCCGCAGGGCATGAGCGCCGGCCTGCCCAGACTGGAAGGCAAGGTCATCGGTCTGCTGGAAAACACCAAGTTCCACTCCGACAAGTTCCTGGAGGAGTTGCAGACCATCCTGGAAAACGAGTACAACGCTGAGAAGGTCATCTACGCCCGCAAGTTTTCCTTCAGCGCCCCCTGCTCCGATGAAACGCTGGAATCCCTGATTGAGGAGTGTGACGCCGTCGTTCACGGCATTGCAGATTGAGGCTCCTGCACGGCGTGGGGTCTCCACGACACAGTAGTAACCGAGTCCCGGGGCCTTCCCTCGGTCAGCGTCATAACCAGCTCCTTCACCCGGGCGGCGCACATCCGGGCCGCGTCGCTGGGAATGCCCGGCGCGCGAATCGTCATTCTGCCCAGCCCGCTGGCCTCCCGCTCGGTGGATGGGGTGCATGAACTGGCCCACGAATTCGCCGCAGAAATCGTCGGCCTGCTGACCGAAAGCTAGGGGAACCAACGCGCCTCCCCTGAGAGCTGTTTCTCGAAAACACGGCCCCGGCGCTCCACGGTCGAAAGTGACCGGAAGCCGGGGCCGGTTCGTCCAAAAAACGCGGGGGCCAACCGATGAAAACCGATATCGAGTTCAACGCCGGCTATGCACTGCTAACAGTTGACTTGCAGCTAGGCGAAAGCATCAAGGCAGAACCGGGTGCCGTGCCATGGTAGCGCAGCAGGGCGTGGAGATGAAAACAGGCTCCGGCGGGGGTGGGCTGTTCGGCGGCTTCCGGCGGATGCTGGGCGGCGAGTCCTTTTTCATTAACACGTTCACCGCCAACACGTTCACTGACGATGTGGAATACTCCATCGGCAAGGTGGGCGGTCTCCACTCTCTGATTGGGGGTGGCGAGGGTCTGGTCATGAAGTTCCGGGGCAGTGGCCAAGTCTGGATACAGACCCGTAACCTGGCTTCCCTGGCCGAGAAAATCGTTCCCTTCCTACCTACACCGAAGCAGGGGCAGTAACAGATGAGTTCGTTTCCCATCCAGTCCCGCCGGGTCGAAGTGCCCGACTCCTTTGAAGCTATTCAGGACTACTACGAAGAACAAGGTTGGACCGACGGGCTGCCCGTCGTCCCCGCCACCGAATCGTCGGTGCGGGCGATGCTGGGTCCCTTCGGCGAAGACCCGGCGCAGTCGCTGGGGGTCATTCAGCCCCGCAACGTCCGGGCCACCCTGGAGAAGATAGCCGTCAACGCGGTGATGGCCGGGTGCCGCCCGGAGCATTTTCCCGTGGTGGTGGCCGCCGTCCGCGCCATCATGCAGCCGGCATTCAACCTGGCCGGCTGCCAGGCGACCACCGGCGGGGCGGCCCCGGTGCTGATCGTCAACGGTCCCATCGCCGACCAGTTGGGCATCAACGGCGATTCCGGCTGCTTCGGTCCCGGCTACCGGGCCAACGCCGTCATCGGACGGGCTTTGCGGTTGGTGGTGCGCAACATCGCCGGGCTGGTGCCGGGGGAAATGGACAAGGCCACGCTGGGCCTCCCCGGACGATTCACATTCTGTTTCTCTGAAAACGAGGCCCGCAGCCCCTGGGAGCCGCGCCACGTCGAGCTGGGTTACGCCACCGACGAAAGCATGGTCACCATCACCGCCATCCGCGCCATGTACCCGATAATGGAGACCACCGTGTCCGACAGCATGGCCGTGCTGGCGACCCTGGTGGAAGGAATCAAGACCGCCGGGTTCGCCAACTATTACCAGATTGGCACCGGCGCGCAGATGACTTTGATTGTCAGCCCGGAACACGCCAACGAGATGCACCAGGCCGGGCTATCCAAGGCCGACGTCCGGCGTTACGTCTACGAGAACGCCCGGATGCCTGTGGACCGGCTGCGGGGCATTGCCCACTGGGGCAACAAGAATTGGCCGGCGTGGGTTGACGAGTCCAACCCCAACACCCTGGTGCCGGTGGTCCCCCACCCGGACGATGTGGAAGTGTTCGTGGCGGGCGGCGACGGGCGACATTCGGCTTGGCTGGCCGGCTGGGGCGTAACCCGTGTCGTCACCCAGCAGATTACCAACAGCCTATAACTTCATCACGCTCACGCCCAACCTGGCAGCCCGGACACCCCGGCGCCCGACTAAGCGCCGGGGTTTTTGCAATTCGCCCTCCTTCAATACAACCGATGACGCGGTTGCAACGTAGTTTTAAGTGAAGGGGTAAGCGCCGTTGCGGGAAAAACGATTCCCCACCGGACTTTCCCGCAACCGGACCCATCCAAGGCGGGCATTGTCGGGTCTGGTTATTGTGAGACGAATAACATACAGTGACAAACAGTTATTGACATTGCCTTCGCATTCTGATAACGTTTTCACTCCAAACTACGGAGGACAAAAGAAATGACGACAACCGCGCCTGTAGCGCCAACAATCGTTGACCCCATCGCTCAACCCGAAGAGCCCCAATGCCGGCACCACTGGGTAATTCAACCGGCGTCCGGCCCGTTCAGCCTGGGAACCTGCCAGACCTGCGGCGAAGCCCGCGAGTTCAAGAACTACGTTGAGGCCTCGACCTGGGGGGACAACCCGTCCTACAGCCGGGTCAGCGCCGACGTAGCCCGGGCGATTTCCGGCCACCTGGAGGACGAGGAAGAAGAATAAGTTTGCCCCGGCAAATTGCGGGAACGGGTTGGCCGGCAAGGGACACCCATCCCGGCAGTCACCATCAGGCAGGGTAAATCAGGGCAGGCCGTCCCGGACGGGGCGGCCCGCTTTTTTGGTCCGTTGCCTCTGAGGGTCTCCAAATTCAGTTAACATGCAAGCCCTTCGAGGGTCTCAGGACGAACGATTAAAGAGACCTGGCAATTGCCCTGGCTCTGCAATGCCCGGCCCGTTGAAGAACCGCCCGGCCCGTGTATAATGACACCACAAACAGAGCGGGCCCCCGGAGCTGCCTGCCCCCGGGTCTGAGCGGACCCGGCGCGCCATTCCCGGACAAGGAGGCGATATGCCGATCATTCAACGACCCTATGTTCCCCCCGAAGACCAGGTGCCCCAGGAAGATTCTTACGTGAATCCCGGCGATACCCAGTCCGGCAGTGACGCTACTACGGGCGAACCGATAACTTTCTACGCCGACTCCATGCACATCTTCAGTAGCCTTTACTCCGCGGTGCTTTTCTTCGGCGAGCAGATGGAAGAGCGCGAACCCATCCTGCGGACCAGGATCAAGGTTAGCCCGCAGATGTTGAAGGCGATCTCCCTTTTGACTACCAAGCATGTCCGCGAATACGAGGCGGCGGTGGGGCCGATAAACCTGCCCGACCAGGTGTACGATGCTTGGGAGCTGGAATCCGAGGCCCTGGAGAGTCACTAATGGCTGCGGAGAAAGACCGGCCCATCGCCGAGGACTTGTCGCTTCCGGTGGTCGTGGACCCTGGGGTGGACTCGGCGATGCCCGAGGATATGGACTGGAGGTTGGTTGGCACCAGCCAGCCCAACCGCGTCACCTTCCACATCAACCACACCGACGTCACCCCGGTCAAGGTGAGTGTGCTGCGGCCTTCAGATATGCCCGATGACGGCGCCTTTGTCCTGATCAAAGAACTGCCCATTATCGTCATAGACAGCTTGGACAAGTACTGGGCTGGCGAGTCAAAGGCTGTCCTGCCGCTGAACGGCTTGAGAGTACCCATCGAAGGGGACACCGAGGCTGAGGCGAGGCAAAACTTGGCGCGGGACTTGGCCGCTCAATTCCGGTTGCTGCTGCTGCTCTCGACGACCCGTCAGGGGGGCGTGGCCCCGCCTCTAATGGAAAACCTACGGCTTTACCAATCCATTATGGCCCCGGTGAAAAACGCTTAAAGGCCCGTTAGGCTGACCCCTCTTTTGCCGCCTGCGGGACGGGGTCACTCCAGGTCCCGCAGCCGTTGGGCCACGGTCTTGGCGGCTTCTACCGCGGGCACCTGTTCCGCATCGTCTGCGGTTCGGGCCTTCAGTTCCACCACCCCGTTGGTCAGGTTGCGCGGGCTCACGACGATGCGCACCGGCATCCCCAGCAGGTCCGCATCGTTGAACTTGACCCCCGGCGCCTGGTCCGGCCGGTCGTCGTAGAGTGTCTCCACCCCCATGCTCCAAAGCTGTTCGTAAAGCTCGTCGGCCGCCTGGGCTACCTCCGGCCGATTCAGGTTCAGGCCGATGAGGTGGGCGTAGTAGGGAGCGATGGGGGCGGGAAACACCATGCCCTTGTCGTCGTGGTTCTGCTCAATGGCCGCGGCCAGC
Organism: Dehalococcoidia bacterium; assembly: GCA_965262735.1. GTDB lineage: Bacteria > Chloroflexota > Dehalococcoidia > Lucifugimonadales > UBA3495 > CATOSK01. The sequence goes on along the minus strand of CBDHFS010000001.1, from coordinate 532,736 downwards.
AGACGCCCGACGCCGATGCCGTAGCAGCCCATCGTTATCGGCTGCTGGTGTCCTTCGTGGTCCAGGTACATGGCGCCCAGGGACTCGCTGAAGAAGGTGCCCAGCTTGAAGATGTGGCCCACTTCGACGCCGCGGGTTGATTCCAGTTCGTGGCGGCACTGGGGACACAGCTGCCCGGGCTGCGCCAGCGCGATGTCGGTCAGCAGGTCCACGCCGAAGTCCCGGGGATAGTTGGCGTTGTTCAAGTGTGTGTCGGGCCGGTTGGCGCCCACGGTGAAGTTGCTGCCGCTGGAAATGGACGGGTCGGCAACGTGATGAATGCCGGTCAACCCAACTGCGGACGCCGAGCCGGCGACCAGCCCGGCGGTTTGCACTTCCTCGTCGTTGGCCAGCCGCAGGTTCTGGGCATGAAGAGCGTTCTTCAGCTTGATGTCGTTCACGTCCAGGTCGCCCCGGATAGTGACCAGAACCACCTGGGCATCGGCCCAGTAAAACACTGCCTTCAAGGTCTTGGCCTCGGGAATACCGAGGAACTCGGCCAGGGCGGCGATGGTTTTGATTCCGGGAGTGGTGACCTCTTCCAGTGGCAGCTCCGGCTCCATCGGCAAGGCTGGGTATTCACCCGTAGCTTTCTCGGCGTTGGCGGTGTAGCCGCAGGACGGGCAGGTGATAACCGTGTCCTCGCCGGCGGCCGTGGGCAGCAGGAACTCGTGGGAATCCTTGCCGCCGATGGCGCCGCTGTCGGCCTCGGCCATTAACACTGGCAGGCTGCAACGGCGGTAGATGTTGCGGTACGCCTGGGCCATCGCCTGGTAGCTTTCATCCAGGCTGGCGTCGCCGTTGTTGAAGGAATAGGCGTCCTTCATGGCGAATTCCCGCACGCGAATGAGACCGGCCCGCGGCCGGGGTTCGTCGCGGAACTTGGTCTGAATCTGGTAAAGGATGACAGGAAGGTCCCGGTAGCTCTGCACGTTGGCCTTGACGATGTTGGTTACGACTTCCTCGTGGGTGGGCGCCAGCACCAGGGGGCGTCCGCGCCGGTCTTCCAGAGAGAAAAGGTTGTCGCCGAAAGCGGCGCGCCGCCCGGTCTGCTCCCAAAGCTCGGTGGGCTGAAGGGTGGGCATTAACAATTCCTGGCTGCCGGCGGCGTCCATCTCATGGCGGATGATGTTTTCAATCTTCCGCAACGAACGCCAGGCCAGGGGCAGGTAGGCGTACACCCCGGCGGCGACCTGGTGAATCAACCCGGCCTTGAGCATCAGCCGGTGGCTGGCCGTTTCGGCGTCGGGCGGGTCTTCCCGCAGAGTCCGGGAAACCAGTTGGGTGAATCTCATGTTGAAAGCCAGTCCTGCAAATGATAGGGCGTATCAATCTCCCGAGTTGGCGGGAACCCGGTCCACTTCTTCCATGAGGGCGGTGAGCATCTCCGCTTCGGGGACTACCCGGACCTTCTCGCCCTTGCGGAAGATAACCGCCCGGCCCGCGCCGGCGGCGATGCCGACGTCGGCGTCTTTGGCCTCGCCGGGGCCGTTTACCTCGCAGCCCATGACCGCGACCTTGATGTTCTTGTTGTTCTTCTTGACCAGGGCGTCAACCTCATTGGCCAGCTTCACCACGTCCACGTCGGCCCGGCCGCAACTGGGGCAGGCTACCAGCGTAACCCCCTTGTCCCGCAGGTTAAGGGACTTGAGAATCTCATACCCGGCTGCCACTTCCTCGGTGGAATCGCCGCTGAGCGACACCCGTATCGTGTCGCCGATGCCCTCGTAAAGCAGGATACCCAACCCCACCGCGGTCCTGATGGAACCGGCCTGGACCGTTCCGGCTTCGGTGATTCCCAGGTGCAACGGGTAGGGGACCATTTCGGCCAGGCGCCGGTAGGCTTCAACGGTGGTGGGAACGTCAAAAGCCTTCATGGAAATCTTGATTTGGTCGAAGTCCTGGCGTTCCAGGAACCCGATTTCCCACAGGGCGGTGGCCAGCATGTGGTCCACGACGCTGTACTGACCGGCGACGGCATCCCCGGCCTTGGGCAGGCGGTTTACCATGTCCATGTGCCGCGAGAACCCCCGGGTCCTGCCGATGCCGCCCACCGGCGGGAGGCTGCCGAAGTTGACGCCGATGCGGATGGGTATGTTGCGCTCTTTGGCTTTCTCCACAACCTGGCCCACCTGGTCCTCGTTCCGCAGGTTGCCGGGGTTCAGGCGCAGGCAGTCCACGCCCCCGTCGGCGCACTCCAGGGCCAATTGGTAGTGAAAGTGGATGTCGGCAATCAGGGGAATGTGGATTTGCTTCTTGATTTCCCGCATGGCCTGGGCAGCTTCCATGTCGGGCACCGCGCTGCGGATAATCTCGCAGCCCGCCTCTTCCAGTTCGTGAATCTGGCGCACCGTGGCGGCCACGTCCCGCGTGTCCGTCTTGGTCATGGACTGCACGGTGACATCGGCGCCGCCGCCGACCTTGACCCCGCCCACGTAAACCGGCTTGGTAACCCGGCGTTTGGTCATGGGAATTACCTCCTTGGCGATGCGGTTCTGGAACCGGCCCATTGACCGGCGGCGTGCCCGGCCAGGGTGTGAGGCCAAAATTGCGTGAGGCCAAAATTGCGTGAGGTCAACCACCGAGCGGGCTGACTCCCTCAATCAAACGCTTAATGTCGTTGGCGCTAATCAGGATTATCAGGCCAATCAAGACAACGAAACCGATGAGGTGGACCAGACCTTCTTTTTCCGGGGGCACCCGCTTGCCGCGGCGCACCCACTCGATGGCGACGAACAGCAGCCGCCCGCCGTCCAGCATGGGAATGGGCAGAATGTTCAGGACGGCCAGGTTGATGCTCAGCAACACCGACAGCACCAGCCAGCCGTGCACCCCGCCCTGTCTGCTGATTTCGCCGGTTATCTGGGCAATCCCGATGGGGCCGGAAAACTGGGGCGAGCGGTCCCCGGTAACCCAGCCGGAAATCTCATGCTTGAGCAGCACCAGCATATCCCAGGTGCTGGTGAACGCCAGGCCAACGGCGGTCCACGGGGCCTCGTAGCGGGTCTCGGTGCGGACGTTTACCAGGTTAATGCCAATACCCGTCGGCCCCTGGCCCTGGGGAGGATTGCTCCGCGGGGTCACGGTCAGGGTGTCCTGATGGGTGCCCCGGTCCACAACCCAATCGATTTCGGACCCGGGATTCTGGGCGATGGACCGCACCAGCTCCTGCGGGGTTTCGATGGGGGCGCCGTCCGATGCCACGATGATGTCGTTGGGTTTGACCCCCGCTGTTTCCGCCGGGGAACCGGGTTCAACCTGGGATACGACGACGCTGCCGACTTCGACCTGCTGCGGAATAATAAAAACTGCGGTGAACAAGACTATGGGCAGTACGGCGTTCATAAACGACCCGGCCGCCAGCACCACCGCCCGGGGTCCGGCACCCTTGCTCGCCAGGCTGCGGGGCACCGCCGGGTTGTTCTCGCCGGCCAGCTTCACGAACCCCCCCAGCGGCAGCAGGTTCAGCGTGTACACCATGTCGGCCACGACCAGCGAATTGCCGGTCACTTCCCGCACCCGGCCTTCGTGGTTCAGGTAATTCTCGCTGCCAACGTCCTGAAGCGTCTGCGGTCCCTTAACGCGGGTGCGCTGGGGAGCTTCGAGAACCCGGGCGACCAGGTTGCCGTTGGCGTCCTCGACGGACTGGACCTTGACCAGCCTGCCGGAGGTCAGCTCGCCGTAGTCCTCCAGGTTGACCAGACGGGTATTCGCGTCCAGCAGCAGCGTTGTGCGTCCGGTGTAGAAGCCGAAAACCTTGGGCGGGTAGCCGATCCCGAACTCCAGGACCTTAACCCCGTAGGCCCGGGCGGTGACAAAGTGGCCCAATTCATGCACCACCACCAATACCAGCAGCATGGGGACAAAGGTGACCAGGGCAAAAAACACTGCTTCCATTGCCGGACTAACCTGCCACTGCCTCCGCCCGCTCGGTGGCCCACGAGTCGGCGGCCAGCAGTTCTTCGATTTTGTCGCCAGGACCGGGTTGATGTTCGGACAGGACCTGCTCGACAACCCGGTATATTTCGGTGAACTTGATTCTGCCGGACAAAAACGCCTCCACCGCCACCTCGTCGGCGGCGCTTAGGACCGCCGGGTAGGTGCCTCCCCGCTTGCCGGCATCGATCGCCAGCTTGAAGCAGGGATAGCGCGTTTCGTCCAGTGGGCGGAAGTCCAGCGAATAAGCTGTGTTGGTCGGCAGCCTGGGAATCTCCTGGTTGGGCATACGGTTGGGGTAAAACAGGGCATACTGGATGGGAAGCCGCATATTGGGCGGGCCCAACTGGGCCTTGACCGACCCGTCGGAAAACTCCACCATGGAGTGTACCGTGCTCTGGGGGTGGACCACGACTTCTATGTCGTCCCAGGCTACCCCGAACAGCCAATGGGACTCAATTACCTCGAAGGCTTTGTTCATCATGGTAGCCGAGTCAATGGTTATCTTGCGGCCCATTTGCCAAGTCGGGTGCCGCAGCGCCTGCTCGGGGGTAACCGTTTCCAGCTCCTCCACCGCCGAATCGCGGAACGGCCCGCCGGACGCGGTGATGATGAGACGCCGGATGTCCCCCGCTTCACCTTGAAGACACTGCCAGATGGCGCTGGGTTCGCTGTCCACCGGGTGCAGCGTACCGCCGTGTTCCTTTTCGCACTGCTTGATAAGGTGTCCGGCCATGACAATAGGCTCTTTGTTGGACAACGCCACCGTCTTGCCATGCTGCAGGGCCTTCAGGGTTGGGCGGAGTCCCGCCGCGCCTGTGGTGGCAACCATCACCAGGTCAGCCTCCGGCAGGCAGGCCATGTCCTCCATAGGGGTTACCGACAGGCCAGGCGGGAGATGCGCCAGCCGCTCCAAAGCCCAGACGTGCCGGGGGTTGAACTCGGCAATTTGCCGTGCCAGCAGGTCAAGGTTGCGGCCGGCGGCCAGGCCGACCACGCGGAACTGGTCGGGAAACGCGCGAACCACGTCCAGCGTCTGGCACCCAATGGAGCCGGTGGACCCCAGCACCACGATGTTTTTCATGGGGTGTTTTTCATGGATTGAGTCCCAAAACTACTCGCTAATTCCGCAACCGCTCATCAACAGGCCCAAGTAGTACACAGTGGGAATGGACAACGAGAGGCTGTCCAAGCGGTCCAAAACCCCGCCGTGTCCGGGAATTATACTACCAGCGTCCTTAACTTGGGAGAAACGCTTCAGCCTTGATTCGCCTAAATCTCCCAATTGGGCCGCTACCCCCACTGTACCACCAACCAGCCCCTGCTGCCAGCGGGACACGCAAAGGTCCAGCGCAAACCCCAGGGCCAACGCTGCCAGCACCGCCGCCGCAAATCCGCCCACCGCTCCTTCCCAAGTCTTGTTGGGGCTGATGACCGGGGCCATGCGGTGACGCCCCAACGTGCGCCCGGCGAAAAACGCCCCGGTATCGCAGGCGAAGGTGGTCAGCAGCGCCAGCAGCAGCCAGTTGCGGCCCAGGTCGTCGTCCGTCCCCAGTTCCCGCAGCGCCAGGGCGTGGACCAGGATGAATCCCACAACCACCGGCCCCATAATCAGAAAGCCGGCGGCGGGCAGCGGCCGGCGTCCGCGATAGGCGGCGATAAGCCACAGCAGGGCGGCGAAGGCGCCGCCGGCAACTACGACCGACGATGTTCCCAGGAAGCCCGCCGTCCCTTGGGAAAGCTGCTGTCCCAGCAGAAAAGCCAGTGCCCACGGGCATCCCAGGACCAGCGGCAGGGCGGCGTCGCCGGAATCGAAAAGCCGGTAAAACTCCCGAGTGGCGGCAATGGCCACCACCGCCACCAGAATGACCAGCCAGGGGGTTCCCAACCAGACGGCGCCGAGGAGGATGGGCAGGCCGACCAGGGCGGCGAGCAGCCGGGGCAGCAAGGTCAACCCGGGGAGTCGGTGGTGACTCTGCCGAACCTGCGGTGACGGTTTTGGTAAGAGGTTAGCGCGTTGTCCAGTTCGTCGGCGTCCAGGTCCGGCCACAGCACCGGGGTGGGGTAATACTCGCTGTAGGCCGACTGCCACAGCAAAAAGTTGCTCAGGCGGAGCTCGCCGCCGGTCCGGATGATAAGGTCCGGGTCGGGCGTGCCGGCGGTGTAGAGGTAGCTGCCGAAGAGCTTTTCGTCAATGAGGTCGTCGGGAATCCGCTCTTGAACAATCTGCCGGCAAGCCTGGAGGATTTCATCGCGGCCACCGTAGTCAAAGGCCACGTTGAGAGTGATTCCGGTGTTGTCCCTGGTCAAATCCAGCGCCTGCTCCACCCCCTCGCGCAGTTGGGAGTCGAGCCGGTTGGCCCGGCCCAGGTGCCGTACCCGCACGTTGTTCCGGTGCAGGTCCTGCATCAACTCGCCCAAACCGTCCTGAAGCAAGTCCATAATCCACTGCACCTCATCGGCGGGGCGCTTCCAGTTCTCCGTCGAAAAGGCGTAAATGGTCACGAACTGCACCCCACGGCGGTGGAGGTGGTCCAGAACGCGCTTAATGGTGTCCAACCCGGCCTGATGACCGGCGCGGCGGGAGAGACCCCGGTTGACCGCCCACCGGCCGTTGCCGTCCATGATGAACGCTACATGGCAGGGGATTCCCGGAGGAAGGGAGGCCTTGGCAATGGTTGGGTCGCGCTGGTCGGGCACCGGCTAGACCTGCAATATCTCGGCTTCTTTGGCGGCGCCAATCTCGTCCATGCCCTTGGTGTGGGCGTCGGTTGCCTTCTGGAGCTGGTCCTGGCTGCGGCGGTTCTCGTCCTGGGACAGGGCCTTGTCCCGCTCCATCTTCCGCAGAGTATCCTGCGCATCCCGGCGCACGTTGCGCACCGAAACCTTGCCGTCTTCAATTTTGCGCTTGAGCAGCCGTACCATTTCCTGCCGGCGTTCCTGGGTCAACGGGGGAATCGGCACGGTGATGATATTGCCGTCGTTGGAAGGGTTGAACCCCAGGTCCGACTTCATCAAGCCCCGCTCGATGTCCCGCAGCGCCTGGCGGTCCCACGGCTGCACCAGGATGGACCGGGCGTCGGGAGCCGAAATGGACGCCAACTGCTTGAGTGGCGTGGGGGTGCCGTAGTAGTCAACTGCAACGTTCTCTAACAAAGACGGCGCGGCCCTTCCCGTTCGCAGGTTGTTCAACTCCCGGCGCAGGGCTTCGATAGCCCCGTCCATGCGGTGGGATGCGTCGGCTAATACCGACTCGACTGTTGGCTGGGAATCATCGTCCCTGTTGTTCGGCATGGTCAGACCCTCCCGGAAATTAAAGTGCCTACTTCGTCGCCGCTGAGGATTCGGCTCATGTTGCCCTTCTCGAAGATGTCGAACACCACGATGGGCAGCTTGTTGTCCATGCATAGCGAGACCGCGGTGGAGTCCATCACCTGGAGCCGCCGGTTCAGGGCATCCATGTAATCGAGATGGGCGAACCGCTTGGCGTTGGGGTTGTGCTTGGGGTCGGAGTCATAGACCCCGTCGACGTTGTTCTTGGCCATCAACAGGACGTCGGCGCCGATTTCCAAAGCCCGCAGCGCCGATGCCGTGTCCGTGGTCATAAAGGGGTTGCCGGTGCCGGCGGAAAAAATTACAACCCGCCCCTTTTCCAAGTGCCGGATGGCCCGGCGGCGGATGTATGGCTCGGCCACGGCCTGCATCGGAAGGGCGCTTTGGGTGCGGGTGACCATTCCGCGCTTTTCCAGGGCGTCCTGAAGGGCCAGGGCGTTGATGACCGTGGCCAGCATCCCCGAATAGTCGGCAGTGGCCCGGTCCATACCCTGCTGTTCAGCTTCCTGGCCCCGCCACAGGTTGCCGCCGCCGATAACGATGGCCAGCTCAATGCCCATGCTGATGGCCTCGGCAATCTGCTGAGCCACATAGCTTACGGAAGCCGGGTCTATTCCGGCGGGGGCGGAGCCTTGCAACGACTCTCCGCTGACTTTCAGTAAAACGCGGCGGTAACCTGACTGGTTCATGCGTTCGCGATGAACTTACTCTTCAACGGCCAGTCTGCTGAAGCGAATAACTCTCACGTTCTCGCCCACCTTGGCGGCCAACTCCTGAACGATGTCGCCCACCTGCTTGGAGGTTTCCTTGATGAAGGGCTGGAGCATCAGGGTGACCTGCTCGGGTGGCCGGGAGTCGTCCCCGGAAATATCGCTGGCGGAGACGTAGGTTGGGTCCATGGCCGCGACCTGCATGGCGACGTTGTGGGCGAGTTCCCGGAACTCCGGGGTCCTAGCCACGAAGTCGGTCTCGCAGCCAAGCTCGACCAGGGCTCCCACGCGCCCGCCGGTATGGATGTACGCTTCTACCACGCCCTCGGTGGTCTCTCTGCCCGACCGCTTGGCGGCCTGGGCAAAGCCTTTCTCGCGCAACACTGCCACGGCCTGGTCCTGGTTGCCTCCGGTCTGCTCCAGGACCTCTTTACATTCCATAACACCCGCGCCGGTCAACTCCCGGAGGGCTTTAATTTGTTCAACAGTGGCTGGCAAGGACTGTCCTCCTCGTTTTGGTCATACACCCGGCAACCCGCGGCGCCGGGGAAACTTTCAGCTTGATTACCCGGTCAGGCGGGCGTTACGCCGGAGGCCTGCTGCATCAGGGCTCCCAGTTCTTCCAGCGGAATGGAATCCACTGCCACCTGCTCCATCTCTTCTTCGGAGAGACCTTCCTCGGGGACCTCGTTTTCGGCCCGCTCACGGTCCAACTCCTCCTGCATTAACGCCTCGCGCTGGGCGACGCCTTCCAAAACGGCGTTGGCCATGCGGTTGGTAATCAGCCGGATGGACCGGACGGCGTCGTCGTTGCCCGGGACGGCGTGGTCAATCAGGTCGGGGTCGCAGTCGGTGTCCACGATGGAGAAAATCTTGATGCCCATGCGCCGGGCTTCAGCGATGCAAATATCTTCCTTGGCAATGTCCACCACGTACATGGCCTGGGGAGGCGCCGTCATGTCCCTGATGCCCAGGAAATACTTCTCCAGCTTGGCCAGGGTCTCTCCCAGCTTGACGGCCTCTTTCTTGGGCAGCGCACGGAAGAAGCCCTGATCCCGCTTCTGCTGGAGCTCTTGCATGTAACGGATGCGGGTGCGGATGGTCTGGAAGTTGGTCAAGGTGCCGCCCAGCCACCGCTGATTGACGTACCACATACCGCACCGCTCGGCCTCGCTCTGCACGACTTCCTGGGCCTGCTTCTTGGTGCCGACGAACAGGACCTTGCCCCCCTCGGCGGCGACCTGCACCATGGCCCGGTACGCCTCGTTTATCAAGCCCAGAGTTTGCTGGAGGTCAATGATGTGGATGCCGTTGCGCTGGGTGAAGATGTACCGCTTCATGCGGGGGTTCCAGCGGCGGGTTTGATGCCCGAAGTGAACGCCGGCCTCCAACAGGGACTTCATTGTCAGGTTTTCCCGCACCGGGGGCGCCGGGGGTGGTGTCGGCTCTGCCGGGCGTTCTAGCGACTGTACCATACGTCCTGCCTTTCAATATTTCCGGTAACGATTCTCCGCCGACGGCCCGTTTACTTTGCCTGTTCGGGGAGCACCGCAAGGTAACTTGTCTTAACGATGCGCCTCTTCAGGGGGTCCGCCGCAACGCTGCCCGTATATTACCATACCCGGCGAATCGGCCGGGGCCGGGACGCGGCATTGGGAGACTGCTTCCGGTATGCGCTGACTACAATTGGGCCAATTCTAACATAGCCGCGGTTTGTAGGGCAATTAGCGTTTTCGGCGGTTCGGCGCGCAATCTCTCAGCCTCGCCGGGACGAAACCGCCACAATCCGCAGGGCGGACATTGTTTGTAGCGAAAGAATTGGGAAGGAAGGTGTGGGCACGGAATACTGGAGGCTCTTGGAATGGTGGGTAATCAAGCAAGAAGAGATTTCACCTTGCCCAAGACTTCATCAATCACCTGCGGCGTTGCTTGATCCGCAAAGCGGGCGTTCCTAGCCCGCCAGTCCAGGCTTTTAACCTGGTCCGCCAAGACTACCCCGGAAGTCGTACCGGGTGACTGTACAGCTACCTCAAAAGGGTAGCCCTTGACCTGGTTGGTGATGGGGCACAACAGGGCCAAGCCGGTCTTGTCGTTGTATGAATACGGGCTCAGAACCAAAGACGGCCGCCGGCCCGCTTGTTCATGCCCGGCTTGGGGATTAAACCCGAATCCACCGAAGGAGGGCGTCGGGTCAGCGTCCTGAAGTGGCCAAAGGGTGCTCCTCTGAATCTGGGATAATGGTTTTGTAACAGCAAACCGGTCCCAGAAAAGGAGCACCCAATAGATGCTACCACGCCGCCACCCCGACCGCATCCGTATCGCCTTCGACGACCACCGCCTGGTGACCAACGCTGGGCTGCTCCTTCCGGCCACCCTGGCCCGGCGCCTGGGCCTGCCCGAACTGGTACAGGAGCACCTGGACTTGGGCGAAGCGCCGGGCCGGGCCAACACCGGAGACAAGATCATGACGCTGGTGTCCTCCGCTCTGGCGGGCGGCGACTGCATCGACGACGCCGATGTGTTGCGCACTGGCAGGACGGCCTGCGCTCTCGGCTGCGTAGTCAAGGCGCCCTCCACCCTGGGCACTTTCCTGCGCAGCTTCAGGTGGGGCCACGTCCGTCAGTTGGACCGGGTGAGCCGCGAGCTGCTGGCCCGGGCCTGGCAGGCGGGGGCCGGACCCGGCGACGCGCCATTCACCATCGACCTTGATTCGACGATCTGCGAGACTTACGGACTGGCCAAGGAGGGCGCCCGCCACCACGGCTATACCGGTGCACGGGGCTATCACCCACTGCTGGCCGTCGCCGCCGGAACCGGCGACGTGCTGATGGCCCGCCTGCGCGAGGGCCGGTCCAACACCGCCCGGGGCGCCGCCCACTTCCTGCGTGAGACGGTGAGCCGGGTTCGCTGCGGCGGGGCCAGCGGGCAGCTCACCATGCGTGCCGACAGCGGCTTCTATACCCACGCCGTGGTCGCCGTCTGCCGCCGGATGGACGTCCGCTTCTCCATCACCATCCGCCAGCACAAAAGCCTGCACAATCTCATCGAGGCGATACCCGAAGATGCCTGGACGCCGATTCCTTACTGGATGGACGGCGCCGCCGATGTGGCCGAAACCACCTGCACCCCCTTCCAGAGTGAGCCGGATGCCGCGCCGGTACGGCTCATCGTCCGGCGGGTGAAGCCGGCGCCCGGTTCTCAACTGGCTCTCTTCGCCACCTACAGCTATCACGGCTTCATCACCGACCGGGACGGAGAGACCCTGGAACTGGAGGCCGACCACCGCCGCCACGCCGAGATCGAGAATGCGATACGCGACCTCAAGTACGGCGTCGGGCTGAACCATCTCCCCTCGGGCCGCTTCGCTGCCAACGGCGCCTGGCTGGCGGTACAGGTGATGGCCCACAACCTGGCCCGCTGGACCGCCCGCATCGGCCTCGGTGAGCGGATCGTGACCACCAAGACCCTCCGGCGGCGGTTCTTCGCCCTGGCCGGACGGCTCACCCGCTCGGCACGCCGGATCACCCTGCATCTTCCCAAGCGCTGGCCCTGGGAGGAGCAGTTCAGCCGCGCCCTGGCCCGACTGCGAGCCATTCCACTCCCAGCCTGACGGCGCCCGTCCGCCACTGACCCGCCAGCCAACCCAACGTCCCCGCAAACTCGCGCCAGCCCAGTCCGCGAGCGCCTCTTGCCGTGTCCTATCCCGCCATCTCGCTCGCCACAGCCACTGCAGGCCGCCATCGGCGCCCCCCAAAGCGCCTGCAGACCGCCGCCAACCTCCCATCTACCCGAATTCGAGCCCGGATTATCGCGCCTGTAACTCCCTCACCCCCTTCCGCTGTCCTCACGCCGTCCATCCCTGTCCATCGGTGGATTCGGGTTAAAGTCCAGCAATACAATGTCCCCCCGGCTCGGAACATACCTGCCTTCTACCAATCTTCACGGCCCCGGGCTGGACCGGTGTCCTGTTCGGAATGGAGATTCTCGGGAGTTACCCTGGCCAGCATTTCGGCCAGGTCGTAAGGTTTCCGGGACAGGACGATGCACTCATCACGGGCAACAATCTCGATTGCAGACCCTTCCTGCACGCCCCACTCTTCGGCAATCGCTTTGGGAATCCGAACCGCCAGGCTGCTGCCCCATTTGGAAACGTGAGTCGTTGCGCTCATATCATCACCTCGATCGGGATATATATTATATACACCAACTCGGCATTGTCTATACATACACTGTACATCAGGATCAGGGGGAAGCTCAGAGGAAAATACCAATGCGGCCTTGTCTGTGACCGGGTTGGGCGGCCCGGTCGCTAACGTTAACGCCGACAGCGCGTAGGGTCGGTGACCAGGATGCCGGGTTCCCGCCGGGCCGGACGGACACAGCTTGACGGAGGATGGTCTTGCGGATGGCGTGGCCGGGCTTCCCGGCGGGGGTTTTCTAGCCGGGAGTGGTTTTCGAGGATGTGGGGCTGCTAGGAGAATCCGGCATGGTGAGCTTGTCGAACCGCAGAGCGGGGGCCTTTCGTCAAGCTCACCTTTCGGAGACACGGCAACCGGACTTGAGCAAAGCGGCGCCGTTAATCGTCAAAGGGCGACGGGCCTGCGCCGACCCCGTTGCTCACCAGGGCGTTGCCTGCCAGCAGGTCAATGCCCTTGCGGACCGAGGAGTTCAGGCTGTTCAGTTCGCGCTCAAAGGCCCGCAAAGCGCGCAGGGCGTAGGCGTCGGCTTCCATGCGCTTGGCCTGGCACTCGCTCTCCGCTTGCTCAATGAGCCGGGCGGCCCGGTGTTCGGCTTCCTGCAGCATATCGTCGGCCCGCTTGCGCAACTCGTTCTGGTTGAGCTTCTCGCGGAACTCGTCCTCGGCCCTGACCTTGGCCCGTCGGGCCTCTACCATTGCATTGTTGATAATCTGGTCTTTCTGGGTCAGCACTTCCTCAGCTGACTTGACTTCTTGAGGAATCTGGAGGCGGAGCTGGTCCACCAACTCCATGACCTTCTTCCGGTCGATCAAGATGTTGTTGCCCATGGGCATTATCTTGCTGGTGTTTACCAGGGTTTCCAACCGGTCGACAACATTTATAATATCGATGATGTCCTCCTTTTCCGGCCGTTCAGTTTTGGGGGGCCGGCATACCGTACTTTGAACACAACGCGTCCGCCACATGGGGAGGGACCATTCCGGTGATGTCCCCACCCAACCGGGATACTTCCTTCAACAGACTGGAGCTGATAAACATATAGTCCTGCGTGGTCATAAAGGAAACCATGTCCACGCCGGGCGCCAGCCGGCGGTTCATTGACGCCATTTCGAACTCGTACTCGAAGTCCGAGCCGCTGCGGAGTCCCCGCACGATCACGGCCGCTCCCATGTCCTGGGCGCAGCGCACCACCAGGCTGTTGAACTCCCGGATCTCCACGTTGGGCAGGTGGTGTATGGACTCCCGGAACATGGCCACCCGCTCTTCGGTGGTGAACAGCAGGCTCTTGGACGGGGTCGCGTACACTGCCACGATGACTTTCTCGAACAGCGCCGCCGCCCTGGAGGTGATGTCCACATGGCCCATCGTCACGGGGTCAAAGGTTCCGGGATATAACGCAGTAACCATTTGCTGCCTCCTTCTTTAAACTCGCGCGTAGAATTCCACCACGTTATCCCCGTAACGGCGGCGGGATTCCAGCGACAAGGAGCCATATCGGGGCAGCAATTCCAGATGCCTAGAGTGTCCCACTACCACAATCCCCGGTTGGGCGACTAGGTCCGGCGCCCATGATATTTTCTCCAGCACTTCCCCCAATTCGAGCAAACGATAAGGAGGGTCCAACATGACGAGACGGTATGGGCCGTGAAGAGAGTTCAGAACCTTGGTTGCATCGGCTTGAAACACCTTGGCCTGCCGGTGAAACCCGGTATTTTCGAGGTTGGAACGAATAACGCCGCACTGCCTGCGGTCTCGCTCCACAAAATCCGCCCACGCCACACCCCAACTTAACGCTTCAATTCCCAAGCTGCCGGAACCGGCGTACAGGTCGAGGGCCTTTTCGCCTACGTAGGAATCCGGTGAAAGGATGTTGAAAATCGCGGCCCTGACCCGCTCGGTGGTGGGACGCGCTCCGGGGGCAATAGTCCCCCGAAGCCTTAAGCTCCTCGCGCTCCCTCCGACAACCCGCATCGAAGTCTTGGGTGGCATTATACCCCTCGCCCCCCACTCCATTTCCAGAACAATCCGGGGTGGGTTTTGGGCATTTTGACGAATTATGACCCCGGCGAAACCGGCAGTCCTGCTGGAGAATGGGGGTTCCTGGAATTGCTGTCTATATTCTAGCCAAAACTGGCCGGCTTGTTAGCCCGAATCCACCGATGGACAGGGATGGACGGCGTGAGGACAGCGGAAGGGGGTGAGGGAGTTACAGGCGCGATAATCCGGGCTCGAATTCGGGTAGATGGGAGGTTGGCGGCGGTCTGCAGGCGCTTTGGGGGGCGCCGATGTCGGCCTGCAGTGGCTGTGGCGAGCGAGATGGCGGGATAGGACACGGCAAGAGGCGCTCGCGGACTGGGCTGGCGCGAGTTTGCGGGGACGTTGGGTTGGCTGGCGGGTCAGTGGCGGACGGGCGCCGTCAGGCTGGGAGTGGAATGGCTCGCAGTCGGGCCAGGGCGCGGCTGAACTGCTCCTCCCAGGGCCAGCGCTTGGGAAGATGCAGGGTGATCCGGCGTGCCGAGCGGGTGAGCCGTCCGGCCAGGGCGAAGAACCGCCGCCGGAGGGTCTTGGTGGTCACGGTCCGCTCACCGAGGCCGATGCGGGCGGTCCAGCGGGCCAGGTTGTGGGCCATCACCTGTACCGCCAGCCAGGCGCCGTTGGCAGCGAAGCGGCCCGAGGGGAGATGGTTCAGCCCGACGCCGTACTTGAGGTCGCGTATCGCATTCTCGATCTCGGCGTGGCGGCGGTGGTCGGCCTCCAGTTCCAGGGTCTCTCCGTCCCGGTCGGTGATGAAGCCGTGATAGCTGTAGGTGGCGAAGAGAGCCAGTTGAGAACCGGGCGCCGGCTTCACCCGCCGGACGATGAGCCGCACCGGCGCGGCATCCGGCTCGCTCTGGAAGGGGGTGTAGGTGGTTTCGGCCACATCGGCGGCGCCGTCCATCCAGTAAGGAATCGGCGTCCAGGCATCTTCGGGTATCGCCTCGATGAGATTGTGCAGGCTTTTGTGCTGGCGGATGGTGATGGAGAAGCGGACGTCCATCCGGCGGCAGACGGCGGCCACGGCGTGGGTATAGAAGCCGCTGTCGGCCCGCATGGTGAGCTGCCCGCTGGCCCCGCCGCAGCGAACCCGGCTCACCGTCTCACGCAGGAAGTGGGCGGCGCCGCGGACGGTGTTGGACCGGCCCTCGCGCAGCCGGGCCATCAGCACGTCGCCGGTTCCGGCGGCGACGGCCAGCAGTGGGTGATAGCCCCGTGCACCGGTATAGCCGTGGTGGCGGGCGCCCTCCTTGGCCAGTCCGTAAGTCTCGCAGATCGTCGAATCAAGGTCGATGGTGAATGGCGCGTCGCCGGGTCCGGCCCCCGCCTGCCAGGCCCGGGCCAGCAGCTCGCGGCTCACCCGGTCCAACTGACGGACGTGGCCACACCTGAAGCTGCGCAGGAAAGTGCCCAGGGTGGAGGGCGCCTTGACTACGCAGCCGAGAGCGCAGGCCGTCCTGCCAGTGCGCAACACATCGGCGTCGTCGATGCAGTCGCCGCCCGCCAGAGCGGAGGACACCAGCGTCATGATCTTGTCTCCGGTGTTGGCCCGGCCCGGCGCTTCGCCCAAGTCCAGGTGCTCCTGTACCAGTTCGGGCAGGCCCAGGCGCCGGGCCAGGGTGGCCGGAAGGAGCAGCCCAGCGTTGGTCACCAGGCGGTGGTCGTCGAAGGCGATACGGATGCGGTCGGGGTGGCGGCGTGGTAGCATCTATTGGGTGCTCCTTTTCTGGGACCGGTTTGCTGTTACAAAACCATTATCCCAGATTCAGAGGAGCACCCTTTGGCCACTTCAGGACGCTGACCCGACGCCCTCCTTCGGTGGATTCGGGGTTAGTAGTTGGGCGCTGGGTGGGGCTATGCCGCAACTTCCCTATTTTTGGCCCAACCTTTACAATACTGCCAGATAAAGCCTCCAAGGAACAAACCCAGCATGAGCTTTCGCCAAATTCTGGCCGACGCCGCTCCAGACGGAGAAACCGTCCTGACCATCGGGGTCTTCGACGGAGTCCACCGGGGCCACCGTCACCTGCTGGACCGCCTAATCCAGCGTTCGCAGCCCGGTTGCCGTTCCGCGGTCGTGACGTTTTCCAACCACCCCGCCGCGGTGCTGCGTCCCGGCCACCCGGTCAGTTTCCTGACCACTCCCGAGGAAAAAATCGGCTTGCTGCGGCAGCACGGCATTGACCTGGTAATCCCGCTGGAGTTCACCCCGGAATTGTCCCAAGTCGGCGCTGACGAGTTCGCCCGCCTGTTGGTCAATTCCCTCAGAATGAAAGGCTTGGTCGTCGGCCCGGATTTCGCGTTTGGGCGCGGACGGCAGGGCAACGAAGCCTACCTTAAAGAGGTTGGCCGGGACCTGGGGTTTTGGGTCGAGACCGTGGACCCCCTGCTGTTGGACGGTGCCCCCGTCCGCAGCCGGCGCGTCCGTGAGGCGGTTTCCGCCGGAGACGTGGAGCTCGGAAACCGGCTGCTGGGCCGCAAGTTTCAACTTTCCGGTGAAGTTGTCCGGGGCGATGGCCGGGGCCGGGAGTTGGGGTTCCCCACGGCCAATGTACACGTTCCCGGTGAAATGCTCCTGCCCGACGATGCCATTTATGCGACTTGGGCGGTGGTTGGCGGGCGTCGGCTTCCATCGGCCACCAGCATCGGCATCAGGCCCACGTTCGGGTTGACCGAGCGGCTGGTCGAGGTCTACATAATGGACTTCGCTGAAGACTTGTACGGGCAGACCATCGGCGTCGAGTTCGTGGAACGCCTGCGGGGACAGGAGAAGTTTTCGGGAATCGACGCGCTTATCCACCAGGTCAACCAGGACGTCGCCGACGCGCGGCGTTCGTTGGCTGCTGACGAAGGGGTACGAATTGGTTAGCCAAGCGGTAATTGACCAGGTTACCCACCGGGGAGTCCGCGAGATTATCTCCCGCCCGGATTTTGAGGAAATGATGCGGTCGGGCCGTCCGCTGCGCCTGAAAATGGGCTTCGACCCCAGCCGGCCCGACATACACCTGGGCCATGTCGTCGGCCTGCGCAAGCTGCGCCAGCTTCAGGAATTGGGCCATCAGGTAATCCTCATCGTCGGCGACTGGACCGCCCAAATCGGCGACCCCAGCGGGCAGTCGGTCACCCGCCCCATGCTGACCCACGAAGAAGTGGTGTCCAACGCCGAGTCCTATATGCGCCAGTTCTTCCGGGTGGTTGACCGGGAGCGGACCCAGGTCGAATGGCAGAGCCAATGGTTCGGCGACTTCACCTTGGCCGACGTCATCCGCCTGACCAGCAAGTTTACCGTCGCCCAATTCCTGGAGCGGGACGACTTCGCCAACCGGTTCCGCGAGCACCGCCCCATCGCCATCACCGAGCTGCTCTACCCTCTGCTCCAAGCCTATGACTCGGTCGCCATCGAGGCGGACGTCGAGTTCGGCGGCACCGACCAGATGTTCAACCTGCTGGTGGGCCGGGAACTCCAGGGAATAATGGGCCAGAAGCCCCAGCAGTGTTTTCTGATGCCCATTCTGCCGGGCACCGACGGCGTGCAGAAAATGAGCAAAAGCCTGGGTAACTACGTGGCGGTGGAAGAGGAACCCTTCGATATGTACGGCAAGCTCATGTCGTTGCCGGACAGCCTGATAATCCCCTACTTCGAGTTCCTCACCGACCTGCCCGACGCTGACCTGTTGCAAATGTCCGAGGCCATTGAGCAGGACATGGTAAATCCGATGGAGTTCAAGAAGCAATTGTCCCACCGGATTACCGAGATGTTCCACGACCGGGACGCGGCCGACGGCGCCCAGCAGAACTTTGAGCGGGTGGTGCAGCAGCGCAGCCTGCCCGAGGACATTCCGGAGTTTCCGCTGGACCTTGGCCCCGAGAGCGCCGACCGTTCCCTGAGCCGATTGTTGGTCTCCGCCGGCATGGTGTCCAGCAACAACGAGGCCAAGCGGTTGATTAACCAGCAGGCAGTGCAGCTTATTCCCGCCAACGGCCAGACCCGCGCCCTGACCCAGGACTCGCTGGATGACGGGTTGCAGCCAGGGGACGTCTTGAGGATTGGCCGCCGCCGCTTCCTGCGTCTCACCCGTTAGCCGGCCGGTCAGTTACCGGCGGCGCAGCCCGGAACCCGTCAGGACCCAAACCTGTTGGGAGATAAACGGTGAAATCCCCACGACAAGCCCAGGACGTTGAGCAGGCCCGCGCCCAATGGCGGGAGAAAGCCCAGGACGCTCCTCAGCGCAAGCCGGTCTACCAGACACCCTCCCACATTCCGGTGGATGCCCTGTATACGCCGGCCGGGCCGGATCCGGCGGTTGATGGCGCGTATCCCACCTCGTATCCGACCGGGTATCCGGGCGAGTTTCCCTACCTGCGGGGTATCCACCCCACCGGGTACCAGGGCCGCCTGTGGACCATGCGGATGTTCGCTGGCTACGGCCTGCCGGAAGAGACTAACTCCCGCTTCAAGTTCCTGCTGGACCACGGGCAGACCGGGTTGAGCGTTGCCTTCGATATGCCCACCCTGTACGGCTACGACACCGACGCGCCCCAGGCTGAAGGCGAGTTCGGCAAGTGCGGCGTCGCCGTATCCTCTCTGGCGGACATGGAAACGCTGTTCGACGGCATTCCCCTGGACCGGATAACCACGTCCATGACCATCAACAGCCCCGCCGCCATCATCTGGGCCATGTACATCGCCGTCGCCGAGAAGCAAGGGGTCTCTTTAAGCCACATGGGCGGCACCCTTCAGAACGACATCCTCAAGGAGTACCTGGCGCAAAACGAGTACATCTTCCCGCCGGAGCCGTCCATGCGCCTGGTGGTGGACACGGTGGAGTTTTCGTCGCGGCATATTCCCCAATGGAACCCCATCAGCATTAGCGGCTACCACATCCGGGAGGCAGGAGCCACCGCGGTCCAGGAGTTGGCGTTCACTCTGTCCGACGGGTTTGAGTACGTGCGGCACTGTGTGGAACGGGGTCTGGCCGTGGACGATTTCGCCCCCCGGCTGAGCTTCTTCTTCAACGTGGACAACAACTTCTTCGAAGAAATCGCCAAGTTCCGGGCCGCCCGGCGCATCTGGGCCACCGAGATGCGGGACACCTTCGGCGCGCTGAATCCCCGCTCTCATTGGCTGCGCTGCCACGCCCAAACCTCGGGAGCTGCCTTGACCGCGCAGCAACCGGACAACAACGTGATGCGGGTGGCCATGCAGGCGTTGGCGGCGGTGCTGGGCGGCTGCCAGTCGCTGCATACCAACTCCAAGGATGAGGCGTGGGCGCTGCCGTCGGAAGAGGCGGCGCTGCAAGCCCTGCGCACCCAGCAGATTATCGCCCACGAGACCGGCGTGGCCGACACGGTTGACCCGCTGGGCGGCAGCTATTTCCTGGAAACCCTGACCAACCAGGTTGAGGCCGCGGCCTACGAGTATTTCCGGCGGGTGGACGACATCGGCGGGGTGATTCCGGCGTTGAAGACCGGGTTTTTCCAGCGCGAAATTGCCGAGTCGGCTTACACCTCCCAGTTGGAGGAGGACCGGCGGGAAAAGATTACAGTGGGCGTCAACCAGTACACCTCCGGCGACACCCTGGAAATCCCCCTGCTGAGGGTGGACGTTGACGGGGAGCGGCGGCAAATCGAGCGGCTCAACCAGGTGCGGCGGACCCGTGACAACCGGGCGGTGGCCGCCAAACTGCGGGCCTTGGAACAGGCGGCGCGGGGTTCGGACAACCTGATGCCTCCGCTGCTGGAGGCCGTCAAGTCCTATGCCACGCTGGGCGAGATGATGGGCGTCTTCCGGGACGTTTTCGGGGAATACCAACCCAGTTGGGGGTTTTGAGCAGGGCCTTTTAATTGTTCCCCGTGATTCCGCCGGCAAGCTCAGCACTGAGCTTGCCGGACTACCCCAATTTAGGGGGTTTGGGGGATGAATCCCCCAACGGAGCCCCGTACCCCGAAAATTAAAATACCCTGGGGTTTTGAGTGGGGGTGTTGACCAAGGCAATCGAATGTGGGGCGCTTGGCGCCGGTCCTTCCTGCCGGGACTTCGCCGTGCCGGTAAATCCCGGGGGCCGGGTTTGGTTGTACCGGGAGACGGAAGCGCCCTGAAAAAGCGTCCTCCGGTCTCCGATCTGTAACGGGCTATCCGTTGCCAAGCTTGGCCACGGCGGTCCGCCACACCGCCGGGTCGCCGATACGGACCGCCCGGTCAACCCCGACGTTTTCCAGCAAGAGAGCCAACAAGGTCAGCCGCTGCTCGTCGTCCCAGAACAACTTGCCGCCGGTCATCTCGAACTTCTCCGGGGTTAGCGCAAAGCGGGACATAGCCTCTTCCCCGCTCCAGGCCCGTCCATCGGGAGTCAAGACCCACTTAACGTCATCCATCGCCATCGCTTCCTTTCCCGGTCAAGACGCCCTTGGCGAGCGGCCGATACCAAACCATGCCAACTGCCGTAACGCAGTGCGGGGGAGCCCATCTAATTGGAACTCCCCCGCGCCGGTTAGGACATCCTTAATTCAACCTGTAATTCAACCCGTGTTAAGCCCGTTCTTCCTCCCGGGACCGCTTGGTCTCTTCGACCACCCGCTGTTCCAGGTTTTGCGGCACCGGCTCGTAGTGGCTGACCTCGAACTGGTAGTTGCCGCGTCCCTGGGTCAGCGACCTCAGGTCCTGGGCGTAGCGCTGGACTTCCGAGTGGGGGACTTCGGCCTCAATGACGGTGTAGCGGTCTACCGGGTTCATCCCCAGGATGCGGCCGCGCTTGCCGTTCAAGTCGCTCATCACGTCGCCGGTGTAGGCCTCGGGAGTCTGGACGGTGAGCTTGACGATGGGCTCTAGGAGGATGGGGTTGGCGTCGGTCATGCCTTTTCTGAGGGCCTGGGAGCTGGCAATTTCGAAGGACATCCCTGAAGAGTCAACGTCGTGGTAGCTGCCGTCGTAGATGACGGCCTTCATGTCCACCACCGGGAAGCCGGCCAATACGCCTTCTTCCATGGTCTTGACGATCCCCTTTTCCACCGCCGGGATGTACTCCCGGGGCACCCGGCCGCCGACGACTTCCGAGCCGAACTCGAACCCCTGGTCCCGGTCCTTCGGCTCCAGCCGGAGCAGGACGTGGCCGTACTGGCCGTGTCCGCCGCTCTGCTTCTTGTGGCGGTACTCCGATTGGGTAACCTTGGTGATGGTCTCCCGGTAAGGCACCCGGGGCAGGCGGGTTTCCAGGTCGGCGCCGAACTTGCGCTTAATCTTGTCGATGGCCACATCAATCTGGGCTTCCCCGAAGCCGGTCAGGACCATCTGGCTGGTTTCAACCTGTCGGGAAAGGCGCAGGGTGGGGTCTTCTTCCACGATGCGGCTCAGCGACGTGGACATCTTGTCCAGGTCTGCCTTGCTGGCTGGGCTGACGGCGACGCTGTAAAACCCCTGGGGGAACTCGATGCGCTCGAAGGAGACCTGGTTGTCGCGGACGCAAAGGGTGTCTCCGGTGACGGTTGATGCCAGCTTGCCGATGGCGCCCATGTCGCCGGAGGCCACTTCAGCGATGTTTTCCTGGGACTTGCCCCGGGGCAGGTAGAGCTGTCCGATGCGCTCGGACTGGTTGCGGGCGCTGTTCCACACTTCGGAGTTGCTGCCGATGGTGCCGCGGAAGACCCGGAACAGCGAGAGCTTACCCACGAAGGGGTCGGCGGTAGTCTTGAAAACCAGGGCGGCAAGAGACCCGCCGGCGTCAACCTCGAACTCCGTCTCGTTGCCCGAGGCGTCGTTCAGCGTCGGGTGGCGGCCTTCCAGTGGAGAGGGTAGAAACTCCCGCACCGCCTCGATGAACTCTTCGACGCCCATATTGCGGGTCGCGGAAGTGGCCAGGATGGGCACCAAGTTGCCGGCGATAACGGCCTGGCGGGCGCCCTCGACCACCTCGGCGTCGGTCAACTCTTCACCTTCCAGGAACTTGTCGGCCAGGTCGTCGTCGGACTCGGCCACGGCCTCGATGAGCCGTTCCCGCGCCGCCTCAAACTCATCGGCAACTTCGGCTGGAATCTCAGCCGGGGGATGTACCACGCTGACGATGCCGGAGAAATCTGGCCCGTCGCCGATCGGCAGTTGGAAGGGCACACACATAGAACCGAAGGTGCCCTGAATGTCGGCGACGGTGCGGGCGAAGCTGGCGTTTTCCCGGTCCATCTTGTTGACCACAAACACCTTGGGCAGACCGTTCTCCTGGCTCATGTTCCATGACCGCTCGGTGCCCACGTCCACACCGGAGGGAGCCGGAACCAGGATAACGGCGGACTCGACGACCCGCAGGGCGGCGACGACTTCCCCGACGAAGTCCTCGTAGCCCGGCGTGTCCAGAAAATTCACCTTGTGATCGCCGGACGAGCAGGCAATCAGGGTCGTTTGGACGCTGCTGCTCCGCTTGATTTCCTCGGGTTCGTAGTCCGAAACGGTGTTGCCGTCTTCAATGGCGCCGATGCGGGTGGTGGCCTTGGCGTTGAACAGGAGGGACTCGCACAGGGACGTTTTGCCCGCCCCGCTGTGAGACAGTAACGCAACGTTTCTAATGTTGCCCGGGTTGATGCTCGCCATACGAAATCTCCCTTTCCGTTAGGTATCGTCCCGTATGAGGTCGTAGAACCGGTCAATCGCCGCCGCCGGAACCAGTGACTAACCGGCCAGGACGGGACCCTGCTATTAGTTGCATTTTATAGAGCGACGCTCAACGTTGCAACACGCACCGAACGCGGGGTGTATTCTGCCCATTATCTTCAAGTTTAGAGCGGGAACAACGGCAGCATTGCGAAAGTCAAAAGGCCGGCGGCGGGGCCGATGACGGAATATGGGGGTTGGGTTACGTTGGGGGATGAATCCCCCAAACCCCCTGGAAAGAATTGGCAGTTGCCTGAAAGCCTTGGCTGAAAACAATTTACCTCACCAATCCTGAACAGTTACGGTCTGACGCAATCGTTGACATTGGCAGGTCTGCTAGTTACCCTGTATTCACATTTTGCCGGTAGACCAGAAATGGAAATATCTCGGGTCGGAGAAGGAAGGGCGTCTCGAATGACGATGGCAGTTGACGCACAGGCTATCTTCGCCGACGCCCATGAACTGTACAAAGCTGGGCTGGAAAGGCTGAAGTCTGGCGACTTGCGGGACGCTGCGGAGAAGGCGTGGGGCGCTACCAAGAGAGCTACCGATGCCCTGATTCTGGCACGGACCGGGGAGCAACCACCTACAACAGCGAAGACCACCGATGGGCTACTGGCTCTGGCCAGTGACTCCACGGCTGTGGAACCGCTCGTAGGCCGCTACTTCACACGCATAAGCTACCTCCACGGCACCTGTTTCTACAACGGGATGTGCGGTCCAGACACCGAGCGGCGCATCCGTGAAACCATTGACTACATTCGGGATGCTGAGAATTTGGCAAAGTCCTGACCTAGTTCATGGCGTCAGCGGGTGGCAGTGACGCAACTGCCGCCCTTCCTTGTATATAATCCCGTATAATTGGGCAATCTCCACCGAAACGCATTATGCCCCCGCCAGGTCGGGGGCGTGGACGCCAGGGCTTGGCGGTTATTTCATACAACGCAGGCGGTTATGGCACGAAAAGAAGTGATTAACTCGGCAAACCTTTCCCCGGGAGCGGCGCCGCTTTCCCAGGCGACCCGCTTCGGCAACCTGGTTTTTGTCCAGGGCTGCACCGGCCGTCACCCCACCACCGGCGAGACCGGCGATGGCATCAGGGAACAGACCCGCTTCACCCTGGAGCGCATCCGGATAATTCTGGAAGAGGCCGGCACGTCGTTGGACAACATTATGGCCAACACCTGCTACTTGGCGCGGCAGGAGGACCTGGCCGGATTCAACGAGGTCTACGCCGAGTATTTCCCGGACAACCGGCCTTCGCGCACGGCGATTATCGTGGCCTTCGGCGCCGGCAACAACTTGGTGGAAGTCACGTCAACCGCCTGTATCCCCGACTAACCCCGGCATCCCAGCCGGATATTGCGGAGGCGGCGCCATGACAGCAAGGGCATACATCCTGATTGAAGTGGCGGTAGGCCGGACAACTTACGTAACTCAGGCGATTCGGGCCATCCCCGGGGTGGAGTTCGCTGAGGTTATCACCGGACCCCACGACGTCATCGCCTGTGTCGAAGCCCCGGATATGGCCACCATGGCGGAAACCGTGACGGGACGAATGCAGGGAATCCGCGGGGTGCTGAAGACCATTACCTGCGTGGCGGCGGGCTGAACCCGCCGCCGGATTCGCGCCGCACTCAGGGAATCTTTTTGAAAATCAGGTGAGACCGGTTGGTCGTGTGGGGCCTGATTTTCGTCGGCCAATCTCCCTTTTCTGACTCCGCCAGCCAACCGTCGCTGACGGGGACCTCCGGCGAGTCCACCTCGTAGACCGCCGCGTACCGGGCTACCCCGTCCATGTCGGCGGAAACCAACTGATACCGGGTGCAGCTATGCACCCCGGGCGCGTTGCAGATGTTGGGCACGTGCTCCGTATCATAGACCCGATTGAACTCTTCTTCCTTCTCCGCCGGAACGTCCATTTGCACCAGGTAAATGTAGTCGGCCATAATCTTTCTCCTGCCGAAAGTGGTTGAGTGTGGTTGATTTACGCGGGGGGTTGATGCGTCTGAGCATACATGAGTCGGGCGGGTTTGTCCCGTGCATGCCGCTTCTCGTAACTTTTCAGGGTTGAGGGGAGTGGCTGATGGCGGAATATGGAGGTTGGGTTACGTTGGGGGATGAATCATCCAAATCCCCTGCCCCAAACTCCCTGAAAAAAGTGGCAGTTGCCTGAAAGCCTTGACTGAAACCAATTTATCTCACCAAGGCTGAACTGTTACCCGCTTCTCTTATCTTTTGACATCCGGGGGCAACACTGCTATGTTTTACCCGGTTTTTCCCTAGATAGGCCGCCATGACGCGGGCCCCGCGGGAGGGGTCTTGCCGCCCCTTCTCCCGGGACTCTCTGCGAATGTTCACAACGTATGTTCACAACGTAAGGAGCCGCCGAATGAACTGGGCCGAAATTATTGTGCAGGCGCTGAAGAACTGGAACACGTCTCTGATTGCGTATGTACCCGACATCTCCATAGACCGGGTTACCAGCCGCATAGACGCTGATCCTTTCTTCCATCTGGTGTCTTGCAGCCGTGAGGAAGAGGCCTTGGGTGTTGCCGTCGGGGCCTACGCCACCGGACGCAACTCGGCCGTGTTCATGCAGTCCAGCGGTTTTGGCAACAGCATCAACGCTCTCGCCAGCCTGTGCATTCCGGCCCGCACCCCCATTCCCATGTTCATTAACCTGCGGGGCGGCCCCGGCGAGTTCAACATCGCGCAGGTCGCAATGGGGCGGTCCACCCGTCCCATCCTCGACCAACTGGGCCTGGTCCACTTCACCCTGGAAGACGAGTACCGCATGGACAACATCGTAGACGGGGCCATGAAGCTGTGCCACGCCAACCGTCAGCCGGTGGCCGTCTGCCTAACCCAGCTACTTCACGGAGGCAAACTTGCTTAGGTTCGAAGCAACCCAACTTGTGTTGCGCCACGCCGGCGACCGGCCCATCGTCAGCAACCTGGGGCCAACCACCGACGAACTCTGGCACGCCGGGCACCGGGACCGGAACTTCTACACCTACGGCAACATGGGCCTTTGCTCGTCCATCGCCCTCGGCATGGCGGTTTCCACCGATGAGCAGGTAATCTCCCTGGACGGCGACGGGTCGCTGCTGATGAACCTGGGAACCGTCGCCACCATTGGCCGGGAGCAGCCCAGGAACCTGATTGTCATTGTTTGGGACAACGAGCAGTGGGGACAAACCGGCCACCAGGCCAGCCACACCGCTTACGGCACCGACCTGGAACAGGTGGCCCGCAGTTGCGGCATCCGCAACACCGAGACCGTCCGGGACCTGGAATCGCTGGAGTCGGCCCTGCTGATTGCCTTGGCCCAGGAAGGGCCCTGGTTCATAGTCGCCAAGATTCAGGAGGCGGAGTACCTGCCCGTCGCACCCATCGAGCCGGAGATGACCCTTTACCGGTTCCGCAACTCCTTCGTACCGCCCCAACAACCTTTTCAACCCCCCGCGTCTCGACCCGCTCCGGCCCCGGCCAGACAACCGGGCAACGAAAACGAACGTTGCCGGCGGTTCTTCCGGCCTTTGCTGGACGACCTGCGGGCCGCTGGGTGGCGCCGGGCTAATCCCAGCCCCATCCAGAGCGCCGAATACCGCCTTTTCGATTCCGGCGTCCCCGGCCTAACCTTCGGCCTGCGTACTGCAACCGATGCGGACACCGATCCCGCAGTATTCCTGTGGGTCACCACCTACACCATGCCGACCGGCGGCGATTACGAATACAGCATCCGCATATTGGACGCTCTGAGGCAGGACTCGGCCCGCATAGAGGCAGACCTGGGCGTGGACACCGACCCCGAAGCCGCGCTTTACGACTGGCGGCAACCGGGCCGGGTGGGACGGTTTTCTTTCGGTGTCCGGTGGACGCGACCGGAGGAAGCCAACGCGCTCACCGACGACGAAATCCGGGCCTGGATGGCCGACTATCTGACCCGGTTCGGCCAGGCGTTCAGTCCGTCCCGTCTGCAAACCTTGTTGGACGAGACGTTGGACAACGGGTCCGGAAACGATGTGTGACTTGGCAATGAATAGCGGGATCACGCGCCATTGGCTGGGAACCGGCGCGTGAAATCGGCAGAAACAAAACGGCCCGGATGCTGCACTGCGGCATCCGGGCCGTTCCTTGTTTGCCGGTTTGCCCGTCGAGGGGTGGGCAGAGTGAAACGGGCCGGGGTTAGGCCAAGTGTTCCTTAAAGAAGGCGACGGTGCGGGCGAACGCGTCGTTGGCGGCGGCTTCGTTGTAGCTGCCGCGCTCGTCGCAGTTGAAGCCGTGGCCGGCGTCGGGGTAGGACTTGAAGTCGTGAGATACCCCGGCGGCGCTGAGGGCGGCCGCTATCTTGGCCACGTCGTCTGGTGACGGGTTTTCGTCCTGTCCGCCGAAGTTGCCCAACACCGGGCAGCCAATGTTGCCGGTCAGGTCAATGGGGGCCGGGCCGTCGCCGAAGGGAATCAGGATCCGGCCGCCGTAGTAGACCGAGGCGCCGCTCAGGCCATCGCAGCCGGCGGCGGCCAGATAAGCGATGCGGCCGCCGACGCAGTACCCGACGATCCCAATCTTTTGGTCATTGGTGCGGCGGAACTGCTCCGACTGGGTCCACTTGATTACTTCGTTAATGTCTTCGACGATTTCGTCGTCGCGGAGAGCGCCCATGTACCGGTTGCGGACCTGGGCTTCGTCGTCGCCGTAACCCAGCTTCGGGTTGGGGTGTTCCCGGTGAAACAAGGCGGGAGCGACGGCCACGAAGCCTTCCGCAGCGAACTTGTCACAGACTCTCTCGATGTGCCGGTTGACGCCAAAGGCTTCCTGGGCCACGATGATGGTCGGCCAACTGTTGCCGGCGCTGGGCAGGGGGTGGCTAACGTAGATAACCATGTCCTGGCTTTCAGCGCCCTGCGCCTCGTCGTAGCTCTGCCCGGGGTGGTCCTCTCCTTCGCCACCGGCAAACCTTAGGTGTTCCCAAAATGATGGCATACTTCGCATCCTCCTCCAAAGTGAGTTAAAGCGCCCCACGACTATCGCCGGAACCCCGCGACCGGCAGTCCGCCTGGCGGATGAAGCGTTGGGGTTGCCGGGGGAGCGGCTCGGTAGACCGAGAGCCAACGCCGTACCAGACAGTGCAACGTCTTCCCAAGGTGGCCCGATTTTAGCAAAGCTGGGGCCAACATACAAGCCAGCGTTGACCGGGGGATAGGAAGGGGGGCAGCGCTTCAATCCGTTTGTCCCCCATCTTTCCGGCCGCTCGTCCCTCGTCTTGCCGAGGGAAGGCTCCGGGGTCTATGCAATCATTCGTCCCCGGGCCCTTAAATCGTTCGTCCTGAGGGTCTCGAGGGACTTCCTTATAGACCGGACCTGCTTGGATGGGCTAACTATGAGCGGACTCAAAAGATTTTGCGGTTGCCCTGCTTCCCCGCGAAGGGATGCCCTGCGCCGATTCCGCCGTGTTATATTGCTTGGCGAGCTGGCGCGGCCCCGACGTCGACCGGGTGCCGGCGCCGATACGACCGGGGAGGAAATTCATGGCCAACGTGGGGTTTATCGGGCTGGGAACCATGGGCGGACCGATGGCGCAGCGGCTGCTGGACGCCGGGCATACCGTTACTGGATACAACCGCACCCAAACCCGGGCGCAGTGGCTGGTGGACCTGGGGATGCGCTGGGCCGGCAGCCCGCGGGCCGTCGCTGAGGCCGCCGACGTGACCTTTACCATGCTGCGGGACACCCAGGCTTTGGAAGAAGTGGCCGCCGGCCCCGACGGTCTGCTGGCGGGCCTGGCACCGGGCAAGGTCTACGTGGACATGAGCACCGTCAGCCCGGAGGCCAGCCGCACCCTGGCCGAGCGGGTCGCTGAGACCGGCGCCCAAATGCTCGACGCCCCGGTTTCGGGCAGTTCCGTCACACTGCTGGCCGGGCGGCTGTCCATCATGGTCGGCGGAGACCGGGAGGTATTCGAACAGGTCAAGCCCATCCTGCAAGCCATCGGCCCCACGGTGAACTACGTCGGCGGCAACGGGCTGGCTGTGGCCATGAAGGTCGCCACCAACCTGAGCCTGCCGGTGCAGGTGCTGGCCTTCTGCGAAAGCATCCTGTTGGCGGAGAAAAGCGGCATCCCCCGCGAGACGGCCATCGAGGTGCTGCTGAACAGTGTGGTGGCATCGCCCGCGCTGCAATACCGCATTCCGATGATTCTGGACCCGCCGGACGAGCCGCTGTTCGACGTGAACATGATGCAGAAGGACCTGAAGCTGGCGCTGGAAATGGGAGAAGCGCTGGGGGTGCCCCTGCCGACGACGGCGTTGAGCAACCAATGGCTGACGGCGGCCCGGGGCTGGGGCGTCGGCGACCAGGACTTTGCCGCCCTGTACCAGGTCCTGTCCCGCCTGGCGGGGTTGGGGGAATAACCCGCGTCGGCTAGTTGTCCTCCTCCTTGGGCAATTTATACAAGGACGGGTGCCATTTCCAGATAGTGAAGTCCTCGAAACGGGTTTCGCCCTCGGGGTACCGGTCGTCGTCTACAACGAGGCGAATACGGTCGGGGTTGGGTACGGTTCCCAGGCCGAAGTTGATGTATCCCATGAACTTACCGTTCGCGTACAACCAACCCTTATCCTCAACTACAATTAGCCGGAGATGGTTCTCGCCCCCATCGTCGTTATTGATGCTGAAATCGCGCTCGACTCGGTTGGTCGATGTTCGGCTGTCCTGGCCTGACCGGTGCTTGTGAAACCAACTTCGACCCTTGTTGACACCTACCCAGTGGTAGGTGTTGCGTTGGGCCGAGTCCAAGAATATCCCGTAATTCCAGTCCGCTTCATCTGGGTTGTGGAAGGTGGCCTCGATCATCACGTCTCCGCTGACCACCGCTCCTTGTGAGATTTCCAGAAAGCCATTGCCCTTGTCGTGTTTAATGACGCCTCTGGTTGGACCGAAAACGGGATTCCTAGGATCTGGAGTGGCTTCGGGAATCGGCGTGGGTGCGACGACAATTTCGGGCATCTGCCGGGCCAGCGACGGGCCCCACTTCCAGACGATGACATCCTTGAAACGGGTCTCCCCTTCGTGGTCATCGTCCACAAAAACTTCAATGCGTCCGCTGTCGGTGATCGCGCTCAGGTCAAGACTTCCCTGGTACTTCCCGTTGACATAAACCCAGCCCTTGGGGCCAATCATCACCACACGAAAGGCGTTCTCGCCGCCCGGAGCGGTGTCTATGTCCGACGACCAGATTGCTTGATAACCTTGGGCTTTCGATTCTCCGAGCCGGTGGAAATATTTCCACTTTCCGCTACTCTCAACGGCAACCCAGTGAGTGTGATTTCCTCCCTGGTTCCTGAGCAGGAATCCATGTTCCCACTCTTGATCTCGGGTGGAATACGGATTGTGGAAAGTAGCTTCAACAACCACATCCTCGCTGGTCGCGATAGCGGGAAATTTTTCCAAAAACCCATCCTCGGACTCGTGTTCAATCTGGCCGCTTTTCGGTCCGAACAGGAGGAGGTCAGGGTCGGATTCCAACGGCGGAATGGGCGTAGGCGTCGGGGTTGGTGTAGGCCGCCTTGTCGGGGTGGGTGTCACGGTAG
The DNA here is from genome assembly GCA_965262735.1 of Dehalococcoidia bacterium. Lineage (GTDB taxonomy): Bacteria > Chloroflexota > Dehalococcoidia > Lucifugimonadales > UBA3495 > CATOSK01. The sequence continues at coordinate 502,252 of CBDHFS010000001.1, read as the reverse complement.
GCGTCGGTGCGGGTGAAGGTGTAGGAGTTGGCGTTGGTGTGCTCGTGGGAGTCGGGACCGGCGTGTTGGTAGGTATAGGAACCGGGGTCGAAGTGGGTTGGGCTGTCGCGGTCGGGACCGGTGTGGGTGTGGGCACCGCGGCCACCGTGGCCTGCACCCGCGCTTCAACGGTGGCTTCTACGTCGGGCGTAGCGGTCACGACCACAACGACAGGCTCCGTCTGCTGGCATCCCAGCGCCAAGGCCGCCGCCGCCAAAATCACTGCCAGAGCAATGCGCCGAACTAATGCTGCCGTTTTCCTCAACGTTTGCGCCACCCCCCTAATGTTGCGATTCGCCGGGTAGTTTACCACGCCAAGGGGGCCGGGCCCCTGGTCAATTGCCGTCGGCGTAGATCAGCAGCATTTGGTTGATGAAGGCTTGGGCCGTTGCCCAGGCTTCCTCAAAATCTGAGGGTTCGAGGTGCCCCCGGTCGGCGTGAACATGGAGGGTTTCGGCAGCACGCCAAGCCCGCATCAGGTCAAGGGGCACTGTTGCTCCCACTGTGGCCGTCCGCAGAAAACGCCTTTTGGCTCCGGTGGAAACGGGGTTCAAGCCTCGTTGGTTGGCGATGGCGTTGATGCACTGCTTGGCAGCCTCGTACAGGAGAGCGCCTGCGGAATCCATGTCCGAGTCCTGTCCCAACAACCGTTCTGCCTGACACCGGTAATTCCGGGCCCTGGCTTCATGTCGGGCCGCCATTTGGGGGCCGGGTCTATTCGGGCTCACCGAAACACTCTACGATGAATTTGCGGGTTGCTTTGTAAGCGTCTTCCAGTTTGCAATCTTCCAGCAAGTCCATCTCGGCGTGGTCACGCATCAATTTGCCAACAACCAGACCGCTCCGGTAGTGGAACTTGGGGACGGAGCCGTCGGCTTCCAGGGCTTTGGCTACGTTGATGAGGTCGGGGTTGCTGTGGTCCAGCCCCCGTTCCCTGGCCAGCCCCAGGAAAGTCGCTTCAGTGGCCTTCCAGAGGAGGGCGGCAGCTTTCCGGTGGTGGCCGGCGGCTAATTCCTGGTCGGCGCAGGCCATATATTCGAGCGGGGTCATTCCGGTGGCGGGATCAGGCATTGCCATAGCGACTCTCCCTTTGGTTAGATACGTTTCGATAATAGCCCAGGGCGCCGGTGGGCGCGCAACTTTCGGCGCAACTTTCGGGATGTGGTTGGCTTGGCAAACTCCAATGGGTTTGTCTCAAAAAGAAAGAAAAAGGTAACAGTTCAGACTTGGTGAGATGAATTGGTTTTAGCCAACTTCCACTTTTTTCAGGGGGTTTGGGGGATGAATCCCCCAACGTAACCCAACCCCCATATTCCGCCATCAGCCACTCCGTTCCCCTCAACTCTGAACTGTTACGAAAAAAGCTGGCCCCAGCATAAAACCAGGGCCAGCCAGTGTAAACCGCAGTACCTTTCCCGGCGCAACCCCGGGTAGCTGGTTACAGAATCTCGTACTGCTTCTTGGTGTCGCGCATCACGTCTTCGCCGAAGTCGTTTTCGACATCCCGCCAGACGGAATGGATGTGGTTGGCGCCGTTCTGGATGTTGTCGAACTCGATGATGAAGTTGCCGCCGTGAATGCGGTAGTAATGATCGCGGCTCCGGTCCAGCGCGCCGGCCCAGACCACGCGGAAGTTGTCCAACCCCCGCTCCCGCAGCTCGGCCATCTTGTTCTCGGCGTAGTCGGAGCGCATCCCGCTGACGTACTCGGCGATGATGGACATGAGGGTCTCCCGCTGGGTGCCGGTCATTTCAGCGCCGGAAACGCCCTCGTTGTCGTGGACCGCGGCCTTGCTGGAGTTGTAGGTGAGGATGTCCCAGGGGGCCTTCTCGTGGACGATGGCCCGGGCTTTCTGATCGTCGTCGAAGCTGTTAATCAGCTCGATGGCCAGGTCTTCCCGCCGGTCGAGAATGCGGAGGCCCTGCTTGCCGCCTTTGAGGACTTCGGCCGGGTTGGCGCCCAGGAAGAAGGGGGTCACCGAGATAATCTTGTCTTCCCAGGCGTTGATGTGCAGGGAGACGTGGTGACCCTCGGCGCGCCAGCCCCAGGGGCCGTCGCCGCCGGGCTCGCCGAAGACGGTCCAGTAGTAAAGCTCCGGGTTGCGGTCCCAGTTGGCGGTGCCCTCCTCGACCTCGATGGGGCCCAGCACCAGCTCATGCTCCATGATTAGCTTGGCCTTCTCGGCGGTATCGGGGGCCAGGGTGGAGTCGATGATGGCGTAGGCCAATTGCCGCTGGTTTTCGTCCATGTCCCGCAGGGTCAGCCCATGCCGGTTCAGCGGCGGGTAGTACCAGAAAATGCGCTCGCCGTCCCTGAAGTCATAGGTACCCTTGGCCTGTTGCTCCGGGCTGAGGCTGCTCAACCAGTTGTTGCACGCCTCGGCGATTTCCGACGTAATCTGTGCGTTTCCAAACCCTTTAACTGCGACCATTTAACGTAAGTCCTCCGGTGTGCGAATGTTGGGTAAGAACAATTGGCGCAGGAGTCGATTTCCTAGTGGGAAGAGGCCCCGCGCGTGTTCTCTCCGAGTTTATTAGCGGCAAGAATTGGTGTCAAGGTGGCGATGAGGGTGGCGATGAGGATAGAAAAGGGCCCGGTCGAAGAACCGGGCCCTGGCTTAATTTCCAACTGCGGCTGCCGCAGGCGTGACCCCGACGACCTTAAACAATGTGGTACATAATCAGGTGCTGCCGCAATACGTCGTAGGCGAAGTCGTTCTTGACGTCCCGCCAGACGGAGTGGATGTGGTTGGCGCCGTTCTGCCGGTTGTCGTACTCAACCACGAAATCGCCGCCGTGCAGCCGGTAGTAGTGAGGCTTCCCCCCGTCCACCGGCCCGCCCCAGGCGACGTGAATCTTGTCCAGGCCGCCGTCGTGCAGGATGCGGTCCAGCCGCTCCTGGGCCAGGTCGGCCCGGGCGCGGGTCACGTAGTCGGTGACCAGGGCGGTCAGGACCTCCCGCTGGGTGCCGGACAACTGCCCGGCGGGAATGCCCGCCTCTTCGGGCAGCGACGCCTGGGACGAGTTGAAGGTGATGATGTCGGCGGGGGCTTCGCTGTAGATGATGGCCTTGGACCGCTGGCCGGAGTCCATGCTCTCCATAAGCTCAAGGGCCAGGTCCTGCCGCCGTCCCAGGATGCGCAGTCCTTCCTGCGGGCCCTTGGGCACCCGGGCCGGGTTGGCCCCGAAGAAGAAGGGCGTCATGGACAGCACCTCGGCGGCCCAAACCGAGTAGTGCAGGGAAACGTGGTGGCCTTCAACCCGCCAGCCCCAAGGCTGCTCCGTACCTTCCGGGTCGCCGAAAATGGTCCAACTGTACAGAAGGGGGTTGCGTGGGTAAGTTACTGCGTTCTCCTCCACTTCCAACGGGCCGAGGATCAGCTCGTGGTCCATGATGGCCCGGGCCTGAAGGTTGGCTTCGGGGCTGAGTCCGGCAGCCATTAACCCGTAGGCCAGGGAGCGCTGGGGGACATCCATATCCCGCAGCAGCAGCCCGTGGCGGTTGAGGGGCGGGTAGTACCAGAAGATGCGCTCCCCGTCGATGTAGTCGAAGGTGGCCGCCTGTTTCTGGTCCGGGGACATACTGTTGAGCAATGCGACGGCGGCGGTCCGCATCTCCGCCGCGGCGGAGTGGCTGTGACCGTGCTCGTGGGGATGGTCATGCCCGTGTTCGGTCTGGGTGGTCATGGTCTTTGCCTCCTGAGAAACGCCGGATTTTGCGCCGCTATGCGGCCGCGGGTTCGGATAGTGCATCCGAGTTTATGGCGGGGGCGTCGCTGCGTCAAGAATCGGAGTCTTGTCGTAACAGTTCAGACTTGGTGAGATGAATTGGTTTCAGCCAACTGCGACTTTTTTAGGGGTTTAGGGCAGGAGGTTTGGGGGATTCATCCCCCAACGTAACCCAACCCCCATATTCCGCCATCAGCCACTCCGCTCCCCTCAACCCTGAACAGTTACTGTGGAACCCCTCAGTTCTGACGAACGGTAGGAATACTCCAACACTCTTCACCTATGGCGACTTACGGCGCCAAAACGGTTAAGGGCGCGAAGGGCAGGTTGCGCAGGAGCCAGAAGGCCAGGATTGCCGCCAGCAACGCCCAAATCCAGCCGGCGGGGATGGTCAGGGGCGGCGGTGCGGGCAGACGGTAAGCCCGCAGCCTGCCGGCAACGAGGGAGTAGCCAATGGCCGGCAGCGTCAGCATGGAGTAGGGGTTGTAGCCGAAGGCGGCGGTCACGTTGCCGTGAAGCAGTTGGTGAATGGCCCGCAGCGTCCCGCAGCCGGGGCAGTAACAGCCGGTCAACCCGAAGAAGGGGCAGACGGGATACAGGCCGGGGTTACGGGGGTCGAACAGATACACGACGACAAGCCCGGCGACGCCTGCGACGACCAGTAAGGTGTAGGCCAGCCACAAAGGGGCGGCGATCCCGGCCAAGGCCAGGCGCGGCGCGGAGGTTGGGCGGGGTGTAGTTACGATGATGTCTGCCATGTCAGCCAGTCCTCAAAACGCGCTCAAGACCCCTCAGACAACGGTGCCGAAGAAGTATATAACCCCAGTTATTGCGCCGAGGACGGCGGAGATGACCGCCCAGGTACGGGCATTGTTGGCGTAACGGCGAGCGCCGGCAACGTCGCCCTGGGCGAGCTTGCTGTTGACTTGGGCAGCGAAGACTATGGCTACGATGCCGGTGGGGACGCAGCAGCAGATGGTGGCCAGGATGGCCCAGATGAGGTTGTTGTCGATGTGCGTTGGAGCGCCGTATTGTGGTGGTGGCGGGGCGGTGAAGGGGCCGGATAGCCCTCGGGAAGGTTGCCCCTGCCCGGTGAAGGGGGGCGGCGCCGGCTGGGAAACTCCCAAGCCCTGCCCGCACTGCCGACAAAACCGGGCGTCCGCCGGGTTTTCTGAGCCGCAGTTTACGCAAAATACAGGGGGATTTTGTGCCATTGGCGGTGTTCTCCCGACTTACATCCGAGTTGCCGCCGCCTTGACCAAGCCAAGATACGCCCGCAGGCGTTGCCCCGGCGCAGGTTGCCGCCTAAGGCCTATTGTCTTGGCCTAGTGTACCTCTAAATCCAGGTTTTGACGATTCAGGAAGGGCAATTGTAGGGGTAACTGTTCAGTGTTGAGGGGAGGGGAAGGGCCGGTGGCGGAATATAGTGGTTGGGTTACGTTGGGGGATTCATCCCCCAAACCCCCTGGAAACAATTGGTAGTTGCCTGAAAGCCTTGGCTGAAAAAAATCACCTCACCAACCCTGAACTGTTACAAGAAAAAGGGGTCCGGGACACTCACAATGCGGGAACCCGGACCCCCAAAATCCCAACGGCCACGGGTTGGGGCGGATCGTTCAGCCCGACGGCAGCACTTCTTGTAAGGTCTGCTCCAGTTCTTCCAGCGTGACGAACCCCTCGAATTTCTGGTGGACCTGCCCGTCGGCGTCCAGAACGTAGGTCCAGGACTCGTTGAACCAGTGGGGAATCTGGTCGAAGCCCCACTCCTGCACCGCTCCGGTAATCCGGGCCTGGGTCAGGTCGCCCTGGATTTCTTGGGGGTTGTCGTAGATTTCTACGTGGACGTAGTTGGCGGCCTTGGGGTGGGCTGCCTGAAGCTCCGATACCGTGTCAACCTGCGGGCCGCAGGTGGGAGTGGTGCAGAAGGCCGGCGTCGCGAAAACCACCACGGCGGGCTTGGATGCGGCGATGGCGTCGGCCACGCTGACCAGGTACAGGTCTGGGTCCGGCGAGTAGGCCGTGGTCAGCGTCTTCAGCCCACCCTCGCTCTCCAGCGTCTTGGTCTGGCTGGCCGGGGGGACAGCGCCGATGTCCGGCACGACGATGGCCTCGGCCACGTCAACTTCCAGGCTGGCATCGCCGGAGATTTCGGCGTCAGCGACGGCGATGTCCAGCCGCCAGGGGCCGGGCGACGGGAAGGTCAACTCAGTGTCATAGGCGCCCCGGATGGAGTAGGGCCAGAGACGGAACCCGGCCCGGGCCGTCTCGCCCACCGCATCCCCTTCTCCCAGGAACGTGGTGGTCACGGTCACTTCCGGCGCCTTGACCAGAGCCTCTGGCGTGGTCAGCAGGAAGGATACCCGCTGGGTCCCGGTGCGCAGCAGGGTGGTGGCCAAAATGGGCGATATAGCGTTGGTGTCAGGCGCGGCCGCCGGTTCCGGAGTGGGCGGAATGGCGGTGGGCGCCGGGGCCGGTTGGGAGCAGGCGGCGATACCGGCCACCGCAACCAACCCGGTAAGCAGGGACAGCGCGAGCGCCATGCGGTGGGCAATCATCCTGCCCTTCGTCTTGGTGGCCTGGAAATGCTGCTTCATTGCTACGGCCCATCTTCATACACGCCGAAGGTGTAGGCGAACAGGCCGAAGTCCGGCGAGTTGGGGCTAAGCCGCAGCTCCTTGCGGGTCACGTACTCCGGGTTGTCCACCAGGGCGTACAGCTTGGGTTCGGTGACGAGAATATAGCTCTCCCCGTCCTCGGCAATCAGCACGTCGGCGCCTCGGTTCTCCTCGGTCAGGTACTCTCCGTCCATGGTGACGCGCACCCGGTAGGGTTCCCCGGAGTCCGAGGTTATTACCGCGTTGACACTCTTGGCCGAGTAGTTGATGGCGATGTAGTCCTGGTAGGACTCGCCGGTCCGGGCGTGCTTGACGCTTTCCGGCCCGATGAACCATTCGCCGTTCAGGTAAATTTTGTGGGGAGCCAGCTCCGCCGGCGCCTCGAATATGGCGGTGCCGTCCCGGTTCTGGTAGAACTCGGTTTGCACGACGTAGGGGTCGTAGCCGTAGAGGGTGGCAGAGAAGTTGCGCTCGTATCCGGCGTACAACTCGGGGGTGACCTCAACGGCGCTGGGGTTTTCTTTGAGGATGTCCTGGAAGCGGGCATCCCGGTTCTGGTCTTCAGGCAGCGCCCCGGCGTCGTCGGAAAGGTCGGCGCCGGCTTCCAGCAGCAGCTTGCGGATTTGCTCCTCGGTCTCAGCGTAGGCGCCCTCGCCGAAGTGGGTGTAGCGGACAATGCCGTCCTTATCCACCAAGTACTTGGCCGGCCAGTAGCGGTTGTTGTAGGCGCTCCAGGTGCTCATGTCGTTGTCCTGGGCGACCGGCCAGACGATTTCGTGTTCCTTGGTGGCCTGCACCACGTTCTCGTAGATTTCCTCAAATTCAAACTCGGGAGCGTGAAGGCCGACAATCAGCAGGCCGTCGTCGGCGTAGCGGGCGTTCCACTCCCGCAGGTAGGGGAAGGTGCGGATGCAGTTGACGCAGGTGTAGGTCCAGACATCCACCAGCACCACCTTGCCGCGCTCGTTGAGCAGGCTGACCGGCTCGGCGTTAATCCACTCGGCGATGCCGATGAAGTCGGGCGCCTCGTCGCCGACCCGACCGCCAACCTCGCCGGTGAGTTCGACGTCGGGGGTGGGCGGCGCTTGCCTGTGGGCGTCCGCCGGGGCCGCCGTCGCCGGATCGGGTCGGGCCTGGGCCGCCGGGCTGTTGGCGGTTGGGCTGGGCGCAGCGTTCTTGGCGCTGTCGCCGGTTTCTGCTGGCGGCGCCGTTTCGGCCTTCGCCGCGGGCTGCCCTTGGGTTGGCTGAGTGGACTGGCTGGACTGGCTGGCCGGAGAACCCGCCGGGTTCTCTTCGGCGGTTGACATATCGGCGGCAGCCCCGCAAGCCAGGGCCAGCAGCACTATGAGACTGGACAGGAGCCAGAGTCCGGAACGGGTGGCGCGATAGATATTCACAACGTTTCCTTATGTAAGGGCCACCGCCAATGCCAGGTTGTCAACGGTGGGCCCTTTAGCGGGGTGATGTTAAGTATACTACGCCTTGCCGTCCCGAACGGATGCACGGTTGGCGAGGGGCAGGGCTTTTATCTTCCCCTTTCAACGGTTGTTCCCGTTGGCCCCCAGCTTGTCGAAGGGCCGTTCGCGTAACTGTTCAGGGTTGAGGGGAGCGGAGTGGCTGATGGCGGAATATGGGGGTTGGGTTACGTTGGGGGATTCATCCCCCAAACCCCCTGAAAAAAGTGGCAGTTGGCTAAAACCAATTCATCTCACCAAGTCTGAACTGTTACCCGTCCGCTTGTGGTTTGACAAGCTCACCACGAACGAAATATGCCTCCACTGTCTGAGAATGGAAAGACCCTGCGCCCCGACCGGGCCGCTTGTCGGATTAACCCGGCCCGTGGTTAAATAAGCACTGGGAAAAGCCTGTTGTTGAGCCGGATTGAGAGTTGTGCCGCAGCCCGCGGGCGTTTGCGGTCTGCCCCGGTCCGGTGACTTTTGCGCCGCGGGGTCACCCGGATGCCACGTGACCTTAAGGAGGTCTGCCATGGCCAGCCGTCTCCTGGATGGGATTAACGCACCGGGCGACCTCAAGGGGTTGACCCACGGAGAGCTGGACCAGGTTGCCCAGGAAGCCCGGGACACTATCATTTCCGTGATAACCGAGCGGGGCGGTCATCTGGCCTCAAACCTAGGGGTCGTCGAGCTTACGCTGGCGCTGCATCGCGTTTTCGACAGTCCCACCGACAGCCTGGTCTGGGACACCACCAACCAGATGTACACCCACAAGCTGGTGACCGGAAGGCGGGACGAATTCCAGAACATCCGCTTGGAAGGCGGCTTGTCCGGGTTCGGGGAACCCCGCGAAAGCCCCCACGACACGCTCTGCGCGGGACACGCCGGCACCGGCCTGTCCATCGCCCTGGGCATCGCCCAAGCCGCGGCTAACCGCCGCAGCGATTCATGGACCATCGCGGTCGTCGGGGACGGGGCCATGACCTCCGGCTCCAGCTTCGAGGCGCTCAACAACATCGTGCATCTCAAACCGGAGAAGCTGATTGTCGTATTCAACGACAACGGTATGTCCATCTCCGAGAACATCGGGTTCCTCACCAACTGGCGCAAGCGCCTGATTACTCATCCCGAGTACCGCGCCATGGCCGAGCGCATGAAGTCCCTGTCCCGGAGGGTGCCCCAGGGCGAGCTGATGTACCGGCTGGTCCAGCGGTTCAACACCGGCCTGGCGGGTTTGATTGTGCCCACGATGTTCTGGGGCGAGATGGGGTTCCAGTATCTCGGCCCGGTGGACGGCCACGACTTCAAGCAGTTGGAAGAGACGCTCCGGCAAGCCCGGCAGTCCACTGGTTCAGTGCCCCTGGTCCACGTGGTAACGCACAAGGGGCACGGCTACGAACCCGCCGAGTACGACCCCGTGAAGTTCCATCAGCCCAGTTCCCCGCTGGGGCCCGGCGGGGGTGCGCCCACCTACTCCAAGGTGTTCGCCCAGACTCTTGCCCGCATCATGCGATACGACGAGTCCGTGGTCGGCATTAGCGCGGCGATGCTGGAGGGTACGGGGCTGGCCGAGGTGCGGGATGAATTTCCCGAGCGGGTCTTCGACGTTGGCATTGCCGAGCAGCACGCCGTCAGCATGGCGGCGGGAATGGCTTCCGCCGGACTCAAACCCTTCGTCTCCATCTATTCCACCTTTCTCCAAAGGGCTTTCGACCAGGTGGTCCACGATGTTTGTCTTCAGAACCTGCCCGTGACAGTCATCGCCGACCGGGCCGGCATTGTTGGTGAGGACGGCAAGACGCACCACGGCGCGTTCGACATTTCATATCTTCGGTGTCTCCCCAACGCCGTGGTGGCGGCCCCCATGGATGAAAACGAATTGCAGCACCTGGTCTACACTGCCTACCGGCACCGGGGCCCCTTCGCCATCCGCATCGCCAGGGGAGCCGCCGTCGGCGCGACGCTGGACCCGGACCTCAAGGAACTGCCCATCGGCAAGGGCGCCGTCATACGGGAAGGCCGCGACGTTGCAATTTTCGGGTTGGGCAAGGCGGCCGGCGCAGCCCTGGACGCGGCGGAAAGGTTGGCTGACTTGGGCATTTCCTGCCGCGTCGTCAATCCCATCTTCGTCAAGCCCTTGGACGTAGACCTGCTCCTGGACGCGGCCCACAGCGCCCGCCGCATCGTCACCGTGGAGGAAAACGTGCTGGCCGGAGGGTTCGGCTCCGCCGTACTCGAAGCCCTCGCCGATGTTGGCGTGGAAGACGTATCGGTCCACCGCATCGGGATGCCGGACTCCTTCATTGAACACGGTACGGCGGCGGACCAACGGCAACGGCTGCACCTGGACGCCCAGGGCATCGTCGAGCAAGTCCTCAGCGTCTTCTTTCCCGAGGCGGCGGCGGCCTAGCGGCAGGCCGGTCAGGAAATCCTCAGGAATGTTTAACCGGCGCCTGCGCGCTGGTTTTTCGTTGGCCCTTTTCTGGTGGAAAGGGACACCGCGAAGGGTGTCCTGAGGGTAACAGCTCAGACTTGGTGAGATGAATTGATTTCAGGCAACTGCCAATTCTTTCCAGGGGGTTTGGGGCAGGGGGTTTGGATGATCCATCCCCCAACGTAACCCAACCCCCATATTCCGCCATCGGCCCCTCCCCTCAACCCTGAACAGTTACCAATCAAGGACCATGCGGCTATGCCGGCGCGTTTTCGGGTTGCAGGTTGTCGAGGTACTCCAGGGATACGGAGTCGGGCCCCAGCAATTCATCCTGCAAACGCTCGGCCAACTCGGGGCAATAACCGGCGCTGACCACTGGCAGTTCCATCAGCACGCGCCTGCCGTTGGTGTAAATCTCCAGATGCACCCGGTCCTTTCCGGGGTACTCCAGCAGCACCTGTATGACTTCCCGCAGGTGGTGCGCGTCTTCAATGGCGTTGTCCGACTCCCGGATTTGCAGCACAATTGACTTGGCGCCGCCGTTGTCGTATGCCGACGTGGCGGCAGGGGTTTTGATGCTAGACTCCGCCGGCGCGCTGCCGTTGCTGCCTTCCTTAACTTGGGAACCGCCGTTGCGGTGTCCGGCGATGCCATTTCCTTTGGACCCGTTATACCCGTTGGCAGGCGTGGCAGTGGCAGGCGGTGATAGCGGGGCAGCTTGCCCATTCGGTTGGCCGGCCGTCTTGGTGGGTGGTTGCTCGGGCGACTGCGCGGGTGGTTGAGCTGCGGGCTTATCCGCCGCCGTTTCCGCTTTTTGCTCCGGGGCCAGCCCGCCCGGTCTGCCGGATGGCTGGCCGGCAGCAGCCGATGCCGAGTACTCAACGACGTCTTCGCAGGCCAGGGAATACTGGTCGCCCCGCAGCCGCAGTTTGCCCGAAACCCGGACCACCTTGCCCTCTGCCCAACGCTCGGCTGTCCGTTCCAGCACGTCCGGCCAGACGATTACCTCCGCCGGCCCGCCCAGCAAGTCCAGGGACACCACCAGGAATTTCTTCTGCTCGCGAGTGTACCGTTCGGTTATGCTGGAGACGTGGCCCAGCATGGTCATGGACTGGCCCCCCATGTCTTCGTCCAACTGGTCCAGCGACGAAATGGCGTCGCCGGCTTCCAGGTTGGCCAGCTCCAGCAGGGGGTTGTATGACAGGGGGACGCCGATAAGCTCCCGCTCCCAGGCGGCCTTCTCCTCCGGGGTTGCGTCATCCCCGGACAGGTCAATGCCGGGCAGAGAGGGTCCGTCTCCGCCACCGGCCATTGCGTCAAACATACTGGTCTGGCCGGAGTTGCGCATCTTGGATTCCAGTTGGGCGGCGCTCATTATCTGGTCCACCGCCGCAAGAACGGCGCCCCGGGGGCCCAGGGAGTCGAAGGCCCCGGCCTTGGCCAAGCTTTCCAGGGTGCGGCGGTTCAGGGCGCTGACGTCGGCCCGGCGGCAGAAGTCGTCAATGGACAGGAAGGGCCCGTTGGCCTTGCGTTCTTCTACCAGCGGGCGCACCGCTCCCTCGCCCACCGTCTTGACTGCGGCCAGCCCCACCCGTAGGGACGGCTGCGGCCCAGAGTCCTTGTCTATGACGAAGAACTCGCCGGAGCGGTTGACATCCGGGGGCAGCACCGGGATTTTCAGCTTGAAGCACTCGTTGATGGCGTTGACCACCTTGTCGGTGTGGTCCAAGCGGGAGTTCAGCACCGAGGCCATGTATTCCCGGGGGTAATGGGCCTTGAAGTAGGCCGTCCAGTAGGAGATGAGGGCGTAGCTGACGCTGTGCGCCTTGTTGAAGGCGTACCCGGCGAAGGGTTCGATGAGGTCGAAAATCTGGACGGCGATGTTCTGCCCGAAACCCTTGGTCTGCGCCCCTGCTATGAACTTCTCCCGTTCCTGGGCCATCAGCGAGGCGATTTTCTTGCCCATTGCCTTGCGCACCGTGTCGGCCTCTCCCAGCGAGTAGCCGGCGAAGCTCTGGAGAATCAGCAGGACCTGGTCCTGGTACACAATGACGCCGTAGGTCTCGTCCAGCAGTTCCTTCAGGCTCGGGTGAGGGTAGGTGATGGGCGACTTCCCATGCTTGGCATTGATGAAGGTGTCAATATGCTCCATTGGCCCCGGCCGGTACAGGGCAATCATGGCGGCGATGTCGTTGAGGTTGGACGGCTTCAAGTCCTTGATGTACCGCTGCATTCCGGCGCTTTCCAGTTGGAACACCTCGGTGGTCTTGCCCGAAGACAGCAGCTCAAAGGTCTCCGGGTCGTCCAGCGGCAGCCGGGAAATGTCAATCTTGATGCCCCGGGTCTCGTCCAAGACCTTCACCGCCCGGTCCAGGATGGTCAGGTTGGTCAGACCCAGAAAGTCCATTTTCAGCAGGCCCAGCTTGGCCACCGGGTCCATGGAATACTGGGTCATCATCACCGGGCTGTTCTCATCGCCCCGGGACGGCCGCTGCAACGGCACCGTGTCGGTCAGGGGTTCGTCGGCGATGAGTACCCCGGCGGCGTGGGTGCTGACGTGGTGGACGATGCCCTCCAGCCCCTTGGCGTTGTCCACCAGGGTTTTCACCGGCTCCTCGTTCTGGTAGGCGTCGTAAAACTCCTGGTTGGCGTTCATGGCGTCTTCCAGGGTGCGGGACTTGAGCGGCACCATGCGGGCGATGCGGTCAACGTCGCCGTAGCTCATGCCCAGGCCCCGGCCCACGTCCCGCAGGGCGGCCTTGGCCCCCATCGTGCCGAAGGTTATTATCTGGGCCACCTTGTCGCTGCCGTAGCGGTCAATGACGTAGTGCAGCACCTCGTCCCGGCGGTCGTCCTGGAAGTCCATGTCAATGTCCGGCATTTCCTTCCGTTCAATGTTCAGGAACCGCTCGAACACCAGCCGGTATTCCAGGGGATCAACGTCGGTGATGCCCAGGCAGTAGAGGGCGACGCTGGCCGCCGCGCTCCCCCGGACGCCGAAGAGGATGTTGCTGCGGCGGACGAAATGGATTATGTCCCAGACCACCAGGAAGTAGTTGGCGAACTGGGTGTAGTGGATGACCTCCAGCTCATACTTCAGCCGCTGCTCCGCATCCGGAGAGGGGGCGCGGTAACGCTCCCGGAACCCGTCCCAGCAGAGTTGGGCCAAGTACTCGTCGGCGTCCATGTCCCCGGGAGTGTGGTACTTGGGCAGGTGGGTCTGCCCGAACCCCAGCTCCACGTTGCACATATCGGCAACGAGCTGGGTCCGCTCCAAGGCTTCGGGATAGTCCGGGAACAGCTGGGTCATCTCCTCCGCGCTCTTGATGTAGTAGGAGGGGTCCTCCATCTTCAGCCGCTTATCGTCGTGGATGTTGGTGTTGGTCTGGATGCAGATGTAGACGTCCTGGAACTCGGCGTCTTCCTGCCGGACGTAGTGGGCGTCGTTGGTGACCACCAGCGGGATTTCCAGGTCCCGGCTCAGCGTGACCAGACCCGCGTTGATCGCATCCAGCGAAGGAACGTCCTGGTGCCGCTGCAACTCCAGAAAGTACCCGTCGCCGAAAATCTCCCGGTACCACCCGGCCACCCGCTTGGCATCGTCAACGGCGCCGTCGGCCAGCAGCCGGGGCACCTCGGCGGAAGCGCACCCGGACAGGCAGACCAGCCCTTCCCGGTATTTTTCCAGGATTTCCCGGTCCACGCGGGGGCGGTAGTGGAAGCCTTCCAGGTGGGCCAGGGTGACCAACTGCATCAGGTTGCGGTAGCCGGTGTTGTCCCGGGCCAGCAGCACCAGATGGTAGGGGCTGCGCTCGGTCGCGCCCCGGTCGGAGCGGTGGTTGTGGGCCACGTAGGTCTCGCAGCCGATGATGGGCTTGATGCCCCGGTCTTTGCATTCCGAGTAGAAGTCCACCGCGCCGTAAAGGGAGCCGTGGTCGGTAATCGCCAAGGCCTCCATACCGAGCCGTTGGGTCTGGTCGACCAGGTCGGGAATGCGGCTGATGCCGTCCAACATGCTGTACTCGGTATGGGTGTGCAGGTGTGTGAACACGGTGCGGGAGACCTCCCAATCAACCCCTGGAATATGCCGGTTGATGCCCCGCATTATAACCCAGGCCGGGCGTGCCGGGGCCATATTCCCGCTTTCCAGCCAAGGTCAATTTGGATGCCGTTGCAGATGGTAAACCCCAACGGCGATGGCTTCCCATTCCTGGGTGGTTTTCGTGTGTCCGATCAGCCCCAGGGCCATCATCACCGCGTGGGCCAGGGCGTCCCGGGATGCGTTGGCCCGGCCTTCCACCGCCGTCCGCACTTCCCGGACCGTGTAGGAGTCCCACGAAAACCGGCCCCGGCCTTGCCAGCAGGCCAGCGACCGGGCCAGCAGCTTCAGGCCGGGCGTTGGCGCGCCCACCCCGGCCGCTTGGCAGCAGGCCACCGACTGCGGATGCCACCGCGCGGCCAGGTCATCCAGGGTCGAGGCCAGACGGTTGGCGGAATCTGCCGGAACGCGGCGCTTGGTGGACGGCAGAACGATGCGCCCGGTGGCTTCCAGTTCCCGTTGCGCGAACACTGCCCACCCAATTGCCCGCGTCCCGGCGCTCAACGCCAGCAGCGCCGCTGGTCCGGGTCCCGAAGGTTCGGGGACCGCCTCGCTGGCCGGGACGTTCATGCGGCCCGGTCCCCCAGGCCGAGGATGATTGCGGCCACCGCGTCCCTCCCGAAGCGCTGGGCATCATCCCAGCCACCGTCACCAGCCGCCTTGGTCCAAGCTGGCGGCCAGGGACGGGGATACCGGTCCCGCTCCGAGCGCCGGTACAGGCCCACGTAGTAGTAAGTGCCGCATTGCAGACAAATCCAGTCCCCATCGTCCATTGCCAGGTCTCCGCCGCATTTGGTGCAAGCCTTGAAACGGAACTGTGCCAAAACCCCCCCGATACTTCGTGCTGACGCCCGCAGATGTCCCGGCAACCCCGGCCCTGGGTTGTTGTCTGCGCCGCCAGCCATTCCATAAAGTAAGGCCGGCCCGGGCGAAACCCCCTGCAACTGCGGATGCCGTCCGGCGGCAAACGGGACCATTCCGCCCGGCGGCAATCATCACAACCTCGCCCGATACCGACCTGGAACCAGCGTAACAGAACAAGTGTTCTTTCACAACCGGCAAGTGTCAGACGTAACAGTTCAGACTAGGTGAGATGAATTGGTTTCAGCCAACTGCCACTTTTTTCAGGGAGTTTGGGGCAAGGAGTTTGGGGGATTCATCCCCCAACGTAACCCAACCCCAATATTCCGCCATCAGCCACTCCGCTCCCCTCAACCCTGAACAGTTACTGTCAGACGTCAAGAGGGGTGCATCATCAAGATGCACCCCTCCGCCGGTGCTCCAAAAACCGGGAAACCCTGGCTCAACTCCGTCGTCCAGGCAGGCCGTTTAACCCCAGACTGCCGGGCAGCGTTGTGCGATGGCTCCTATTCACTGAACCACATAGAGCTGACCCGGACCACCGGGTCCAGGCGGGCTTCCCAGTTAAGCTTGGAATCCAGGCCGAAGAAAATCACGAGGTCGAAGAGCGGCAAGTACAGCACCTCGTCGTGCAAAATGTCTGCCAACTCCTCCATCAACTTCACTCGCTCCTCGCCGGCCGCGGACAGGGCCGGGGCAATCTTGCTCTGAATCCCGCCGGGGGTGGGGTCGCAGATTCCCGACGATATGTAGGTGCAGCTCATGGAGTTGCGGACCTGCCGCCCGAAGTCCAGCGTCTCGTTGGATGGCTGACCGGCGCTAATCTCAGCCCGCGGGCAGTCGGCGCCGCCCTTGGCGAGGGCTGCCTCGAAATCAGCGGTGGTCGGCTGGTCTACCTGCGGGTCTCTCCCGTCAGCCTCCATTATCTCCATCACGGCCTTGCCGAAGAAGCAGCGGTTCATCGCGCGCCGCACCGACGGCTCGGCCACCAGGATGTCCACGTTCATGCCCACATCCGACAGGTAGCCCTGCATCGCCTCGTAGACTTCCACGTTCTTGGGGATGCGGGTGCCCCGCCCCATAATGGTCATCTTGTTTTCCTGGTTGTAGTCGGCCTCCGCCAGCAGTTGGCGGGCCAGGTTCGGGTCGTACTCGTAGGGGGCCGTGTTCTCTTCCGTGGCCCCGATGATGCCCGGCCAAATCATGTTGCCCCGGCACTTCGGAAAACCGCCGAATAGCGTGTCAACCATTTCCTGGCAGTTGATGGCGTGGACAATGGCCTGCCGCACCTTCTTCTTCTTCAACTCAGGGTGCCAGACCGTATCCAGCTTGAACCCCTCGATTTCCGCCGATGTGCCCGTGCGAATCTGTTCCCGCGGCAGGGTGTCCAGCGCCTCGACGCCCACGTCCCACGCAATGTCGGCTTCCCCGGTCTGGACCATCGCCGTCAGGACTGCCGACTCGCCGCGCCAGACCCATTCGGCGTTGCGGATGAGCGGCTTCTGGAACTCGTAGTGGTCATCCACCGGAACATAGTCTTCGTAGGCTTCATGCACCACCGAGATGCCCGGCTCCCACTCCACCAGACGATAGGGTCCTAAGCTGATGCTCTGGCGGACCACCTCCTCCTCGGGAGTGCTGGCCAGCCACTCCGGGGCTTCGAAGCTGACGAAGAACGCCGTGTTGGGGAAGATGGGGCAGGCAATGCCGCAGACAATATCCACCGTGTACTCGTCCACCTCCTCCCCGGTGAAACTGCCGGTGTAAACGAAGCTGGAGGTGGCGTTGGCCTCGTTGCCGGTGTAATTCAGGCTGGGGACCGCGGCGGCGGCGTTCCACGGCTCGCCGTTGTGGAACTTTACCCCCTCGCGCAATTTGAACCGCCACCGGTCCGGCGCCACCTGCTCCCAACCGGTGGTCGCGGTGGTGGGGACGATGCGCAGGTCGTCGCCCGACTGCCAGGTCAGCGGGTCAACCAGGCTGGCCCGGGTGATGGACTGGTACAGCCCGCCGCCGATGGACCGCAGCGAGTTCATGTTCTGCGGCTCTTCGGGTATCGCCAGGGTGATGCTGTCCCGCGCCGAGACCGTTCCCGCCGGCAAGGGGGTCGGCTTGGCCACCGCCGCCGGGGCTGCCGCGGGCGCGGGGGGAGCGGCGGTCGCCGCCGGGGCGGACGAACCGGGGGCGGACGAACCCGGAGCGGCGGAGGCCGGCGCCTCCGCCGCTGGCGCCGCGGGCGCTTCTGGCATCACCGTAGCCACCGGCATCACCGGCACGGCCGGCGGCGGAGCAGTGGCCGCCGGTTCGGATGCCCCTCCGCAGGCAACCAGCAAGGTACTGGCTAGGACCATCAACCCCATCACCCAACCGGTATGGACAATCTTCCGTCGCATAACCCCTCCGTTGAATCCGTGTCAGTCGTTGCATTTTATCGTAGGTTGCCAGTATAGTTTCCTGGTTTAAGATTGGCAACACAACCCCTAGCCCACTTAGCATTACGATATACGGCGCCATTCCAACCGATATAGCAGATACCGGACATCGGTAAGGCGGTAATACGGAACACCAGGGTATGGGTAGCGTCAGGAGCGGGTTGATAGCCCGGTCAGTCAGAAGTTACGATGCTCGCGGACGCCCCGAGGGGCAGTGTGGGAAGAATCAGGGTGGAGAGTGGGGAAACGCAAATCGAGGAGAAGTACCAAGGAGAAATAACAATGTTGATAACCAGAGTCTACACTGGCGGCGACGGGCAGACCCATTTTGAGGAACTGGAAACGAACAATCACCCGTTGCTGCCGTCCTTGACCGCCATCAACAGCCTCCGGTTCCGGGTGGGAGAACCCGGGACGTTCAGCGACTGGCATCGCGAGTCCCAGCGCAACTACATCATCACCCTGGCGGGCGAGGGCGAAATCGGCATCGGCGACGGGACCTTCCGCCGGTTCGGCCCCGGCCAAGTTATGCTGGTGGAAGACTTGACCGGCCAGGGCCACACCACCCGGGTCTCCAGCGAGGAACCCCGCATAACCGTAGCCGTGCCCCTGGCCAACCAAACTCCGGGCACCTGATTCGCCTGCCGTTCGTTCCGGGGCCGTCGAAGGACTTCCCTGCTGGCGCTTATCCTTGAATCCGGTAGACCCGCGCCGCCGTGTCGTGGAACATATCGGCCCGCTCCGTGGCCGTGTAGCCCTGGGAAAGCCGCTTGAAGGCGTTGTACATTACGTTGTACGAGAAGGACACCTTGTCCGGTGGGAAGTTGCTCTCAAACATACACCGGTCCGGCCCGAACTGCTCGATGGCGTAGGTCATCCACGGCGTCATCGCCTCGGCCAGTTCCTCTGACCCGATGGGTGTCTCCCGCTGCCACCAGCCGAACCCCCAGCGGGGCATCCCCATGCCGCCCACCTTCAACGTCACGTTGGGGCAGGCCGCCGCCGCGGCGATGCCCTCCCGCCATTGCGGAATGACTTCATCGTCCCGGTTGGCGTAGATCCCCGTCCGGCTCACCCCACCCAGGTGGTTGAGGATTATCGTCAGGTCGGGAACGGCCTGGGCGAAGTCGGCCAGCTCCGGCAGTTGGGGAAAGGAAAGCATAGTGTCCAGCGACAACCCCATGCCGGCCAGGACCCGCGCCCCGGCGCGGAACGCTTCGTTGGCCATGATTCCCTCGGTTTCCCGGTTGTCCAGCGACGGGTCCGGGCTCCACGTAACGTTGTGCCGGATGCCCTTGAACCGGGTTGGGGCGGCCGCCTGCAACGCTTCCAGCACCCGCGCCACATCGTCGCCCAGTTTCAGGTCGGCGTGGCCGACGATGGCTGAGGCCGGACGGCTGGGGCCGTAGATTCCGCTGGCGCCCGCCGCGGCCTGTCCATTCACGAACTCAACCTCGCCCACGGGCTGCAGTTCCGCCGGCCCGGAAGCCCGGTACATGGACCTGGCCTCGACGAAGACCGTGGAGCGGACGTTGTGGCCGCTGCCGACATCGCCCATCAGCTCGTGAATCAAATAGCGTTGGTAGGGAATACTGGCGGGGCGCCGGTCCCAGAAGTGATGATGCGGGTCGCAGAGAGGGACTTCCGGCTCCAGCGTGGGTTCTTGAGTAAGGGCCAACCAATCATTTCCGCCGAAGGGCATGGCTAAACCTCCGCTTCCGGTTTGGACGCCCCAATTCTACCACAGGCGCAGCCGCCTGACGGTCCGGCGACAGTGGTCAACAATAGGGGCGGACCAGGAACAAGGCCGTCAGTCCTAGTCCACGAAGGGGATTGCTCTACCGGACTGCCTTTCTCTGGGAACCTCCAGATTGGCGCCCGGCGGCGCGTTTTCGATCAGCCATTTCCCCAGATGTTCCCGACCTGGCAACTTCTTGTCCGGGCCATCGCCCTCCGACTTCACCGGGTCCTGGCTTGCGGTGGGCAGGGCGCGCACGGTCTCCCCGACTTGACGTTCGGCGGTGGCAAGGTCAAATTGAGCCTGAAGGTTCATCCAGAATTGGGGGTCTATGCCAAACCATTGCCCCAACCGCAGGGCCGTGTCCCCGGTGACGGACCGCTTGCCGGCAATAATCTGGCTGATGCGGTTGGGCGTCACTTCAATCTGTCGGGCGAAGGCTGTGGGAAGGACTCCCAACTCTTCAAGTTCATCTTTCAGAATAACGCCGGGATGTACGGCTCGCTTCAACATACTTCCCCTTTAACGACTGGCAAACGGATCGAGCGCCGGAACACCCAGTTGCTCGAAGTCGCGCACATTTCTGGTGACTACCTCCAGCCGGTTTACGATGGCTACCGCAGCAATCATGGCATCTTGCATCAGGGTGTCAGATTGACGGTGCATTAGTCTGGCCCACTCTCTGAAGGCGGTGGCGTCAACCGGCAATATGCCAAATGTGGACAGAACCCGGTCCAGCCATTCCTCGATCTCGTCCGCTTTGGCGGCGTCCTGTTCCCGGGTAATTTCGATTCCTGACTGGATTTCGCCGATGGTAACCGCGGAGAGGAATAGTTGATCGCCCGGTATGCCGCGGACCCAGTTCAGAACGTTTCGATGGGGATTGGGGCGGCGCAATTCGGAAACGACATTGGTATCGAGCAGATACACCGGATTACTCGAACTGCACCGGAGCGCGCCGCGCGGTCTCCCGCCTCGGCGGCGTCAACGTCTCCGTGCGGGCTTCAGGAACCAGCAACAACTCCTTCAAGTCCGGCCTTGTCATTCTCTCTAACTGCCGCCATTGCTCTATTGGGACCAGCACTGCGGTCTCAACACCCCTCTTCGTAACGATCTGCGGTCCTTCGGAAAGGGTTCGTTCCAGCATCGCGCTGAAGCGTGCCTTGGCATCTTGTACCTGCCATGTGTTGTTCAATTCCGCCTCTGGGAACTCCGACTGACTAGTTTCCAAACTAGTCCTAATGCTAGGGTAAGTCAACGTTTCCAATCCCGGGGCAACTGTTCAGAGTTGGTAAGGCAAATTGTTTTCAGCCAAAGCGTTCGGGCAACTGCCAATGTTTCCAGGGGGTTTGGGGGATTCATCCCCCAACGTCCCCCACGCCCGGCCCCGCTCCACCTGTCAGGCCCCGCCTCTTACCCCTCAAACCGGAAGGAACCCTGTATCGCGTTGTGGTCCTTCAAATCAATGTCCCAGTCCAGGTGCGGGTTTCGCGCCCGCCAGCGCGTCGCCTTGGCGACGTAGGCCGGGCTGCCCGGGATGGTTGAGAAGACGCTGTCGTTCAGCGTGGTTACCTCTCCGCTCCGGCCAAGATATGGTTCCACCTCGGCGGACACCGATTCACCGATGCGCAGCGTTCCTTTGCCCTGCGCTACAGCAAAATGAATGGGCGCCCGCTCCACGGCGAGGACTTCCCCGATTAACCGCGACAGGTCTTTCATCGGCCCCCCCAGGTCTCCCCGCCAGGCTCTCAGCACCGCCGCTTCCTGCTCCGGCGTCGCCCGGTCGTCCATCACCACCACCACGCGGAAGCCGCCCTGCAGCACGTTGCCGGGGATGTGAGCGATTAACGCCAGCGTCAGGCCGGAGACGTCCACGCCCTCGACCGTTCCCCGGTCGAAGTGGTAGGCCAGCACCGAATCGCACGTCCCCTGGTCCGGGTCTTCCCCGATCCAGCAGGGACACAGCACCCTGCAATTGCAGACTTCCAAAATGCTGCCTTCCAGCCGATAGGACATGGCCCTGACCTCCCTTGAATGGGTCTTGTGAATGGGTCTTGAACGGGTGACGATGAATGGGCAGCGAGGTATCCCCGGGGCTGCCAGCCCCGGGATACTCAGGGACGTTACCATGAAGGTCGTCCTGAATAACGCGAAGGTCGTCCTGAATCACGCGGCTTTACCGGGACCCGGATAGCTGCGCCCGCATCGCCACGGCCAATCCCGCCACAACCAACGCCGCGCCCAGCGGACGGCCCAACCGCCGGCCCCACGGCAGGTTTTTCTCGGCGGCCATCACCGCCCCCAGGCCCAGCATCCAGCCGATGCTTCCGGCCCCCACCACAAACATCAGCAGCATCAGCGGCCAGCAGCAGCCGGCGCAATAAACCCCGTGGTGCAGGCCCAGCCGCAGCGCCTGAGTTTTGTAGCCTGTACCCGTCCACCGGCGCATGATGAAGCTCCACGGCGACCGGCATTGGTCCAGACACTTGTACTTCAAGCCGGTGAACTGATACGCGCCGGCCCCGGCCAGGATGATTGCCCCCAGCATCCACGAATTGTCGTCCAGCCAGGCGTTCCGGTCAACCAGCCAGTGGACAGCCAGGTCTCCCAGGTGTGCCGCCAGGCCGAACCAGGCCCACACCCCGATGTACCCGCCAACCAGCAGGCCGGTCAGCAGCAGCCCGTCGGGTCGGTCCCGGGTCATGGCGTGGAACAGAGCAATCAGCGGCAGGCTCGTGGGCAGCATCATGGCGAAGACCATCAGCGTCCAACCGGCGACGAAGAAAAACAGCAGTCCCATGTTGGGACCAGTCAGCGCCGACAGTTGGCTGTGGTCGAGAAACCGCCCGTAGGGCGACTGCCCCCACAGCCAGAGCCCAGCCCACGCCGCGGCCACCAGCAGGACCAGCAACGCGACGAACAGCCGCCGGTTCTCAACCCTGATCATCAGTCTTGTTGCAGGGAAAAGGAGGGTTTTGAAAGGGATTTATATCGCAAACCAACTTGTACCTATTTGGTGTATGTTTCGTGGGAACCCCGAATCATCATAGGTCGTGGGAGGAAGCTTGCGGTGTGCATGACGTGCATAAAGAAAGTCCGGGGTCATCACAACTGCCCGGACTTTAGAATCCTGGAAGCGCTTGGAACGTCACTTGTTCATCAGCGTATCCAGTGCGGCTCTTCCGAGGCCAGTCTGTTTTGGGCCAAGAATTCGTGCCAATACCGCGTCCCCTAAGTCTCTGGTTTTGTCAGGAATAACCGTAGTTCTTGGTCTGGGTTCCCCGGGAAAATGTCGGGATAGAAATGCTCCGTGATTGCTTCGCCGTTCAATCGTCCAACCATTTTGTACCAGCAAACGAATCAAGTCGCTTCCGGTAATTGTCAAGTCAGAGACCTGCAACGGCGGTAGTTAGTATAAAACTCGATTCACCGTCTTTTGAGCTTTCAGGTTCCAATATGACAACTCCGCTTTTTTCCAAGTAGTCATGAATGTTGGTCAACTCCTCCTCCCCGCGTAGTTGGAGCAACACCAAATCCCTGAGTATTTCTTTGGCGTCATCCAGGGTGTCAGCATTAGCCGCTACTCCTAGTTGCTCACAGACCCCCACCCATTCGCCACCATCTTTTCCGTAATCAAGAAATAATTCAATGGTGAAGTCCTGGACATCGTTGGCTTTATGGGCGAGGATGACCCGCTCACGCACCTCTGTGACCATGGATTTTACCTCCTGATTTTGCTTACACAAAAGGCGTGGGCATCGTCCCACGCCAACACTTATTAGGATATAGGTATCCTAGTTTCGTGGCCTATGGTTGTCAACGTTTCAAACCAGAACTTTTGGCGATTGTCAACTCATTAAAGCGAATGAATTTGGTGGTATTCCCCCACAAATTTCATTGAGATCTCGGCCTTCAGTCAGAGCGAGGGGAGACGCCGCAGTTCATTCGGCAGGATTTATGGCGGCGGCGCTTCCAAATCGCGGCAGATTTTCCGGGCGAGAAAGTCGTCGATTTCTCCGTGGCGCGGTATGGCTGATGTGGTCCCGCGTCTACGATTCACGTAGAACGATTCACGTAGATGGTATGGTTGCTGCCTTCCCTTAAAAATTCGCACCCGTGGGCCGCAAGATGTGGGCTGCAAGATGACGGGGCAGGTCCCGTCGTCTCATTTAGTGGACATGAACAAGGGTTCTCGGATGACCTCGTTTCCCTGTATGCACTCCTCCGACAACGTGCGGTTAGCCTCCAGCACCAGAACGATGGCCTCTTCCAGGTTCGACCGGGTCTCCTCCAGGGTGGCTCCCTGCGTGTTTGCCCCGGGCAACTCCTCCACAAACCCAATGTAGCCCTGTGGAACTTTCTGGAAAACGGCCGTCAACGTTATTTCCATAGATGACCTCCGTCAGGTGCCGTCCCATCCAATCCGTTCGTCCCGCGGCGGCTTGGAGGATTGCCCAAGCCATTCGTCGGCCGTTACTCTGGCCGCCGCCACCGCAGGTTGGGCTGCCGGGCGGCCCGCGCCTCGTCCAGCCGGGACACCGGCGTCGTGTGCGGGGCGTGGCGCACCAGGTCCGGGTCTTCCGTGGCTTCCCGGTCGATTCCCCGCATCGTCTCGATGAAGGCGTCCAGCGTGGACAGAGTCTCCGACTCGGTGGGTTCAATCATCAACGCCTCGTGGACGATGAGCGGGAAGTACATCGTGGGCGCGTGGAACCCATAGTCCAGCAACCGCTTGGCTACTTCCAGCCCGCTGACCCCCCGTTCCTTCTGCCGGTCCGCCGAGAAGACGACCTCGTGCATACAACGGCGGTCGTAGGGCAGGTCGTAGATGTCCTTCAGCGACTCCAGGATGTAGTTGGCATTGAGCACGGCGTTGCCGCTGATGGACCTCAGCCCGGCGCCGCCCAGCGTCAGGATGTAGGTGTAAGCCCGGGCCAGCACCCCGAAATTGCCGTGGAAGGCGCTGATCTTGCCGATAGTCTGCTTCGGGCTGACCAGCCGGAACTCCCCGCCGTCGGCCCGATCGACGATGGGCGCGGCCAGAAACGGCGCCAGCTCCGCACTGCAACACACCGGCCCGGCCCCCGGTCCACCCCCGCCGTGGGGGGTGCTGAAGGTCTTGTGCAGGTTCAGGTGGGCCACGTCAAACCCCAGTTGCCCCAGCTTGGCCCGCCCCAGCAGCGCGTTCATGTTGGCCCCGTCGCCGTAGACCAGCCCGCCCGCCTCGTGGACGACCCGGCAGACCTCCACAATGTCCGAGTCGAACAGCCCCAGGGTGCTCGGCAGGGTAATCATGGCCCCGGCCAGGTCCGGGCCCGCCAGCTCATGCAGGGCGTTCAGGTCGGTGTTCCCCTGCGCGTCCGACGGCAGCGTCACCACGTCGAACCCGGCCATCGCCGCCGACGCCGGGTTGGTGCCGTGGGCGCTGTCGGGAATCGCCATTTTCGTGCGCTGCGTATCGCCCCGGGCGTGATGGTAGGCCCGCATCATCAGGACACCCGCCAGTTCCCCGTGAGCGCCGGCCAGCGTTGCCAGGCTGACCTCGGCCATGCCCGTTATCTCGGTCAGGAACCCCTGCAGCCGGTGCAGCAGCTCCAGCGCGCCCTGCGAGGCTGCTTCGGGCTGCAACGGGTGTATGTTGGCGAACCCCGGCATGAAGGCCACTTCGTCGTTGACCTTGGGGTTGTACTTCATGGTGCAGCTGCCCAGGGGATAGAACTGCGTGTCAATGGAAAAGTTCAACTGGCTCAGGTTGGTAAAATACTGGACCACCTCCGGCTCTGAGACCTCCGGCAAATCCAGGTCCGCCCGCAGCAGCGCGGCGTCGGGCAACGGCTGAGGCGGCACGTCCGACGCCGGAATGACCGCGCCCACGCGCCCCGGGACGCTCCGCTCCATCAAAAGTTGGTCGGTGTTCCGATTCCCGCCCTTATTCATGCACTAAACTCCCCCAGGCCCGCTACCAGCGCGTCAATATCTTCTTTGGAGTTCATCTCCGTCACGCACACCAGCATTCCCCGGTCCACCCGCTCCGGCAGCGGGTCGCTGTACGGCGGGACGCTGATGTCCAACCCGCCCAGGATGTTCCGCTCCAGCAGCTTGCGGTTAATTTCCGCCGGCGCCGCTGGGCACTGCACCACGAACTCCTGGAAGAACGGCCCCCGGTCGAAGGGCAGCGAGTACCCCGGCAATTCCCGAATCTGTGATGCTGCGTAGTGGGCCTTCTGGTAGCAAAGTTCCGCCACCTGTCTCAGCCCCTGCTTGCCGGTGGCCGCCAGGTATATCGTCGCCGCCAGCGCGTACAGCGCCTCGTTGGTGCAGATGTTGCTGGTGGCCCGCTCGCGCCGGATGTGCTGCTCCCGCGTCTGCAGCGTCAAAACGTACCCGGTGCGCCCCTGGCTGTCCACCGTCTTGCCGACCAACCGGCTGGGCATCTGCCGGATGTACTGCTGCTTGGCGGTGAAAAGCCCCAGGTAGGGGCCGCCGTAGCTGCTGGGAATGCCCAGCGGCTGCCCTTCGCCGGTAACGATGTCGGCGTCGTAGCTGCCCGGCGGGTTGAGCATCCCCATCGCCAGCGGGTCCGCCGACACCACCAACAGCGCGCTCTGGTCGTGGGCGCTTTGAGACAGCAACGCCATGTCTTCAATGGTCCCGTAGAAGTTGGGGTACTGGGCCACTAGGCAGGCCGTCTCCCCGTCAACCCCCGGCTCCCAATGCCGGGCGGTGTGTATCTCAATGCCCTGGGCCTGGCAGTACGTCCGTGTTACCTGGAGGTAGGCCGGAGACACGGTGTCCAACACCGCCACCTTCTGCCGACGGGTCACCCGGCAGGCCATCAAGACCCCTTCGGCCAAGCTGGTCGCGCCGTCATACATCCCGGCGTTGGCGACCTCCATTCCGTAAAGGTTGGCGATCAGGGTCTGGAACTCGTAGATGACTTGCAGCGTCCCCTGGCTGACCTCCGGCTGGTAGGGCGTGTAGGCTGTCAGGAACTCCCCCCGCGTCATTATCGCCTTGACGATGGACGGGATGAAGTGGTGATAAGACCCGGCCCCCAGGAAGGACGGCCCGCTGCTCATGGGGCGGTTGCGGGACGCCAGCGCCGCCAACTCCCGCTGCACTTCCAACTCCGACAGCGGGGCCGCCAGGTCCAGCGGCGGGTTGCGAAAATCGGCGGGAATGTCCTGGAAAAGGTCGTCCACAGACTTCAGGCCGAGCTTGGCTAACATCTCGGCCTGTTCCTGTTCGGTGTTGGGGATGTAATGAGACTGGAAATGACCGTTAGAGGTCATGCGGTTCGGTCTCCTTGGTTATGGTTTCTCGGCATCGCCGGCGCGCGTCGGGGCCGGGACGGGGCCTGGTTACAGCCCGCCGATGTAGGACTCGTACTCGCCGGCGGACATCAGCCCGTCCAACTCCGCGGGTTCGCTCATGGTGACGCGCAGAATCCAGCCCTGGTTAAAGGGGTCTTCGTTCACCAACTCGGGCTGGTCCGACAGGCTGGCGTTGACCTCGATGACCTCGCCGCTGACCGGGCTGTACAGGTCCGAGACCGCCTTCACCGACTCGACCTCGCCCATCTTTTGCAGGGCGCCCACCGTGTCGCCGGGCTGGGGCAGGTCAAAGTAGACCACGTCTCCCAACTGGTCCTGGGCGTACTCGGTGATTCCCACCAATGCCCTTCCCGTGGCGGCGTCCTCCACCTCGACCCACTCGTGTTCCCTGGTATACCTGCGATCATCGGGACTCAATTTGCCAATAACTCCTGTGTGAACTCGGCCCGTTTGCGGACTTGAGTCGATACCGGCCCCGGAAATTACGTACCCGAGGGCCTGAAATCGAAGGGCAGGGCCACAATTTCAGCGGCGGCGGTGCGGCCCCGAATGTCAACATCCACCGCCTGGCCCTGGACGGCGTAACGCCCCAAAACGTAGCCCATCGCAATGCTGGTGTCAAGGGTAGGCGAATAGCTGCCGCTGGTGATGCTGCCGATGGTTTCGCCGTTGAGCAGCACGTTATAACCGGCCCGGGGCGCGCTGCGCCCTGGCAGTTGCAAGCCGACCAGCTTGCGCTCCGTTCCCTCGCCGATCTGCCGTTGCAGCACGCTGGCCCCCACGTATTCCCCCTGTTCCCGCACGAATCTTCCCAGCCCCGCCTCGATGGGGGTGATGGTCTGGTCAATTTCGTGACCGTGCAGAGGCAGCCCCGCCTCCAGCCGCAGCACATCCCGCGCGCCCAGGCCGCAGGGTACCGCCCCGGCATCCAGCAGAATGTTCCACAGGCGCTCGGTGTCCCCCGCGTCGGCCACCAGTTCGAAGCCGTCCTCCCCGGTATAACCGGTGTGACCCGCGGCTACGCGAATCCCCTTAACCCGGCGGCGGCGGTGGGAAAATGGAAGCAGGGTCGAAAAACGGCTGCCGTCCGGTTCCACCAACCCGTCCAGCATCGGGGAGGATCCAGGACCCTGGACGGCGATGAGGCTGGTCTCAAAGGTCTGGTCGTCCAGCGTCACCCCTCCCGGGAATTTCTCGTCCGCCTGTTTCTGGAACCAGGCCAGCACCTCGACCCGGTTGCCGGCGTTGGGAATCAGCAGGAACCGCTCATCGGCCAGCCGGTAGAAGATGGTGTCGTCAATGACACCGCCCTCCGGGTTGCATATGAAGCAGTACCGGGCCCGTCCCACCCGCAGGTCGGACGCCGACCCGGTGAGGACCCAATCCAGAAAAGCGGCGGACTGCGGGCCTTCGATATACACCCGGCCCATGTGGGAAACGTCGAAAATCCCGACAGCGGTGCGCACCGCCTTGACTTCGGCCAGAATCCCCGAGTATTGGACGGGCATATCCCACCCGCCGAAAGGCACCATCCGCGCGCCCATTGCCACGTGCGCCGGATGCAGTACGGTTTTCAGTTCCACGTCAATTCCAAAACCAGGTCAATTCCAAAACCATGATTTCTGCCCGTTCTCAAAAGACCCGGCCTAGATCTCCGGAGCGCGGGCCACTTTGGCTACGGCACCAATCCTATCATTCCGGGCATTAACGCCGCCACCCGCCCCCGGCGGTTGTAACTGTCCAGACTTGGTCAGATGAATTGGTTTCAGCCAACTGCCACTTTTTTCCAGGGGGTTTGGGGCAGGAGGTTTGGATGACTTATCCCCCAACGTAACCCAACCCCCATATTCCGCCATCAGCCGCTCCGCTCCCCTCAACCCTGAACAGTTACCGGCGGTTGAGGACGTTTCCCAAGTCTCTCAACCCAGCCGTCCTGCGGCCATCCAAGTCCTTGCTTGCCGGCCCTTGCCCTTTTCCCGTTAAACCCATTGTTCTATAATGTCTTCCGTCGGGCGGTCAACGCCCCGGTTCCGGCCCGGTAACCGGAACCAACAAATTCAACGGCAAAGGGAGGAGTGCAGATGGCAGACGGGGATTTCGTCAAGGTAGCGGAGGTTAGCGAACTGTCGCCTGGCGACATTAAGCCGGTTGAGGTTGGCGAAGATCAGATTTTGCTGTGCAACGTCGAGGGTGCGATTCACGCCATAGATGACACCTGCACCCACTCCTACGCCTCGTTGTCCGAGGGAGACCTGTACGACGACGAAATCGTGTGCCCGCTGCACGGCGCTCTGTTTAACGTGACCACCGGCGCGGTGATTACCCCCCCGGCCGACCAGCCGCTGCGGGTGTTCCAGGTCCGCGTCGAGGGCGATGACATTCTGGTGGGCCCCCCGGCCGGACCCGGGGCCTAGTAACGGCAGACCCGCCTCCAGGACAAATGCGCCGCCGGCAACCCGGTCGGCGTCCACGGCAAGCGTACGCGGGGACGCGCCGCGGCGCGTCCCCGCCGCCGTCAACTCCCTACATGCAACCCTAGTTGAGTATCCCCCAGTTGGACAAGGGCCAGTAGACCATCCACACCTTGCCCAGGATCTCCTTTTCGGGCACCGTCCCCCAGTTGCGGGAGTCATTGCTCCCCCGCCGGTTGTCCCCCAGCACAAAATACTCCCCTTCATCCAAGTACACCGGCGCCATCCCCGAGGTGTCGTGGGCCGTAATGTAAGGCTCATTGAGGGCCACGCCGTTGACCAACACCGTACCCCGTTCCATTTCCACCCGGTCACCCGGCACGCCGATTACCCGCTTGACGAAATCTCGGGTGTCGTCCTTGGGAAAGTGGAACACCACCACCTCGCCGCGTTCCGGGCCGTGGGCGGCAAAGGCCTGCTCGGACTCGTCAACTTTCCAGAAAGGGACCATGCGCGACCACCGCTCCGGGTCCACCTGAAAGTACACCAGCTTGTTCACCAACAGGTACTGCCCGCTGTCCAGGGTGGGGTGCATACTGGAACCTTCAACCTTGAAGTTTTGCACGCTGGTCTGGATTGCCACGAATACGACCAGGGCCAAAACTACGGCTTCTACGAACTCGCGGAATATGTTGGACACTTTATCCGGCTCCCTGGGCGCCACCGAAAATGCCCGCTCCCCAACTCCCTGCCCGCCAAATTATAGCATCCCCGTCCGCCTTTCCTTTCAACCTCAAGAGAATATCCCAACTCCGGCATGGTCTTTCACAGGGTCTTTCACGGGGTCTTTCAATAGTTCCCCGTAATTCCCCCGGCAAGCTCAGCACTGACCTTTGCCGGACTACCCCAATTTAGGGGGTTTGGGGGATGAATCCCCCAACGTAGCCCCGTACCCCGAAAATTAAAAGACCCTGGGGGTCTATTGACCCCACCCACCGCTCAATTCGTGGTTGCTGTTACACTCCTGTGGCTTCGGCTCGGCCAACCTGACCGGAAAAGGCCCTGGCGCCGGCCAATTCCCCGCTTCAGTTACTTCTACTTCCGGTCGACTCGGCTTATCGGGGGAAGGGTTGCGTGAAGGAAGGAGAAATCATCCCTAAATCATCCCTGTTGCTTGAATCGGACACCCTTCGCAGAACGGCTCTGATTCTGGTGCTTGCCGGTCTGCTGTGGAACCTGGTAGAGGCCGGGGTTTCTTTATGGGCAGGCGTCCAGGCCGGGAGCGTGGCACTCCTGGCTTTCGGGGTGGACAGCTGCGGGAGGAGGGTGTCCACACGACCAAATGCGCGGAGTTAGGAGAAACTGGAATGAGACCACCGATTGGAAAACCTTGGGCCTGTCGGGTCAGTGCATAGGGATACTTCTGATGGCTCTGGCCCTGGCCGGTTGCGGCGGCAGCGACACCGGCACAGGGGACGGCGAATTCTCGTCCGTCAGCGCCGGGTTTCGCTACACCTGCGGAGTGCAGACCGGCGGCTCGGTCGCCTGCGGGGGATATAATAAGCACGGCAAAGCCACGCCGCCCGAGGGGGAATTCTCCTCCGTCAGCGCCGGGGAGGAACACGCCTGCGGGGTGAGGGCCGGCGGCTCGGTCGCATGCTGGGGCATACAGGCTCGCGGGCTGACGGCGCCGACGGGCAGCTGACCGGTGGGGAGGGGCGGCAGTGTCGCAGGGTCGTGGACCGGCCGCCGTCCAGATGCCGCTGCCCCGTGACCAGAGAGGACATCCCCTGCTGGCTGCCCGGACCCGTGCAGCTGTCACGCCGAAACGAGCCGGAGCAACAACTGACACTTGCCCCTTTCCAACTCCGGCGTCTCCCCGCTACCATATTTCTATTGCGTGAGATTGGCCGACACGGGAGTTTTCCCAGGGATAATCGCACTCCCGCCGCAAATGGGACAGAATGGGACAGAAAAAACTTCCCTATTCAAGACCCGCCGGGCTTGTCCACCGGCGTTCCAGGGGTGACAAAACATGACCGTGCCCGATCCCCAAGATCCACCTCAAAACTAATGACACGAAATGGCACAAAATGACACGATTTTTAGGAGTCCCATCACGTCGTCGCTCCGTAGGGGGTCAGGAAATGCCCCTGCCCTCAGGACCTTATAACAGTCCTCCGTAATCCCTCCGGCAAGCTCAGTGCTGCATTGCCGGACTACCCCAATTCAGGGGGTTTGGGGGATGAATCCCCCAACGTAGCCCCCGTCCCAGAAAATTAAAAGACCATGCACGTTGTCCGGCTCAAGTTGTCCGGGTTATTGCCCCCTGCTATAATCGCCCAAACCCCAGTTCAGCGTTCATGGCACAAAAGGAGCTTGCGATGAGTTGGCAGTTCCAGTTGGTAACCAGGCCCTACGGCGGTGTGACCGAAGGCCCGGCGTGGGACGGCGAAGCCCTGAATTTCACCCACATTCCCACCAGCCGCATAATGAAATACGACCCGGCGACGGGTGGGCTGACCACCGCCCGCGACGGTACCAACCATACCAACGGGCTGGCCTACGACACCCAGGGCAGGCTCTACGGCTGCTGCTCCGGCGGGCGATCTATCGTCCGCTTTGACCCCGGCGGCACAACCACCACCGTCGCCGACCGGGTGGACGGTCAGAAGCTCAACACCCCCAACGACCTGGCCGTTGACCGGCGGGGCCGCATCTGGTTCACCAACCCCTGGAACGCCGGCAACATTGACCCCAGTGAAGTCGAAGAACTGGACAATCGCTCGGTGCTGCGCGCCGACCCCCAGCCCGACGGGTCTTACGTCACCACCCGCGTAACCTTTGACACCACCATGCCCAACGGCGTCCTGGTTTCGCCGGACCAGAAGACGCTGTACGTCGCCGAGAGCAACAGCGAACGTCTCGACCTGGACCGGGAGCTGCGCGGCTACCCCATCAACGACGACGGCAGCCTCGGCCCCTACCGGATGCTCCACGCCTTTGGCCGCGACGCCAACGCCGTACACCGCGGCATAGACGGGATGTGCCTGGACGCCGAGGGTAACATCATTGCCACGGCCGGCTGGGAATTGGGCGGCCCCGGCCCCATGCTTTACGTCTTCTCGCCGGCGGGCCGGGTCATTGAGACCCACCCCATCGCCGCCAACCGGCCCACCAACTGCTGCTTCGGCGGCCCCGGCCTGACCACCATTTTCGTGACCTCCACCGACGGCCATTTCTACCGGGCCGAGACCGACCGGGTGGGCTGGGCATTGTACCCGTGATTGGTACCCATGATTACCCGGAAGGGGCGCGGTCCGACCGGCTGTCCCCGGCCTATCCGGTGCCTAACCACCAGCGGGAGCGCGTCAGGAAATGATAAACCGAAGCCTTGGCGACTATGGGTACAACCGGCGGCAACTGCGCCAGGGCGGTGGCCGAGGCAACGGCAACGACCACGTGGATGAACTTATGGGCAGCACCGAACTCTACATCTACCAAACGCCCAACCGCCGGGTGACCGGCTACGACGCCCTGAAGCTGTTCATCGAGTCCGAGCAGTGCGAGATTATCTTCACCGCCGACGCGCCCCCGGAGCTGAGCAGCTACGAGTCCATGCGCATCACCCACCGCCGGGGCGAAAAAATCCCCGACGCCGTGGTAAAACGCGCCCACTCATGGGCCCACAACCGCAACTTCCTCCACAGCTTCTTCAAGCCCCTCTACCGCTAACCCGTGCCCACCGTCAAACCCCCTGCATCCAGGTAACAGTTCAGACTTGGCGAGATGAATTGGTTTTAGCCAACTTCCACTTTTTTCAGGGGGTTTGGGGGATGAATCCCCCAACGTTCCCCCCGGTTAATCGTCCCCGCCAGGCTGAGGCGCAGGCTCCCGCCGCAACGACACTGGAACCCGCTGGAACAGCGCCACCACCGCTCCCGCCGCCACAATCCAGACCACAATCAGCGCTGCCACCCGGAACCCCTGCTGATAGTAAGGCTGCGCGTCCACTGCCGGCATCAGCGCCAACGTGGCCGGCAGACTGATTCCCAGGACCATCGCCGCCAGCGTGGTGCCCACCGTGTGCCCCATCTGACGGGTGGTCTCCAGCATCCCCGAGGCGAAGCTCCGGTTTTCCGGCAGCGTGTTCATCACCAGCGCGTTGTACGGCGAGATAAACAACGCCGTCCCCACCGACGCCGGCAGCAGCAGCATCGGCAGCCCCCAAATCGGGACTCGCGCCGCGAACAGGGCAATCGCCGCAATCCCCCCCGCCACCAGCGCCAGCGACACCGTGCCCAGCCATTGCGGGTTGTAGCGGTCATAAATCAGCCCGGCGATGGGCGGAATCCACAGGCCGAAGCTCTGGTGGCACAGCAGCACCATGGACACCACGAAGGGCGAATACCCCAACCCGTCCTCCACCACGATGGGCACCAGCGTGAACACCGTCAGCATCGAAAGATGAAAGGTCGTGTTGCTGAACAGCGCCATCGAGAAATACTTGCGCTTGAAGTACCGGAAATCCAGGAACGGCTCGGCGCTCCGGGACTGAACGATGATGAACAGGCCCAGCAGCGCCAGCGTCAACAGGTGCATTGGCAGGTGGTATCTCAGGGCATCCGGCGAGGTGAAGGACTCCGCGCCGTCGTGTAAGTGGGAGCCGGAAAGGACGAACACTGCCAGCGTCACCACCAGCAGCGCCGCGCTGGGGTAGTTGATGTTGATTCCGCGTCCTTCCTCCCTGGCCTGACGGTATCGGTGCTTGAGCAGGGGAAAGCTGAACCACAGCGCCAACGCCCCGGTCAGCACGGCAAAGGCAAAAACCAGCCTCCAGTTGAACAGGGACAAAAACGCCCCGTAAAGCACCACGCCCATCAGGGTGCCGATGCGCGATGCAGTGACCGGCACGGCGAAGGCCCGGCCCCGCTCGTTGGGTTCGAACATCATCGCCAGCATGGCGTTGCCGTTGGCGGTGACCAGGCCGCCGCCAAACCCACCGGCCCCGCTCCAAATTATGAGCTGGGTCAGGCTCTGGGACGTGGCCGCCATGACGTTGGCCAGGGTCATCACCACCAGTCCGGTGAAGAACACCTGGATGTGGCCGTACTTTTCGCCCAGCCGCGCCGCCAGGAAAACTGTGCTGCCCAGCACCAGCAGCCGGATAATCACCGACCACGAGGCATCATCCACGTCCACGCCGAAGTAGTCGGCCACCGATGGGATGGTCAGCGTGATGGGAATGAAGGTGGACTGCACCAGCAGATGCCCGAAGGCCAGAGCGAACAGCGTATCCCGCCGCGCCCTGGTGGAACCCAATTGCCGGAAGTCTCCGACGAAGTTAAGCCGCCGCGCAATCAGGGCTAATACATACATAATCGTCGCCCAGGTACAGGATTACGGAGCCGCGGGTTGAACCACCCACCCCGGCGTTTCACCTACATACTAACCGGCCCAACCTAACCCGTCCAACCCCTGTCCACAACCCACCCCTTCTAATCCGCTAATCCGGTCGCCCCGATGCCCCCCAACCAGTTCGTCCTGAGGCTCTCGAAGGACTCCCATATCCAGGGGGTTTGGGGGATGAATCCCCCAACGTAACCCAACCCCCATATTCCGCCATCAGCCCCTCTGCCCCCTCAACCCTGAACAGTTACCCCTGACACTTGCCCCTTTCCAGCTCCCGCAACTCCCCGCTACCATGTACTACGTGATACGACGTGGGGTTATATCGCGCAGGGTTGACTGTCTCAGGAGTTTTCCCAGGGAGTTTTCTCAGGGATAATCGCACTTCCGGCGCAAATGGGACAGTTTGGGACAAAATGGGACAGAAAAACTACCCTGCTCAAAATCCCTCGAGAGCCTCAGGACCAACGATCCAAGGGGCTTGGCAATCGTCCTGGCCCGGCGTTGCGGGCCAAAGTCAGCGCCATTATAATCCCGGTGAAGTCCACCGGATGCCAGGCCTTATCCCATTTCTAAATAGCTGTACTGCCGTCATAAAAAGGAGGCGTTAATTGACCAGATTCGTTATGGTAACACCGCTGCTCGTAATCATTGTCCTGCTGGCAGGCGCCGCCTCCGCCGCATCGGCCCAGTCGCCGGGATGCGGCAATGGAGTCGCGGTGGCGGATCCGGCCAAAAACCCGGGGCTGGTGGAGGACTGCGAGGCCCTGCTTCATCCCGGGACACCCTGGCGGGAAATCGCACGCTATGGGCCTGGGCGCCCACCACCCCCATAGCCAACTGGGACGGCGTTACGGTGGGTGGCAAACCACAGCGCGTCACACGCTTATACTTGGGGGATAAGGGTTTGACCGGGATGATACCCCCGGAGTTGGGTAACCTCGCCAACCTGCGATACCTGTACCTCCACGACAACCAGTTGACCGGGTCGATACCCCCGGATTTGGGCAGCCTCGCTAACCTGTACACCCTGAACCTCTCCGGCAACCAGTTGACCGGTTCGATACCCCCGGATTTGGGCAGCCTCGCTAACCTGTACACCCTGAACCTCTCCGGCAACCAGTTGACCGGTTCGATACCCCCGGAGTTGTCCAACCTCGCCAAACCCTTCAACCCATACCCTCCTTGGGTGGGCGTCAGCCTGAACTTCTCCGGCAACCAGTTGACCGGTTCGATACCCCCGGAGTTGGGCAACCTCACCTACCTGTACACCCTGAACCTCTCCGGCAACCAGTTGACCGGTTCGATACCCCCGGAGTTGTCCAACCTCGCCCACCTGCGGGAACTGGAGCTCTACGATAACCAGTTGACCGGGACGATACCCCCGGAGTTGAGCAGCATCCCCTTGAACACCCTGAACCTCTACGAAAACCAGTTGACCGGGACGATACCCCCGGAGTTGAGCAGCATCGCCTACTTGGGAATCCTGGACCTCGCCGACAACCAGTTGACCGGGTCGATACCCCCGGATTTGGGCAGCCTCACCTACCTGAACACCCTGAACCTCTCCGTCAACCAGTTGACCGGGGAGATACCCGCAGGGATGGGAAACCTGACCAACCTGTTACATCTGTCCCTCAAAGACAACCGGTTGACCGGGTCGATACCCCCGTATTTGGGCAACCTCACCCGCCTCCGATCGATGCACCTCTCCGTCAACCAGTTGACCGGGTGCATCCCGACGGGGTTGCGGGCCGGGGTTGACCTTGGTCTACTTGGGCTGGATTTCTGCACTGGGAGTGACACGGGGCAGCCACCGACGGGAATCGAGGGGGGCGACTGCGCTGTTGATGGAGCGGTGGCGAGTCCGGCCAACAACCCGGGGCTGGTGGCGGACTGCAACGTGCTACTGGCAGCCCGGGACACCCTGGAGGGAACCGGGACGCTGAACTGGTCGGCCAGCACCTACATAGGAATTGGGAAGGTATTACGGTAGGTGGCACACCATACCGCATCACAGGCTTGCCACTAAACCAAAGCCAAGGTGAAATGCGCAGATGGTGGGGGTCAAACGACGAAGCCGGGTCATTCTCCAAGTACGGATGAGAGGGCTTCACTGGCGCAACCAAGCCAATCTTCATCGCCCCTCGAATGTACATCCCACCTTGGCTTTAGTTTAGTACCGTGTCAGCCTGAACCTGACGGATAGATATGTTGAAGCTTGTTGCGGGCATCGGTGGTGGAGAATCGCCAGTCGATGGTTGCCGCAGCCTGATTTCGTTCGGCTATTTATCAAAAATGGCCGGACGCGGTACTAGGGGACAAAGGGTTGACCGGAACGATCCCGGCGGAGTTGGGCAACCTCGCCAACCTCCGACACCTGTCCCTCCACCACAACCAGTTGACCGGGGAGATACCATCATCGCTGGGCAATCTGACCAACCTGGAATACTTGTACCTGTCCAACAACCAGTTAACCGGGGGGATCCCGGCGGAGTTGGGCAACCTCACCAACCTCCAATACCTGTACCTCGACTATAACCAGTTGACCGGGGGGATACCATCATC
Organism: Dehalococcoidia bacterium; assembly: GCA_965262735.1. Taxonomy (GTDB): domain Bacteria; phylum Chloroflexota; class Dehalococcoidia; order Lucifugimonadales; family UBA3495; genus CATOSK01. Next base: position 465,130 of record CBDHFS010000001.1, on the reverse strand, counting down.
GCTGGGCAATCTAACCAACCTGGAATACTTGTGGCTCCACCAAAACCAGTTGACCGGGAGGATACCATCATCGCTGGGCAATCTGACCAACCTGGAACACTTGTGGCTCTACGACAACCAGTTGACCGAGACGATACCTCCGGAGTTGGGCAACCTCGCCAACCTGCAGCGTCTGTACCTCTCCTCAAACCAGTTTACCGGGTGCATCCCGGCGGGACTGCGGGATGTGCGGAACAATGACTTTGCCGAACTTGGGCTGGATTTCTGTGGGGAGGAAGAACCCGCCCCGGCCGACCCATTGCTTGACAGGTTCGACACCGACAACAGTGGCGAGATTGAAAAGGACGAAGTGTTGCAGGCCATCAACGACTATCTCTTTGGTGTTGAAGGCGACGTGACCAAGGAGGATGTGCTAGCAGTCATCAGCCTTTACCTCTTCGGCGCATAATCCCGGGAACGCGGACGGAATTACAGGAAAGCAAGCTACCGTAACTCCCGAATCGACCGGAACTTCCCAGCGCGGATGGGCACCTTCCACCTGAGCATCGGTTACTTCGGGAGTTCGCCAAGGGTAAGGGAGGCGGCGCAGGGAGATTGCAAAGTCTGACGAACGCTCCGGTATTCTCAACATGTGTTGGCAATGGGTAAAATGAGGCAAGTTGACAGCCCCATGCGCCCATGTTATGAACACTACCGGGGCCAGCCCCGCCCGGAATCATTGGACGTTGGCCAGCCCGCCCGACCCCCGCACGAAGCGGGCGCAGCGTCAAGACGAGTGACCTTGCGCTGCGTCCTGAGTAGCATAACTAATTTTTACGCTATGCCCTGAAAGGAGTTCGCCATGCTAGTTGTAGATGGTCAAGTCCATCTCTGGTCCACCGGATTGCCCACCAACCCCGCCCACCGGCAGATAACCTCTTACTCCAGCGCCGACCTGCTGGCCGAAATGGACGCGGGCGGCGTGAATGCCGCCGTCATTCATCCCCCGGGGTGGGACCCCAACTCCGGACAGGTTGCCCTGGAAGCGGCCCGCGAGCACCCCAACCGGCTGGCGATTCTGGGCAATTTTCCCATTGACCAACCGGAAAGCCGGGAACTGGTGCCGGGCTGGAAAGACCAGCCGGGGATGCTGGGCCTGCGGTTCTCCTTCCAGCAGCCCCACCAGCAGACCTGGCTCACCGATGGCACTATGGATTGGGTCTGGCCGGCGGTGGAAGCGGCCGGGATTCCCGTCGCGCTGGCTTCCGGCAACTTCCTGGGGTCCGTGGGACAGCTGGCGGAGCAGCACCCCGGCGTCAAGCTGATTGTTGACCACTTCGGGCGGCCCGGCGGCACCCAGGGAGGCGGTGTGTGGGACAGTCTCCCCGACCTGTTGGCCCTGGCCCGGTATCCCAACGTAGCCCTGAAAGCCACCGGCGCGCCCAGCTACTCCGCCGAAGCCTACCCCTTCGCCGACATCCACGACCACATCCATCGGTGCTACGACGCTTTTGGTCCTGACCGGATGTTCTGGGGCACCGACATCACCCGTATGCCCTGCCCCTGGCAGCAGTGCGTCAGCCTGTTCACCGAGGAACTCCCCTGGCTTTCCGAAGCGGACAAGGAGCTGATCATGGGCCGCGCCCTGTGCAACTGGATTGGCTGGGACCTGCCCGGCTAAGCGCCTTGCCGGAGTCACTGGCCAACGATTGGCAAAAACAGCCCACCGGGGAGCACGGCACGGGCTTAACCGCGGCGCTCCCCGGTGGGCTTTCACCTTTGGGGTCTGACCCAGCCGGATGTGGCCGGGGCGTATTTAGAGGGGCCAACCGATATGCCGGGCCAGTCTAACCCAGCCGGATGTGGCCGGGGCTACAACTCCAGCAGCCTTTCCAGGTTCTTGCCCAGAATCAGCTCCTTTTCCTCGTCGGACAGGCTTTCCAGGCCCTGAATCCACCCCGCCGGCGAAGGGTCCCAACTGACGAAGGGCCAGTCGCTGCCCAGCACAACCCGGTCGGCTCCAACGGTGTCGATGAGGAACCGCAGGGCCGGCTCGCTCATGGTGATGCAGTCGTAGTACAGCCTGCGCTGGTAGGAACTGGGCGGGTTGGGTATTACCTGCCCCTGCCGCCGCTCGGACCAACCCCGGTCAATGCGGTTCATCAAAAAGCAGGCGGGGCCGCCGCCGTGGGCGATGCAAACCTTAAGGTCGGGGCACCGGTCCAGAATCCCGCCGCAGATGAGCGTGGCAGTTATCAAGGCGTCTTCCATCGGCACGCCGACGCTGTTGGGCAGGGCGTACCGCTCAATGCGGTCAACCATCATGTTGTGCTGGGGCTGCGGGTGATAGAAAAGCACCGCCCCCATAGATTCGGCGGCCTTGAACAGGGGCAGAAACTCCGGCTCGTCCCAGTTCTTCCCGTTGACCACCGTATCCAGCGCCGCCCCTTTCAGGCCCAGGGTGTTGACCGCCCGGTCCAACTCGGCGATGGAGGCGTCCACGTTTTGCAGCGGCAGGGTGGCGATGCCCGAAAACCGTTCGGGCCACTGCCGGGTCATGCCGGCGATTTCGTCGTTGACCTCCCGGGCGTGGCTGACGCCTTGGTCGTCGGGCAAATGGTAGCCCAACACCTGCATGTGGATGGATATGACCTGCACGTCGGTCCCCTGCTGGTCCATGTCCTCAATGCGCTGCTCCGGCGTAAACTTTATCTTGGGAGCGATACGGCCCTCCCGGCCTGGCCGGATGTGCAACGCCGACTGCTCGGCGTCCTGGTATCTCATGCCGTACCACTCGCCGCCGTCCTCAATGGCGTTCCACAGGCATTGGGGAATCAGGTGGGCGTGTATGTCAATGCTCCGCATCAATCAACCTCGGCTGCAAAATTTGGGCCGTCCCAAGCGGAACGGATTGTGGTAGGAACGGATTGTGGTAGGAACGGATTGCGGCACCACCAGGTTCCCCGGTCAAGAACGCGCTGCCGTTCGGCGGCTGCCGGCTGTGGCGCCGCGCCTCCGGCTAGGACCGGCTCGCCGTCACCGGGCGCCCGGCCGCTCTTCATCCGGGCTTTGGCCCGGGTCTTCACCCGAGTCCGGGGCTGATTCTCCAAAGGGTGCTTCCGGCTCTCCGACGGCGGGTTCCGGCCCCCCGATGGAAGTCTCGGGGTCTCTGAAGGTGGTTTCCGGCAGTTCCGGCTCGGCTGCGGACGGCGGGGGCGGCATCAACCCGGTGCCGGGTCGAGGGTCCGGGCCGAAACTATTGACCCCGGGTTGTCCCTGCCGGGCCATCCATAGTATCAACCACAAGATGAGCCCCAGTTGCACCAAAACCGTGACAATAGCTCCAACGGCAAGGACCACAACGGCGCTTTCCTCGATAATTCCACTAAAAACCCCGGCCAGCGCGGCGAAGGCTATTCCAACCCCCACCGGAATCCAGCCAAATAAGGCCACCACGAACCAGAGCAGTATCCACCAGCCCGTCTTGCCGATGTCGTGCAAACGCCGGGCGCTCACCGCCAGGCCCGGGAGCAGCACCGCCAGAGAAAATATGCCGTTCAGCGGGCTGAACGCCCCTGGCCGGTCAATGAGCGAGACGATGAACGTATCCAGAGTCCCCAGGATTAAACTCGCAATTACCGTGGCCAGCACCCACCACCAGTATTCGGGACGGCTGGCGCGGCCGCTGAAGTCGGCGTACTTGCGCAGCACCTGCCTTACCGCGTCGGGCAATGTCATCATGGCGCCGTTATGGGGAGTCGATGGGGCATCCATAGGACAGGCTCCTTTCGGTGCTCAATTTTCGCCGCTTACTTTAGTGGTTGCCCTGCCTGCCGTCTACCGGATTACATACCTCGCGGGACAATTGCCGATTCTGCTGAGTCCGTGGGTAAGGAATTCCTTCGAAGGCATCAGGTCGAACGATTAGACGGATGCGATTAGACGGATGCGATTAGACGGATGCGATTAGACGGATGATTGAAGGGACTTTGCCGTCGTCTTAAACACTTGCCCAATGCCTCTGGCAAAATGTCCCGGCCTGCGGTAAAATTTTAAGTGTAGCGCAGGAGCGTAGCTCAGTTTGGTCAGAGCGCTGGTCTCCAAAACCAGTGGTCGGGGGTTCGAATCCTCCCGCTCCTGCCAACTTGGACCTTGGCAAAAGACCCCGATTTGTTTCGAGGTCTTTTCGTTTACTCCTATCGGAACCTGACGGGGGATACCTTTAACCACCGTCCTGGGAATACCTCTCCCCCTCTGCCGCCGCCTCTTTCAGCCTGCCGTCGGCCATTTCCAGCACCCGGTCGCACATGGCCGAGAGAGTCACGTCATGGGTGGCGACAACCACCGTCACGCCCCGTTGCCGCGTTATATCCCGCAGGATGGACGAAATGGTTATGGCCGTCACCGTGTCCAACTCCCCGGTCGGCTCGTCGGCAAACAGCACGTCCGGCCCCGTGACCAACGCCCGGGCGATGGCAACCCGCTGCTGCTCTCCCCCGGACAGCTCGTAGGGCCGGTGCTTGGCCCGGGGGCCCAGGCCGACCAGCTCCAGGCTCTCCAGAGCGCGCCGCCGGCGTTCCCGCCACGACACCCCGCCGATGTGCAGCGGCAACTCGACGTTCTCGAAAGCCGACAGCAGCGGAATCAGGCCGAAGGACTGGAAGATGAAGCCGATGCCGTGCCGGCGCAGCTCCACCAACTGCTTTTCGGAGAGACCGCTCAGGTCCCGTCCCTGAAAAGTCACCTGTCCGCCGCTGGGCTGGTCCAGGCCGGCCATCAGGTTCATCAGGGTGGTCTTGCCGGAGCCGGAGCGTCCCACCAGCGCGAGGAACTCGGCGTCCCCGACCGACAGGGTTACCCGGTCCACCGCGGTGACGGCGTGTTCCCCCCCGCCGAAAACCCGGCTCACCGCCTCAGTCGTAATGATGGACTCTTCCGGGGCCTCGGTACGAACCGGCTGAGTGGCCGGTGAGCTGCCGGCATTAGGGGTTGCAGGGCGGGCAAACGGGTTCGGAGTTGTTGGTTGATACTGCGTCATTGGCGTCCTTATTGGCGTCCTTCGACAAGCTGAAAATAGGGAAGTTCTTCAAGGTCCTCAGGACGAACGGGACAGGGAAGTCCCTCCGCGCTCCTCAGGGCGAACGGGTTGGATGCCTTTTGAGGGCCTCAAGACGAACGATTGAAAAGGTTGTCATGTCCTGGTTGGGGGGCCTTGGTGATGATTACCCGGTCCTCTTCAACCTGGGCCAAGGCCAGCCCATTCAACCCGAGTTCCGCGACGCACTCCTGCGGCAACTGGAGACGACCTGCCCGGTCTATCACCAAGTATTCGTTCTCATAGGTGTTGTCCGGGTTGGACCCGGAGCGTTGGCCAGAGCGTTGGAATGTAGATTGAAGGTAGCTCTCGGAGCTGATGCGGCCGTCGCGGATGTGTACCACCCGGTCCACGTATTGGGCGACGCCGGGGTAGTGGGTCACGATGACCACGGTGACGCCGAAGACCCGGTTCATCTCACCCAGCATCTGAAAGACTTCCACCGCCATCTGCGTGTCCAGTTCCCCGGTGGGTTCGTCAGCCAGCAGCAGCGGTGGGCGGTTGGCCAACCCGACGCCAATGGCGGCCCGCTGCTGCTCCCCTCCCGAAAGCTGGCTGGGCAGGCGCCGGGCCTTGTCCTCCATGTGCAACGCCTCCAGCAACTCCAGGCTGCGGGCGCGGCGCTCCCGACGGCCCACCCCGGCAATCGCCTGGGGCAGTTCCAGGTTTTCCTGAACGTTGAGGTAGGGCACCAGGTTCCGCGCGGTGGCCTGCCAGACGAACCCGACCTCGGAGCGGCGGTAACGCACCAGGTCGCGGTCGGTAATGTCCAGCAGGTCCCGGCCGCCCACATGCACCTGTCCCGCCGATGGGCTTTCCAGGCCGGCCAGAATGTTCAGCAGCGTGGTCTTGCCGCTGCCGCTGGCGCCGACGATGGCCATAAGTTCGCCGGGGGCGATATCGAGGTCCACGCCCCGCAGCGCGACCACCTCCAGGTCCGCCGGCTTGAATATCTTGAACAAGTCACGGCATTGAATGTAAGACTCTACCGGCTCTCCGGCAGGGTCCGCGACCGCCCCCGGAGCCGCTCCAGCGGAAAACTGCGAATTTACCAACCTGTTCTCCTATCTTCCTGCGCTGCTTATCTGTTCGTCCCGAGACTCCCCAGGGACTTGCTCATCCTACTTGCCCGGCGCCGAGCAATCCCCGGTGCGTTTCAATTATCCCCTCGCCGTCAATCGCCCGGGGCATAACCCGTTTGCCTAAAGCCGCTCGGCCCCGCTAGTCTTGAGGCCCTCGAATGGACTTGCTTATGATGGACTTGCTTACCTGGCGGCTTCGCCGGCCCGGAGCACCTGGTGGACTTCCATCCGCGAGGTCAACCAGGCCAGCCACAACACCGTTGCCGCCGTGACCGCCGCCAACACCACGTAGGCGCCGGCCAGCGTGACCCAATTGGTCTCAAGCGTCATAGGCGGCGTGACCCGGCTGCCTCCCTCGCCGACTTCCAAAATGGGCAAAATGCTGGCGCCGATTTGCTGGCCGGCCCAGGTTCCCAGACCAATGCCACAGATAACCACCAGGACCAGGCTGAACCACACCACGCCGTTGACCTGGTTGCGGGAAGAGCCAATGGTGCGCAGCAAGGCAAACTCGGTCTGCCGCTCCCTAATGTCCATGTAGGAAAACAGGACGACGCCGGAAGCGCTGGCCAGCACCAGGGCCAGGAACATCAGGACCAGTAGCCCGCCCCAACTAGCGTTGGTCAACGGTCGTCCGGCCCGTTCCTCTACCAGCGTCCAGGACTGCCGCGCTTCCTGCACCCGCAACCCCTCCTCCTCCAGGACTTGGTAAATCTCCGCCGTGGTCCCGTCCCGGTCCAATGGCGCCGCCCCGCCCTCGTCGGTCCCTTCCGGGCCAAACTCGACCCACAACTCGTTGGGGCCGCCCACCACCCGCTGATTGTGGCGGTTGGCATATTGGACAAACCCGGCCAGGTCAGTTACCACGAACGGGGTTTCCCGGGGGTCCAGGGTCGGGAAAAAGTCGGCCACCGCCGCCACCCGGATAGGAATGGCGAAGGTGGACGCACCAATGGACAACGCATCCCCCACCTCGACCTCGGCTGCCTCCAGCAATTCCCGGCTTACCACCGCCGGCAGCGGCTCCTCCGGGTCCCCGTATCGAATTCCCAGCAAGCCGGTCCCACCGGGCGACCAACTGAACCGGGTGGATGCCTCTGCGCCGTCCCGCGCCACCGATCGGCTCAGATCGAGGCTCTGAAGCCCCGGCCGCACCAGGTCTCTCACCGGTTGCCATTCGCCGGCGGTGCGGAAGGACTCCACCGGACGCTCGCCCCCGGGGCCCACCGCCGACAGACTGTCCAAGAATATCGCCCCGGCGCCGCCGGTTCCCCGGCGTCCCGAGACGTGCAGGGCGAGCAGGGTAAAGGGCGGTTCCAGCCGCTCCGCGTTGGCCGGGGCCAGCCGGGACTGGGCTGGCGTCAGTCGCGCCGGAACGATTTCGGCTTCCAATTTTTGCCAACCCCGCTGGTCCAGGACTCCTAACTCCACGTCAAAATAACGCCCGCCGTCGTCCTGCAGCCGGGCCGCCAAAATTAGCCGGGATTGCGGACGGTCTGGATGCGCCCACAACGACAGGCCGGTGGCGTCGGCCGGCAGGGGCAGACCGTCACCCCCGTATTTTGATGACGGGAACGGCTCTCCGGGTGCGATGGCGTGCATCAATTCGGTAAGGCTCTGTTCCCTGGCGAAGTCCGGACGGTACCAGCCGACCTTATCGAAGTCGGCGGCGTCAATCGCCAGCGCCGTGGCCCGGATGGAGCTGAACCCCTCGGTCAGCGGACGGGCGTTGACCCGACGCCCCTCAACGGCGTTGGCCGCCAGACCCCGGGACACCAATTTTTCGGACAACCCCAGGTCGGGCCGGGGGATGACGCTTCCGTTGTGCTGCAACCAAAGGTCGGCGCCGGCGCGGTAAAGGGCCCGGTCCTGCTGGCTGCGGTCCAGGGTAGCGCTGAAGGCGCTGCCGATTACTCCCAACGCCGTCGCCAGCATCAGCAGAATAACCAGGCTTCCCGGCGTCACCGGGTCCCGGGAAACCCGCCGCAATCCCTGTACCAGCCAGGCCGGTCCCACCGGCTCCATGACCCGGGCCAGCATACCCACGGCGATGGGAAACAACCGCAGCACCACCAACCCCAGCGCCAGCAGGCCCAGCACCGGCCCCAACAGCAGCGAGTAGTCAATGGACAGGTCCTGCGCGCCCGTGGGCCGCACCAGGAACGAACCCCGCGTCTGGGTCTGCCACCACATCACCCCGATGAGCAGCAGCAACAGCACGTCCAGGTAGTAGCGATGGAAGAAAGGCACCGTGCCGGGACGTGCCCCGCCCTGCCGGAACTCGACGATTCCCCGCCGCGACGCCACCAGAGTCGAAAGGGTCAGTACCGTGACCGCCAGCGCCGCTCCTCCCAACCCCAGCAGGAACGCCCCGCCCGAAACGCCAAACCCCAGGCCCGCTTCTACGTTGAAGAACAACCCGCCCAGGGCTTTGGCCACCACCGGCGAGACCAGCGTACCCACGGCGACGGCGGGAATCGCCAGCAAGATACCCTCGACCAGCACCAGCAGTCCTATCTGCCCCGTGGTGGACCCCCGGCTGCGGAGCATGGCGATTTCTGCCCCCCGGGAACGGATGGTCAGGCTGGCCACCAGCGCCAGGTAGTAGGCCAGTATTCCAGTAACCAGGAACACCATCAAGAACAGCGGTATTCGGGCCAACAGCAGTTGCTCCGAATACTGGTCCAGGAGCCGGTCCAGCTTGATGGCAGCGCCGCCGTTGCGTAGGTTGACGGCCGTGTCGGCGCGGATGATGCGCAGTTCCCGGTGAATCTCGTCAACCTGCTTTGCGCTCACGCCCGTGCGGTCCAGGTGGAAAATCCAGGTGGTGTTGGTGTGAATCCCCGGAAACGTCCGTCCTACATGCTCCAGCAGCGCGTTTTCGTCGGCGAACAGGGGGACAATGGTCCACCGTTCGTTTCGGTAGCTAAAGTCGTTTTCCAGCCCGAACCAGTACTCACCCTCTGGGGATATGCGACGAAAAACGCCCACAATCTCCACCCCAATGGAGTCTGAGACCTTTCGCCCCGTAGCCGGCAGCACCTCCAGCGTATCCCCTACCCCCAACTGGAGCAGGCCCGCGCCGGTCTCGTCCACCGCCACCTCCAGTCGTCCTCCTGGGGAAAGGCGCTCTCCCGGCCACACGCCGTCCACCAACTCCGTGCGCTGGGGGTCGCCCAGCGCCGTCGTGTGCTGAATCTTGCCCCTGGGCCGCAGCCGGTCGTCCAACTCCAACTGGGGATGTCCGGCGAAATAGAACGTGGCCGTCTCGAACAGGCGTATGCTGCTGGCCGCCACGCCCTCCAGCCGGGGTGCAACGCGTTCATCCACGAACTTCAAGCTGGTCTCGTAACGCGAGGCCCGGCCCTGGACGTCCGGGTCATCCAGGTCGTTGAACACCCGCACCCAGATGTTGGCCTGTTCCGGCGTGGCCTCTTGCAGCGTGCGGCGCAGGGCGGCTTCGGCCAGCAGGTCCGAAAAGACTACGCTGCTGGCCAGCAGGGCCACCGCCAGCAGAATACCCAGCAACAGCACCAACTCCAACTGCCAGTTGGCGGTCAGGCGTTTGCGGGCGATAACGTATGCCAGATGCAGCAGAGACAAGGAAAGTCCTTAAAAAGCGAGGACCTTTGGATATCCCAGGGGCGTATTTCCCAGGAATCTATATAAGCCACCCATTTTCATTCGTTCGTCCCGACGCCCTCGATGGACGCCCTAAGTATGCAGGGGGTTTGGGGGATTCATCCCCCAACGTACCCCGACCTCCAACCCGTTCATCCCGACGCACCCCAATGACTTCCTTACTCGGTGTTTCGCAGTATATCAGAGGCCCTCAGCCGGCCCGCGGCCCAGGCCGCCAACGCGACCGTCAGCGCGGCGGCGGAGGCCAGGCTCGCCACCGTAACCAGCACAATGTCCGGCTGCTGCGTGAACACCACCGGGGGAATGATGTCCCGCCCCGCGGCGGTGGTGTCCAGGAAGCTAAGCGTCCAGCGGGAGAGCAGGTAGCCGACCACGCCGCCGGACACCAGCCCGATGGCGGTCACCACCAGCTTTTCCACCGCCAGGGACAACAGCAGCTGCCCCCGGGAAAACCCCAGTGCCCGCGTAACCGTCAAGTCCACCCGCCCATTCCGCACCCCCACCACCGCGTGAGTGCCCAGCGCCAACGCCACCGCGCCGGTGAGGGCGGCCAGGCTCAGGAAGGTCAGTCCGTTCCAGGACCCCCCGGCCAGGGGATTGCGGCGGGCGTGGTCCACCTGAAGGTCCCGGTCCTGCAGCCGCGCGGTCCTGGGCAGGACTTCCTGAAGCGCCGCAATGACCGCGGCCCGGTCGGCGCCGTCGTCCAGCGCAATCCAGAACTCACCCGGCCGCTGCACGTTGCCGGTAGTGCGGCGCAGGTAGCGGTTGAAATCCTCCAGCGAAACGATTACGAAGCGTCGGGCAGTGGACGTCATCGTTGGGAAATACTCAGTCACGCCGCCGATGGCCATTGGGACCAAGCTGCGGCCCATGTTGACCCGCACCAACTCCCCCCGCTGGAACCCGGGCCCCCCGATTGCCGGCAGAGGATACGGCCCTGGCGGCGCCAGAACACCCCGGGAATCGCCCCCCAGGGCATCAGTCCAGCCGAAGCGCAGACCGGCCCCGCCGGAGCGGGCGGCGTCCCCGGACACCGACACCCGGTCCGGCTCGTCGCCGGAATGGGGCAGGGCCACCCACCGTCCCGGTCCATCAAACCCCTCGATTACCTCGCCCCCGGCGTTTCCGCCGGAGTTACCCGGGGAATTATCTGCGGAATTACCTGGGGAATTACCAACGGAAGCCCTGCTGGGCAGGGCGGTTACGTCGTCAATGTCAATGCTGCCCGGCGGCATTCTGGATACCGATGGGCCGGTGACGTTGATGGATACCAGGGTAACGGGGCGGGTTATAAGCGGCTCTTCCGGTATCTCAGCCTGCAACAAGAACCAGCCCGGCGTGCGGTCCCGGCTGATGGGTAGCTCGCCCAGTTCCAGGTTCCGGTGACGCCCGTCGGCGCCGGCCACCCGGGCCCACAGTTTGGGCGGTTGAGCCAGTCCTTGAATGCCCATGTTGTCGGCGTTGACCCACAGACCGACCCGCCCGGCGTCGGCCGGTACGGGTACGCCCGCCGAGGTTTCCCAGGCGAAGCCCGGCAGGACCGCCGAGCCTCCGCGCAGGGGAGTCAACAACTGGGACAGGGTGTCGCTGTCGTCGGCAAAGTCCTCCCGGAACCACGCAGCGTCGGGCAGGGTCAACGACTCCACCGCCAGCAGGGTAAGCGACGGCCCCACGGCCCGCTCCACCGGGCGCACCGAGTCCCGGAACACCGGGCTGACTGACGACACGCCGGGAATGTCGGTCAGTTCCTTGATGCGTTCTTCCCGCCGGGACTCGGGCAAGGAAAACCCGGTGGCCACCAGGTCGCCGCCGTAGCGGTAAAGGGCCTGCTCCTGCTGGCTGCGGGACAGGGTTGACTGGAAGGCCGCCCCGAACACGCCCAGGGCCGCCGCCAGCATGACCAGCACGGCCAGCGAGCCGTGGGACAGGGGCGCGCGGGCCATCCGCACCAGCGCAAACGTCACCCAGGAAGGCGCTGCCCACCCCGACGCCCAGGCCAGGGCGCGGACTATGGCGGGAAGCACCCGCATCAGGATGAACGCGGCCGCCAGCAGGGCAGCCGCCGGCCCCAACAGCAGTGTCGGGTCCAGCTCCAGGTCGGTCCCCGACAAGGCCCGTCCCACCAGTCCGCCCCGCCCCTGCGCCTGCCACAGCAGCAGCCCCAGAACACCCAGGGCCAGCACGTCCACGTAGTATCGATGCAGCAGCGGCACCGTCGCCGGGCGCGCCCGCGCCCGCAAAAACTCCAATATCTCCAGCCGCGCCAGCCCCAGGTTGGACACCAGCAGCACCGCCGCGCTCAGCAGCCCGCCGGCGGCCGCCATCGCAAACATATCCCACGACAGGCCCACCGCAATGCCGGAACCGTCGCCGCCCAGCGGGTTAATGGTGCCCAGCAGCCATTGTTGGGCCAGCGCCAGCGCCACAAAGGGCGCCAGGACCGCGGCCAACACCACCGCAAGCCCCTGGCCCAGCATCAGCAGTCCCGCCACCTGTGGCACCGTCGCGCCCCGGCTGCGGAGACGGCTGGCCTCGTCGCTCCGGGTCTGGGACAGCAGCCCCACCACCACCGTCAAAAAATACAGGGACACCAGCGCTACCAGCGACAGAAAAAGGAACACCGGCACCCGGGCCAGCGTCAGGTCTCGTTGATAGGTGGTCAGCAGTCCCGTTCCCCGGCTGTTTTCCAGCAGGGTCAGTACCGTGGAACGGGGAAACTCCTTGTTGACGTCGGTTTCCAGCCCGTTCAGCGCGTCCCGGGTCGCCTGCACGTTGTCCACCGTAATGACGCTCGTGTCCACGAAGATGAACCACTCGTAATCACCCACCAGCCAGGGGTAGCGCTCTCCCATCCCGTCAAAGAAGGATTCCTCGGTCACGTAGAAGGGCACCAGGGGGGTATCGCCGTAGTTCTGGAGCGAAAAGTACAGGGGAGACCCCATCCAGTAATCTTCGAGGGGGTCCAACGGCTCGGCCAGCCCGACAATGGTTAGGAAGACCCCTTCGGTCAAGTCGTCGCGGAAGGGCGCCACCAGCACCCGCGAACCCAACGGAATACCCAACAGGCGCGACACCGGTTCCCCCACCACCGCTTCCAGTTCCACCCCCTTGTCGTGGAGCCGTGGCTCAGCCTCGGGCCACCGGCCTTCCACCAGCCGGGTGTGCTGCTGGAATTCGGTCAAGAAGAAGGGGCGTCCCACCGGCCCGCCGGCCACCGGGTTGTCGGCGTCCGGGTTCTGCACCAGGGGGATGTCCGGCTGGCCCCGCCCGTGGCGTTGGACGCCGGTGATGAGGTAGGCCGCGTGATCGTAGACCGTATCCTCGATCGCAGTGCGCAGGTCGGCGTAGTCGGCCCCGCCCAGGGGACGGTTCAGGACGGTCAGCCTAATGTTGAGGATACTGGGATTGGTGGATGCAAGGGCGTGCTGCAAGCCCCCCTCGGCCAGCCCGCGCGAATAAATGGCGCCGACGGCCATCAGCGTGGCCGCCGCCAGCACGCCAAAGAAGATAATAACCAGCGACACCCACGAGGCGCGCAGATGGTGGGGCAGCAGCCATAGTAGCAGGGTAGCTTTAGCCATTACCCTCAACCGGAGGAGGAAGGCGGTGAATCAAGCGGGCCGCACCCCCTCGACAGGGTGCGGCGTTACGACAAGTTACCTTACGGTGCGCTCCGATGACATACGAAAACATTGGTATCCAAGTCTACCGGCAAACCCGCAGTTTGGGAATACCGGCGTAACAGTTCAGACTTGGTGAGGTGAATTGTTTTCAGCCAAGGCTTTAAGGCAACTGCCAATTGTATCCAGGGGGTTTGGGGGATGAATCCCCCAACGTAACCCAACCACCATATTCCACCCATCAGCCCCTCTCCTCCCCTCAACCCTGAACAGTTACCGAGGGGTTTCATCATCGACCGGCGTCGCCATCGGTGGTAGTATCAAGCTAATCATACGAGCGAAAGGAGATGGCATGGACATTGGTATTTCGGCAAGAGTGTCATCCAACTCGGTAGACCCGGCAGTCCTGGCCCGGCGGGCCGAGGAACTGGGTTTTGAATCCTTCTGGCTGCCCGAACACCCCATTCTCCCGGTGAACACGGCCTCCCGCTACGGCGGCACCCCCGACGGCTCCATCCCGCCCTCCATGGCCGACATCGGCGACCCGCTGATTGGGCTGGCCCGCGCCTCCGCGGTCACCACGACCATCAAACTGGGCACCGCCATCAGCTTGGTGCCGGAGCATCACCCCCTGCTCCACGCCAAGCAGATTGCCACCCTGGACCGCATCTCCAACGGCCGCTTCCTCTTCGGCATCGGCGCGGGCTGGCTTCAGGAAGAGACCGAGATTATGGGCGGCGACTTCAGCCACCGCTGGGGACAGACCCGGGAGCACATCCTGGCCATGAAGCAGCTTTGGACGCAGGAAGAAGCCGAGTTCCACGGTCGCTTCGTTGACTTCCCGGCGGTCAAGTGCTCCCCCAAGCCGGTGCAGGACCCCCATCCTCCGGTCTACCTGGGCGGATTCGCCGCCAACGTCTTCAAGCGGGTGGTGGAGTGGGGCGACGGCTGGATGCCCGTCCGAGTTGACGAAGAGCAGGTCCGCCGGGGCCGGGCGACCCTCGACGAACTGGCGGAAACGGCGGGCCGGGATCCCAAGTCCATCCGCTTGATGGTCTGCAACGTCCCCGCCGACGCCGACCTCATCGGGCGTCTGGAATCCGCCGGCGCCGACCGGGTCACCGTGGCCCTGCCCGCCGAGGCCGGAGATGAAGCGTTAGCCGGCATGGAAACTCTGGCGGCGGCGGTAATCGGTTAGAGCAGCAGGCAGGCTCAGAATGTTAGGAGGCTCAAGTTGGCTAGAATTCCTGCCCCGACGCGGGAGAGCGTTCCCCAGGACCAACTGGAAGCATTTGACGAATTTGTGGAGCTGCGCGGCGGCGTACCCGACGGCGGCCCGCTGTCGGTGATGCTCAACGTCCCCGACGTGCTGAAACGGGGCGAACACCTGCGGGCCTACCTGCGCGGCGACGGCTCCAGCCTGCCCCGCCCGATTATCGAGCTGGGTATGCTGCTGACTGCCCGTGAAAACAACTGCCAGTACATCTGGAACGCCCACGCCGCCGCCGGACGAGCGGCTGGGTTGGCCGACGCGGTGGTGGACAGTCTGCGGGACCGGAAAGACCTGCCCGCGTTGTCGGCCCAGGAGCAGGCAGTGGTGGACTATGGCCGGGAGTTCTTCCGCACCCGGACCGTCAGCCAAGCAACCTTCGACCGCGCCCTGGCCCAATTCGGCGTCCGGGCCCTAGCCGAGTTGACGTCCCTAATGGGCTACTACGCGCTGTTGGCCTTCAACATCAACGCCTTTGGCGTCGAGGTCCCCGAGGAACATACCGAGGCTGTGCTGCCCGTTTAGAAGCGGCGCAAACAAGAAAGACTTCGCAATACAGGGGGTTTGGGGGGTGCATCCCCCAAACGTACCCCACCCGGCACACGCTACCCAGGCAAAATCAGGGTGGCGTCGGCGAGGCATACCAACTCGCCGCGTTGGTTGTTGCCCTTGACCCGGCAGTCCACCAACTTGCGGCCATCGTCTTCCCGCTTGCCGGTCACCTGCCCCTCGAAGACCACGGTGTCCCCGGAGCGGAAGGGGGTGATGGCCCGCATGAGCAGGGAGCCGCCGTCGTAGAAAGCCCGCAGCGGAAATGACCGCTCCAGCATTTGGTCCACGTAGGACATGGTGGCCGGGCCGGCGTTGACTGTTCCGCCGAAAATGTTCTGCCGGGCGAACTCCTCGTCGGTGTGGATGTTGCTCTCGCTGGGCTTGCCCGCCAGCCGGAAGTCGTTCTTCCGGTTGATGACGTCCTGGCTCTCGGTAATTGCGATCGAAGTCAGCGCGTCGCCCACTGAAATCTCGCCGAAATTCACGAACTTCGGGGGTGCTGCCGGCGCCGCGTCCTGAGTTGGCGATGAGGCAGCCCCGGGCGCCGGCCTGTCCTGGGGCGTTTCCCGCTGACCGCCGGCGTAGTGAAAGATGCAGGTGTAGTCGTACTCGGCCACGCGCACGCCGTCCTGATTGTCGCACTCCACCTGGAAGGTGACGAACTTGCTGCCCCGGCGCTCGTACTTTTCCAGCACCCGCCGGTTGCCGGTAATGGTGTCGCTGGCCAACACCGGCGCGTACCACCGGGCTTCGCACTTCGCGAAGGGCGTCTGCCGCCGGGCGGTCTTGGACTGCTCCAACGCCAGGAACCCGTTGTTGCCGGCGATGTCGTCCCGCAGCAGCGGCGCGTAGCTCAGCGCCATGGTGGGCATGGCCGCCGGCCCCGGAAACTCCGGGTCGGCGCCGGGCGTTCGGAAGCGGGCATCCGGGTTCTGGGACAGGGCGGCGTACTCGGCGATGTTCCCGGCGGTAATGGTCACTACCGTCGGACGGCCCGCCTGACCGGGCTCAACGGCGTCATACTCCCAGAGCTTCTCTTCCTGTTCCAACATGACCGCTCCTATCCCTAATGGCTTGCTAATGGCTTGGGCTGTTTTTCAGAAGTCGGGCATTTGCCCGATGGCGCTGCGCAGGGTGGCGACGAAACTGCCCGAACCATCGTATTTCACCTGCCAATACTTCTCGGCCTGCTTGGGCATATCCTGGGCCGCAATCTGGAAGTACCCCGGCTTGCCCCGGGCGCCCATGAACAAAATCGCACCGGCGATGGGCAGCGTCAGCAGGGCGCTCACCGGCAGGACCGGCAAAATGAACAACCCCAACAGCGCCATCACCGTCCCCAGGGCCAGAATCGGGTGGTTGGCCCGGCGCACCAGGTCAATGGAAGTCATACGGGCGTAGGGTATTTCCAGCAGATTCCCCCGGCTCGGACCCTGGGGCGGGTCCAACCGGAGCACCCGGTAGTTGGTGGCGTAAAACGTGCCAAAGGTACTGAGCAGCCGCTCCGAAGACGCCAGATGATGGTGGATGTTCGGCTGTCTGTCCCGCCTGATGGCCGGTTCCTGGTGGCTCCCAGGTTGTTCCATCAACACCCCGCAACGCCGTTGAATGCCCCATGCCCCGCAAGCCAAGTATGCACAACCCGCCAAAAATTGACAAGCCGTCCCCGGCCGCAGCGCAGGGTTTTTTAATTTTCGGGTTACGGAGCTCCGTTGGGGGATGAATCCCCCAAACCCCCTGAATTGGGGTGGTCCGGCAAGCTCAGCGCTGAGCTTGCCGGAGAATTACGGGGAACAATTAAAAGACCCTGGCCTGTCCTAATCGCCCCGCCGAATCAGGTCCGCCGCCCGCTCACCGATCATTATGGCGGTGGCGTTGGTGTTGGCGCGGACCAGGTCGGGCATCACCGAGGCGTCAACCACCCGCAGGCCCTCGACGCCGTACACCCGGCAAAACTGGTCTACCACCGCCATCGGGTCGTCCTCCGGCCCCATGCGGCAGGTGCAGGCGGTGTGACCGGCAATTGAGACGGTTTCCTGCAGCCAGCGGTCCAGCGCATCGTCCGACGCCAAGGTCTCGTCGGTGGGGTCCATCCGGGGGCCGGTGATTCCGGCGAAGGCTGGGTGATCGAACAGGCCGACGGTGGTGCGTACTGCCTCCCGCAGCCGCTCCCGGTCCCACGGGTCGGACAGGAACTGGTAGTCCAGAATGGGCTGCGCGTTGGGGTCTGGCGACTCCAGCTCCAGGCTGCCCATGCTGGCGGGCAGCTCCAGTCGGCAGCCGATGCGTATGTCCGGCGTCTGCTGGCCCACGGGGCTGGACGACGTGGGCTGCACCTGCACGTCGTTGCGGGTTGGCGAGTTGGCCGGGGAGAACCGGAGCACCACCTGGTTTCGAGGAGCGCCGGGTTCGGGCATTGGTTGGTCGCCGGGTTGGAAGCGGATGGACGCCGAGGGATGGTTCTTCATGTGTTGGCCCACGCCGGGCAGGCCGTGGACCACCGGAATGCCCAGCCCGGACAGTTGCGCCGCCGGGCCGACGCCGGAAAGCATCAGCAGTTGCGGTGACTGAATCGCCCCGGCGCTGAGGACGATTTCCTGGCCCTCGATGGTGAAGGTCTCGCCGCCGCTTTCAACTTGCAGGCCCACCGCCCTATTGCCGTCGAACCGCACCCGGTGGACCATCACCCCGCCCCGGACGGTCAGGTTGAGCCGGTGACGGCAGGCGTCCAGGTAGGTCAGGGCGGTGCTCATGCGGACGCCGCCGGGGTTGTTCAGCGGAACCGCGCCCACGCCGGTCCCGTCGGGGTGGTTTAAGTCCGGGTCGTCGGGAAACCCCGCCCCAACGCAGGCCTGGTGGAAGGCTGACTGGATGGGCAGCCAGGTTTCCCGGGGGTGCCGCCGCACCGGTATAGGGCCGTCGCCGCCGTGGAAGCCTCCGCCCACGTCGGTGTCGGTCTCTAGCTTCCTGAAGAAGGGCAGGACGTTAACGTAAGACCATTCGCCGTTGCCCAGGGAAGCCCAATTGTCGTAGTCCTCGGGTGCGCCCCGCAGAAAAATCTGGTGGTTGATGGAGCTGGTGCCGCCCACCACCTTGCCCCGGGCGACGGCGGCCGGGCGGTTCTGCCGGGGGGTAGCCTGGCCGACGAAGGACCAGTTATGCGCCCCGTTGGCCTGGGAAGCGGCCTGATTGAGGTCGTACCGAATCTCGTCTGGAACAGCCGACGGATCGGGATAGTCCGGCCCGGCTTCCAGCAGCAGCACCGTCCGACCCGGGTCTTCTGACAGGCGGGCCGCCAGCACACAGCCGGCGGAACCGGCGCCCACAATTACAACGTCGTATCGCATCGCTTCACCTGATTTATTGACTGGGACTGGGTTTGTTTTGGTCGTGTGGGGGCATTCGGCGGTTACAGGCCAGCTCCTCCGGCTCCCTCAACGCCCCCGGAGACGGGTCTGTGACGGAGAGAAAACCCCACCTCGGATGTGTCGCCCGGCTTCAACGCGCCGTTCCCCGTAACTTCCCTCAACCGCCGGGCTTCGCTTACGGAGGTAATGGCAAAGGGCATCGGGGCCGCAAAGTCCAGGGATTCCAGCAGTGGCAACACTTCTTCGACCTGTTCAACGGTCTCCTGCAACTCGGAGAGAGCCGTTTGGTTTTCGTAGAAATTTCTGTGCCCTTTGTGGTAAGCGTCCGAAATAGCATTGCCCAGCTGAGGCTGTCCGTACTCTGCTACGATGTGCCGCCCGATGCTCTCAAGCTGTCGTTGCGACACATGATTCCACCCCCGTTGCTCGCCAATAATTTTCAAATGCTGGGCAATCGCTCCCCAAGCCTTCTCGCCGGCTTGCCGACGGTGACCCTGGCCTAATTCGTCCTTGGCGTGCCGGATAAACAAGCGGCTGATTGCCCTGCGGTCTTCGGGGCTTTGGACCCCGGGTTCAGGCAGAGCCGATTCTGTGGTCATAACAATCGCCTCAACACCGTTCCAACATCACTACCGGGGGACAATCATACTACACCGGGGCAGAAATCTTCGGTTGCCGCGCCGGTTGCCATGACCGCGCCATTACCCCCGGAATTGTACCATTACCGGCCTCAGGACCTTCCGTCCCGGTCGTCGTCCCGGTCGTCATCGTTCCGGCTGCCATTCCCCCCGCCATCCGGCGCATCGTCCCCGCCTTGAACGGCTCTCCGGTTTCGGGCCGGGCCGGACAGCAGCGGAATGTCCAACCCTGACGGGTTGACGATTACGGCGGCGGCAGCCACGCCGTCCGCGTCCCGGCGTCCGATGGCTACGGCGGTTGCGCCGATGGTGAGGTCGGCAATCTCGGCGGGGGACAGGGTGGCTACCCTGGTATCTTCGGACATGATGACCGTCACCGGGCCTTCGGCGGTGCGGATGGTCAACGTCCCGTCCTCAATCTTCTCGACAATGCCGGTCGCCCCGCCGCTTCGGAGAGTCCGGTCGGCTCCCGCGCCGCTCCCCGGCCCGGCCTGGACCTCCGGCACGTTCGGCGCGTTGGCCGGTTGGGTGTCGTCTGCCGGGGCGGTGGCGTCTCCATTATCCGTCTGCCCGCCCGGCCCGAGGGCTCCGCCCTGTCTGGCCTGTCGGCCTTGGGGAACGCCGCCGGGACCCGCCTGGGTCTGTCCGCCGCGCTGGGTTTGACCGAAGCCGGGCTCGCCGCCCAGAGGGGCGCCCGCGTCATTGCCCGCGTCGTTGGATGCGGTGGCTTGGCCATAGATGGACCCACCGACGAAGGCGCCGCCCAGGCTGGTGCCCAGCACCAGGGCGATTACGGCCAACGCCAGAAACGACTTTATCACGCTTGTTCTCCCGTCCTGGTCCTATTCGTGCCGCAGGGCTTCAATGGGATGCAGCGACGCCGCTCGGATGGCTGGATATATGCCAAAGAAAAGACCTATGCCGGCGGACACGGCCAACGCGAGGATGGCAATGTCCGGGCTGGCCGCTGTGGGCGTCGGGCGTCCGCCGAGAATGGCGGACCCGTTGAGCAGGTTGGCCAGCGCCCAACCCAGCATCACCCCCACCGCACCACCGCCTAGGCTGAGCAGCGTCGCCTCGGCCACAAACTGCAATAGAATGTCCCGCCGCTTCGCCCCCATCGCCTTGCGGATGCCGATTTCCCGGGTGCGCTCGGTCACCGACACCAGCATGATGTTCATAATGCCAATGCCCCCCACCAGCAGCGAGATGCTGGCGATGGAAGCCAGGAACATGATGAAGGTGTCGGTGGTCTGCTCCAGCGTTTCCACCGTGTCCTGCTGGCTGGTGATGATGAAGTCATCTTCCTGGGTGATGCGGTGCCGCAGCCGCAGCACGGTGGCGACCTCCGTTACGGCCGAGTCCACTGGTCCAATATCCGACACCTGCACGTTGATGTTGCCCACGCGCACCCCACCCTGCGGCGTCCGCTCGCCGCCCAGCCGGTAGTAGGCCGTGGTGATGGGCACCAGCGCCTGGTCGTCGAAGGACCCGAAGAAGGAGCCGCCCTTGCTTTCCAGCACTCCGACCACCTCGAACTGCTTGCCGTTCAGCCGCAGCGTCTGCCCCACCGGGCTGCGGAACCCGTACAGCGTCTCGGCCAGTCCCGACCCCAGAACCGTCACCTGGGAGTTGTTGTTTAGTTGCCCCTGGGTAATGAACCGGCCCGCGGCGATGGGAAAGTTGCGCACGGTCTGGTAGGCCGGGGTAACCCCGACGATTTGGGTGGATGTGTTGTTCCGCCCGGCCACCGCTTGCCCCGAGTTGCGCAACTCCGGGGCCACGGCCACCACCGAGGGAGCGAACACCGGGTCTTCCAGGGCGTAGGCGTCTTCCAGGGTCAGGCCGCCGCCCGGCACCGAGTTCGAGGGTTGCACGAACAGCAGGTTGGTTCCCAGAGATTGCAGGCTGGCGGTGATGGACGTCTGCACCCCCCGGCCAATGGCCATCAGCGTGATGACCGCGGAGACGCCGATGATGATGCCCAGCAGGGTCAGCGCCGCCCGCAGCTTGTTGGCGGCCAGCGACGCCAGGGCTACCCGCAGCGTGGCCAGCGGGTTCATGCCAACCCGCCCGGAGCGTAAGGTTGGTTGGTGGTTCCCCGCTGCGGGTCGGGGGCGGGGTCGCTTGGCCCGGCCCTGGCGACGGGGACTGACGGCGACGGGAGCCCGCCGCCGGGTTGTGGCCGGTCGTCTATGACCATGCCGTCGCGCAGCGAAATTACCCGACGAGTGGCCGCGGCGACGTCCGGTTCGTGGGTTATTATGACCACGGTCAATCCCTGCTCCCGGTTGAGCGTGTTCAAGATGCCGATGATGTCTTCGCTGGACCGGGTGTCCAGGTTGCCGGTGGGTTCGTCGGCCAGCAGCAGGGCCGGTTCTTTGACCAGCGCCCGGGCGATGCCCACCCGCTGCTGCTGCCCGCCGGAAAGCTCGGTGGGCCGGTGGCGCACCCGGTCGGCCAGCCCCACCCGCTCCAGGGCATCCAGCGCCCGGCGGCGCCGGTTGCGCCCGTTGCCGTACAGCAGGGGCAGTTCCACGTTGGCCAGGGCGGACAGACGGGGCAGCAGGTTGTAGGTCTGGAACACGAAGCCAATCTTCCGGTTGCGGATTTCGGCCAAACGGTCGTCGCCCAGGCTGCCCACGTCCTCGCCGTCCAGCACGTACTTCCCCGAGGTTGGCACGTCGAGGCAGCCCAGAATATTCATCAGCGTGGACTTGCCGGAGCCGGACGTGCCCATAATGGCGACCATCGTCCCCTTTTCGATGGACAGTGTAACGCTGCGCAGGGCGGCAACCTCAATGTTGCCGGCCCGGTACACCTTACTTATGTTCTGAAGCTCAATCATTGAGTCTCAACAATTCAATGGTTCGTCCTGAGGCCGTCCAAGCACTTCCTTGCCGAGCCAATCGCCAGGGCCGGCGCTGGCTTTTTGCCCTCCGCCCGCAGTCGCAGGGTAACTTGTCTTAACGCTGCGGGCGGAGGGCGGGGTTCGCCGGGGTTGAGAAAACCGTTAGGGTCGCCGCCGGCTGCCGCCAGAGATGGTCCGAAGCTGCCGGAACCCGGAGCCGGTGGTGCTGACCTCGGCTCCTTCCATTACGATGGTCTCCCCTTCCTTTAACCCGTCATCCACCGCCACCCAGAAGTCGTCGCTGCTGCCCAGCTGCACCGGGCGTTCCTCGATGCCCAACTCGGTCATTACCCGCACGGTGGGCAGCTCGAAGGTGCCGTACAGGGCTTGCTGGGGCACCAGCAGCACGCCGCGTTCCTGGTTCAGGACCATGTTGGCGACGGCGGTGAGTCCCTCCCGGAGCTGGACGCCTTCTGGCAGGTCCACCCGGGTGGTTATGGCATAGGTTACCACGCCCTGCTGGTTGGCCCCGGCGGAAGCGACCTCGGTCACAGTCCCGTTGAACACCTCGTCGCGCAGCGCGTCGAATATCACCTCGGCCGGAGTTCCCGGCGAAATGGACAGCACGTCAATTTCGTCCACCACCCCGTCAATTTCCACGATGCCGGTGTCAATCACTTCGACGATGGCACCCTCAGCCTTGACCCGGTCGCCGGCCTCAACGTGGACCACGCCGACTACGCCGTCCATGGGGGACCGGATAACGGCTTCATCCAGCAACCGGCGGGCGTCAACCACGTCCTGCTGGGCCAGGACAATCTCGGATTCGCGCAGGGCCAGCTCCTGCTCCCGGTCCGTCCGGGAAACCAGCGACAGCTCGTAGCGGGCCTGCTCCAGGGTGGTCTCGGCCAACTCGACCTGCTTCCGCCGCAGCTCCACCTCCAGCGGGTCGCCGCCCGCCAGCATCTCCTCCAGGTCGGCCAGCGACTGTTCCCAGCCGGCCTTGGCCGCCTCGACCTGCCTCTGCCGCAGTTGCGCCAGCAGCGGGTCCACGCCCGGTTGCAGTTCGGCCACGGCGGTCCTCGCCTGTTCCAACTCGGATTCGGCCAGCTGCACCGCGGCTTCCAGGTCCCGAAGCTGCAATACGTCCGGCCCTTCCCCCAGTTCCCCCAGCCGGACCTCGGCCTGCCGCAGTTCATCTTCGGCCACCACCAGGTCTGCTTGCAGCTTGTGGTAGTCCGCCAGCAGTTCCATCAGCCTGTCCCGCTGGCTCTCGTACTCACTGAGGAAGTATTCCCACTGGGACATCAGGTGTCCGAAGCCGCCCGGGTGACGTTCATCGTATTGTCTGAACCGGTCCAGTTCCTGCCGGGTTTCGGCGATGTTATCCTCGGCTTCCTCCAGTTCCCGGAGGCGGGACCCCAGCCATTCCTGGTTGACGTTCTCGTACCGCTCCAGGGCAGCTTCCGCCTTCATCACGGCGATGGAGGAGTTGGTTTGGGTCTGGGCCGCCTCGGGAATCTGAAACGCCAGGTCCGGCTCGTAGTCCGCCAACGCTTCCCGCGCGGCGGCCAGGGCAAGCTCCGCCCCGGCAAGGTTGCGGAGGGCCTCGACCAACGCCTCGGAGTTCTCGGTGTCCAGGGCGGCCAAAACATCCCCAGCCTCATGCCACGCCAACTCCGCGTCGGCCACCGCTTCGTACTGGGCCTGGAGCGCATCGTTGGAATACGGTGCCTGGGCGTCGGCCAACGCGTCTCCGGCCTGCTGCAGCTGGTACTCGGCATCGGCCACCTGCTCCCCGGCGGCGGCTTCCGCCACCCGCAGGTCCAGGTCTTCCTGTGCCAGCTCTTCCCTGAGGTCGCTCAGGGCAACTTCGGCGTTGTCCAGGGACGCCTCGGCCTGGACCACCGCTTCACCCAGCCGCACCATCGTGGAATCGTCCAGCCGGGCCAGCACGTCGCCCCGGCTCACCGGCTGACCTTCGGCGGTGAGCAGCCCGGCGACTTCACCCGCGGAACTGAAGGTCAGCGTTTCCCGTTCCGGGAAGGCCAGGCTCCCGTTGGTGGAGACCTGGTTAATCAGGTCTCCGATTCGCACCGGGATTAGCTGTTCTTCCTCCGCCAAATCAATTTGCTCTGCGGAGATGGTGTTGTAGTAGACGGCAAAGGTGGTCACGGCCGAGGCCACCACGATGGCCGTCAACGTGGCGTACTGCCAGAAGTTCAGGGCGCGCAACGAACCCGTAAACCACGAAATTGGCGATAGCAATTTCATCATTCAACTCACCCTCGACGGTCGTTAGTGGTTAGTGATCAGTGGCTAGTGGTTCTGCCCGGCGGACTGCTCACTGGCCATTAGCCACCGGCTTACTCCCCGGATGCCGTGAAGTCCAGTTCCAGGCGGATGTTGTTGTCCACGCTCAGCACCACCCGGACCCGAGGGACGGCGATGTCGAACTCCTCAAAGGTGAAGCTGGTCTTGGCCGTTCCCGTGAAGGAATCGCCGGAATCGCCGTCAAACTGCCCGGCCACGTCCCAGGTGGACGGCTTGGTTACGCCATGCACAGTCAGGTCTCCCATGATTTGGAAAGACACATCGCCATCGGTGGGCAGGGGCCAGGGCAGCCCGTCGGCGTCCTGTATGAGGAACTCGGCCGTAGGGTAGGTGTCGGTCTCCAACGACCGGCTACGGACGTACCCGTCCCGCCGGTCTGAATCGCTGGTCAACCCCCCAAGGTTCACCACTATCTTTGAGTCGGGGGTCACCACCCCGCCGTCAGCATCGAAAGCAATGGTCCCGCTGACCTCGTTGGTCTCGCCCACGGCGTCGTTGGGCAAGTCCAGCCGGGCCAGTTGCTCCCTGACCAGGTAACGGGCGGTTGCGCCACTCTGGATGACGAAAGTCTGTCCTTCGCCGCCAGTTGTCCCGGACGGTGGCGCCGTAGGTTCCGGGACTGCGCCCGCGTGTTCACCCGCGGTGGGCTGCGCCGGTTCCGCAGACGGCGCCGGCGTGTCCGTGGAGACTGCCGGGGTGTTGGCGGGAACCGCCGTGCCGACATTTTCAATCCGTGGCGCCGGACTCGGCTCCGCCGCCGGGCTAGACGAGGCGGGAGTCGTTGCAGCCGGGGTGGGGGAGCCGGCGGCGCCGCACCCCACAGCCAGCGCCAGGACCAGGAATGCCATCGCCAGCCCGAGCCGGGTAAGGCGCAGCAATTTCTTGGGACGCGGCGCAGTACACGGGAGCCACGTTTTAATCCAGCGGTCGGCCCGCCCGTTTAATTTCAATTCCGGCATGGGGAACCCCTCCAAAATGACTGGGCCTATGCTATCACCCGGCGGCCCCCCGTGCGGCGGGAAGACGGCCAAGACTCCTATGGCGGACGGTGTTCCTTAGCAGACAATCATGCGCATGATAACGAGAGACTTTGCAGAAACAATGAAGAAATTCGCGATTGCAGCCAGTTTATCCCGAAAGCTCCAAGGTTTCCCATGCCATGCGGCCCGCCGGCGCAAGGTTGGGCGGCGGCATTACGCCGGCGGGCCGATGCGAGGGAAGGCTTCCCGGGACTTCCCGTTCAAACAGTCTCTAAACCCCGTGGCTCAGCCGCTCGATGAGGTGGGTGGGGAGTCCGGCCCGCTGCATTTTTTGCTGGGTGGCGGCGATGTCGTAGGTAACCCGGTGATGCTCGACAGTACCCCCGTATTTCAGTAGACGGTCGTCGTAAACGGCGTAGTTGGGCCGGGGGTCCCGGTCGCGGGGCTGTCCCAGGCCGCCGGGGTTGATAATCCACCGGCGCTCGTCCAGCGGGAAAACCCGGTCTTCCTCAAACTCCTCAAACGTGGGGGCGCCGTCGATCTCCCGGCACAGAAAGGGAAGGTGGGAGTGTCCTACCAGGCAGAACTGGGACCGGAGCAGAACCAGGGTGGCCCGGGCCGACCCCTCGTCCAGCAGGTATTCATGGATCGGCGCGCGCAAGCTGCCGTGGACCAGGGTAAACGGTCCGGCCAACTCCACCAACGGCAGGCCGGACAGGAACCGGGTCGTTTCGGCGGACAGTTGGCGGCGGGTCCACCGCGCGGCGGCCTCGGCGGCGTGGTTGAAGGTGGCCGGGTCCAGCAGACCAACGGCGGCGTGGTCGTGGTTGCCGGCCACCGCCGCCAGGGGGTACTGCCGCAGCAACTCCACGCAGGCCTCCGGGTCAGGGCCGTAGCCCACCAGGTCCCCCAGGCACCAAATGCGCTGGAAGCCGCCCCGCCGTTCGCCGTCCTCCAGGGCCGCTTGCAGCGCTTCCAGGTTGGCGTGAACGTCCGACAGAATCAAGGTTCGCACAAAAACCGTCCCTAATTTAGAAACTATCTCAAAACGAGATTTTACCAATGTATTCCCCTTTAGCTAAAGAGGAATTTCCTCCTGATCGAGGTTGTTCGTTCAGTTTTGAGATAGTTTCTTAGTGGTCAGTGGTCAGTGGTCAGTGGTCAGTGGCTCTGCCGGGCGGACTAGCCACCAGAACGGACCGGCTGCGCCTCCCGGATTTCCGGCGGCCAGGTGCTCTTGATGTAGGCCAGCACCGCCCAAATGTCCCCGTCGTCGAGGACATCGGAGAATCCGGGCATATTGCTCCGGTAGGGGCCTGGAATCACCGCATCCGTTCCCGACTTCGTAATTCTAAACAGCAGGTCGTCGGGATGGTGCCAGGTGTGACCAGTTGCATCGTGAGGCGGGGCCAGCAGGATGCCGCCGGGCTGCCGGACCCGCCAATTGGCTTGTCCTTCCAGGTTGGCCCCGTGACAGGACGCGCAATGTTGTTGGTAGACCACGGCCCCCTCCGCCACCAGTCGGGAATCCGAAGCGTCGGCCCCCTGCGGGGCCAGGCCCGGCTCATCCACCGTTGGCGCAGCGCACCCACCAAGCGCCAACATCGCGGCAGCCGCAATCCCGGTTATCGCCGCAATGGTGAGAATGCGCCGGTTCATCCAAATCCAGCCTTCGAGCAATTTGACAACTTCAACCGGAAATCCTGGACGGCAAGAAAACCCTTGGAGAGCCTCGGGACCAACGGTTTTATGGACTTTGTCATCGACCCGCGTGGGTTATTCCTGCCGGTT
Source organism: Dehalococcoidia bacterium (assembly GCA_965262735.1). Classification (GTDB taxonomy): domain Bacteria; phylum Chloroflexota; class Dehalococcoidia; order Lucifugimonadales; family UBA3495; genus CATOSK01. The sequence goes on along the minus strand of CBDHFS010000001.1, from coordinate 437,928 downwards.
GACATAGAGCCGTGCCCGCCTTTAACCTCGGTGCAATTTCAATTGTATAGTGGCCGGTGGCTAGTGACCAGTACATCAGTGGTCCGTGTTCCTGCCGGGCGGCCTGGCCACCAACCACCGGCCACCCGGCCTGGCCACCGGCCACCGGCCACTATCCACCAACTGAGGGAAGCCATGACTACCGCATTGCCTCAGGTCCACATCGTCGCCACCGGCGGCAGCATCGCCGGCATCGGCCCCGACCGGCTGGATTACATACTCTACCCCGAGTTGGGCCAGCATCTGACCATCGCTGAGTCGCTGGCGCGGGTGCCGGAGACGGCAACCGTGGCGCAGGTAACCGCCGAGGACGTCATCAGCGTCGGCAGCACTGCCATCGGCGGTCCGGAGTGGGTGCGGCTGGCCGCCAGAATCAACGAGTTGCTGGAAGGCCCGGTGGACGGCGTGGTCGTCACCCACGGCACCGCGACCCTCGAGGAAACGGCCTACTTCCTGCACCTGACGGTCAAGTCTTCCAAGCCGGTGGTGGTGACCGGGGCGATGCGCCCGCCCACCGCCATCAGCACCGACGCCGACCTGAACCTGCTGGACGCCGTGCGGGTGGCTGCCGCGCCCCACGCCGCCGGCCTGGGTGTGCTGACGGTGATGAACAACGAAATTCAGAGCGCGAGGGACGTGACCAAGGCCAACACCTTCCGGGTTGAAACCTTCAAGCCCAACGAGCTGGGATTCCTGGGGTACGCCGACTCCGACGGGCAGGTGGTCTTGTACCGGGCCCCGCTGCGCAAGCACACCACCGCCGCTCCCTTCCGGGTGGAAGCCGGGACTGTGCTGCCCAGGGTGGACATCGTGTATTCCTACGCCGGGGCCGATGGTCTGCTCATTGATGCGGTGCGGCAACACGGCTCGCCGGGGCTGGTGGTGGCCGGTTTCGGAGGCGGGACGTTCCCCCCCCAGGTTCTGGAAGCTGCGGCCGCGGCGGTGGAGCAGGGCATCGTCGTGGCGCTGGCCTCCCGCTCCAGCGCCGGCCGGGTGGTGATGACCCCCGCCAAGGAAAAACAGGGGTTCATCGTGTCGGACAACCTGCTGCCTCAGAAGGCCAGAGTGCTGTTGATGCTGGCGTTGATGACCACCCAAGACCGGGCGCAGATTCAGCAAATGTTCCTGGAGTATTAGGCCCCGGACGGCCTCTATCAGACCTACCCGTTCGTCCCGAGCGTATCGACAGGATAATCGCAAAGTCCCTTCGAGCGTTCGTCCGGCGTTCGTCCTGAGGCCCTCAAGTAACTGTTCAGGGTTGAGGGGAGTGGCCGATGGCGGAATAGGGGAGTTGGGTTACGTTGGGGGATTCATCCCCCAAACCCCCTGGAAAAATTGGCAGTTGCCGGAAAGCCTTGGCTGAAACCAATTTACCCCACCAACTCTGAACAGTTACGCCCCCAAAGGACTGCCTATCCAACTCGGTCACGGTCAACTACGCTACTGACCCATCAACCCATTCGTCTCGAGGCTCTCGGAAGGCTTCCGTTGGTGATAAGATGGGCGGGTAAGCCCGGATGCATCCGAAACGCCGGAAGAACGCGCTCCCAACCCAATACTAGTGAGGAGGCCGCCATGACCCAACAAGCAGTCGCCATCAACCCGGAACGCACCGCCGTTTTGATAATGGACTTCCAACAACGGATAATCGCCAACGTTGCCGGCGAACCCGCCGCCGTGGTTGAAAACGCCGCCCGCGCCTTGGCCGGCGCCCGGCAAGCCGGCATCCCGGTCATCTACGTCGTCCATCGGGGCGGGCCGTTTGCGGAGTACGCTCCCGACGTGGAGCTGCACGAGGGCGTTGCTCCGGCGGCCGGGGAGCTGGTCATCACGAAGACCCGGCCAGGTCCCTTCTCCACCACCGGCCTGGACGTGACGTTGCGGAGCCTGGGCCGGGACACCCTGGTGGTCATGGGGGTGGCCACCAGCGGCTGCGTCCTGTCGGCGGTGCGCTGGGCCTTCGACGTCAATTACAACTTTATCGTCCTGTCCGATGCCTGCTCCGACGCCGACCCGGAGGTCCACCGGGTTCTGACCGAAAAGGTCTATCCTCGGCAGGGGCAGGTAATCAGCGCCGACGAGTTTCTCGAAGCCCTGGCGTGAAGGCCGGGCGTAAATCCGCATCAATCAACACTACGCATCAACCAACACTAATGGAGGGATGATATGTCCGTTGGATTGGTAGTCCCGCTTCCTGCCTACACCCTGGACCCCGCCTTCATCGCCAAGAAGGCCGAAGACCTGGGTTTCGAGTCCCTTTGGTACCACGAGCATCCCATCCTGCCGGTGAGCAGCGCCAGCCCCTTCCCCGCTACCGGCGGCGAAATTCCCTGGACTTACCGCCATTTCTCGGAACCCTACATCGCTCTCGCGATGGCCGCCGCCGTCACCGAGAAGATTAAGCTCTGCACGGGCATAACCCTGTTGCCGGAGCGCAACCCGCTGATTCTTGCCAAGCAAATCTCGGTGCTGGACCTCCACAGCCAGGGCCGGTTCGTCTTTGGCGTAGGCGCGGGTTGGAACCGGGAGGAGACCACCATGATGGGTGGCGACTTTGACCACCGCTGGACGCAGGCAAGAGAGGCGGTGCTGGCCCTGAAGGAGTTGTGGACCAAGGAAGAGGCCGAATTTCATGGCCGTTACTACGACTTCCCGCCGGTCTATATGTATCCCAAACCCGTTCAGCAACCCCATCCGCCGGTCCTGCTGGGCGGCAACGCTCCCAACGTCCTGCAGCGGGTGGCTCGCTGGGCCGACGGCTGGCTCCCCAACCGGGTTGCCCCCGAAAGGGTGGAAGAGGCCCGCAAACAGCTCGACGCCCTGGCCGGCGAGCGTGGCCGGGACCCGGAATCCATCACCATATCCGTGTTCGGCCAACCGCCCGAGACCACCCGAGAGCAGATTGACTCTTTCCTGAACGCTGGGGCGCAGCGGGTGTCGGTGTGGGCCAACCACTGTGACACCGAGGCCGAAATGGGGGAACAGTTGGAACGAATGGCCGAAACGTTGGTCCGCTGACCGGCGCCGCCATGATTTCTTCCCGCGGCGAGACGATGGCAAAGTTCCTTTAATCGTCCATCATGAGCGCTTCCCAAACGTTCGTCCTTAGGCCCTCAAAGGACTTCCTGGTTGACTCGCCCTCGTCGGAGCGGCCTACTATGTACGGACTCAAGGACTCGCTTGTAGGTTGACCCACGCGGGTTGGTGCCTTACAATTGGTTCCTCAGCGACCGGCTTGAGCCGCTCCTTCAGCGGTTCCCCTCTTCGGAGGCCGGCCGCTCCTTTTTGCCCGGGGAAATACCGAACGATGGAGACGATGGAGTATCCGCCGGTTTCAATTAGTGCGACAGGCCGGCAGAAGTCATCGGGCAAGACCGCAGGGCAATCGCGTTATGGTTGTTTTGGCATACCCTGACATTTGCCCCTTTCCAACTCCGGCAGCTCCCCGATACCATATATCGCGTGGGGTTATATCGCGTGGGGTTGGCTGTCTCGGGAGTTTTCCCAGGGAGTTTTCTCAGGGATAATCGCACTTCCGGCGCAAACGGGACAGATTGGGACAAAATGGGACAGAAAAAACTTCCCTGCTCAAAAACCCCGGGCCGGCTCCCCGGCGTTTCAGGGGTGACAAAACCGGACAAAATGGTGACAAAAGCGGACATTGCCCGGACATTGCCCGGACATTAGCGGACAAACCCCGGACAAAAATCCTCAGCCCCCACGCTCAAATGTCCGAAAATGTCCGCTTTTGTCCGGTATTCTCCGCTTTTCCATCTCCCATTCCAGTGTTCCCCAAAGCCAGTCTCAAAACGCCGGCAAATTTGAGCGTAGTAACTTTGAGCGTCGTACCAACCATAGAGATACCAAAGGGATACCAACAATGCGCCCAGTTTATAACGCGATTGCCTTGGGCAAGACCGGGCAACCGGCATTCCCCGCGTGACTCATGGTATAATGCCGCCCGGCAGACTCCCGGCCATCGTCGGCAACGTCCGTCCGGGGCGTCCGGCGGGAGCGTTGCCACCTCCCCGCATACGTTGTTCGAAAGGAATCGTGATTTGACCGGATCCCACGCATCCAATCAAGTCCCCACCGACGGTTGGGCCGGGGTTAACGACCTGCAAGTCCATTATCTGTATTGGGATGAAGACGACCAGGACGGCGGCGCGCCGGTCGTGCTGGCCCTGCACGGTCTGGCGTCTTCGGCCCATTGGTATTGGCGGCTGGCCCGACGCCTGAAGGACCACTGCCGGATTATCGCACCCGATCAACGCGGTCACGGGCGGACCACGCAAGCCCCCACCGGCTACGACTGGCAGACCCTGGCATCCGATGCGGCGGCACTGCTCGACCATTTCGAGGTGGAGCAGGCTATCGTCCTGGGACATTCCTGGGGCGGGCACGTCGCATCCAATCTGGCGGCCCGTTTCCCCGGCCGGGTAAGCCGCCTGGTTATGATTGACGGCGGTTTCCAGGACGGGCACCTATTGGCCGACCCGACTTGGAAAAACTTCCGCAGCCGGTTTCGTCCCCGGGACGTTTCCGGCACGAAGGCGGAATGGCTGGGCCGGCTCCGCGAGCAGATGGCCGACTGCTGGGGGGACGACCTGGAACGAACGGTGCTTACGATGGTCTATGAGGACGAGGCCGGGTTGATTCGCGACATTCTCCACCCGTACCACCATGCCCAGGTATTGGAATCAATGTGGAATGAGCCTCCGTCGGTGGTCCTGCCCCGTGTCGCCTGCCCAACTTTGGTTATTCCCGCCGGGCCGCGTCCTCAACAGGCCAACAGCGAGTTCGCCCGTATGAGGGAAGTCATGGTTGCGGCGGCGGCGCAGCTAATCCCCGACTGCACCGTGCATTGGATACCGGATACGATGCACGACATCGGGTATCACAAACCCGATGAGTTGGCCCGGGTCGTCGCCGGCTTCATTCATGGGGCGGAATAACCGCTCGGCAAACGGGGAAATTTTCAAGTAAGTCCTCCGAAGGACCCGGGACGCAGGGGTTCTTACGGCTCTTTGCCGGTACGTCAAGTTGCGTTAATATAAAGGCGGACATCCGGGCGCTTCGGCCAACGCCGGGCCTCGGGGTTCAGCAAACATTGCCCAGGAGAACAGGATGGCTGACGGATACGTCAAAATCTGCACCCTGCGCCAATTGCGGGCGCGCCGCTGCATTCCGGTCAAGGTCGGGGACAACTCCATTGCCTTGTTCTATCACGACGGCAAGGTGAACGCCGTACATAACCGCTGCACCCACAGCGGCTATCCCTTGGAAACCGGAACCGTCAAGGATGACGTCGTTACCTGCCTTTGGCACCAAGCCAGGTTCAACTTGACCGACGGTTGCAGCGTGGACGGGGAATACGATGACATTGCCACCTATGGGGTGGAGATCGTGGACGACGAAATTTGGGTGTCTCCCGAACCGAACGACGTTGAGGATTAGGTTCAGGATTAGCCTGTTCGGCGTCAGGTTTTCCTCCCGCCCACCGGGTTAGGGGAATGTTGCGCTCACCATTGTCCGCGGGTCGGACGGGGCGCGAAAATACTGCCTGGGACTGGGGAGCAATCCCGGGGTAGCGACAAAAGGCGGGTGGGATGGGCAAAAGCCCATCCCACCCGTTCATCGTCGCCGGTGCTTCCGCGGTGCGGTCGCTTGCGGAGGTTGGCCGGTTCTCGGCTAGTCGTTGTCCGCCGGTACCGGGATTGCCTCGCTGTCCGCCCCGCCGGACGCTCCGTTGGCGCTCAGGCCGTAGTTGATGGCGTATAGGCGGGCGTAAACTCCGTTCCGCAGCAGCAACTCATCATGACGGCCGGTTTCCACGATGCCGCCGTGGTCCAGCACCACTATCTTGTCGGCGTTGCGGATGGTGGACAGACGGTGCGCAATCACGATGGACGTCCGGCCCCGCAACACCCGCTTGAGCGCCTCTTGAATCAAAATCTCGGTGTGCGTGTCAATGTTGGCAGTGGCCTCGTCCAGCACCAGGACGCGCGGGTCACCGACGATGGCCCGGGCGAAGCTGAGCAGTTGCCGCTGGCCCACGCTGAGGTTGACGCCCCGCTCGGCCAAAATGGTGCCGTAGCCGTCTTGCAGGGCCATGATGAATTCGTGAGCGCCGACCGCCTGGGCCGCGGCCACCACGTCCTCATGGCTGGCGTCTTCGGCGCTGTAACGAATGTTGTCGGCCACGGTGCCGGAGAACAGGTAAGGCTCCTGGAGGACCATGCTCATCTGTCCGACCAGGGATTGACGTTTCACCTCCCGCAGGTCGTACCCGTCCACCGTGATGCGCCCCTGGGTAACGTCGGCGAAGCGGTGCAGCAGCGTCACCAGCGTACTCTTGCCGGCGCCGGTGGAGCCGACTAGCGCCACGTTTTCGCCGGCCTTGATGTCCAGGTTAATGTCCCGCAACACCTCCACGCCGGGCACGTAGTGGAAGCAGGCTTTCTCGTACCGTATCTCGCCCTGTATCGGCGGCATCTCCTTTGCGTCGTCCGCGTCCTTGACCTCGGGTTCCAGGTCCAGCAGCTCAAAAATCCTGACTCCCGCCGCCATGGCCCGCTGAAGTTGGCTGTACTGCATGGTCAGGTGCCGCACCGGCTCGAAGAAGCGCTGAATCCACAACGCGAAGGCAACCAAGACTCCCCAGTCAATGTCTCCCCGTTCGGCCATCAGGCCGCCGGCCAAAATTACCCCGAAGCCCAGCCCGACGCCGATGAGCAGTTCCACTAGGGGTTGCAGCCCGCCGGAGAACCGGCTGGCCTGAAGGTTGGCCGAAAGGTGTTCCCCGTTAAGATCGTTGAAGTGATCGAGGTTTTCATCTTGCCGGTTGAGGCTCTGCACTACCCTAACGCCGGTAATGTTCTGGTTGTACTCGCCGTTTACCATGGCGATGGCCCGCCGGATACGCATGAACGAGCGCCGGGCGAACCGCTGCCAGTAGCCCAGGATGAAGAACAGCACCGGGATAATGCTCAGGCTGATCAGGGCCAACTGCCAGTCCACCCAAAGCATGATTAGGACGATACCGACCAAGCTGAAGATGTCGGCCAGGCTCAGCACCAGCATCTCGAACAGCTCTTGCAGCTGCATCACGTCGCTTTGGCTGCGGGACATTATGCGGCCCACCGGGGTGCGGTGGAAGAAGGACGGGGCCATTGATTGCAGATGGTCGAACATCTGCGTTCTAAGAGTGTAGAGGACGCTCTGCCCGACCCTAGCCATGAACACGAACTGAAGGTAGTTAGCCGCGAAGTGAACCAACGTAACTACCAGAAACAGCAGGCCGATGATGTGGATTCGTGTGAGATCCCCGCTGTTGATGCCCCAGTTAATCCCGTACATCATCAGCAGCGGTATACAGACGTTGGCGGCAGTGTAGACCAACACCGCCGCTAGGGTGGACAAGGCCTCCTTCCTGTAGGGAAGCACGTATTTGAACAGGCGCATTACGACCTTGTTATTGTAAACGCTGCCCAGCCGGTTTTCATCGCTGAGGTTGTCGGCATTGGGAGCGTGCATACCGCCGGCATTCATGCCGCGCATGCCGCCCATCATCCCGCCGCCACCTCCGCCTCCTCCGCGCATCTAGGCGTCTCCTCCGTCGCTACCGCCGCCGACGGCGGCATCCAGCAGCAACTCTTGCTGCGGGCGCAACTGCAACTCATAAATGTCCTGGTAAATCCCGCCGTGCCGTACCAATATATCGTGGGGGCCGCGCTCCGCGACTTTGCCGTCCTCCAGCACCATAATCTGGTCAGCTTCCCGCACCGTGCTGAGCCGGTGGGCAATAACGAATGTTGTCCGGCCTTTCATCACCCCGACCATGGCCTGGTGAATCAACCGCTCGGTTTCCACATCCACGCTGGAAGTGGAGTCGTCCAGAATCAGGATGGGCGGGTCAACCAGCACCGTGCGGGCAATGGACAACCGCTGCCGCTGGCCGCCGGAAAGCGTCGTGCCGCGCTCGCCTACCCAGGTGTCGTAACCGTCGGGCAGGGACGCGATGTGGTCGTGGAGTTGGGCCACCTTGGCCGCCCCGATTACATCGTCCAGAGAGGCATTGACCACCCCGTAAGCGATGTTGTCGCGAATGGTGGCGCTGAACAGGAAAACGTCCTGCTGCACGATGCCGATGTTCCGCCGCAACGACTCCAGGGTAAAGTCCCGGATGTCTCTCCCGTCAATGGTGATGTTGCCCCCGGTGACGTCGTAGAAACGGGGCAGCAGGTTGACGATAGTGCTCTTGCCGCTGCCGGGAGCGCCCAGAATGGCGGTAACCTGCCTGGGGGCCGCGTCAATATCCACCCCGGCCAGGGCGGGAATCCGGTTGTCGTAGGAGAAGGAAACGTCGTTGAACCGGACGTGTCCTTCGGCGCGGGTCATAACCTCCGCGCTGGGCCTTTCGACGACGGGCGAATGGGAGTCCAGCACGTCAAAGATGCGCCGGCCTGAGGAAATGGCCCGGGAGAAGCTGTTGATAATCTGGGCCGATGCCCGGATGGGGAAGGTCAACTGGTTAAGGAACAACACAAACTGGGTCAATTCGCCGGCGCTCAGGTCGCCCCGGATGACCTCGGACCCGCCATACCAGATAATCAAGCCCAGCGCGAAGGTGAAGTACAGCGACATCCACGCGCTGTTGGTGCCTTGCAGCCGCTCGGACGCAAAGTACTCTTGCCGAAGCTCTTGAGCCTTATCCAGATACTTGCGTTTCTCGTGCTCCTCCGATGCAAAGGCCTTGACCACGTGGATGCCCACCAGGTTTTCCTGGAGCACCGTTACCAGCTCGCCGTTGACTTCCTGAACATGCAGCCACATGGCCCGCAGCTTGCCAATCACCAAGCTCGACCGCAGCACCAAGAACGGAACGAAAACCAAGCTGATCAGGGCGAGTTCCCAGTTAAGGAAAATCAGGATGGAGGTGATGGCGAGGGTCCTGACCACCACTTCCAAGGACCGGACCAGACCCATGTTGACAAACCGCCGGATGGCTTCCACGTCGGCGGTCGCCTTGGACATCAGGTTGCCAGTGTGCTCCAGGTCATGGTAGGCAAAACTGAGGTGCTGCAACTTGTCGTAGATGGAGTTGCGCAGGTCGTAGGAGACCAATTGCGAGAGGGAATCGGTGGTATAAGTGCGGCCAAAGTCACAAAAACCGCGGAACAGGCTCACGGCCAACAGGGCCGACGCAAGAATCGCCAGCGTCTCAAACCCGGGGTAAAGGGCGACCAAGACCCCGTCTTCAAACCTTACCAGCTGGTCAATGGATTCCCCAAACAGCTTGGGCACCATCAGGGAGAATCCGATACCGCCAAAGAAAGTAATGTACGCCACCAGCAAACGGGTACGGTAGCGTGCCGCCATCGCCGTTATTCTGATTAAAATTCGCATCTAATTGTTAGCGCTGTCCCTCCTTACTCTGGGGTAATCCGCCCACAGCTTTGCCGCCGGTCTTCGGCCCTGTCCACAGGATAGTTGGCCGTTGCGTTGCTTCATGTAGGTCCATGCGATGCACGACCACCATTGCCGGACAGTTTCGAAACGAAGGAAAGAGTTGACGTAGGCGAACCGGGTTTCGAAATTGTCTGCCGCAACGACTGACCAGCGTTTAAGCGGGTTTGGGTATCATAACCCTTAAAACGCCGCATTTCAAGGGCACCGAATTGCGGGTAACTGTTCAGAGTTGGTGAGTTGAATTGGCCAAGAGTTGCGGGAAAAGTATTGGACGCCGACTTGTCGATTATGTTAAACAGGTTGGGTGGACACCAACCTGGACTTGAATACCGCTTCCCGAGAAGTTCTGCTGGCGGCCATCGCCCAGCAGCAGGCGGTCATCGCCCAGTTGCAGCGGCGGATTGAAATTCTGGAAGGAAAGGTCAAACCCGGCGGTCCCCGCGGGATGCCCGATATCAAGCCCTCCTCAGGGCAGCGGCCACCCCGCAAGGACCGCCCCAGGAAGCCCAGGCCCCACGGCTTCGCCCGCCCGCGCCTGACACCGACCCACCGGGTCGAGCATCTGGTTTCGTCCTGCCCCCAGTGCGGTACCGGTCTGGCTGGGGGCTGGGTGCAGCGGACCCGGGAGGTCATTGATGTCCCAGTGGTTCCGGTAGCAGTCACCGAGCACGTCTTCATCGCCCGGACTTGCCCCATCTGTCAGCAGCGCCGGACGCCTCAGGCGGACCTGACCGGGGTGGTCCTGGGGAAACAGCGGTTGGGTATCAACCTGCTCAGCCTGATAGCAGCCCTGCGGGAAGAGGGGCGGCTCCCTTTTCGCACCATCCAGTGGTACCTCCGGACGGTGCATCACTTGTCCTTGAGCCTGGGCGCCATCGTCCAAGTCATCCGGCAGGTGGCCCAAAAGGTCCAACCGGCAGTGGCCCAGGTCCTGGAGTGCATCCGAGCCAGCCCGGTGGTCCACGCCGATGAGACCGGCTGGCGTCAGGACGGGGTCAACGGCTACGTCTGGACCTTTTCTACTCCCACCGAGCGGTACTTCCTCCACCGGGGCCGCAACAAGGAGGTGGTGGACGAGGCCCTGGGAGAGTCCTTTGGCGGGGTATTGGTCAGCGACTTCTACGCCGCCTACCATCATTACGATGGCCCCAAGCAGCGCTGCTGGGCCCACCTGCTGCGGGACATCCACGACCTGAAGGCCCTCTACCCCAAGGACAGCCGGCTGCTCCGCTGGGCGGCGGCAGTCCATAAAATCTATACCGCGGCCAAGACCTTCTCCCATCCCGATGCCGGGCAAAGACGGCGAGCCCAACTGGGGCTGGAGCGGAAGTTGCTGGCCCGCGGCCGTCCCTTCCTGGATGACCCAGCGGCAGTGCAGAGCAAGCTGTGCCGGCGTATTGATAAGTTCATCAAGGAACTGTTCGTCTTCGTGGCCGAACCCGCCGTGCCCGCCGACAACAACGCTGCCGAGCGAAGTCTGCGGCCCCTGGTAATCAGCCGGAAGATCAGCGGCGGCACCCGCTCCGAGGGCGGCACCGACAGCAAGATGACCCTGGCTTCCCTCTTCGGCACCTGGCGCGCCCGGGGCTTGAACCCCCTCACCGCCTGCCGTCAATTGCTCTCTTCCCCTCAACTCTGAACTGTTACATCGATTGCCCAGGGCAATCGGGTTTTAATTCGTAACTGGACAATTGCCTGGACAATTACCCGGTCTCATGGCGTGTTGCTGCTCGAAAAACCCTCGAAACGCTTTGTACCATTGGAAATCAGGCATTGGAAATCAGGCTGGTTAGCCGGTATATCCCCTCGAGACTGAACAGTTACAATTGCGGGTAACTGTTCAGAGTTGGTGGGGTTGGTTTCAGCCAGGGCTTGCAGGCAGCTGCCAATTCTTTCCAGGGGGTTTGGGGGATGAATCCCCCAACGTAACCCAACCCCCTATTCCGCCATCAGCCACTCCACTCCCCTCAACCCTGAACAGTTACAATTGCCGGCAAACGAAGGTTTTCCATCAAGTGGTCATCAAAGCGCCCCGGAGGGTCTTTCTCCACGAGGGCGGGAAGCGGAGTTCCATGCGGGGATACCCCTTTCCGCAAATTCTATTGTCCCCTTTCCATTCGTTCCGGGGCGCTCATCCCCATTAGGTGCAGGGCGCGTTGCAGCGTTACGCGGGCGGCGTCCACCAGCTTCAGCCGGGCCAGGCTTAACGGCAGATCCTCCGGGTTGCCCGAAACCACCCGGCAATTCTCGTAGAACCAGTGGAAGGCCGTTGCCAGCTCCATGGCGTAATGGGGCAGGTGATGCGGCTCCAGGTTGAGCGCCATCTGCTCCACCAACTCGGGCAGACGGATCATCGTCCGAATCAGGTTCAGTTCGTTGGGGTCGGTCAGCAGCGCCACGTCGCCCGTCTCCCAATCCAGTTCCCGCTCCGCCGCCAGGCTCAAAATGCTGGCGATGCGGGCATGGGCGTACTGAATGTAGTAGACCGGGTTCTCGGTCGACTCCCTCTTGGCCAGCTCCAGGTCGAACTCCATTTGCGTCGAAGGGGCCCGGGCCAGGAAGAAGTACCGGCAGGCGTCAGCGCCGACCTCTTCCACCAGCTCCCGCAGGGTGACGAAATCTCCGGTGCGCTTGGACGCCCGCACCGTCTCTGCGCCCCGTTTCAGCGTCACCAACTGAGAAATCAGGATGGTCAATGCGTCCCGGTCGATGCCCAGCGCCTCCACCGCCGCCTTCATGCGCGGCACGTGACCCTGGTGGTCGGCGCCCCAGATGTCTATGACCTGGGCAAAGTCCCTGGCCACGAATTTGTTGTAGTGGTAGGCAATGTCCGAGGCGAAGTAGGTGGGTTCCCCGGACGACCGTACGACCACGTTGTCCTTTTCATCCCCCAACAGGCTGGAATTGAACCAGACGGCGCTTTCCCGCTCCGACAGAAAATTCTTTCCCCGCAGCAAGTCCATCGCCTGCTCGTAGTCCCCGTTCTCGTAAAGCGTGCGCTCGCTGTACCAGTTATCGAAGACAACGCCGATGCCTTCCAGGTCCTGGCGGATGTTGGCCACCATCTTTTCCCGGGCCACGTCACCAATTTCGGTTACGGCCTCGGCAGACGTCATCCCCAAAAAACGAGACCCCTCGGCCTCGCCGATTTCCCGCCCCAGGTCTCCGATGTACTCTCCCTGGTAGCCATTGGCCGGGAACTCGGCCTCGCGCCCCAAAGATTGGAGGTAACGGGCATAGACCGAGCGGTAAAAGACATCCATCTGGTTGCCCGCGTCGTTGACATAATACTCGCGGGTTACGTCGAACCCGGCGGCGTCCAGGACGTTGGCCAGGGCGCTGCCCATGACTGCTCCGCGGGTATGGCCGACGTGGACCGGCCCGGTGGGGTTGACGCTGACGAACTCCACCATTACCCGTTGGCCCGCGCCGAAGTCCACCCCTCCGTATTCGGCGCCTGCTTCGCGGATGGTCTCAACCTGGCTCTGTACCCAGCCGTTGTCCAGGAAAAAGTTGACAAAACCGGGGTGGGCCGCCTCGACCTTGGCCACTTCGTTGCTGTCGGGCATCCGTTCCACCAGCAGCTGCGCCAACTGCAGCGGGTTGATGCGGGTGGCCCGGGCCAGACGCAGGGGCAGGCTGGTGGCGAAGTCGCCGTGTCCCGGGTTGCCCGGACGCTCCATCAAGACTTGGGGAGTGGTCTCCAACTGAACAACCCCTTCCCGCCGGGCCCGTTCGATAGCCTCGGACACCAGTTGAGAAATTCGGTTCCGAACCATTGGCGTTACCATTGCCGACATATCCTTTCGATTCCGCGGCAAAGCTCAGTTGCGGCGTTTCGCTGCAATGCACGGTAAAGAATGAGGGCCGCCCTTCCGCCTTAATCGTTGACGACCGGGGCAGCCCGTTTGCATACTACCACAAATGTGAGCGCCGGCGGTTGAGTTAGAACCGCCGGGTTGTTCGATTTCGGCCAAGCCGCGGCAGGTAGGCCCCACAATCCATTCCGTCCCCCGTGGACACATGGCCAGGTTCTGAGGCTCTCAAACCCTTAGGCCCGGAGCTCTCGAAGGACTTCCTGCCAACCCTCGTTTCTGTTTAACCCTCGTTTCTGTTTAACCCTCGGCAATCTGGAAGGGAAAGCCCAGCGCGCTTTCCGGGTCTATGTTGGCCGTCATGTACCCCTCGGCGCTGCGGGACAAGCCGTTCTCGCCGCGCATCGTGTTGCCCTTTTCCGCCAAACCGCGGGCGGCTTCGACGATGTCGTCCACGCCGAACGCGATGTGGTATACGCCTGGCCCTTCATTCTGCAAAAACTGGCCCATTTTGGACTCCGGGTCCAGCGGTTCGGTGAACTCCAGGTTGGTCTGACCAACCTGGAAGATGGCATTCTTCATGCCCCGCTCCGGGTAGACCTGAATCTTCACCGGCGCCATACCGAAGTTGTCCCGCATATAACCGGCCATCTCGTCGGCGTTGTGGACCAGAATCCGCACGTGATGCACAAAATTCAACATTACGTCCTCCCCGAACTCGTTATTGGGCTTGCTTGATTGGGTTCCCTAACCCGACGGCGACTACCCCTTTGCAACTTCGAGCGCAGCGCAGGGAAACTTGTCTTACCCTGCGACCGATCAGTGCGGGGTTCGCCTGCCAAAGCAGTTGATATTAGCCGCATTCTAGCCGGGGCCATATCCCCGGTCAAACCGGTTGACCGGGGGTAACAGTTCAGACTTGGTGAGATGAATTGGTTTTAGCCAACTGCCACTTTTTTCAGGGGGTTTGGGGGATGAATCCACCAACGTAACCCAACCCCCATATTACGCCATCGCCCCCTCCCCTCAAGTCTGAACTGTTACGACCGTGGATATGGAGTCATTGGACGGCCCGGGGTAATCGCGCTATACACGGCAGACTTGGCGAGCGGCGGAAGCCGGCTGGAAGGACGAAAACAAAACGGCCCCGGCTGACGGCGGTGTGCTAAAATTGCACTGTGCAGAGCGGGTTGGGGTCAACGGATGCTGGATGACGCCGGGAGCATAGCAAGCCTGGCGGGTCTGGCGGTTTCTCTGGGTGGACTGGCCATCGCAATCTGGCAAATAAAGAAACTGCGAGGCGAGACCCGGGCCGCCAACGAAGCGGCCGCGGAAACCCGCCGGGCCCTTCAGCGGGAAAACGCCGGCATAAACTTGGCCCGCGTTAGCGAACGTATAGAAGGTCTCATGGAACTCCACCGGCGAGGGGAGTGGGGGCGTGCTTTGGACCGTTCCTCCGACATCCGTCGGTTGCTTATAGATATAGCATCCGGTCATCCCGAGATTTCCGAGGAACAGCAGGCCGTCCTGTTTCAGGTCGTGGAGCGGCTAACTCGTATCGGACACGCTATCGAAGACAGCGGCGGGGCCTTGGACTCATCGGATGCCGCCAGGTTCAACCGGGCTCTGGCGGAAGATCAAAACTCGTTGGCTCAAATCGGAAGCCAATTGCAACAGGGCACCTAGCGGAGAATCGCTATGAATCAGTCGAGGATGGCAGAACTGGCCAACCAATTGGTATCCAGTGCGAGAAGAGGAAAGTTAGTCTGGAAAGAAGGTCTGCAAAGGAATTCCTACGTTGTGCGAATGCCCGAAGTATCACTGACCATTGTAGACAAGGGGGATTTCTGGTTGGCCCTTGAGTTGACGAACCAACAAGGGGATGTGGTCGACTTCCTATCGTCATTCGATGATCGGGGAGCCGAGCCAACGTTGCGGGAAATCTACAACATTGCCCGCCGAAGCGTCCTGAACGCCGACCAGAACATTGACAAAGCCCTGGAATATCTCCGACGGGTCTAACCACCGGCGCCTGACCTCAACCCACGACATCGCAAGACTTCAACAACCAAACTAGGGAGCGTGACTATGTCTGCGGCACCAGAAATTACAACCTTGGGCGATCTTCGGGACAGCGGCTACCGAACGCTCCCGGTCAGGGAGGAGATCCGCCGGAACCTTATCGGCAAGATTAGGGCCGAGGATATAGTTTTTCCCGGCATTGTCGGGTTCAACGACACGGTGATTCCCCAGCTTGAAAACGCCATCCTGGCGGGCCAGGACTTTATTCTGCTGGGCGAGCGGGGCCAGGCCAAGTCGCGGCTGATTCGCAGCCTGGTCAATTTGCTTGACGATTACATACCCAAGCCCGTCGGTTGCGAGATTAACGACGACCCCTTCCATCCCATCTGCCGGTCCTGCCGCGAAAAAGCCGCAGAAATCGGCGAAGACCTGCCCATTGAGTGGGTCTACCGGGATGAGCGGTACTCCGAAAAGCTGGCTACGCCGGACATATCCATCGCCGACCTCATCGGCGAAATAGACCCCATCAAGGTCGCCGAGGGCCGTTACCTGTCCGACGAACTGGCCATTCACTACGGGCTGGTCCCCCGCACCAACCGGGGCATCTTCTGCATTAACGAACTGCCCGACTTGGCCGAACGGATTCAGGTGGGCCTGTTTAACCTGATGGAGGAACGGGACGTCCAAATAAAGGGCTACCGCATCCGTATGCCGCTGGATGTATATGTGGTAGCCACGGCCAACCCGGAGGACTACACCAACCGGGGCCGTATTGTCACGCCGCTAAAGGACCGCTACGGCGCTCAGATTCACACCCACTACCCCAAGGCCATCTCCGAGGAAATAGCCATAATGGATCAGGAGCGGTCCCTGTTCCCTGATGAAGACAATCTGGTCACGCCCCAGTTTATGAAAGAAATTCTGGCCGAAGTTACGGCTCAAGCCCGGACCAGCAGTGAAATCAACCAGCGGTCCGGTGTCAGCGTCCGCGTGTCCATCTCCAACCTGGAAACCCTGCTGGGCAACGCGGTCCGCCGGGCGATTCGCCACGGCGACGATGTGGCCTGCCCCAGGGTCAGCGACCTGCCATACATTGCAGCCTCATTTGGCGGCAAAATCGAGTTGGAAACCTTCGAGGAAGGACGGGAAGGCCGCGTGATGGAGGACCTGACCAAGCGGGCATCGCTGCGGGTGTTCGGGTCCTACTTCGACGTTGCCGAGCTGGAGGACACGGTCATGGCCTTCGACCTGGGCAATTCGGCGGAAACCGGCAGCGAGAAGCGGGCCTCCGAGTACCCGGAACTGGTACAGCGGCTGGGCGGCTTGGCCGAAGCGGTGGGCAGGCTCACCAGCGACACCCGCCCAGAGGTGGTGGCATCGGCGGTGGAGTTCGTCCTGGAAGGGCTGCACCTCAACCGGAAGATTAACTGTGACCGCACGTCGATGGGGTATCTGTACAACCGCTAGGGGCGGCTTGGGCTGTTCAGACTCGTCCCATCAACGGGTAGATGGAAGTGACAATAGCCATTTTTCTCGAAATCGAAAAGGCTGTACGATGGACATTCGGGCAACTTTTGCCTAACGTGGCCCTGTCTTGGTTATTCCTTCTACCCAGGGAGACACGCAATTGATTACAACGGATAGGGGTTCGCAGTCCGCGTCATGGGAAGACCTTATCCCGATCTTGTGCAATCAGCCTGGCTCATTGCGAGAGAGTTTCGTGAAGGCCGTAGGCGCCGTCAGTGAAGCCAGGAGAGAAGGGCGTATTAATGACCAGGAAGTCGCTGTTCTCCTTGGCGAGATGACATCTGTTTTGGTCGGGGCGAGGTTGGAAGAAATCATCTTGCAGGCTTTTGCGCGTTCTGGAGGAAGTGCGAGTTCGCCTCAACAGTTTGTCTCGCCCGGCAGGCGGTTTTTGCATACTAGACAACAACGAGGGTAGGGTTGATGGAGACGGGACGTACGGGCTCAAGTGGTGGGGAGGAAGAGGATTTCCTCGCGCCCATTTCAGATAATCCGGAGACGCAACGAAGCCGGATCGAACAACCCCAAGAATTCCCTGTTCCGCCGGAAATTCTTGAAAACCTGTCGCAGGACCAAAAACAACAAATAGAGCAATTCTTCAGTGCTTCCATGACAATGGGCATGGGTATTGGCAACCCCATAACCCAGAAAATAACACCGGAACACATCACCGACGTTATTGCGCTGACGGGGCGGGAAGTAGACCTTGAGTATGGCGATCGGCGACATTCCAGGTTGGTCGCGTCAGTAGCAATAGGGTTCTTTTTGGTTGTTTTGGTGGTATTTGGAGCGTTCTTGGCCTACATCAAGTCAAACGACTTGCTTCTCGAATTGATCAAGATTGGGGCTGTTTTATCCGGAGGATTTGGCGGCGGGTATGGCGTCGCCTACTGGCGCCGTCGGTAACCTGCTGACCGACGTCCCTTGGCCAGCGCACTGTCAACCCACTATTTCCATCAACGTCCCTACCTATTTCTATTTTTCCGGCATCCTGTTCCGGATATAACCCCAACTACTAACCAGGGCCTTCTAATTGTCGGCAGGATGCGAAACCAACAGCTGTTTCAATCCGTTCGCCCTGAGACCCCAACGGACCCCCTTATCACCCCACTGGGATCAAGGCCCACAAGGTTTCTTGGTGGCAGCGCCGGAACCCCGCCGACAGGGTGCAGCGGAGACCCACCGCCCAACCGTACGCTGCGACCTGATGGCAAGAAAGACCCCGGACCAACGCACTGGCCGCCTTTTTAGGAAATGGCGCCTGTGCTATAATTTGGGTTGCTTTCGGAGGGATGCTATGCCCGACTTCCAATTCGTGACTCTGGAAAAAGACCCGGCGGAGCGAATCGCCACGCTTACGCTGAACCGCCCAGAGCGGCGCAATGCCCTGAACGACGTTATGCAGGACGAGATTGGCGATGCGCTAGAAGACGTGGAGAATGACGATTCGGTCCGGGTGTTGATTATCACCGGCGCTGGCCGGGTTTTCTGCGCCGGCGGAGACTTGGAACAACTGCGGGGCGGTAGCGAGCCCGGCACTTGGGTGACGGACAACGTTGACGATATTCGCCGAGCGTTCAAGCGCACCCAGCGGTTTATGCTCGCCCTCCAGCGGATGGAGAAGCCGGTTATCGCCATGATTAACGGCGCGGCGGTGGGCGCCGGTTTCGACCTGGCCTGCGGTTGCGACATACGGATTGGCACTGCCCGTTCTCGTTTCATGGTGGCTTACGTCCGCATCGGTCTGTTTCCCGGCTTCGGGGGCACCTGGTTGTACCCCAGGATGCTTGGGAGCATCGGCAAGGCCGCCGAGCTTCTGTTCACTGGCGACTTTTTGGAGGCCGAGGACGCCCACCGGTTGGGGTTCCTGAACCAACTGGTTTCGGAAGAGGAATTGCAGTCGGCAACGTGGGAGATGGCGCGAAAGATTGCCGCCGGCCCGCCCATCGCCATCCGCCTGTCCAAGCTGATGCTGTACCAGGGGTTGGATTTCGACCTGGAAACCGCCATGAAAATGGCGGCGGCGGCCGAGACCATCACTCTCACGTCCCGGGACCACGCCGAGGGCACCACCGCCTTCCGGGAGTCCCGGCAGCCCAACTACGAAGGTACTTAGCAACTACGAAGGTACTTAGAAGGTGCTTAATGGCCATTGTGCTTGACGAGCTGAAGGTGTTTTCTGGGACCGCCCACCCGGAGTTGGCCCAGGCGGTCTGCGATTACCTGGAAATCCCGGTTGGGCAGTCCGAAGCTTTCAAGTTCGCCAACGACAACACCTTCGTCCGCATCCTCGAAAACATCCGCCAGCGCGACGTTTTCCTCATCCAGCCTACCTGCGCCCCCACCAACGACAACCTGATGGAGTTGTTGATAATGATTGACGCCTGCAAGCGGGCGTCGGCCGGGCGCATCACCGCAGTCGTGCCCTACTACGGCTACGGCCGCACCGACAAGAAGGACCAGCCTCGGGTGCCTATCACCGGGCGGTTGGTGGCCGACCTGCTCACCGCCGCCGGCGCCGACCGGATGCTGACCATTGACCTCCACGCCGGGCAGATTCAAGGGTTCTTCAACATACCGGTCGACGAACTTACCGCCATGACGCTCCTCACCGACTACATCAAGACCAAGGAGATTTCTGACCTGGTCGTTGTCGCCGTCGACATCGGCATCAGCAAGCGGGCCCGGGACGTGGCCGAGCGGCTCAACGCTCCCTTGGCTATCATCGAAAAGCGCCGTCTGGGCAACGACGACCGCACCGAAACCCTCAACGTCATCGGTGAGGTTGAGGGCAAGGCCGCCCTCACTTTCGACGACGAGATTCTCACCGGCGGCACCATCGTCCACGCCGCCGAGGCCTTGGTCAACGCCGGCGTTACCGAAGTCTACTGTTGCGCCACCCACCCGGTCTTCTCCGCCGAAGCCCCGGAACGTCTGGCGAAAAGCAACTTCCAGGAAGTCATCGTCGCCGACACCGTCCCCGTGCCCTCTGACAAGCGCAACGGAAAGATAACCGTGCTGTCGGTGGCGTCCCTCCTCGGCGAAGCCATCTACCGCATCCACAAAGGCAACTCAATAGGCGAAATGTTCCGCAACTAGGTTCCCGCCCATGCCGGGACGGCGGATCACCACATCTCCGCCGTTGTTGATGTTGTCGAGCATCGCCGGTTGGCGCCCCCAGGTTAGCGCCCCATAGTTACTCAAGGCCTGTCTTCTAAATCCCGCTAACTTGACAGGGTGTAATATTCGCCTACCCCTGTTACATTACTATAATCTTCATCATATTCAGGCAATGAGATGTATGGGTCTCGGCCGGTGACGGGTCAAAAACCGGGTTGATCGAGACCTGAACCACTCCGGGCGGAGGAATGAATCATGGCTGAGTGGTTTGAAAAGCGGACTTTGGGCGGGCTTCTGGATGACGCGGCCCGGCGGTACGGCCCGCGAGAAGCCCTCACCTTCGAGGGGCAGCGGTGGACGTTTCAGGAGTTGCAGGAGCAGGTGGACCGCACGGCCCGGGCCCTGATTCATCTGGGAGTGAGGCCCGGGGATAAGATGTCGTTGTGGATGCCCAACCGTCCAGAGTGGCTCTATATCCTGTTCGCTGCGGCCAAGATTGGGGCGGTGCTGGTGCCCATCAACACTCGCTTCCGAACCAACGACCTGGAATATGTTGTGCGGCAGTCGGACAGTTCCACCTTGATAATCCAGAGCCGGTCCGGGCCGGTGGACTATCTGGCGATGGTGGAAGAGGTCTGCCCGGAGCTTAACTGGGACAGCTCCGATGCCCTGGCGCCGGCAGGCTTCCCGAAGCTGCGCCGGGTGGTGGCCCTGGGCGACGAGAAGCGCAAGGGCATCTGGGACTGGGACGACGTGCTGGCTGCCGCCGATGAGGTGTCGGACGATGAGATGGCCCGGCGTCACGCCGGGGTGGACCCGGACGACACAGCTCTGCTGATGTATACGTCGGGAACCACCGGCTTTCCCAAGGGGGTGATGCACAACCACAACATCCAGCGCACCCTCATTGACGGGGGCAACCGCATGGGCATGACCGCCCGGGACGTGATTCTGATGTACCTGCCCCTGTTCCACTGCTTCGGGCTGTACGAGGGGCCAATCATGTCGCTGGTGTCCGGCGCGCGCATGGTGTTGATGCCCCTGTTCGACGCCGGGGAGGCGCTGCGGCTGATTGAGGAAGAGCAATGCACCGTGCTGAACGGCTTCGACACCCACTTCTTCGACATCATCAACCATCCCCAATGCGCCGCCACCGACAAGAGCAGCCTGCGGACCGTGCTGTTCGCCGCCGGCATGGCCAGCAGCGAGCCGGTGGCCCGGCGTACCCAGCGGATGCTCTGCCCAACGATAACCGCCTGGGGAATGACCGAGGTGGGCGTGGGCGGCACCCGGTCCTTCCTGGATTCCCCTGAAGATGACCGCTGCCAGGCGTCTGGGCACCCGCTGCCGGGGTACGAATTCAAGGTTATCGACCCGGAGACGGGCGAGACTCAGCCCCCGGACGCGCTGGGGGAGTTGTGCGTCCGGGGATACGCGCTGATGCAGGGGTACTACCGCAAGCCGGAGGAAACCGCCCAAGCGGTGGACGCCGGCGGCTGGCTGCACACCGGAGACGTCGCCACGATTAGGGACGACGACCGGGTCCGGTTCTTCGGGCGTTACAAGGATATGCTCAAGGTGGGCGGCGAGAACGTGGACCCCATGGAGGTTGAAGCCTTCCTGATGGAGCATCCGGCGGTGAACCGGGTGCAGGTTATCGGTGTCCCCGACCCGCGGCTTAGCGAAGTCGCCTGCGCCTGCGTGGTGACGGAGCCGGGCCAGGCCGTGACGCTGGAAGACGTTGACGCCTACTGCCGGGGCAAGCTGGCCAGCTTCAAGATTCCCCGCTACTTGATGCTGATGGACGACTACCCCATGACTTCCAGCGGCAAGGTACAGAAGTATTTGCTGCGGGATATGGCCCAGGAGCAGCTGAAGCTGTCCTGATCCGCTGCGGCTGCTTCTATGCCGGCGCACCCAAACCGTGGCGCCGCTCCAGGGTTCGTCCAACCACGATAAGAGAGGTGTCCTGCCGGTAACTGTTCAGAGTTAAGGGGAGGGGCCGATGACGGAATATGGGGTTGGGTTACGTTGGGGGATTCATCCCCCAAACCCCCTGGAAAGAATTGGCAGTTGCCTGAAAGCCTTGGCTGAAACCAATTTACCTCACCAAGGCTGAACAGTTACTCCCGCCGTCCTGAAATTGACTGAGGGGAGCCGCCGGGCTAAAATTGCGGCCCGGTCCTGCCCCGGCGGGACGCCCCGGAAACACCAGGTCTTGAAGACCCTGTTGGCCGTTCCGGCGGCGGGAGTCAAACACAAAACCAGACTTAGCGGAGGTTGGGCCCTATGTACGATTTGATAGTCAAAGGCGGCACGGTAATCGATCCGGCCCAGGGGTTGAACGGTCTTAATGACGTGGCCGTAGAGAATGGGAAAATCGCGCTGGTCGCGCCCGACATTCCGGCGGACGAGGCCCGGCGGGTGGTGGAGGTCAAGGGCAAGATTGTCACGCCCGGCCTGATTGACCTGCACACCCACGTTTACGACGGGGTCAACGGCAACGGCGTCAAGGCCGACCTCGGCGGGGTCCGCGCCGCCGTCACCACCATGGTCGACGCGGGCAGTTCTGGCTGCGACACCTACGGCGGGTTTCCCAACCACATCATCCCCAATAACCACACCGAGATCCTGCCCTTCCTGCACATCTGCCGCACCGGGCTGGCCACCACCCCGGATATATTCAGCCTGGCCAGCATTGACCTGGAGAAGACCATCGCGACGGTGGAAGCAAGCCAGGGCGTGATCCGGGGTATCAAGGCCAGGATGGTCTCCCCTGCCCTGGAAATCATGGGCATCGAAATGCCCAAGCTGGCCAAGCGCGCCGCCACGGAGGCCGGGGTCAAGCTGATGGTCCACATCGGCGACACCGAGCACCGCTACGACCCGGAGGTCATCCGCGAACTACTGCCGATAATGGAAGAAGGCGACATCGTGACCCACCTGTTCACTGCCAATCCTGGCGGTGTCATCGGGTCTGACGGGAAGTTGGTCCCCGAGGCGAGGGAGGCCAACGAGCGGGGCGTCTGGCTGGATACCGCCCACGGACGGGGCAACTTCAGCTTCGATATCGGCGCGCGCATCCTGGACCAAGGGTTGCTGCCTCACTGCATCAGCACCGACTTGACGCTGCCGGGGCGTCAGAACACGGTACACAGCATGACGGAGATGATGACCCGCTTCCTGGCTTTGGGATTCACCCTGGAGCAGGTAGTGGAGATGTGCACCATCAACCCGGCGGAGGCCCTGGGCGAGGAGACGCGGCTGGGTTCGTTGGAAGTGGGCAAGCAGGGGGACATATCGGTGCTGGACATCAGGGACGGCGATTGGGTGGTCTACGACGTGCTGTTCGACTCGCGGCGGGTAGACAAGGCGGTGGTGCCGGTGCTGGCGGTCAAGCGGGGCGAGGTCTTCGAGGCCGGCTGGGGCCCCCGCACCTGGGGCTGGGAGCCGGACGAGGCGTAGGGGGAGTGTCCGGTCGGTATTGCAGCAGTTGGGTGGAGGCATGGCTTGGGAACGTTTGAGGTCCCGTTGGAAGTGGGGGATTTGGCTGGACAGAGATTCGTAGAGGTTGACGCCCTGGTTGATACCGGGTCAACCTACACCGTCGTACCGTCCAACATTCTGTCCAGGTTGGGCGTTCCGGTGTTGGAACGGAGGCCGTTTGAACTGGCCGACGAGAGCATTGTGGAGTACGCCATTGGCCAAGCGAGAGTACGGTTGGATGGACGCGAACTCACGGTCGTAGTGGTTTTCGCCCCCGAGGACTCATCGCCGCTGTTGGGCGCAACCACGTTGGAGCTGTTCAGCCTCGGGGTTGACCCAGTGGGGCAGCGACTGGTCCCGGTAACGGGGTTGATGAAGTAGAGGGGAAGCTGGGTTTGAGGCTGGCGGCGGTTGCTTTCTAATGACTGACTATTACCCCATTGTCAAGGTCAACCCGGAATGGGCGGTCGGACAAGAAGCGATGGGCACCAAGTCCAAGTTCTGGTATCGGCAACCGGGACAGGACGGATCTGAATGGCTGTTCAAATATCCCCGCAAGAACACTGGCGAGCATTGGGCCGAGTCCATTGCAGTTGGTACGGTTGGCTGCTCGTGAAACTCTTTTCCTTTCCTTGCCGGTCTTGCGTCGGATCGAGTCTCTTGGACCCTCTGCATTTGATGCGATAGTTGGTGGGGTGCCGCCGGGCTGGATGTCTGAAGCATCTCGCAAGTTTGCAGTTGCGTTAATGGACTACAATTGGCGGGAATTGAAGAAGCTGTTGGAAGAAGTGTCGCCATGCTTATGAACACGCTTTACCTAAACCAAAGCCAAGGTGGGATGTGCATTTGCTGAGTGTTGGGAGTCGGGCCGGGAGTTTCGCAGGAATGTTTCGGCCCTTGACTGCAGGACAGTCCGGCAGCGCCGTTTCACTTCGTCTTTCCGGGTAGTCAGACCGGACAGGAATTTGCCGACCCTCTCCTCCACCGCCTCCTTGCTTCCCAGGCACAGATTGCCAGTGGCCTCCTCTCTCGCCCAGCCCCAGATTGCCTCATCGGCGTTGAAGTCCGGGCTGTAGCCCGGCAGGTTCACCAGCCTAATACCCAGGCCAGGCGTACGCAGGTACTCCCGCATCGCCTCTCCACGATGGGCCGGCGCGTTGTCCCAGATCACGTTCAAAGGCCCGGAATGCCTCTCCCTCAGTTGCCTCAGGAAGGCAACCGAGGTTCCAGAGTTGCTGTTGCCATCCAGTTCCATCCAATCGACCTCGCCCGTCTCCAGGCACACCGCCGAATAGTAGCTGGCCTTCTCCCCGTACCTGGGGCTGGTCGAGTCCACCAGGGCCGGCTCTCCCCTCAACACCCACTTGCCCCGCAGTTCGGCGTCCGCCCGGAAGTGGGCCTCGTCAGCGAACAATATCCTGGCTCTGGTCCGCCCAGCCTCCTCCCTCAGGGCGGCATACTCCACCACGAAGGCCTCCCGCTTCTCCGCATCTGCCTTGAGCAGGCGCTTCTTGGGGCGCTTGAAGGCGAATCCCAAGCGGTGCAGGTAATTCAGGCAGCTGCTGCGGCTCAAGCTGACGCCGCAGCGCTCCGAGACATACTGCCGAACCACCTTCCAATACCAGTTGGCCAATTCGATACCCGACGTGGCTGGCGGTTGCTGCACCACCCCTTTCAACTCCTCCTGCTGCGATTGGTCAAGGGCGGGGGGGAACCCCCAGTCTGCTCGAAAATCAAAGCTGCGGGACCGCCCTCGCCGAAGGCGGCGGCCCACCGTCCGATAGTGTGCGGGTCCCGCTCCAGCGCCTCCGCCGTGGCTGCTGCTGTCAAGCCCTGGGCCAGCAGCAGCATGGCGTACCATCGCTCCCGCTCCCGGGGCGTGGGCGCCAGAACCATCCGCCTCCGCAAGTCCTTCACTCCCATCTGCCATTGTTCCAGAGACCAGTCTATCTCTCTCACGCCCATCATCAACCCCTCGCAACTCCTGAGACCAGCTAACCCAGATTCCCCCCAATTTACCCTATCCGTCTGCGCATTTCACCTTGGCTTTGGTTTAGCTTGGCAGGATCAGGGAACCAGCCGTCAATGGTTTCCCATTGGCCGGCTGGATGCGGATGCTGAAAACTCGGATTACAGGTTCCGTTATATCGTTGGTGCCCAGCGGGCGGAGAAAGAAGCCAGGTTCGGCCCAATTGTGGGATTCCCGAAGATTAACCAGGATTACCGATCTTCGGAGTTGTTTCCTATTTTCCAGGACCGAGTGTTGTCCCCGAAGCGGCCGGATTTTGGGGAGTATTTGCGCGCACTGGACTTGGGGGACTATGCCGACCCGTTGCAAATGCTGGCGGTAAACGGCGGGCGCCGCATGACGGACTCCTTCGAGGTCTTCCCCAAGTTGGTCAAGAACGACGACGGAAGTTTCGTTTGCCGGTTCTTTCTGCACGGGTGGCGGCACGCCAGCGAATCCGCCCAGGCGCGGATTAACTCGCTCGAACCCGGGGAACCCTTGTACGTTGCTATGGAACTAACCAATCCCCGGAACGGGCTGGCAGTGCAAATCCAGACGACCGACTACCAGATGCTTGGCTGGGCGCCTCGGTATCTGGTGGGAAACTTGACGACGGCAATGGCTGAATCATCCGGTCAATACACGGCATCAGTGGTGCGGGTCAACCCGGTGCCGACACCGGCGCAGGAACGGGTGCTGGTGGAAATGTCCAGCCGGTGGGACAAGCACGAACCCATGAGCGGCCCGGACTATCGGCCGCTCGTGGAGTAGCGGCGCGCGCCACCCCCTAGCTCCCCCGGCCCTTGCGCCGGACTGACCGCGCCCACCGCTTGGCCTGCGCCATTGGGCGGAAGCGGCGGCGCAGGTTGTGGGCGATAAGCGGCGCCAGGTCCTGGTTGCCGGCTATCAGTGGGGCGACCCAGCGGCGCAGTTCCTTCACACTGGGGGGCTTCTCTTCCCAGGTCGGGACCAACGAATCCAGCGGATGCCACGCCTTTTCGCCGCGGAAGCGGGTCATCACCGTCCCCCGCGCCTCCTGCACGGCGATGGCGCCACCCAGCATATCCCACATTCGCGGCGCGCCGAAAACGGTATACTGCATGGCTCCCATCGCGGTCATGGCCAGCTCGTAAGCAATGCTCCCGGTGGTTCTCGGTTCGCCCAGGCTGCCCTTCAAGCTGCGGTTGAAGCGGGTCGTCTGCCAAAATGAGCCGGGCAATCCGATGAGCCGGTTGCCCACCGGCTTCTCCGTGGCAAACACCTCCACCGGCTCATCATCGGCGAAGCAGCCGCCACCCCGGCGGCAGTGCAGCACCAACCCGCCGCCCGGCGCGGGCCAGGGCAGGTACAACGCCCCGGCCAGGGGGCGTCCCCGGTGCAGTACTCCGATGGACGAGGCGTAGACGGGCAGACCATTGAGGAAGTTGGTGGTGCCGTCCAGCGGATCCAGAACCCACAGAAAATCGGGAGCGGGGTCGTCGGACTCTTCCTCGCCGGAGGTCTCTTCCCCGAGGATTCCGTGGGCAGGGAAACGGGCGGCGATGGCGTCTTCCAGGTATTTCTGGGTCTCCTTGTCCGCCGAGGTCACCGGGTCCAGCCGGTTCTTGTCCTTGTACTCGATGGTGATCTGTCGGCGAAAGCTGCGGGAGAGAATTTCGCCGGCGCCCCGGGCCATCTCCACCGCCGCCGATTCAATCTCCTGGGACAGCTCCGGTGAAACGGTTTGGGCTTCAAGGGTCATGGGGCATCTCCTGCAACCAGTCCGGCGAGTTCGGTCGAGGGCAACGCTGGGGTGGCTCAGTATAGCATCATCCGCGCTATCGCCCTTTGCCGGGTGCAGGTGCTATAATCCATTGCGCTCGCCGCCCCGGTCAACCGGGGGACTTTTGCCGAGCGACAGATAAAGGAGACTATCCACATGGACCTGGAACTATCGGGGAAGGTAGCCATCATCGGCGGAGCGAGTCAGGGTTTGGGCCGGGCCTGCGCCGACGTGCTGGCCGAAGAGGGAGCCCGGATTACGATATGCAGCCGCGGCAGCGAGAACCTGGAACGGGCGGCGGCGGAGATTCGCGACACCACCGGCGCCGAGGTGATGACCTACGCCGGAGATCTGGAAAGCTATGACACCATCAAGGACCTGATCGCCAAGACCGTCGAGCAATACGGACGGCTGGACATCATGGTCAACAACTCCGGCGGGCCGCCGCTGGCCCGATCGTTGAACGCCACCGAGGAACAGTGGGAGACGGCGGTGCAGCGCTCCCTGTACTTCTTTGCCCGAATGTCCCGGGAGGCGGTGCCGCACCTGAAGGAACAGGGCGGCGGCCGGATAATCAACATTCTGGCCAGCACGGTCTACCAGCCGATACCCAACCTGGCCCTGTCCGGCGCGACGCGGATGGGCGTGGTGGCGTTCGCCAAGAGCCTGGCCGATGAAGTGGGCCGCGATGGAATCCTGGTCAACAACGTCTGTCCCGGCTCCATTTTGACCGAACGGATGCTGTCCAACGTTACCTCCCGGGCCAACGAGCTGGGAACCTCCGTCGAGGAAGGTCTGGAGTCTCGGGCGGCGGAGACGGCCGTGGGGCGCATCGGCGAGCCCAAGGAACTGGGCTACCTGGTGGGCTTCCTAGCGTCGGGCAAGTCCAGCTACATTACCGGGACGACCATCCTGGTGGACGGTGGTCTGGTCCGCGCGGTCATCTAGGCCGGCCACCCGGGTCAGGCCGCCGCCGCCAACCATGAGGCCAAGATTCAGTCAACCCGCGGAGCCCGAGGACGCCGCCGGGTTCAACGACATGGGCAACCGTTACAGCCGCAACGGGGTGTACGATCAGGCTATCGAGAACTACACCAGGGCGATTGAGCTGGACAGCGCCTTCGCCGACGCCTACTTTAACCGGGGGGTGTCCCACTATGAGCTTGGCTTGTATGACGAGGCGATCGCAGACCTCACCCGGGCCATTGACCTAAACCCCACCGACGACAACTACTACGGGCGGCGGTCGCTGGCCTACTTGTTCAACGACCAGTTGGACCTGGCGCAAGCGGATTCCGACCGATGCGACGAGTTGCGCGATACCGGCTGACCTGAAACCCCGGCGCTTCAACCCCCTCTGAAACTCTCACCCGAACCCTCCTAAGATCGAAGAAACTGCGACAGTTTGCACAAGAGTATGGGCTGGTAGTAATCGGTTATAGTGGCCGTGACCGTTCCGTAATGGATACTCTCGAACTCCTGCTAAGAGACGACGAAAATTATAAACAGGGGATCTATTGGTGCCAAAGACGTGGATCACCGACATCAAACCGCCTCCAGTCGTTACTCCGCAGAGACAGGGCATTTCTGGTCGAAGTAGATGGCTTTGATGAATTCACAGCAGACCTTCATAAGGCAGCAGGCTAGAACTCCCAAAGCCTATAGCGAGACCTTTCGATATGGCTATGGACCGAGCGAGACTATTCGTTGAGATAGAGGACCCTCTTAAGGCTCACCCAGTGATTGATGCCCATGTTAGGGAAGTGTTAGGAAGCATGATTACTCCCACCCCGACACTCCCGTTGGAAATCGAAGCCGCCGTGCTTTCCGCTATTGGCAACTACGAAGAGGCAATTCCCAAATGGAAGCGAGCTTATGAGGAAGCTCCGGCCAGAGTTTCTATAGCTTATCGGTATAGAGATGCTTTAGTTCGTGCCGGCAGAGATGAGGAACTCGTAGATTTTTTGCCTGAATCGCCCCTGCAAAATTACGATAAAGATATACTTTCTTCTAAAAGCTGGGAGAAATCAAGAAGTCATAGACTTGGCAACGGAAGCCTTGAATGGCGGAAGTATTGCCTTAAATAGCTCCTCCGAAGGAAGACATTTTATTAGGATCAATCGCGCTATCGCTCAAAAGAGGTTCGGCAACAAGCCCGATATGAAGGAAGAGCTCGACTTCCTGGAACGAAATGGAGATTTGGAAGAACCACGTATAGCTGCAGGAGTGGCCGCTTTGAGAGGGGACAGGGCAGCGATGTTCGCTGCGCTGCGGGAATGTTTGGGCAAGACTATCTCCCGTAGACAGTTAGTGGAGTTCCCTGTATTCGAGGATTATCAGGATGATCCAGAGTTCCAGAAACTTGTCATGGATGGACGCGATAGCTGATTATTCGGCCACCAGAACAAATCTGATAAACGAGGTCCCATATATGACGCAGCAGTTGACGGCAATCATACAACGGGAAGGGGATGGTTACGTCGCCCTATGTCCTGAGTTGGACATCGCAAGCCAGGGAGACACCGTGAGTGAAGCCCGCAGCAACTTGAAAGAAGCTCTGGAACTTTTCTTCGAAACCGCCCCAGACGCCGAGATCCAACAGCGGCTCACCAACGAAATATACCTGACCCAAGTGGAAGTCAAACTTGCCTAGACTTCGGGCCATGTCCGGTGTTGAGGCCTGCCAGATACTGATTTCACAAGGATTCGTGGAAGTGCGGCGCCGCGGCAGTCACATAATAATGCAACGGGCGGACGCCACTGGCACCACAATTGTGTCCCCGTTCCCAACCACCGGGAACTCCTGATGGGAACGCTCCGTTCCGTTATTCGGCAGTCCGGTTTGCCCAGAACATTGTTTGAGTAGCGATGGGAGCCTGGTCCCTGCGGGTTCAAGAACGACAATTTCTACGTCCTAATTGTGCTTGGCCGGGGCGTTTGGCGAATCAGCACACCCTCGCTTGTCACCCCTTACCCGCCGGGTTAGAATTAGCCGGATTTGATGTTGGAGATGAACTTATGTACAGCAAGCCGATGCTCAGCCTGGAACAGACCCAGCGGGCCATAAACGCCATGATTGCCAAGGCAACGCAAGAACCCGACCGCCCGGTGGCAATGGCCATCGTTGACGACGCGGGCAACCTGCTCAGCTACGCCCGCATGGACAACTGCCGTCCCAATCCCCAGACCTTCGCCACACGCAAAGCCTATACTTCGGCCCTTTCCGGCGTGGACTCCGCCGCCTACGCCGACCGTCTCAAGAGCCAGGGCCGCTCCGTCAGCGACATGGGCAACCCCAACCTGGTTTCGGCCCAGGGCGCGGTGGTCATCACCGACCCCGCGTCGGGCGCCGTGCTGGGCGCCATCGGCGTCAGCGGTCTCAGCGCCCAGGAAGACGAAGACCTGT
Organism: Dehalococcoidia bacterium; assembly: GCA_965262735.1. GTDB lineage: Bacteria > Chloroflexota > Dehalococcoidia > Lucifugimonadales > UBA3495 > CATOSK01. Next base: position 407,275 of record CBDHFS010000001.1, on the reverse strand, counting down.
CCCGGCTGGGCGTGGAAAACCTGGGCCTCTAGTCCCCAGCCCCTGAGAATCCCTTGTCCCCGTCACTGCCGCCGGTCTCAGCGCCGGCGGTTGTGCAATCCATTGTTTTGGAGCGAACATGGCCAATCCACGCGCCGACTTTTCTCCGCTGTTCGACCGGGAACCGCTGAAGCTGCCCAACAACGCCCGCGTCGCTGTCTGGCCCATCATCAACGTCGAAGAGTGGGACATCAACCAACCCATGGCCCGCACGGTGCTGCCCACGCCCCAGGGAGTGACGGTGATTCCCGACATCCCCAACTTTGCCTGGTTCGACTACGGGCTGCGCGCCGGATTCTGGCGGATGAAGCAGGTTCTGGACCGCCATGGCATCCGCGCCACGGTCAGCCTCAACGCCTCGGTCTGCCTGTCCTACCCCCAACTGGTTCAGGAAAGCCTGGACGCCGGTTGGGAAATGATGGGGCATGGGTTCATCCAGCGGGTGCTGAACCAGGAACCCGACGAGCGGGCCGTCATTCGCCGCACCATCGAGACCATCAAGGAGTTCACCGGCGCCGCGCCCCGGGGCTGGATGGGGCCGGGCCTGGCGGAGACTTTCGACACGCCCGACATTCTGGTTGAGGAGGGCATCGAGTACGTCTGCGACTGGTGCAACGACGACCAGCCCTACCCCATGAAGGTCAAAAGCGGCAGCTTGACGTCCATTCCCTACACCGTCGAGCTTAACGACATACCCGTCTACTTGGTGCAGCACCACCGCTCGCCCGAGCTTTTCGACCGGGCCAAAGACCAGTTCGATACCCTCTACGCGGAAGGAGCCGAAAGCGCGCGCGTGATGGCCGTGTCCACCCACCCCTACATCACCGGAGTGCCCTACCGCATCAAGTATTACAACCGGATTTGGGAGTACATCCGCAGCTTTCCCGACGTGGTGTTTATGACCGGCAGCGAAATACTGGACTGGTATCTGGCCGCCGCGGCCGGGTGAAGTTCGCCCATCCGAGATAACAGGGGGACGCGAAAGCGGGGTAGGGGCAAAAGCAATTTCTGTTCGGAAATTGAAAATCCCCATCCCATCACGCAGGGTCTTTTAATTGTTCCCTATCATTCCTCCGGCAAGTCCAGTCCTGCATTGCCAGACCACCCCAATTCGGGGGGTTTGGGGGATGAATCCCCCAACGGAGCCCCGTATCCCGAAAATCAAAGGACCTGGTTGCATCCCGTCCCGACGGTCAATCCCCGCGTAATTCCGGGTATACTGTCTTCACTATGACCCTGCTCCTGAATCGCATCTCCGAAGAACCGGCTGCCTATTCCAACGAACCTTCGGGAAGAAAGGACAAGCCGCCCCTGCCCGAAAGCGTTTTGGCCCGCCTGTGGCAGCGGCGCGCGGCCCGGCAGGAGTGGTTCCGTACCAGCCAGGGCCGCCGGGTCCGGGTTCTTTACCCCGGACGCCCCGGAACTGCCGCCGGGCCGGACTTCCGCAACGCGCTGCTCCATTTCGAAGGCGAAGGACTGGTGCAGGGCGACGTGGAAATCCACCGTCGCCAGCAGGACTGGTACGCCCACGGCCACCGCGACGACCCCAACTACAACGGCGTCGTCCTTCACGCCGCGCTGGACCTGTCCCCTGCGCCAACCCACCGGCACAGCGGCGGCGAGGTCCCGGTGGTGTCTTTGGCCCCGCTGCTGCCGGCAGATGGGGACGCAGCCGAGGCTGACCCTCCGGTCAATCCTCAACCTGACGGGGAAAGCCGGCCTGGCCCTGATACCGACGACTCGGATGTACCCGTGCCGTCGGGCTTGGTCTGGCCCGTTCTGGCCCGGTTGGGCTATCCTCCACCGGAGGGCCCCGCCGGGCTGGAGAGACTGCTGGACCGGGCTGGCGACGCCCGCTTTGCCGCGAAGAGCGCCCGGTTCCACAAGTACCTGGCCGAGCAGTCGCCGGAGCAGGCCTTTTACGAAGGCCTCATGGAGTCGCTGGGCTACCGGCAGAACCAGCAGCCCTTCGTCCGGCTGGCGGGCTGCGCTCGCTACGCTGTCCTTGAGACGGTCTCTGCGGAACTCCTGCCCGATACCCTGCCCGCAACCCTGGAGAGTTGGCTGACGCAACTATCCGGCCTGCCGCTGGATAGCGCAACCGACATCATCCCCCTGCCCTCGCCTGGATTCGGAAATCCCATGTATGGTCGGGAGTGGCATTGCTTCCGGGTGCGACCCGCCAACCACCCCCGGCGGCGCATCGGCGGCGCGGCCCGGCTGCTGGCCCGGTGTTTTGACGGGACGATGCCGGGTGGATTGGTGGATGGCCTGTCCCTGGCGGTCCGTTCCGGCAAGACCCGCAGGTTGACCGCGGCGCTGACCGTCGCCGCCGGCGGTGTCACCTACGTCGGCGCAGCCCGGGCCAAGGAGATGGCGGTCAACGTGGCGCTGCCCTTTCTGCATGGGCTGGCCGAGTTGCGGGGCGATACGGCGACGGCTGCTGCCTGCCTTGACGTCTATCACCGTTACGGCAAGCTGGCGGATAACGAGGTGCAGCGGGAGATGACCGCCCAGCTTTCCCTCCCTGGCTGGGACCGGCCCGCCGTTAATGCCCGGCGGCAGCAGGGGTTGATTCACTTGCAGCGGCTTTTGACCGGGGCTGTTAGCTAGGGGACGGGTTACGTTGGGGGATTCATCCCCCAAACCCCCTGTTATTGAGCAGCGCTGGCGACGAGCGCTGCTGACAAGGGGAAGCCGTCCGCAACTGGCGGACGGCTTTGGTGGTTCTGAGGATGGATGTGGGTTCGGGGTTAACGGGTGGGGTTGGCGAGGGGGACCGCTAGGGAGATGCGGAAGTCGCCGCCAATGCTGCGGGCGATGTGCCCGTGGCCGGTGATGTCCTCCGCAATCAGCACGTCGCCTGCGGACAGCCGGGCCTTGCTCCCGTCGGCGACCTCGAACTCGGCGGTGCCAGCCATGTTGACCACGTACTGGAGCCGGGGCGCGTTGTGGTAGTCGGAATCGGGGCCCGCCGCCCGGGCGTTCAGGTTGATGGCTCCCTCGCCCACCTGGTTCACGATTGCGGCGAACTGCTCCGGTGTCACGTCTTCAAAGTGGGACTCGCCGTCGGCCCCGGAATAGACCCGTACTATCTGCACCATGCCATTGCCTCCTCATCAATTTGTTTGCCTGCCAGTTTCCTGTCGTGGCTGACATTCTAACACGCCGGGCTGGATGGTTGGGCGGCGACGATGCCCAGCGAGCTTGCCGAACCACAGGCAGGCGGCCTTGCTACAAGCTCAGGGCGGACGGGAACAACGTTAGTTAGGCGATAACGTTAGCCGTAACAGTTCAGAGTTGGTGAGGTGAATTGTTTTCAGCCAAGGCTCTCAGGCAACTGCCAATTCTTTCCAGGGGGTTTGGGGGATGAATCCCCCAACGTAACCCAACCACTATATTCCACCATCGGCCCCTCCCCTCAACACTGAACAGTTACCGTTAGCCAGGCGATAATGAAAGCCCTTGGCGAACGGCGCAGACTCCTGAGTCTACATGGATGAGGAGGCACACAGGGAAATCCTCGGAGAACATCAAGCCTGACGATCGGATGTGGGCCTAGTTGGGGGAATTGAACCCTTGGTCCAGGTCCTTCAGGAACTCTTCAATGTTGGGGGACAGGGGCGGCGGTTCCGGGGATTCCGGGGACTCTTCCTGTGCTTGTCGGCGCTCCAGGTCATAACGCTCTTCGAGACGGCCCAAAAGCGCGGCGACCCCGGACTTGTCGTCCACCTTTTCCTGAAGCTTGCTGTACTGCTCCACTCCCCGCTGGGCCTCAATCAACCGCTCCGGCAACCCGTACAACGAGCACAGAATTTCCATCAGCCGCGCCGTCCCGTTCAGGTCCTCGTCCACCTGGAGGTACTGGGGCAAATGCACAACGAAAGTCCGCGTTTCGATGCCCAGCGTAATGGCTTCCTGGGTTATCAGATAGGTAATGGTCGTCGGCCCCTCGTAATCGCTGGTCTGGACCCGTTGCTGCTGGCGTTCCTGCTCGGCGTCGCCTCCGTTCCCGATGCCCGACACCAAAAGCGGTCTCGTGTGGGGGACCATGTCGTACATCGCGCCCACCAAAGAGTACCGCCGGACGCCCAGATGCCTGAGCAGTTCCACCACTCCCTCGGTGAAGTCCTCGCCGTAAAGGTGCGGTTCCAGCAGGTGCATCAACAGTAGGTCAGGGCCTTCTTCGCGCACGGCGTATCGAACGATGGTGTTGGGGATGCTGACTTCGCGGCGGCCTTCGTTGAAATAGGAGCGGGGCCGGTAGCGGGTATAGTCGTAGAAAAGGCCCGGTTGAACCAGGCGGCCCAGTTCTTTGGCCCGCAGGTGACTCTCAATGCGGTTCAGGGCCAGGGTGCCCACGCTTCCGACGTCAATCCACGGGCGCAGGACAGCGATGAGGTGGGGATCTTTCAAGTCCGGCGCCGGGTCCGCTATTTCAAACTGCCCGATTCGCATGGCTACAGTTTGCCACCCCAGCTAACCGATTGCAACCCGAAATAGACAGGGCAATCGCGTTTTAATCCGTTGCGGCCCGTTGCGGCGCGCCTGCCCCGGGCGGGTTTGGCAGACGGGGGAGCGGAAAGTCTGAGAATATGTGACAAAAGGCGACATTTGAGCGTGGAGCCGGAGGTTGTTTTGTCCCAGATTATCATATCATTGTCCGCTAATGTCGCGGGTATGTCGTGTTTTGTCGCCCCTGGAAAGCCGGGGAAGAGGCCCGGCGGTTTGGAGTACGGAAGTTTTTTCTGTCCCAATCTGTCCCATTTTGTCCCATTTGCGCCGGGAGTGCGATTGCCCCGGGAAAACTCCCGGGCAACCCACTCCCAAGCAATAGAAATATGGTAGCGGGGAGTTACCGGAGTTGGAAAGGGGCAAGTGTCAGGTTATGCCAAAACAACCACGACGCGATAGCCCTACGGCGACGGCCGGGACGATTGCGAAGTCCCTTTATTAAATCGTTCGTCCTGAGGCTCTTCAACAAGTAAGTCCTTCGAGAACCTCAGGACGAAGGATATTGGAGAACCGGGCAAGCCCCGGTCAGCACTCGCCCATTTCCGTCAGGCGGCCCTCGCGCCAGGCCACCGACCCGTTGCGGACGGTAAGGTAGGTGTCCAGCCGCACCTTGCCTTCAACGTTGTGGCCGGCCATGTCGTGCCAGACAAATCGGCCCTCCCGCAGGTCGAACACCGCGGCGTCGCCTTCCATGCCCGGGGCCAACGACCCGATGCTGTCCTGCAAGCCCAGCACCGCCGCGGGCCGGTGGGTGGCGGCGGCGACGGCGTCTTTAATCTCCAGGCCCATGCCGTGAAACTTGCTCACCAGGTCGTTCATCAGGTAGACGGTGCGGCCTGCTGGCGCAATGTGAATGTCGGTGCTGATGGTGTCGGGAGGAAGGCCCTGCTCCATCGCGGCCTTGACTACTTCCACGTCGCAATGTACCCCGGCGTGGCCCACGTCCATGATGACCCCGCGGTCGGCGGCGGCCCGCACTTCGGGACGGATTTTGTTGTTCCGGTCCAGCATATGCTCGGCGTGGCCGTTGAAAGCGTGGGTGGCGATGTCCCCGGGGCCGAGGAACTCCAGCACCTCGGGCAGAGGAATCGGCGTTCCGCTGACGTGGACCATCACGCGGCTGCCGGAGCGGTCCGCCGCATCCCGGGCGCACTGCATCGCGGCGCGGGCGTTCCAGTAGGCTACGGCGTCGACATGCATCCGGACCTTAACGCCGTAGAGAAAGCAGGGGTTGCTCTTGATGGCGCCGGCGGTCTCGTCTACGTCAATGACCCGCATATCGTGGAGCCCGCCGCCGAGGACCCGGTTGGCCGCCAGACCGACGGCCCCGATGTGCAAAAAGGCCAGCAGCCGGGTGCGGTGGGCCGGAAATACGTAGTCCCGCATGGCCCCGTAGTTGAGGAACCCGGAACTGCCGGCATCCACGCCGGTGGTCGTGCCGGAGGACAGGCAGGCCCGGTCGGCGTGGACCGCGCTGCCGGTGCCGCCGTGATAGAAATGGCCGTGCAGGTCAATGAGACCGGGCGTAATCAGCTTGCCGGTTACATCCACCACGTTGGCGGCTTCCGCGGGGTCAATCCGCTCGGCCACCGCTGCTACCTTGCCGCCCCGGAAGGCGACGTCCCGTCTCCCGTCAATACCCTGGGCCGGGTCCAACAGGTTACCCCCCTTGAGCAGCAGGTCATAGCCGGATGGTGCGCTGGTCATCGTTTCTCCTTTTCCGCCACGGGTACGGGGCAAGGTTGTACGAGTTGTTGTACGAGTTGGTTGGAGAGGGACGAGGGCCCATTCGTCCGGGTCTATTCGTCGTCGAAATCGTCGTCGGTCTCGGCGTATTCCAGCCGCCGCAGCCGGGGGTAGACCATCTCCTTGGGACGCCGCAGGTCGTTGTCGGAAATATCCAGGGAATCGGTGATGGGCCGGGCCTCCCACTTCTGCACCGCTTCCTGCACCAAGCGCCGGACAATCTGCGGCGAGCGGCCCTCCAGCCGGCCCAACTGGTAGGCCAGGGTTACGGCCAACTGGGTGCAGGTTATCCGGTCGAAAGCGTCGGTGTCCCGCAGGTCTTCCGGCATACTGCCTGACTGGTCAATGAAGTCGTCCAACACTTGGCCTATGATGTCGGTCATGCCGCCCAACTCAATCTCGGTCATATACTCGGTAAGCTTGTCGGTGAGCTCCACCACGCCCGGTTCGGGCAGCACCACCTCGGCGAACTCTTCGTGCAGCGAATGGGAGTTGTCGTCTACCATGAGCAGGGACTCCTTCACCCGGTTCTCGCCCAACGCTGGGGAAACCGGGCGTCTTGCAGAAATTACCGTGGCGCCGGTTGCTATTTTAGCACGGTTGACTGGAATCCATTGCCGGCCCGGGAGTGGCCAGGAGCCAGGGGATAGTGACCAGTGGCCGGAGGGCTCAGGGCTGACCACTAACCACTAACCACTAACCACTGACCACTGACCACTGACCACTGACCACTGACCGTTCCTTGCTGGCCCCGATAGCCCATGCTATGATTCTTTTGTACGGGTGTCGGTACTGGCTCCCCCTTTCCATCGTACCCCAACGCATCGTGCCGGAGCGCATCGCCGTGGTCAACTCTAACCTGTGGGAAATAGACATTGCGGTGGATTCCGCGCTGGAATCCGAACTTGATTCCGCCGGTCGGGATGCTTTGTCCGATGAATGGACGCACATGGTGATGGAACAGGCCCTGGCCGTTGCCCTGCCCGGGGACTCCCCGGCGCAGGTAAGCCTGTTGTTCACCGATGACGCCACGGTGCGAGGACTGAACCGCCGGTATCGGGGCTTGGACGAGACCACCGACGTGCTTTCCTTCTCCGCCGAGTTTCCCGGCCACTGGGAGGGGGAAGGCGACGCTCCCGCAGTTGGGGACGATGGCGATGCCCCGGGCGCGGCGGAGTTCGTGCTGCCGCCGGGCCATTTTCCGCCCTTGGGCGAGGTCATAATTTCCTGCCCCCAGGCTCACCGGCAAGCGTCGGAGAAGGGTTGGGATTACCGCCGGGAGCTGGCCCTGCTGGTCGTCCACGGCGTCCTGCACCTGGTGGGTCACGACCACCTGGAAGATGCCGAGGCCCAGCTGATGCAGGCCGGGGAACGGTCAGCCCTGGAACGAATCTTTTCACCCATGCAGCAGCCTCAGGCGGTGCAGCCGTGACCTCCCAGGTCTACTACCGGAAATGGCGCCCGTCCAGCTTCAGCAGCCTGGTGGGGCAGGAGCACGTTTCCACCACCCTGCGCAACGCCATTTTGCAGGGGCGGGTCTCCCACTCCTACCTGTTTTGCGGGCCGCGGGGCACCGGCAAGACCACCACCGCGCGGGTGATGGCCAAGGCCGTCAACTGCCTGAATCCCCAGGATGGCGACCCCTGCGATTCCTGCGCGCCGTGTGTCTCGGCCAACGAGGGCCGCATGATGGACATCATTGAGTTGGATGCGGCCAGCAACCGGGGCATTGACGAGATTCGGGACATTCGGGACAAGGTGAATTTCGCCCCGGTGGCAGGGTCCCGCAAGATATACATCATAGACGAAGCCCACATGCTGACCGACCAGGCCTCCAACGCCTTCCTGAAGACCCTGGAGGAGCCGCCGGGCCACGTCATTTTCATTCTCTGCACCACCGAGGCGCAGAAGATTCTTCCGACCATTGTGTCCCGCTGCCAACGCCACGACTTCCGGCGGCTGCCCGGCGAGGTAGTCTACGGGCGGCTCAACGAGATTGCCGAGGCCGAGGGGGTTACGGCCGATCCCGAGGCCCTGCGCGCCGTGGCCCGTTACTCCGCCGGCAGCCTGCGCGACGCGGAGAACCTGCTGGAGCAGTTGGTGCTGTCCAGCGACGGCAACGTTAATCTGGGCCAGGTGGAAGAACTGCTGGGGCTGGGGCGCGGCGACCGCTGGCTGGAGCTGGCCAGGTCGCTGCTGACGGGCAACACCCCCGCCGCCCTGGAAGCGATTAACCAGGCGGCTTGGGACGGCGCCGACCTGCGCCAACTGCACCGGCAAACGCTGGAACTGCTGCGGGCCGCCATGCTGCTGGAATGGGGGGCGCGCGAACGGCTGGACCTGCCCGACCACCTGTTGGGACAACTGCGCGAACTGGTCAACCAGCTCCCGTCCTGGCGGGTCATCCAGGCCGTGAAAATCTGGGGCGACGTCAGCCTGCGCTACGATGCCCCGTCCACCCTGCCGCTGGAACTGGCGTCGGTGGAGATTTGCACCCAGGAAGCCCCGGCGCCCCGGCAGCCCGCGCCCGCCGCGCCGTCCCGGGAGAGCAGCCCGGGCCGCGGCAGTCCGGCCAATGCCCCCGGCGGGACGGGCAGACCTGCCCCGCCGCCACCGGGTCGTCCGCCCCAGGGTTCTGCTCCGCCGCCTGGACCCGCCGCCCCGGGAGAACCCGCCGGGCCGGGTACGGGCGACGATATGCGCTCCCGCTGGCAGGGGACGGTCAAGGCCCTGGGCCGCTGCAAGGGACGGGAGTTCAATCTGGGGGCGCTGTTGCGGGACTGCTTGTCCGACAATGTTACTATTGAGGGCGAAACCTTGGTCCTTCCTTTCAGAAACGGCTCCAACCTGGAGCGGATGCAAAGAGAGATGGAAGACCCCAACAACCGCAAGATGGTTGCCGAAGCTGTGGAGAAGTTCTTCGGTACACCCTACGAATTGCGGATGACCCTCCTGGAAGATAACGGGTCCAACGGCCCCAGCCGTTCAACCCAGCAGAGTCCCCTGGTGAACGCCGCAATGAGAATGGGCGCCAGAATCGTAGAGGAGCACTCGGAATGAATCGCAACATGATGAGGCAGGCGCAGAAGCTGCAAGCCCAGCTGCAGAAGGTGCAAGAAGAACTGGAAACTCTGGTCGTCGAGGGCAGCGCCGGCGGCGGCGTGGTCAAGGTCACCATGACCGGCAAGCAGGTCGTGGAAGAGGTGTTCATTGACCCGGAAGCCGCCGAGGACGTGGACCTGCTCCAGGACCTGGTGGCCGCCGCCGTCAACGACGCCTTTGCCAAGACTCAGGAAGTCGCCGCCAAAAGGATGGGAGCCGTCACCGGCGGCATGAATATCCCCGGCCTGGGGTTCTAGCCGGCGGGGCCAACCCCCGTGGACGCTTCCGGGGGCTTTCCCTGAGTCCTTTCAATCGTTCGTCCGGAGGCCCTCGAAGGATTTCCTGTAACTGTTCAGGGTTGAGGGGAGTGGAGTACCCGATGGCGGAATATGGGGGTTGGGTTACGTTGGGGGATTCATCCCCCAAACCCCCTGGAAAAAATCGGCAGTTGCCTGAAAGCCTTGGCGTAAACCAATTCACCTCACCAAGTCTGAACTGTTACCCTGGAAAGACTTCCTTGTTGGCTTTGCAATCGTTCTCTACCCTGCTCCCGTTGAGTAGTCCCATGACTTCCGAACGTATGCCATCGGCAGCCCCGTCCCTGGCCCGGTTAATCCAGGAGTTGACCAAGCTGCCGGGCGTCGGGCCCAAGAGCGCCCAGAGGCTGGCCTACCACATCATCCGGCTCCCCAACGAGGAGGCGTTTGACTTGGCGGACGCCATTAACGCCGTCAAGCACAACATCATGTTCTGCGAGGAGTGCCAGAACTTGACCGACTCCAACCTCTGCGCCATTTGCGCCAACCCGCAGCGGGACCGGGAGCAAATCTGCGTGGTGGAGGACCCGTTGGACGTGCTGGCGATGGAACGGGCCAACTGTTATCTTGGCCTGTACCATGTGCTGCACGGCGCGGTCTCGCCGCTGAACGGTATCACGCCGGCGCACCTCAAGCTGAAGGAGTTGTTCGCCCGGTTGTCGGGCAGCCAGGTGTCCGAGTTGGTCATCGCCACCAACCCGACCCTGGACGGCGAGGCCACCGCCATGCTGATTACCCGGCAGTTGGAGGGCGCTCCCCTCAAGATTACCCACCTGGCCCGCGGTCTGCCCGTGGGTGGTTCGCTGGAATACTCGGACGAGATAACCTTGAGCCGCGCTTTCGCCGGCCGCCGGGAAATGTAAGCGGGGCGGTGGGACATGGCCGCTCCCAAAACGTACCGGGCCGAAGCCCTGGTCTTGAAGAACTCCCCCCTGGGCGAGGCAGGCCTGCTGGTGACCCTGTATTCGCGGGAGTGGGGAAAGCTGCGGGTGGCGGCCAACGGCGCCCGCCGCAACAAAAGCAAGCTGGTGGGCCACCTGGAGCCGCTGACGGTGGTCCGGCTTTCGCTGGCCCGGGGCCGCACCCTGGACACGGTGACGCAGGCCGAAGTCGCCGGGATGTTCCCAACCCTCCGGGCCGACCTGACCGCCATGACCAAGGGCTTGTTCGTCACCGAGTTGGTGGACGGATTCGGCTCTGAGGCCAACCCCAATTTTCAACTTTATGACCTGGCCACCCAAACCTTGAGCGCAATTGATCGGGACCCTGCCAAAGACCTGAACCTGCGCTACTTTGAGCTGCATCTGCTGCGGGTTTCGGGGTTCATGCCCGAGCTTTTCGCCTGCGTCGAGTGCCGCCGCCCGCTGGAGCCGGACCGCCACCGTTTCAGCGTGGACAGCGGCGGCGCCCTTTGCCCGGACTGCTCCCCCGCCGATGCGCAGATTCGCCCCTTGTCCCTGCGCGCGCTCAAGGTGCTGCGCCTGCTGCACCGCTGCCGCCTGGACGACCTTCCCGACCTGCCGACCTCGCCGGCCCTGTTCCGCGAAGTTACCGCCCTGCTGGGGGCATCCACCCAGTACTGGCTGGGCAAAGAAATCCGGTCCAACTCGTTCCTCAAACTGCTTGAGCGCAACGCCAACACAGTGGTAACTTCCTGACCAGTTTCGGGACAATACTGGCCGGGCAAATTAGGAACCGGGTGGGCAGCGCGCGGGTCCTGTTCCGGGCCCGATTCAAAGTGGTCAAGCCCCGGTCAACCTTTTCGTCCTGGGGACATCGGAGGACCACTTTGTCCCAATGGAGCGCAGCCGTTGTTTGAGAAGATATTGATTGCCAACCGGGGCGAAATTGCCTGCCGCATCATCGCCACCTGCCGGAAGCTGGGCGTCAAAACCGTTGCGGTTTACTCGGAAGCCGACCGCAACAGCCGCCACGTCGAAATGGCCGACGAGAGCCTGCTCATCGGCGCGGCCCCACCCCTGGAAAGCTACCTGAACGCCGACAAGATTTTGCAGGCCGTCCGAGATTCCGGCGCCGAGGCGGTCCACCCCGGCTACGGGTTCTTGTCCGAAAATGCGGTCTTCGCCCAGCGGTGCGAGCAGGAAGGCGTCCGGTTCATCGGCCCCTCCCCCGCCGTCATGGAAAAGATGGGCGACAAGCTCCGTGCCCGCGAGCTGGCCCGCCAAGCCGGCCTCCCGGTGCTGGCCGGCACCACCAACCCGGTGGATGACGCCCAGGCCGTAGACGAGGCAACGCGGCTGGGGTTTCCGCTGATGGTGAAGGCTACCGACGGTGGCGGGGGCATCGGCATCCGCGTCATTAAGTCAATCGAGGAACTGATGCCATTGGTGGAACGGACTCGAAAAGTCGCCGCTAACGCCTTCGGCAGCTCCCGGCTGTTCTTCGAGCATTACTTGAAGGACGCCTCCCATATCGAAGTACAACTGATCGGCGACGAGCACGGGAACCTGGTGCATCTGTACGAGCGGGACTGCTCGATGCAGCGCAGGAACCAGAAGCTGGTGGAAGAAACTCCGGGAGTAAAGCTGGACCCCGAGGTGCGGGACAAGATTTGCGGGCTGGCTGTCAAGCTGGGCCGACACATCGGCTACACCAACGCGGGCACCGTTGAATTTCTGCTCTCCCAGGAAGGAGAGATTTACTTCCTGGAATTGAACACCCGGTTGCAGGTGGAACACGGCGTCACCGAGTTGGTGACTGGTGTGGACCTGGTGGAGCTTCAACTGCGGGTTTCCGCCGGAGAGCCGCTGCCCATTACCCAGGACGACGTGAACCCGGAAGGCCACGCCGTCCAGGCCCGGGTCTACCCGGAAGACCCGGAGACTCTTCTGCCCGACGTCGGCACAATCACCGGGCCGCACCTGCCGAAATGCCCCGGCGTCCGAATAGACTCCGCTCTTTGCCAAGGCTACGAAGTGACGCTACACTATGAGCCGTTGCTGGCGAAGGTAATGGCATGGGGGCCGGACCGCAGAGAGGCCCTCCGGCGATTGGACCGGGCCCTGATGGCGTTGCGGGTCGAGGGAGTCAAGAGCAACGTTCCATTGCTGCGCGAGATTATCGCCGACCCGGACTTCGTCCGGGCCACCCATCATACCGGTACCCTGGCGTCAGGGAAAAATAAACGCGCTCATGGAGTCAATGGCGGCATGAACGGAAACGGACCCGCACCGCCCGGCAGGGAGACGGCGGCAGCCATCGGCGTGGCGTTGGCCCTTGCCCTGCAGGAGTCCAACGCCCCAGCCGGCGCAACCCCGGCCAACCAGCGGTGGCGGGCGATGGCCCGTCAGGAACAATTTTTCTCCCGAAACTTGGGGAGCCGGAGTTGGCTGGGAGTTTAAGTGGGCGTCACCCTGCGGGTCAAAGTAGGCGACACTTGGTATACCGTTGTCGTGGGCGACCTCGGCCAATCGCCGGTGGAGGTCATCGTTGACGGCGAGACCTTCCTGGTAGAAATCGAAGGTCCGCCCGCCTGGCCGAACCGTCCGCCCCGGGGCGCTCGTCCCCGGCCCAGCGCGTCCCGGCCCCCACCACCCCCGGAACCCGCGGCCCAACCCGTTACCCTTTCCGGCAACATCCTGCGTTCTCCCATGCCCGGCCGGGTCATGTCCATCCTGGTGCGGCCCGGCGACCAGGTGGAAGAAGGCGGCGAGGTCTGCGTGGTGGAAGCCATGAAGATGGAGCAGAGCATCCGCTCCCCCCGCGCCGGCGTGGTCAAGGCGGTCCACGTCCAGCCCCTGGATTCGGTCAACACCGACGACCCGTTGGTGGAGCTGGAATAGCGGTCTCCAAAACCCAACCAATGATAAAATTCCCATAAACAACAAGGGCAAGGGCAAAACAATGCGTCAAGTTGACGTCAGTCAATCCAGTACCAAGTCAGCCGACCTCCTGAAAGCCATTGAAGACGGGGAAACTATCGCCATCGCCCGAAACGGAGAAACTATCGCTCATCTGGCGTCAACCCAAACCATTGACCCCGAAGAGCGCAAGAAAGCCCTCGACAAATTTCTGGTGACGCGGAAACCCATCAATGTAACTCTGGAAGAGCTTATGGCCTGGCGGAATGAGGTCTCCGAGTAAATGACCATCATAGTCGTGGATGCCTCGATAACAAGCTGTTGGTTATCGCCGGACGAGGTTGACCCGAGGTGAGTGGCCAGGGGCCAGTGAGTAGTGGCCAGAAGGCCCGGGGCTGACCACTAGCCCCTAACCACTAACCACTGGGTTGGCAATTGCCGGCAAGCCTTGGCTGAAACCAATTTACCTCACCAACTCTGAACTGTTACGTTCCGGTCTCCGGCAAGGACCTGCACAATGGTAAAATAGACCTGTCCCAATTCCAGCCGACTAAACCCTTCTTAGGAATCACGCCTATGCCCCAGGAATTTATTCACGTTAAAGGCGCCCGGGAGCACAACCTCAAGAACGTCGAGGTCAGGATTCCCCGGGAGAAACTCGTCGTCATCACCGGCGTATCCGGGTCCGGCAAGAGCTCCCTTGCCTTTGACACCATCTACGCCGAAGGCCAGCGGCGCTACGTCGAGTCCCTGTCCGCCTATGCCCGGCAGTTCCTGGGCCGCATGGACAAGCCCGACGTGGACTACATCGAGGGCCTGTCTCCGGCCATCTCCATTGACCAGAAGGGAGTTTCCCACAACCCCCGTTCCACTGTCGGCACCGTCACCGAAATCTACGACTACCTGCGGCTGCTGTTCGCCCGCGTCGGCCATCCCCACTGCCCCAAGTGCGGCCGGCCGGTGGAGCGCCAGACCGTGCAGCAAATCGTAGACGCCATCCTGTCGCTGCCCGAAGGGACCCGCATAACCCTGCTGGCCCCCAAGGTGCGCCGCAAGAAGGGCGAACACAAGGACGTATTCGAGGCCGCCCGCAAAGCCGGCTTCGTCCGTCTTCGGGTCAACGGCGAAATTCACCAGGTGGATGACCTGGACACCCTCACCCTGAACAAGCAGAAGTGGCACTACATCGAGCTGGTCATTGACCGGCTGATTATCCGCCCGGACACCGAGCAAAGCCGCGTTGCCGAGTCCGTGGAGACGGCCATCCGGGAGGGCGAAGGCGTAGTGGAGGCCCTCCGCCACGCCGCGGAAGAGGGAGAAAAGGACGAAGAACTGGTATTTTCCGAGCAGTTCGCTTGCGTGCGCTGCGGCATCAGCCTGCCGGAGATTGAACCCCGCACCTTCAGCTTCAACAGTCCCCACGGCGCGTGTTCGGCCTGTACCGGTCTGGGCTACAAGCTGGAAGTGGACCCGGAGCTGGTCATACCCAACAAAAACCTGTCCCTGTCCGAAGGGGCCATTGCCCCCTGGATGCGGGCCGGCGCTTCCGGCGCCTGGTACCTGAGCATGGTCGAATCGGTAGCGAAGGCCAACGGTTTCTCGGATAAAACCCCGGTGAAGGACCTGTCCGAGGAGCACCTGAAGCTGGTCCTCTACGGCAACAACGAGCGCCGCGTCACCGTCCGCCACCGCACTCGGCGGGGCCAGACCTACAGCTGGGACACCAACTTCGAGGGTGTCATTCCCAACCTGGAACGCCGGTACAGCCGAACCGACTCGGACTACGTGCGTCACGAAGTCGAGCGATATATGTCGGCGCGTCCCTGCCAGTCCTGCGAAGGGCGGCGGCTGCGGCCCGAGGCGTTGGGCGTCAAGGTGTGCGGCCACAGCATCATTGACGTTTCCTCGATGAACATCGGCCAGGGGTTGGAGTGGGTGCAGCGCATTGACCCCGACCTGGCTCTCGAACCGAACGGGAAGGGCCGCCGGCAGACCCTTACCGCCCGGGAAAAGACCATCGGCAACCAAATCCTCAAGGAAATCGAGGGACGGCTGCGGTTCTTGGACGGCATCGGCCTGGACTACGTGACCATGGACCGCACTGCCCGCACCCTGTCGGGCGGGGAAGCCCAGCGGGTGCGGTTGGCCACCCAAATCGGCTCCGGCCTGACTGGTGTGCTCTACGTTTGCGACGAACCCACTGTCGGCCTGCACCCCCACGACGACCACCGACTAATAGACACGCTGACCAGGCTGCGGGACATGGGCAACACGGTCGTTGTGGTGGAACACGACGAGGCGATGATGCGGGCGTCGGATTACGTGGTTGACATGGGGCCCGGCGCCGGTGAGCACGGCGGCGAGGTTGTTGCCACCGGCACGGTTTACGAGGTAATGGACAACCCGGCGTCGCTGACCGGACAGTATCTCAGTGGCGCGAAAATCATCCCCATGCCCGGCGCCCGGCGCCCCGGCAACGGCGGGGTGCTGACCGTTACCGGCGCGCGGGAAAACAACCTGAAGGGCATTGACGTCAGCATACCCCTGGGGATGCTGGTCTGCGTTACCGGCGTGTCCGGCTCCGGCAAGAGCACGCTGGTTTACGACATCCTTTACAAGCGGCTGGCCCAGGAGTTGAACCGGGCCCGGGAGCGGCCCGGCGAGCACGACGCCGTGGAAGGCGCGGCCAACATAGACAAGGTGGTGAACATAGACCAGTCCCCCATCGGGCGGACGCCGCGTAGCAATCCGGCCACCTACACCGGCGCGTTTACCCCCGTCCGTGAGCTGTTTTCCAACCTGCCCGAGGCGCGGGTGCGGGGCTACAAGCCGGGCAGGTTCTCCTTCAACGTCAAGGGCGGACGCTGCGAGGCCTGCCAGGGTGAGGGTTACAATCAGATTGAGATGCAGTTTTTGCCCGACGTGACGGTGCCCTGCGAGGTTTGCCACGGCCGCCGTTACAACCGGGAGGCGATGGAGGTGACGCTGCACGACCGCAGCATCGCCGACGTGCTGGAAATGACCGTGGACCAGGCCCTGGACTTCTTCTGGAACTTCCCCCGCATCCGGCCCAAACTTGAGACGCTGCGGGACGTGGGCCTGGGATACATTCGGCTGGGACAGCCGGCTACCACCCTCTCCGGCGGCGAGGCCCAACGGGTCAAGCTGGCCACCGAGCTTTCCAAGCGCGCCACCGGCAAGACCCTGTACCTGTTGGACGAGCCGACCACCGGCCTGTCCTTTGAGGACTGCGCCGCCCTGCTGCGGGTGCTGCACCGGCTGGTGGACAGCGGCAACACGATCCTGCTCATCGAGCACAACTTGGACCTGATCAAGAACGCCGACTGGATTATTGACCTGGGACCCGGCGCGGGCGACCGGGGCGGCGAGCTAATCGCCGTCGGCACCCCGGAAGACCTGGCGCATATCGCCGAGTCCCACACCGGCTACTACATCCAAAAAGCCCTGACCGCCACCGGCGGAGTTCCAACCCGCGAAGCTGTCGCCGTTGGGGACTGATTATGGCCCGGTAAGGATAAAGGAGCAGCAACAATGTCGGCCATTGCGGAAATCCAGCAGGCGATTATGGCCCTTCCCGAAAGTGAATATCTTGAGTTGCGTAAATGGCTCGCTGGATTGGACTGGGAGCAGTGGGATCGGGAAATCGAGGCGGATTCGCAAGCCGGAAGGTTGGACTTTTTAGTAGCCGAGGCGTTCGAAGCCAGAGATAACGGCGCTCTCCAAGAACTTTAGATGCACCGGACCACACCCCGCTTCTGGAGGCATTTCGAGCATCTTCCAGAGTCAGTGCAAAGAATTGCGCGGCAGAATTTCCTTCTGCTCAAGGCTAATCCAAGACATCCATCGTTGCGTTTCAGAAAGGTCGGGGATTACTGGTCTGTCCGCATTGGTCTTGCCCACCGAGCCATCGCCGTTGAAGGTGATGGAGACATCATCTGGACTTGGGTTGGCAACCACGACGAATACATCAGGATGGTCGGCGGCTAGGCTCCCTTAAGCGGCTCGAAGGACTTCCTCCTCGAAGATGGGCGTTTCACCGGTAGCAAGAAGCTTGGCGTGCGCAACGCTATAATCGAAGCCCGCCTGCCAGCCTTCTGTCAAATACCGAAGTCCTGGACATCCCGTGACAAGGATTGTCCAGATTCGTCAGCTGTCGTCAATCCTATGTATTTGCGGGCCATTTCCCGCAAGGGGACCGATATTGTCAACGGAGCGACGCCAACCCTCTCGCGTTGCTTGTTGATTCGATCGACTATCATGCCGCTGCCATCGGTCGCATAGGCAATTACCATGGCGTAACCGAACCCGTGAGGTTGACCTCCGGAGACCTGAACCGGGGTTCCTAAGTCATCCAGAATCCCACAAGAACTTCCCAAGCCCAAGTAATCCATCGCGGAAGCCGCTGACGCTTTTCGATAAATCTATGCGCTCAATCATGTCTCTGGCGACCGCGGATGGTTCGGTATCTATGGGCCAAACGTCCCTGACGTAGGTGAACTGAACAGCCCAGCTCAAAACGGCTGTCCCCAGGTGATGCCTGCACCGCTGTGTTAAGTAGCCATAAATTTTGTCTTCGTAATCTTTCTCTCCGGCAAACCATGTAGCTGTGTCCCCGGCCGCGACCGAGAAACCGGCAATGGGGGCGGGCGTCATCGAATCCAGGCGGTCACGCCCGGAAAGGATGTGGTTGAGAATGATGTTCAAGATTGTCGTGTCTTTCTCGCGGAACAGGTTCGATGATTCGTTCATTGGATTTTAACCCGTGCGTCTGCGGGAAAAACTTGGTTGCAGGATTGACAACGGTAGCGTTGTGGTGGGGATAATGCCTGAGTCTTGTTTGGGCGCCCCCGCAGTTGGGACAGAGCGGCGTTTGGGAGTTGGCTGCCAGTTGAATGTGGTTGCCTTTCATTTGAACAGCGGCAGGCTGTCGTCGAGGCGGCGCGGAAGTTGAACGACCTGCAGGAGGGCTGGCGCAACCCGGCCAATGCCTCGGCGGCGAAGCTGAAAAAGCGGACGCCGACCAGACGATCGGCGACAAAACCCACTCCTACTCCCCGCTCAAACGCCGAATAAAACTTCTGTCATCAGATACAGGCTGTGGTACTAAACGGGCAACGAATTCTTTCGTCCTAAAGGTGTCTCGAAGACCTTCCCCGCTACGTTCGGCGCAACTTGGGGTCTAGGGTGTCCCGCAGCCAGTCCCCGAAGAAGTTGAAGGCCAGCACCACCACGGTGATGGCCAGACCCGGAAAGAGCGCCAGCCACCACGCATCCAGGATTACGGAACGCCCCTCCGACACCATGATGCCCCAGGCGGGGTCCCCCGGGGGAAGCCCTAAACCCAAAAAGCTCAACGAGGCTTCCAGCAAAATCACCTGCCCCACTGAAAGGCTGGTGATGACCATCAGGGTATTGATGGTGTTGGGGAATATGTGGCGCCAAATTATCATCGAAGTGGAAAGTCCGGCAATTTTGGCGAAGGTCACGAAGTCCAACTCCTTAATGGCTAGCACGTCACCCCGAATCATGCGAGCGAACCGGGCCCAGACGGTTAGCGCCACCGCCAGGATGATGTTTTCGATCCCCGCCCCCAGAATCGTCACAATTATTATCGCCACCAAGATGGTTGGGAAGCCCAAAGTGGCGTCAGAGGCCCGCATTATCAATACGTCCAGCCATCCTGTCCGGAAACCAGCAACCAGGCCTAGTGCAGTGCCCACGAGGGCCCCAGTGCCTAGAGCTACCAGGCTGATGAAGACGGCGGTGCGTGCCCCGTAGATGAGACGGCTCAGTATATCCCGGCCTAAGATGCCAGTGC
The DNA here is from genome assembly GCA_965262735.1 of Dehalococcoidia bacterium. Classification (GTDB taxonomy): domain Bacteria; phylum Chloroflexota; class Dehalococcoidia; order Lucifugimonadales; family UBA3495; genus CATOSK01. The sequence continues at coordinate 387,896 of CBDHFS010000001.1, read as the reverse complement.
CCAGAGGGTAAGTCAGGTTATCCCCCGGCGCCAACTCTGCGTTAACCATGCTGATTACGCTAGGGTCGTGGGGCGCCAGAAGTGGGGCGAAAACGGCGCAGACTAGCAGTACGACCATGATGGTCAGGGGGATCCGGGGCAATCGGGATTGCCTGACTCTCCTGGGCAGCTGCAGCAGCCGGTTGATTCGACCTGTAGCGACACTCAGCGAAGAATCCACGAAAACTCTCCTGGTTAATTCTCCCGGTTAGTCGTACCGGATTCTGGGGTTGACGTAAGCGTAAAGGATGTCCACCAATAGGGCCGTAACGATGTAGAAGAGCCCGGCTGCCAGCACAGTAGCCTGGACAACGGGGAAATCCCGCGATTGAATGCCCGTCAGCATCAGCCGACCGATGCCGGGCCAGGCAAAGACCACCTCAATCACTACCGAGCCGTTAAGCAGACCCGCCAGAGTCAGACCGGAGAAGGTCATGACCGGGATGACCGCGTTTTTCAAGGCATGCTTGAATACCACCAGTCTTTCCGAGAGGCCCTTGACTCGGGCGAACTTGACGTACTCGCTGTCCAGCACCTCCAGCATGCTGGACCGGGCCAAGCGCAACACTCCCGCCATGCTATGCCAGGACAACACGAAGGCGGGCAGGATATAGTGGTCTATACCACCCCTGCCAAAGGTGGGGAGCCACCCCAATATGGCTCCAAAGACCAGGACCAGCATGATCGCGATCCAGAAACTGGGGGCCGCTATGCCGGCTACGGCAAAGAACTTGCCGGCAGAATCCAGAAAAGTGTCCCGTTTTACCGCCGACAAAATCCCCAAGGGTACGCCCACTATAACAGTTAGGACGAAGGCGACCCCAGCCAGCTGCAAGGTCGCGGGGGCCCGCTCCAATAGCAGAGTCCGTGCCGGACGACCCATGATATGGGAAAAGCCAAAGTCGCCCTGGACGAGATTGCCCAAGAACAGTCCGTACTGTACGGTGAGGGGCTTATCCAGTCCCAGGTTTTTCTTCAGTTGCTCATATTCCTTGATCCCGTCGTCAGGACCTAACAGGTAAAGGGCGGGGTCCCCGCTGATGTGTACACTTAGGAACACTGCCAGGCTGAGGATAAGTAGGGTGATTACCGCCTGACCTAATCGTATTAAGATATAGCGATGCATGGGCCCCCTATGGGCAGAAGTTTAATTGTGCCGGTTGTTAAATTGAGGCCCCACCTTTCCCTGCTCCTGGCTGAATGGTGGAGCCTGGTTGCGCCAATAGCTACTTCAGGACTACGGTGTGAAGAGCCGAGGGCCACAGCGACAGGGGATAAGGCCGCCACTCCAAGACACGAGGCCCTACCGCCCAGGGGAGGTCTAAATATCCAGCACCTAAGAAATGGCTTTCATCCCTCAGACGCAGGGCCAGCTTCGCAAAGGCCTCCTCAGCTTTGTCGTCGTCTATTACCGAGACGGCTTCCTGAACTTCTGCGAAGAGCTCCGGATCCTCGTGGATTCTTGTGATTTGCCCAGGGTCGCCCCACCTTAGGTATATATAGCCTCGAGCATCTGCCCGGGCTTCTTGTTGCGCCCAATATACTTGGCCATTTAGTTCTCCTGACTTCCACGCTGCGGACCATGCAGCACTCTCCCCCACCCTTACCTCCACATCCAACCCCAGCTCCGTCCGCCAGAGCTCACCAGCCAATTGCGCCGACTCGACCAAGCGGGGCATCGACGAGGCGGGGTACGTGTTCACGATCAGCTTTCCAAATCCTTCGCCACCGGGATACCCCGCCTCGGCCAGCAGTTCCCTGGCCTTATCGGGGTCAAAGGGCCAGGGGTCCACCGCCGGGGTGTACCCCATAGTGCTGGGGGTGACAACGGTCCACCCTTTTATGTGGAAGATATCGGGGCCTCCAAAGAGCTTCTGCATCTGCTCCTTGTCGATGGCTAGGTCCAGGGCCTGGCGGACCCGCTTATCATCGCAGGGTACCGGATTCGCCGGGTCGTTCCAGCACCCAATCAGCCTGATATCTAAAAGTATACCCTCCGGGCCAAGCACGAAGCGCCCGCCCCCGGCTTCCACCTGATTCTTTGTCCTATAGCTGGCTGGGACAATATCAGCCTCCTCCGCCCGCAGGGCCGCCACCCTGGTGGCTTCCTCAGGCACCACCAACACGTCCAACGTCCGGAAATTTATCCTTTTATCCTGGGGGAAACCGTTATCGGGCTGGTAGTAGTAATCGTCAAAGCGCTCGAAGGTCATCTGCGCCACCGGGACATGCTTCACCAGAAACCCGTACCCGGCACCGATGGGATTTACGCGGTAGGCCTCCGCCTGCACCTCTTCGTGTGTGGCGTATTGCTGCCCAGGAACCGGGTCTCGCCTAGGCATCATCGCGCCGATGTAGCCAACTGACGTCCGAGATGCATGGTATGAAGAAAATTCGGTGATGGGTACCTTGGTGTGCACACTTACTTCATCTGGACCGCTCATCTCAATCCTGTCCATTCTACGAGACGCCGATGACAAGGCGCCTGATATTACGTAGTTTTGGGCATCTGGACCAAATTGATGCTGAAGGCTCCAGACCACGTCCTCCGGGATTAATTCCGACCCATCATGAAACTTCACACCCTCCCTTATGGTAAAGGTCCAGGTCAGGCCATCGTCGGAGATGCCCCACTGGCTGGCTATACCTGGAATCAGCTCCTTTTGTCTATTTCCGTTGACCAGAAATCCATTCAGAATTCGGCCGTAGACACTAGTCCCCGCCCCACTTCTCAAAGCGCCGTCAAACTGCTCGTTACCCAAGGTCCCCACCATGATAGTCAGCTTGCCGGTGTTAACTTCTTCCATCACCTTGTCAGGTTCCGGCATGGTCTGGGCAGCGGCAGTGGGTGCGACAGATGACGCAGCGGCCGGGGCGGGAGCCGCCGCTTCGGGGGCAGGGACTGCCGCTTGCTCGGCCGCCGGGGCCGGAGCCGTGTCCGCCGGCGCAGCGGCGGAGCCGCAGGCCACGGTGACTAAAATGACGAGCATTAAAACTAGGTATGAGATTCCCCTGGAGTTCCTGGACCAGTTGCTTGCCATGGTTGCACCTCCTGAAACTTACCGGATAGGACTTCGGCCAATGGGTTGAGGTCCCGGGGTATCAGCGCCAAGGAGAACCATCTGGGTGCAGGTCAGGCCTGGGAGCGCTAGAGTGAAGACCGGGGCACATGGTTACCGCGCGTGAGTTTCGATCTGGGTTTGGTGAACCCGAAACCAAAGGAATTTCGGAGGACCGCGCTCCTTCCTGTTCTTCATTGTCTTAACCTAGCAATTAACCGGGCAATGGCGTACGTGATTAAGACATCAACGGGACATTAATGTGTTGTTTCACTTCGTTATATCGATATTACTGCCCAACTGATCTAAGATATTCGGTTATTTGTGAGGTAATCGTCAAATAATTAAGGTAACATAATCTATCAATCCCAATAATGTCAACCTATCGGCCTGAACCTCAATGGGCCGATAGCGGCGATTAGAAGTCACTGAGTCCTGGAAAAATTCCTTGGTTATCTGCTTGGTTATCTGTTGGCGCTGTATGTTACAATGGGCCAACGCGTCTGATACCGCACCAAGGCTTCATACCCGGCAACGGACCACCATCTGCCCCGTCTTTCGTCTTTGTGCCCTGCGCCAAATCATCTGTACTGCTCCCTTTGGGAGAAGGAGTTCCGTTTCCGTATGCCTGTTGAATCCATATCGTCTCGCCCAAGTTTCGCTGCGCCTAAACGCCAGCACAAGGTTGTTTGCGCCGAGTGCGGCACATTGACGACAGTCCCGTTCCGTCCAAACCAGGACCGCCCGGTATACTGCTCCCCGTGCTTCAAAGTCCGGCGTGACGCCTTTTCCTTTCCGGAAAGCGCACCCGCAAGGGAGCCATCCACTGCAAATCAATCCTTCGCCGATGGCGCCGGCGACCCTGCTCCAGAGTTCCCGGAAATGGCCTTGGGAGCAGCCACCAGGGCAGCGCTCTCCCGTATGAATATAACGGCGCCCACGCCCATTCAGGAGAAGGCGATCCCCCTTCTCCTGGCAGGCCGGGACGTAGTAGGGCAGGCACGTACCGGGTCTGGAAAGACCCTCGCGTTCGCCGTACCCCTGGCAGAACAGTGCGACCCGTCGGTCCGGCAAGTCCAGGCGCTGGTGTTGGTGCCCACTCGCGAGTTGGCCATCCAGGTGGCCGGAGTAACCGAGGCTATGGCGTCACCACACCGGCTGCGCTGCACCTTGCTTTACGGCGGCCGGTCGTTGCAGCCGGAATACAAAGCATTGAAGGGCGGCGCTCAGATTATCATCGGCACTCCTGGCCGCACCCTGGACCACCTCCGGCAGGGTACTCTAAACCTGCAATCAGTACGGTTCTTGGTCTTGGATGAGGCGGACGAAATGCTGGACAAGGGGTTTGCCCACGACGTCGAGGCCGTCCTGAGCCAGACGCCCTCCAGCCGGCAGACCGCCCTCTTCTCGGCGACAATGCCCGAATGGGTGGCGAAGACCGCCAAGAAGCACCTGCGGAACCCTGCAATGGTCGAGGTGGACGCAGACTTGCAAGCCCTGCCCACCGTAAAGCATCTGGTCTACACCATCCAGAAGGATGCCAAGCTCGGCGCGCTCCGGACCCTGCTGGATCAGCGGGACGATGCGCCGGTCATCGTCTTTGGCAAGACCAAGCACGGGGTGAAGAAGCTGGCAGCGCAACTGTACGAGTTGGGCTACCCGGTGGGAGCCCTCCAGGGGAATCTTAGTCAAAATGCGCGCGAGCGGGTGATGAAAGACTTCCGTTCCGGCGCCACGCCTATCTTGGTGGCAACCAATGTGGCCGCGCGTGGGCTGGATATCGAGGGTGTCGGCCAGGTCATCAACTTTGATCTGCCGGACTCTGAGGTGCTTTTCACCCACCGGGCCGGAAGGACGGGCCGCATGGGACGCTCCGGCGAGGCCGTGACGTTCATCACGCCGGATGAGGAGCGGAAGTGGCGCGAGATCGACCGGGGCCTGGGCGGCCGGTTCGTACGCAAGCCGTGGAACTCCCCTCGCAGGGTGGGACAGCGGCAAGAGAGCGCTCCAAAGGGGCGGAGGCTGCTCTCTACCGGCGCAGCAGGGTTGTAACAGGGTTGTAACAATGGGTAAAGAGACTGCAATTTGACACGGACATCTGCGTTGGCGAAGCGCCAGTCCCCTCGTATTTCTGCTTGGTTGCGCTGAGCCTGCCACGCCGCCACCTCCCGGCGCAGGACCTGTTATCGGGAATCCGGCGGCAGGCATTGGCGGGACAGTATGCCTATTGCTGTCTCGGCCATGTTGAGCCAACTCCCATGCTTGGGTGTGTAGTGTGGACCCCAGCCCTTTGGTATCGCGCCGCGCTCCCACGGACGCTAGGAGCTTCAGTTCTTGCCGCGCCTTGGTGTTCAATTGCACCCGGTTACGTAACAGGTCAGACTTGGTGAGATGAATTGGTTTCAGCCAACTGTCACTTTTTTCAGGGGGTTTGGGGCAGGGGGTTTGGATGATTCATCCCCCAACGTAACCCAACCCCCATATTCCGCCATCAACCACTCTGCCCCCCTCAACCCTGAACAGTTACCCCGGTTACTTCTGCCTTGACAACCCGGTCTCCCAAGATACAATTGCCTGGAAACCCCAGTGCTGGGACCAAGAAGGAGAAACTGCAATGCCGTTTTATACCAAAGGCGATGTCCGCATACACTATGAGGAGGTCGGGTCCGGGTTCCCACTGCTGGTAACTCCCGGCGGGGGCTTGAACTCTCTGGCCAGCAATTGGCCGAGACAGGTGTTCAACGCGATGGAGGAGTTCAAGAACGACTTCCGTTGCATTACTATGGACCAGCGCAACGCGATTGGCGGGGAGTCCAGCGGGCCGGTCCAGGTCAATGACCCGTGGGGAGCCTTCGCCGACGACCAACTGGGGCTGATGGACCACTTGGGCATTCAGGAGTTCTTCTTCATGGGCTACTGCATCGGTGGCCCTTTTGCGATGAAACTCGTAGAACGGGCGCCTGAGCGCGTGTTGGCCGCCGTGCTCTGCCAGCCGGTTGGGCACAGCCGGGCAACACCGGACTCCATGTACGACTCCGGCCACGATAGCTGGGGTCCCGAGCTATGCTCCCAGCGGCCTGACCTGACCATGGAGACCGTCGACGAGTACCTGCACAACCTGTACCGCGTCCAACCGGACTTCATGTACTGCGTGTCGCGGGACTTCGCGCGCTCGTGCCAGACGCCGATGCTGGTCATGCCTGACGACACGCCATCACACTCTTACGAGGCCGCCATGGACCTGGTGGACTTGGCGCCTCAAGCTGAGGTCACGGTATATCCCTGGAAGGAGTCAAAAGACCTGCTTGTCCAGACGATAAACCAGGTGCGCGACTTCCTCCAGGCGCATCAACCCGCAACCGCCGCCCACTGAGGCGGTCGGTTGACGTGCCCACATAACTAAACAGAAGCCAGGGTGAAACCTACAGGGATTCGTATGACGGTTCCTGTGGATTCCACCTTGGTCTTGGTATAGCCAGGAGGAATAACTCAGTGGACCGTACCTTCCGGTCCTTCCCCTCATTCGGCAGACTCATCCTGGACGACTTGGGGCTACACTCACTGGCTCCCCGACGGCCCAACGGCATCCACGAACTGAGTATCAGTCGGCGCCGCGTTTCCGATTTCCCCATCACCAGCAACCGTGCCATATACCAGCGGCTACCTCCGCATCGGACACTGCTGGGCTGCAGGAAGGTGATTGACTCTCCATCTGCAACCTGATGCAAGTCCAAATTACCCGCGCTCGGGGTGGACGGGTGTCCGTGAAAATCGCTGGCCCAATGACCCTGACAATTGCCAGTCTTCTGCCATCACGATGGCTGGCCGCCGCTGCCGAACATGGTGACCCATGCGTTCTGGAAAGCGGCGCGCAGGTCGGGCCTCAACGGACTGGGGTTTCACGATCTCTTTATCACTCACGCTTCCCTGATCCCCTCCGAGGAGGTTTCCCCGAAAGTGGTCTCGCAGCGGCTTGAGCACAGTGACATTGCGACCACCGGGGACATCTACTCCCATGTGGCGCCAGGTCTTCAGCAGGAAGCGGCGGTTCAGCCAAACGAAAATTCGACGTTCTCAGAAGGGTTGATTGACAAGCTGGGTGAGGACTTGTTTCGAGGGGGTAAAGGCACATTTCGTGCTGAAGAGTGGAGCCGGTGAAGGGAGTCGAACCCTTGACCTACGGTTTACGAAACCGTTGCTCTGCCACTGAGCTACACCGGCATTAGAGGTCTTTTAGGTGTGAATCCACCTGTTGAATTATTCTGTCACTAGATTTGTAATCCAGGCCTATCAGGAGGTCGGACTTTTCACCCAATTGCAGCTTTCCTCTGGAGACTCGGCGCGACATGGGAGTACAGGTCCTTGTGATCCCAGTACCGGCGTGGCCCAAGGGCTTCGACACCTACGCCTTCACCCAGGGGCAGACTGGCCAGGGTATGGCTCAGGTGGTGAAAACGGACCCCTTATCAGGCCGATTGTCGCGGTCATTCCGCCGAAGGCTCGGGTAGCGGTTGTCCGGCATGAGCGGATTTCCGTGCGCCGACCAAATACCAAGTCGTTACGCCAAGCCGATATTTCCTGCACCGATAATTTTATCATATTTAAGAAACAATCCAAGGCCTGTTGCGGCAGCAAGACCGCCCGGGATTTCCTCAACCTGGGAGGAGTAATCTCCAACGTTGCTCCACCAAACACAATCACGCGGGCAACAACCTGGTTCAAACGATCCCTGATTTGTGCTGGCTGGCAATTTGGGATACATTATCGTGGGCAGAGAATCCCAAAACGTCCCAATCCTTGGGAGGAAGCTGAATGCCGGACATAAACCTGTTCCCCGTGACCGTCGTTGGAAGTTGGCCACGCTCCACTGAGTTGGTGCGGGCCCTGCGCCGCAAGGAAGCCGGCGAAATCACCCTGGATGAGTTCAACTCTATGGCCGACGCCGAGGTGTTAGCCTGCATTCGGGCGCAGGAAGAAGCCGGGGTGGACATCATCAGCGACGGAGAGCAGCGTCGGGATAACTTTTATTCCTTCGCGGTGGACAAACTGACCGGAATGCAGTTAATGAAGGTCTCGGAGTTGCTGGATTATTCCCGCGACCGGGCTAGGATGGAGGAGGTGCTGCGGGCCCTCGACGTGCCGTCCTTTGCCATCAAAAGCCCCATCGTGGTTGGCCGCCTGGGCAAACGGCAAGGACTGGCCCTGGACGAGCTGGCCTTTATGCGGGAACATACGGACCGGCAAATCAAAATCCCCCTGCCCGGACCCTATATGCTGACCCGTTCCAGTTGGTTCGAAGGTCTCTCCGACCAAGTGTACCCCGACCCCGAAGATTTGGCCGCCGATGTGGTCGCCATCCTCAGGGAAGAGATAATCGCCCTGCGGGACCAGGGCTGCGACTTCGTTCAGTTGGACGAACCAATCCTCAGCCAGGTGGTGTTTGGCGAGGAAAGCACCGAGACCTTCATGTGCGCCGCTCTTCCCAACCGCCGGGACCCCACCGACGAACTTGAGTTTGCGGTCAGGTTGATGAACCAGACCACGGAGGGAATCACCGGAATCAAGACCGGCGTACACATCTGCCGCGGCAACTGGAGCCGCCGGGAAGACGTGCTGCTCACCGGCAACTACGGGCCGATGCTTCCCTACCTGACCCAAATGAACATTGACCAACTGGTGCTGGAATGCGCCACGCCCCGGGCCGGAGAGATGGAGGTCTTCAAAGAGTACGGGAACGAAAAGGAAATCGGCTTTGGCGTGGTGAATCCCCGCACCGACGACATCGAATCGCCGGAGCAGATTGTCGCTAGGGTCAAGGAATTGCTGCAATACTTCGACCCGGACAAAATCTACCTCAACCCCGACTGCGGTTTCGGCACCTTCGCCGAAAGAAACGTCAACACCCACGAGATTGCCTCCAAAAAGATGCAGGTAATCGCTGAAGCCGCCCTAAAGCTAAGGGCGGAATACCAGTAGCGCCAAGGATTCGGAAAAGGATTTGGAATTTCCGAATTTCCACCGAATAGTACGGTTGGCATTAAGGAGTTGGAAATGGCCGAAGAACGAGACCTTAACGGGTTGCCCCGGGAGAAACTGGCCGAAGTCCTGGATTCCTTCCGCGACCCCGAAGTCTTCAAAGCGGTGACTGGGCCGTGGAAGTCGCGGGTGGTCTGGCAGGACGGGATGCGCGCCCGTGCCTATATGCGGAACCACCAGGTTGACATGGACGAACCCGGCGACCTGACCGCTACCGATGTCGCCGCCAGCGCGCACGAACAGTTGCTGTCCGCCATTGGCAGCTGCATGACCGTGGGCTTCGTGGTCAACGCCACCAAGCAGGGGGTCCGCATTCACGACCTGGAAGTGGCGGTCGAAGGGTATTTTGACAACATCCGGAAGTGGGCGGGAGTTGAGGATGAGGGAAACCCGGGTTACGGCAGGATTTCGGCCAAGTGTTTTGTGCGCGCCGATGCGGACGAGGCAACCCTGCGGGAAATCTGGCGATTGGCGGTAGAAGGCTCCCCGGTCACTCAGTCAGTGGCCAACCCCACCACCGTCGAGACAGACCTTGAAGTGGTAGGATAGTGGCTACCTTCGTTTCGGCTGATTGGGTTTCTCAACATATCGGTCGGCCGGGGCACCTGATAATTGACCCTCGGTCGGCCATGCGCTACCTGATGGGTCACTTGAGAGGGGCGGTCAGCGTACCCTTCAAGAAGTTGCAAGGGCCCGATGGACGGTTGGGGCCACCGGCTCAACTTGCCGCCGCCTTCGGTGAAGCGGGCCTGGGCGACGACGTAACCCCGGTGCTTTACGACCATCAGGATGGCCGCAACGCCGCAATGGCCGCCTGGGTGCTGGAGTATATTGGACGCGACGACGTTCACGTCATGGACCTGCTCTACGAAGCCTGGAAAACCCAAGGCCGGGAGGTCCTGTACCGGCCCGTTCCAACGGAACCAAAACTCTTTACGCCGCGCCTCAACCCGGCGGTTCGCGCCACTTTGGACGATGCGGCCAACCCCGGCGGAGCGAAACTTCTGGACACCCGCTCTCCGGAGGAGTTTCTCGGCAAAACTGAAACGGACCATCGTCCCGGGCATATCCCCGGCGCCGTCAACCTTCCCCATTCCGAAACCGCTGGCGCCGATGGGAAACTGCTCATTGAGCCTGGCCTGCTGCAACACAGGTTGGCATCCGCGGGAATCATGCCCCAGGACCCGGCGGTCGTCTATTGCCGGAGCGGAGTCCGGGCCTCCCTCGTCTACCTGTCCATGAAGCAGGCCGGATACAACGTCCGCCTCTACGACGGCTCATACGCAGAATGGATGGACAGCGGTTATACCGTGGAAATCTAAGATACTGTGAAAAAGCTCCGTGAGTGGGGCAGAACATGGGGTGGGTACGCATGAAACCGCCGAGCGCTCCGCTGGGGAAGCCATTCACACGGTCCTAAAGACCGCCCTGACGGGAAATGAGCGATGAAGGATGTCCACCGGCACGACGGGAAGGCAGCCTGACATCACGAGAAGCGCAGCGCCGTATAAACTCGGAACAGGTTGATCCGAATCCCGGCGGCGGGTTCCTCTAACTGTCGGTGCGGGACCGCAACTCAGCCTCAAGAGCCGCGATACGTGCTTCCGCCGCCGCCGCTCTTGCTTCGGCGGCCTGACGGTCGGCCTCAGCTTCTCGGTGGTTGCGCAGACGCTCCCCGGTTCCGGGGTCATACAGCCGCAACTCCAGTCCATTCTCAACCTGAAAGTCCAGACGCAGCACCGCGCTGTAGCCCCGCAGCGCGCCGCCCGAATCCTCGGTCAACACAATCGGTCGATATTCCCCTTCCCTAAGCTCTTCGCCGATGAGTGCCGGCGTGAAGCACGCCCCCGTGGGGTCGAACCGCCAATATTCCCTGACTCCCATGCCCGCGTAGATTTCCCGTTTCTCCCCCGCATCCCTCTCCCAGGTGCCGGGTGATGCAATCTCCATCACCAAGTCCGGCGTTTTGCCCTCTCTCCACACCAGCCATGAATCCCTGGGGTGATTGCCGTCGGCTTCGAGGACGACGAACACGTCCGGGGCCACACTGGCCCGGTTATCGTTCATCCGGTAGTAGACCAGCATATCCCCGGCGACGTAAACGTCGGGGCGGTCAATGAACCGGTTGCGCAGGGTGGAAACGGTTTCGGTCAGGGGAACGTATTGCAGGTCCGATTCGGCCATTCGCTCTCCGTCGGAGGAGGGATACTCGATGGAGCGGTCATCAACCGGACCGGCGAGGCCCGCGGGTATTGGCCTGGTGGTCATCGCAGCTATTCTCCGGTTAGGCTTCGAGCCGATTGGCCAGTGGGTCCAGGTGCGGCAGGGAGATGGCGCCCCCATTGTATCAGCAGCCGGGGCCAGAGCATCCGGCCAAGATGCGCAAACATTCGGTTTATGGTTGTGCGCCAAGCAAAAACTGCCCCTGGCAGGGCATGGTTCCCTGACCAGGGGTGGTCGTTTTTCGGGTGTTGCCGTGAGTTAGCCGTCGGTTGGGCTTACAGGCGGCCGCCGTCGTACATACCCACGAAGTAAGGGTCTACCTTGTTGTATACCTGGATGCGGTTGCGGGAGGACTCGACGACAAACACCTGCCCGGCTTCGTCGACTTCGATGCCTATGGGCCCCCAGAACAACTTCTCGCGGTCCATGCCCTGAGCGATTTGCCGCTCCTTCCACATATCGGGGTTGGCGTCCAATTTGGTCTTGCCCCATTGAGAAACCTCGGAATCGCCCCTCATGCCCGCGAGGAAGCCGCCGTCGGGGCCGAACACCTGGACCCGTTCGTTGCCCCAGTCACAAACGTAGACGATGCCGTCGGCGTCCACCGCCACGTCGGTGGGGCGGTTCAGTTGGCCGTCGCCTGTACCGGAAGCGCCGAACTGCCGGATAAATTGACCGTCGGCGGTGAACTTCTGGATGCGGTCGTTGCGCCAGTCGGCGACGTAGACATTGCCTTGGTCGTCGACGTCAATTCCCCAGGGCATATTGAACTCGCCGTCAGCGTCGCCCGCATTGCCCCACTGGGCGATGAACTTGCCGTCCCTGGTGAACTTCTGCACCCGGTTGTTGCCGCTGTCTACCAGCAGCACATTGTCGTCAGCATCAAAGGCGATGCCGGAAGGCCCGCTGAGCTGGCCCTCGCCGGAGCCGGAAACGCCCCAGTTGCCGACAGGGTCGCCGTCGCCGGTGAAGATTCGGACGCTGTTCAGCCAGTCGTCCACGACGTAGACCTGCCCATTCCGGTCCAGGGCAATGCCCGTGGGCCAGACCATGGCGTCGGGAAAGGGAGCTTCGTTGCGTGCCGGGGCGCCCTTGGCAAACTCGCCGATGTATTCTTCGCCCACGGTGCACATGGTGATGCGCATACTGTCGGGGCGCCCTTCGTAGGACCGGCACAGGACGTACATGAGGTCGTCTTCGCCCCGGGCCATCGCCACCGGGTAGCTGAACCCGGTGCCGGAGGCTTCACCACGGCCGATAGTGTGGCTGTAGCGGAACGTTACCCCTAGCGTTTGAGTTGGCATTCTAACCTCGCAAGATTGGAATAAGGAAATTGGTCAAGAGTATCCTGTGGGGCCCTCAGGATAAGCTGATTGAGGGCCCCCGGTTGCGCGCTTTCAGGTTGGCCGCTTACAGGAAGCCCAGCTTCTCGAAGCTGCCGTTGACGATGGGCTTGGCGTCGAGGCCCAACCAGTCCTCCAACAGGGTCGAGTACAGGCCGCGGAAGTCGTTGTTGAAGCGCAGGTCGCCTTCCAGCAGCTTGTCGTCGTCCAGCGACGGGTATTCGCCGTAGAGGCCGCCCTTGACGGCGTCGCCGATGACGAAGGCCGCGCCGCCCGAACCGTGGTCGGTGCCGGAGCCGTTGTCATGAACCCGGCGGCCGAACTCGGTGAAGACCAGCAGCACCACGTTGTCCGATTCGTTGTGCTCTTTGAGGTCTTCGTAGAAGTCGTTGATGGTGCGGGAGACGTCGGTCCACAGCTTGGCATGGGCCACCAGTTCGGTGGCGTGGGTGTCAAAGCTGTTGTAAGGAGCAGTGGTGTAGAAGATCCGCGACCCCAAGCCGGCGCAATGCACCTGCGCGATGTTCCTCATGTACTGCGCTACGGAGCCGCCGCCGTACTCTACCGAGGAAGAGTACATGGCCGGAGCCGTCGCCAGGATGTCGGCGCCGCCCAGGGCGTCCATGCCGGTTTGGGACAGGTACTCCAGGGCGGGGCCGCGGCCCATAGCCGGGGAGTACATACGCGAGAATAGGTCTATGGCCTCGTCGCGACGGTTCTCCTGCTCGATGGTGGTGAGGACGCCATAGGTCTCCAGGTTGCCTACGGAGGCCACCGGAACGGAGGGCGCCACCAGCGCGCGCGGGACTCCCCGGCCGAAGTTGACGCCGGTCAGGACGTTGTCTTTGTTGGGGTCCAGGTCGCGGATGGCGCGGCCCAGCCAGCCCTCGCTGGCAATCTTTTCCGGCTCGCAGGTGTGCCAGATGTCCATGGAGCGGAAGTGGGAGCGGTTGGGGGTGGGGTAGCCGATGCCCTGAATAACGGCCACCTTGCCCTGATCATACAGGCCCTTGAGCTCCGAGATGTTGGGGTTGAACCCAATCTCGTCGTTGATGGGAAGAACCTGGTCTTCCGGAATCCGCACGTTGGGCCGGTTGTCAAAGTACCGGGGGTTGGAATAGGGGATAACCGTGTTCAAACCGTCGTTCCCGCCCGACAGTTGCAGGACTACCAGGACGGGGTCTTTCTTGGTGCTGGTCATAATCGCTTCTCCCAATCAATTTGGCCGATTGGCTGGTGGGGCCGTCCACCGGGGACGGCCCGCAGACCATTTTAGGTGAACTGGTACTCCTGGGTGGACACGATGAACTGGAGCATCTGCCCCACGCGCTCGGCAAACTCGGGGCTGCCGGTCGAGACCGGGCCACTCTGCTGTGCGTGGCTGAGAATCATGGCGTGGGTCTCGTCGCCCAATTCGTAGTGCCCCACCAACTCCAGGCACCCTTCCAGCAGTCGCTCGGGGGACACCGTATCGCCCTCGGTGGCCAGCCGGTCCACGATGGCGCGGATGCCCGGCGTACCGGTGTCGCCAACCTGCTCGGCGGCGAAATTCAGCCGCTCGACCAGAGTGCCGCTGTCAATCCATTCGGTGCCGGTGTGCCAACCCTCGACGGTGGGAGGATTGAGCAGGTCCTGGCCCATGTAGCGTATCTCCTGCGAGACGTGGTACAGCCCCGGCTTGGGCCGGGTGAAGTCGCCGGTCAGGCGCAGGGTGCCGGCAACCACTTCCGCCGGGCTCTTGACCTTGGCGAAACGGGCGTTCTTGAAGAAGTCGGAGTTGAACAGCACCCGCAGCATGGAGCGGATTTCAAAGCCGGAGCGGAAATACTCTTCCTCCAGCAGCTTGATGGCTTCCACGTCCCGGGGCGGGGTGTCCTGCCAGGCGGGGACCTGCGGCTCATCGGCGACGAAGAAGTTGTACAGGTGCCGGGCGATGAACCGGGCAGTGGCCTTCTGCCGGCCGATAATCTCGATGATGTCCTCGCCGTTCCAGTGGCCGGTCTCACCCAGGAAGGTCTTGGCCTCGTTGTCGTGGTCGCGGGGGTTGTACAGGAAAAGCGCCTCATGCCGCCCAAAGGGATAGCGGGGAATGGCGTTGCCGACGGTCCAGCCGGTAAACGCCCGGGCGCACTCCTTCACGTCGTCTTCGGAGTAATTCGCCTCGCCGTCCATGCCCACGCCCAACGAGAACAACTCCAGGAGCTCCCGGCCCCAGTTCTCGTTAATGGCGTCCTTGTGGCTCATCTGGTTGTCCAGGTAGTAAACCATTGCCGGGTCCGAGGCCAACTGCATCAGCAGGTTGGGGAAGTCACCCAGCCCGTGCTCGCGGAACTTGTTCAACTGGAGCAGAATCTGCCGGCCGTTCATGCACTTGGAGTCGCCGACGCAGAAAATGCCGTGCCAGAAGAGGCAGATTTTCTCTTCCAGGGGCCGCGGGCTATTGATCATGCGGTAGGTCCAGTGGGCTTGGTTGGTCTCCAGTCCGTTAATCTGCTTCCAGTCAACGAAGTGGCGCAGCAGCACGTCCATGTCCAGCTTGGGCTGCTGTTCCGGTTGCAGCAGTTCCTCGACGGTGGCTTCGTAGCCCGCCGCGGCGCGCCGCTCCAACTCTTCATAAGATGCGCCGAATCCGGCCCGGCGCATGAGGTGGGCCATCAAGGCAATGTCCGATGCCATACTGTTCCTCCTTGAGTCTTATCGGGTCATGATTGGTTCCGAACATCCGGGACGCTAATACGCAACCGACTGCCCGGGCGGGGAACCGATTACTGCCATAATAAGTTGCGGCGGAATCACTGTCAACATTGGCCGCTGGAGACCAATAACAAGCGGGCCGTGGGATTATCGGTTACGTATTACAGTATCTTATGGCTATGTACAACCCTTGTAACGTAACCGGGAAACGCGGTTTCGTATCAGCAAGGGCATTGGGTCAAGATTGTCCAGGACGGTTGGGAACTCCGGCAAGCCCCTTTGGGACGAAAGGACCGGACGAGCGGCTCCGTCGGTCTCCCGGCGAACTGTCGGGTTACTAAACTGAAACCAAAGAAGGACTTCCCTAACCTTCTACTCCAGTTGCCGCACCTGCCGGAAGAAGACCAGTTGCAACACTGCCAGCGCCACGCAGACGGCGCCGATCACGGTGAACGCGCCCGTCGGCGTCCAGAAGTGGACGAGCACGCTGATGAGCAGCGTGGCCAGCGGCGTAAACCCGTTGTCCAGGAAGTAGATGCTCATTACCCGCCCTCGCAGGGCGTCGGGCGTGATGGTGGCCAGAAGGGTGCTGTTGCCCACGCGGAAGATGTATTGACAGAAGCCCAGTCCGCCCAGCAGCAGCATGGATGTCAGGAACCAGTGAGATTGGGCAAAGAGCAGAACGAACACAGCTCCTCCCACTAGTCCCAGCCCGGTGACCATGCCTTTGCGGAAGACGTAGCCGATGCTGGAGACGATGATGGCGGCGACGATGCCTCCCCCGCCGACGGCCGCCGCCAGCAGTCCGCCGGAACCCGCGCCCCGGTGTAACACTTCTGTGGTGAACACCGGCAGCAGGAAGGCTAATGGCGAGAACACAAAGTTGGGGATCATCGACATAACGATGAGTTGCAGGATGCGCTTCTCCCGTCCCACGTAGGCCAGGCCCTCGCCCATGCTGCGCAGCACCGACCCGGGCTGCCGATTGGTTCCCTCCCGGTAGCGCAGCTGCACCGGTATCATCAGCAGGACGATGCCCAGGTAGGCCAGCCCTTCGAGGAAGAAGTTCCACTTGTATCCCAGCGTGGCGATTAGCAGGCCTCCCAGCGCTGGGCCGACGATGCGCATGGACGGATGGGCCATTCCGTTCAGGGCCAGTGCGCTGGCCAGGTCGTGGCGCGGCACGGTGTTGGCGACCAGGGCCTGGCGCACCGGCTGGATTACCGAATGGGCCACCCCGGCGATGCCCATGTAGATGAAGGCGTGCCACCAGCGCAGCGGCCCGGCAACGGGTTCGGAGTCTAGGTCGGAAGCGATAACCAGCACGGCGAAGGCCGCCGCCGCCACCGCCATGACGCACTGGGTAATCATCACTATCTTGCGGCGGTCGGCCCGGTCGGCCAAAACCCCGGCCCAGGGACCGATTATCAGCACCGGCAGCGTGCGTATTCCCACCACGGTGCCGGTCAGCAGGGCGTTCCCGTTGGTGAGGTCCAGCACCAGCCAGCCGACCGTCAGGACTTGTATCCACTGGGCGCCGACGGTTAGGAAGTTCCCCGCCCACAGATAACGGAAGTCGGGGTAACGCTTCAACGTGTAGAAGCTGCTGGAACGGGTCATGCGGCCCCGCCGGCCCGTCGGAGGATTGTCGGTTCCCGCAGTCGCGGCCTCAGTCCCCTTAGCCGGTCCCTCCCCCGATGTCCTATCCTCCAATGGTTCCCCCGCGGGTTGGCCCGCAGCAGGGCCTTGGTTTTCTGCCGGGTTGTCGCCGGTGTTTCTAGCCATAAATTAAGAAAAGTCCTTCGAGGCCCTCAGAACGAACGCATTTGGAGAGCTTCAAGGTGAACGGGTTGGGTGGTCCCAGGGCAAACGGGGTAAAAGGGGATTTTGCGGTTTTCATGCTATACGCCCGCCGCCGCAAGGTTGGTTGGTGGGTTCTCGGCGGCGGGCTGGGCGGGGGGCCGGCCATACGCCCGCTGCCGCAAGGTTGGTTGGTGGGTTCTCATCGGCGAGCTAGGCGGGGCCGGCCACAGGAAGACCAGGCCGTCGGGGAGAGAGAAGCGGCGTCGGCGGCGAAATTCCGACGGAACTTCCCGATGGAAATTCTGTGGCGATTTCCGTGGGAAATGCCGGGTTATGCCCGGGTTAAAGGCCGCCGCTCCAACAAGAATTACCAACGCTCCGGCAGTTCCCGGGCTTTTTCCTGAAGGTGGTACAGCTTGTTGATGGCTTCCAGGGGGGTCAGGTTGGAAATGTCGACGCCCAGAACCAACTCTTGCAGCGCTCGGCTCGGGTCGAACAGCGGCATTTGCAGCCCCTGTCCGTCCAAACCTGGCCCGGCGGCCCGTACCGGCGCCGCTTTTCCGGGTTGCTCCAGGTCGTTAAGCACTTCCCACGCCCGGTTGATGACCGCCGGCGGCAGACCGGCGAGGCGGGCCACCTGAACGCCGTAGCTCTGGTCGGCGCCACCGGGAATGATGCGGTGCAGGAAGACCACGCCGCCGCCTTCTTCCACCACCGCGACGTTGAAGTTGCGGACGCCGGGCAGGGTGTTGGCCAAGTCGGTCAACTCGTGGTAGTGGGTGGCGAACAGCGACTTGCAGCCCAGCCGGGGGTCGTTGTGCAGGTGCTCGATGACGGCGCGGGCGATGGCCATGCCGTCGTAGGTGCTGGTGCCCCGGCCTATCTCGTCCAGCACCACCAGCGAGCGGGGCGTCGCCTGGTTGAGAATCGCCGCGGTCTCCACCATCTCCACCATGAAGGTGGACTGGCCGGTGGTCAGGTCGTCCTGCAAACCGACGCGGGTGAAAATCCGGTCCACCAGCCCGACGGTTGCCTCGGACGCCGGGACAAAGCTGCCGATTTGGGCCATGAGGACAATGATTGCGACCTGCCGGATGTAGGTGGACTTTCCGGCCATGTTGGGGCCGGTGAGCACGATTATCCGGGCGTCGTCGCCGGACAGGTGGACATCGTTTGGGACGTACCGTCCGCCGTCCAGCGTCCGCTCCACCACCGGATGCCGGCCCTCCTTGATGCGGATTTCATGCCCCCGGCCAATGGCGGGGCGCACGTAGCGGTTGGCGACGGCCACGGATGCCAGGGATGCCAGCGCGTCCGCCTGGGCCACGCCCCGGGCCAGGCGTTGAATGGCTTCCGCCGATTCGGACAACTGGGCGCAGACCCGCCGGTACAGGTCCCGCTCCAGCTCTTCAATCTGCTCCCGGGCTGTCAGCGCCATGGACTCGTACTCTTTCAGCTCCGGAATGACGTAACGTTCCCCGTTGACCAGGGTCTGCCGCCGCACGTAGTCTTCCGGCACCTGGGGGATGCCCGACTTGGTAACCTCAATGTAATACCCGAAGACCTGGTTGTAGCCAACTTTGAGGCTGCGGATGCCGGTGCGCTCCCGTTCCTGCTGTTCCAGGCCGGCGATGAAACGGCGGGCGTCGCCGGCGGCGGCCTTGAGCCGGTCCAGCTCGGCGGAAAACCCGGGGCGGATGACCCCGCCCTCGCCGGAGTTGCCGGTGGGCTCGTCGGCAATGGCCTCAGCGATTAGCGCCGGCGCTTCCGAGACCGGGGCCAACTGCGGGCGCAGCCAGGCGGTGGCGGCGGAATCGCCGATGCTGTCAACCAGTTCCCCGGCGGCGGCCAGCCCCGTCTTCAGGGCGATGAGGTCCCGGGGCGGGGACGCGCCGGCCTGAATGCGCCCCACGATGCGTTCCAGGTCCGCAATCCGGGACAGGGCGGCTGTGGCCGAGGCCCGCCTGAACCCATCGGCGTGAAACGAGTCCACCACGTCCAGCCGCTGGTTGAGCTCCACCGGGTCCAGCAGGGGTTGGCCGAGCCACCGGCGCAGCAGGCGCGCCCCCATCGCGGTCCTAGTCTGGTCCAGGACCGCCAGCAAGGAGTGTTCGCTGCTGTGTCCCCGCCCCGCCTGAAACAACTCCAGGTTTTGCTTGGTCTGCGGGTCCAGCGCCATGTACGCGCCGGTGGAATAGATGCCCAGCGGGGACAGGCGGGGCATATTGGCCTTGTGGGTGCTGGTCAGGTAGGCGAGGATGGCCCCGGCGGCCCGCACCGCCAGCGGCAGGTTATCGCAGCCGAAGGACTCCAGGGAAAGAATGCCGTAGTGGGACAGGATGGCCTCACGGCAGGTATTCAGGTCGAAGGCGGCGGAATCCACCGCGGTGATGTTGGACCGTGGGGTTTCCCGCCATCCGCCCGGCGGGTCTGTCGGCGGTTCCCCGGGCAACTCGCCATTGTTTCCCAACAGCTCCCCGGCGGGGGCCAGGACTTCCGCCGGGGCGATGCGTTCCAGTTCCAGGCCAATTCCGGCGGCCTCCAGTTGGGTCGCGGAGAACTCGCCTGTGGTCACGTCGACCCAAGCCAGTCCGGCCCAGCCGTTTTCTTCAACCACGGCGGCCAGGTAGTTGTTGGATTTCTGATCCAGCAGGCCCGGCTCGACCACCGTGCCGGGCGTGACCACCCGCACCACGTCGCGTTCCACTAGCCCGCGGGAATGGGACGGTTCGGTCAACTGCTCACAAATGGCGACCTTGTGGCCCTTCTTGATGAGTTGGGCTAGGTAGGAGTCCAGAGCGTGGGCCGGGACCCCGGCCATGGGCACCTTGACGTTCTTCCCCATGCTGCGGGAAGTCAGGGTGATTTCCAGCTCATTGGCGGCCAGACGCGCGTCGGCGTCAAAGGTCTCGTAAAAGTCGCCGAGGCGGAACAAGACAATGGCGTCGGGGTAGGAATGCTTTATTTTCAGGTACTGGCGGCGGATCGGAGTCACGGAAACACCCAGCAGCGCTAATCAGGGTTATTTTACCCCACATCCACCGGACTAGAAACGGGCGTGTCAACAACGAGTGGGTCAACTGCCGTGGGGCTTCGGTAAACCACTGCGCTCCAGTCCATGTAATGCACTCCGGTCTCGAAGGCCACCAGGTCAACTTTTTCCTTGCCTCGGATGGCGTTGGCGCAAGTCCAGCGGCTTCTTCAGCGGCGGCTCTGGTGATGGTGGGCCTGATCACTGCTATGCTGCTGACCAAACCATTAAGTTGCGGGGATTTCGCAACTCATAGCCGTTGCCCGACGGATGAGCGTCGCCGTCCAGACTAACCTGTGTTTGGTCTTTGAATGCGTTGATTACAATATCGTAAACCGACTCCTCGAACTCAACATTCATCCGTGTGAGACGCCCGTCCCACACGGAGGCAATCGTTGCTTTCCCATCAAATTCGTGCGGTTCTTTTTCCAGCCGGACAACCAGCCCAACTACGTGCTCGTCGTATGAAGGTTCTCTGCGGCGGAAAAATTGTGCCGCCTCCGCCAGAATGTCGGCCGATGCTAAGGAAAATTGGAAGTGGGAGTCCGGCATATTGGGCGGGCGAACAGGGGCCCAGATCAATTCTATTGCAATTCCGTCGCCCTTCTTGGCCAGTTCTGCCACTGAATCACACAGATTGGCGCTAACACCGGAGTCCACTGCTTCCCTGAAGGGTTCTAGAGTATCATCGGCAATGACCTGTTCCAGCGCTTGGCTGGTATATTGGAGTCCTTTGGCCAGTTTGGCGGTAACGAGACGGGGAAAAGGGGCATAAAAGTCGTCCCCGAAGTCTTCTTGCCGGTCATATCCGACCGGCACGGGAGAATGGAGTGTTAAGTCGTAACCTTGGGAGTAGCCGGGCAACGGATGTACACTGTCGAGATATTCCGCCACGTCGGAACTATGCCTGCCGCGGTAGATCGCCCGGGGGTTCTCCGCGGACCTCGCCACGGCCTCCAGCATTTTATAGGCGTCATTCAGCATACCCGCACTCTGCCACAGCGACAAAGGCTCCTTGGCCATGCCGTTGATTGACCGCATCCGAATAACGTCGGCACCGGCAGCGGCAATGTCGTGGAACACATCCATCTGCGAGCGTTCCTCTACCCTGGCCAAAACGGCGACAGACTCGGCCATGTTATCCGCATAATCCGCCACGGTGTCCCGGACGGGAAGAAGCACTTCCCAGACACGGCCGGCGTGTTCCTTGTTGTATATTGTGGCCGGTCTGCTCCCCCAAGGGCCAGCGTCACTCCACCCGCGAGATTTAAGATAAGCCTTGAGGCTGACTATGGACAGCGAGGACAGCGCCGTCCGGTCCTGTATTTGCACTAGCATAGTGCATCCCCTCTTTCCGCCTTTTGCATCAGGTCAATGAGTTTAGGGCTATCGAACACATTGACCGTCGGGATCGGGACCGTAACAGTCGTTGTATTAGACGTGGCCGGCCTGTCTTCCAGGGAAAGCCAGTAAGCACAACGACGAAGGCAAAGCTCATCATGGGTCTGTCGAAGCCAGTCAGAACTTTCTTCTGGCATTAGCAAAACTATCAGAATACGGGGCGTCAGGGTGTCGGCCCGTAGTTCGTTATAGTTTTTAACTGGCAGCGGAAAGCGTAACTCGTCACCCCGCACAATATACTGCGTGGTTGCCTTGGCCTGAAAATCTATACTTGGGCGCCGACCAAAGCTGGCCCTCAGGACTCCATCCACGCTGTCAATATCGGGCTCGGGCTTGGTGATTTGGTAACCGACATTGGCTGAAACAGCACGAATGTATGCCAGGGATAACTGTTCCATCTGCATATTTGGGGTCATTGAATTAATATCCCATCAACTTGTAGGGTTAGCAACCGCCTGTTTGCAATCTTACCCTGTCATTCCTAGCGGGCAAAGGCCGGGCGGTTCTTTTCAGGGCCTTTCCATTTTCGCGTTGCTACCATTGTCCGCGTTCGCCCTGAGGTCGTCCGCTTGCGGTTCGACAAGCTCACCGTGAATGGATCCATCGGCAACGTCAGCGGATGAAAAGGCCTTGGCAATAGTGCCCCAGCCTTGTTGCCGACACTCTGCCAGTCCAACAGTCTCGAAACGACGGCATGACCACCACCTTGTGCCTGGGCTGGAGACACCACCGCGCCGTAGCATCGCCGGACCACCGGGACAATCCCGCCAGCTCATCATTGCCCAGCTCATCGCAAAGAGGTTCGACTGCTAGATGGGTAGATACACCGCCTGTCCCGTCATGGCGCTTCGGTACACCGCCTCGCTCCATTCCATGTAATGCACTCCGGTCTCGAAGGCCACCATGTCAACTTTTTCCTTGCCTCGGATGGCGTTGGTGAACTGCTCCTCCACCCGGTAGCGTGCCTGGGTTTCCGGCGGATTGGGGACTTCGGCAAGCTCCCGGTCACCGCGTTTGCCGGCCCAGACCTGGCGCTGGGAATCAACGTGGATGGTGCCCTCGGATCCGAACATCCATATTTGACTGCCTCGATTCAGTCCCGAGGTGGCGCTCATCTGCATATGGACTTGGGCCCCGTTGGCCAACTCGTACAAAATATCAACATGGTCGGGAATAGTGACCGAGGCAAGATGTCCGCTTTCGTCCTCCCGGAAAGGCACGTGGACTTTGGACATAGCCATGACCCGATTGCCCCGGCCCAACCAGCGCATCATAGACTCGTAGGATGCCCCGATGTTCAAGGTGTTGTAGCCGCTGATTGCCCGGTCATGCCGCCAGTGCAGGGGACCGCCAAAATCGGCGAAGTTGTTTTGCAGGGACGTGAAGTCCACCGACAGCAGCTCGCCCAGGTGCCCCTCGTCAATCAAGCCCTTCAGCACGTGGTCAATGGTGTAGCTGGTAGATGTGGGCGTTAGCTGGCAAACCAGGTGCGGGTGAGCCTTGGAAGCGTTAAGCATATCGCGGGCTTCCGCCGCGTCAGAGGCCATACGGGCCTCGGTCAGGACATGCTTGCCGGCGTCCAGAGCGGCCAGAGTCATGGTGCGGTGCATATACGGCCAGGTGCCGATGCACACGGCGTTGATACTGTCGTCGTCCAACAACTCCCGCCAGTTACCGTAGACCGTTGGGATGTTGAACTGGTCGGCGATAGCCCTGCCCGACTCAACGGTCCGGTTGGCCACTGCCACAATCTCGCAGTCGTCAACCCCCTGAAATCCTGGAATATGACGCGCCCGCACGTTGCCGCCCGCTCCGATGAGTCCCACGCGGATTTCTTCGTCAGCCATTAGTAGCCTCCTAAAGCGCTAAACCTGGTCCCAGTCTCCCCATTCAATGGATTCCTGAAACCTGTCAATTCTCAGCCATGTGATGCCAGGGCGGGCAGCCCTTGGTGGGCGCCCTTTGCCGGTATCAGCTTTTCCCCGAAGTATGCCACAACCTGCCGGACTTGCAAGGACTCCCAATTCCAGTAACTGTTCAGAGTGGGTGAGGTAAATTGGTTTCAGCCAAGGCTTTCAGACAACTGCCAATTGTTTCCCAGGGGGTTTGGGGGATGAATCCCCCAACGTAACCCAACCCCCATATTCCGCCATCGGCCACTGGCCCGGCTCCAAAATTCGGGCAACCCCCAAAATTGCCGCGGGTTGGGGGTTGTATATGGTACATTAGTTCTATATACTGTTCCAAAAGACGAACACGCCACGTTGGGGGATGCACAATGATCGGAACAATCGCAGCAGTCCAGGGTGTTTTGGACTTCAGCAGAGCGTATTCGGCGCGGGACTCGCAACCGCTGCCGGTGGAAGTGCTGGCCGATGATGGCCGGGGACAGGCTTGGCTGAAGAGCGGCGGGGAGTGGAGCCGCTTGGTCCGCATCGAAAACCTCTGGAAGTTGGACGCAATGGAAACCGGCGGACAGTCCACAATCAGGATGCACTTCCGGGCGGTTACCGACGCCGGCCAGACCGTCCGCCTGTTCCAGGACCTGTGCCGCGGAGACTGGTTCCAGGAGGCTGCACCCGCCGGCGTCGTCGTTTAATGCGTCTACGTCAGCCATCCCCCGACGGGGCCGGGAGTTGCGCCAACTTCCGGATCAAACCTGACACTGCTAAAGGTGACGTTGGAACCAATCGAGCGTCCGGGCCAGGTATTCCACTCGCATCTTGGGGTGCCCCATGCGGGGGAAGCCGTGGGAACAGCCAGGGAAGCGGACGAACTCGACTTCCTTGCCCAGCCGCTTCAACATGGTGAAATACTCCTCGCTTTGCGAAATGGGGCAGCGAGCGTCGGCTTCCCCGTGGAGCAGCAGCACCGGCGTTGTCACGTTGGGCGCGTAGGTGATGGGCGACCGGTCCAGCAGCTTCAATGCCATTTCCCGGTATCCCGCCGCCGACCCGGTTTGCCCGCTATCGCCATCAACGCCCTGGCCGGCGGCCTGCTCGATGGACGTGCCCCATTGCAGTTCCCCGAAGCTAACGCCAATATCTGAGGTCCCGTACATACTTAGCAGGTCAATGCAGGGCGCGCCCACCACCGCGGCGCTGAACCGGCCGGTGTGTCCGATGGTCCAGCTGGTCATGTAGCCCCCGTAGCTGTACCCATGTATTCCCAGCCTGCCGGCGTCCACGTAGGGTCGCGCGGCCACCGCGTCCAGCGCCGCCGTCAAGTCCTCAAAGTCCTCGCCTCCCCAGTCGTCCAGGACGGCGGACATGAAATCTGCCCCGTAGGTGGAGGAACCGCGAGGGTTGGCGGCCAGCACCAGGAACCCGGCGGTAGCCAGCACCTGCTGCCAGGCCACGAAGGAATCATAGAATGCCCCGTTGGGACCGCCGTGAATGTCCAGGATCAAGGGGTACTGTGCCGATGGGTCGAAGCCCGGCGGGAAGAACAGCCGGCAATCAATGTCCCAGCCGTCCCGGGGCACGGTGAATTTCTCCATTCCGGCAGGCTGATGATCGGCCAGGTATCCGGCGTTGTATTCGGTAACTTGCTGCGTCTGCCCTGAACTGAAGTTCAGATAGTGCAGGTCACCCGGCGAGTTGGGCGAGGCTGACACAATCACCGCGTTGCGCCCGTCCCGGTCCAACGTCAGGTCGGTGGTCACGCAGCCGCCGCCGGAAATCGGCGCGGCAGACTTGCCGGTCGGCGACACCTGGTATATGAACGACTCGCCCCGGCGCTCTCCGAGCAAGACAATCCGGTCGTCGTCGCCCCACCGTATTTCGGGACAGCGGAAGGTTGGGGGAAAGGCCAGCACGGGCCGGAAGGAGTCGTCGCTGATTATCGTGGGCGGATGGCCCGGCTCCAGCAGGTAAAGCCAGCCCTGCCAGAAGACCTGAAACCCCGATGCCTGGGACCCCACCGCCAACAACCGAGTCCCATCCGGTGCCCAGGCCAACCCGCCTACGCTGGACAAGCCTTCGGACCAGAGCCGGGGCGGGCCGCCGGCGGACGGCGCCACGTAAGCATCCGTCTGCGCCCACCGGTCCCGGTCGGGGCGGCGGTCGGAAATGAACGCAATGCTCTGACCGTCGGGAGACCAGACCGGGTTGATGTCGTCCCAATCCCCGTCGGTCAACTGCATCGAACTGCCCGATTCAGCATCGGCGACGAACAGGTGAAAGTGCGAATCCCCCCGCCAACCCAGCCCGTCCAAACGGTAGCGCAGCCGGTTCACGTCCCGGGTCTCAGGGACCTCAGCGGCGTTGCCATCGCCTTTAGACCCCTTATCAGCCTCGGGACCCTTCGTGGTTGCCGGGTTCACGTCGGCGCAGTACACAATGCGGGCGGCGTCGGGACTCCACGCGAAATCCACGATTCCCCCGGCGGCTGAAACCAGCGGGGTGGCATCGCCTCCCGTGGCGTCCATGACCCACAGCTGCTTGTGGTCGTCGCCGTCAGCGCGCAGGAAAGCCAACCGCTTGCCGTCGGGAGAAAACCGGGCCCACGAGTCCTTGGGTCCGTCGGTTAGCTCATGGTCCTGGCCTGACCCCAGGTGCCGCATTACCAGGCGGGAGCGGGTCTCCCATCCCTCCGCGTCAATGTAGGTCAGTGTATAGGCCAGGTGGCTGCCGTCGGGCGACAGCCACGGTTCGGCTACTGTTTTAAGGTGGTGCACCAACTCCGGTCCAATGGGCTTTGACATTTCGCTCCTTGGAGTATCCCCGATAGGTTGGGAAGGGTCCAAGTCAGTCGGGTCTCAGTAGACCACTATACTACCGGCAGAGCAATCATTGCCAAGAAGCGGTAACAGTTCAGACTTGGTGAGATGAATTGGTTTCAGCCAACTGCGACTTTTTTCAGGGGGTTTGGGGGATTCATCCCCCAACGTAACCCAACCCCCATATTCCGCCATCAGCCACTCCGCTCCCCTCAACCCTGAACAGTTACAAGAAGCGAGGCAATATAAACGTAGCCGCGATTACCAGGCTGCAACAACCCTGCCCCGTGGCGTCGCCCATTACCTTATCGCAAGGGCCAACGCGACGACAATCAACAACAGCACAATCACCACGCCTCTTCCCCTGTTGCGTTGCCCGTTTTCTGGCCAAATTGCCGGGAAAATTAAATGCGGGCGACGATAAACATGAGTCATCCCGAATTTTGGATGGGAGGGGAGAAGGAAGGAGGATAGGCGAGCCAAAGGGAACTCAAGGCAGCTCTTAATCTGGAAAACGGTATCGCGGCTTGGCGGTACCCTTTTCCGGTTCTATGGCACCAAGAGCGGAGCAGGTCTTGGACCAGGGCTCTGGAATCTGGGGCCAGCAAGGAGAGCAGAAAGGCGTAGACCAAACTGACCATGAGCAAGAGCTTGAGCCGGTTCTCCCAGAACCAGAGGCGGGGGCTCTCCATGGCCAGATCAGTCTTGCAGGCGCGGTAGCACATCTCCACCTGCCAGCGCCGAGCGTAGGCTAATACGATTGGCCAAGCGTCGTCAGTTGCAGCGATGGGTTCATTGGTCAGGGTTCATTGGTCAGTAGGTACCAGGGACGGCGTCCCTTCCCCGGCCGGGAAACAACGAGCCAAAGCTGTTCTTCCACCTGGGGATGGCGCACCGGAGCGAAGACGATGCCGGTTTTGCGGTACTCTCTGCGGTGGACGTCCCAGAGCAAAGGGTGGTCCATAGAACGCTTGCCCTGGGTGATCCGCCAAGCGTTGCGGCTGCCCTTGACGTCGGTCAGGTGGTAGCGGGTAGGCCAGCGGATGATGAAGCGGACCCGGTGGTGGGTCAATTGGTTGAGCCAGGGAGCGCCGGCGTAGCCTCGGTCGAAGACGTGGAGCGCCCGGCGTCCCCATCCTTGGGCGCATTGGGCCAGCAGGGAGGTGGTGTTGGTGCGGCGCTCAGAGGCCAGCTTTCCCCGGCTGGTCCACCAGCGCATGGCGGCCAGGGAAGGAGGCCCCTGCATCCCCGCCACCATGACGGTGAGCCACTGTAGTCCGGGGACGAATACCGGCGGCCCTCCCGGTGGATTGTAAAAGCCTGGTTTGATGCGCTTTAGGCGGGCGGCTTTGCTGGAACGCACCGGACACAGCCCCTCCAAGGCGATGCTTTCCGGCTTCTCCAGCACACTTTCATCCCAGATGGCCAGAGCCCTCCCGTCCTCTTCCTCCAGTTGGGCCAAGCCTTGGTCCGCCCGGTACCAGAGGAATCTCTCCAAGAGAATATGGCTCCACTTGGGAGAGCGCAGCAAATTGCTGAGCCGTTTGGTCCCCGCCGGAGCCCGGTCTGGGGAGAGGACATGGGCGCCCAATTCGCTAAACAGCAGCCCAGACCGAGAGTGACGCAACCGCACGATGGCGGCCAAGGCCAGGAAAAAGGTGCGTACCAGACGCCGGTCGATCTGTTGGTCCAGCCACTGTTCCAATGGTCCGATGAACAACTGGAGTATATTGGCAACCTCCTGCCCTTGCTCCCGCCCCACTCCGTGTTGCAACATAAGAGAAGACCCCTCCTGGTGGTTGGTGTGTTAACAATCCCATTCCACCTGAAGGGGTCTTCTTTTGTAACTGTTTCCTTATACGGGTTTTAGCCTTTTACCCAAAATTCGGGATGACTCATGTTGCTTGGCTCGGGGATTCCGGGCTAAAGCCTAAAGCTGGCCACCGCCAAAGATAGCGTTCTGCTTGTGATATACCTGCACGCGCTGGCGCGGGCACTCCAACACGAAGATTCGGCCCTCGTCGTCCACCTCAACAGAAATGGGGCCGTGGAACAGCTTTTCCCGCTCGTGCAGGTTGTGGGCCATTTCCCGAGCCCGCACGATGATGGGGTCCAACTGTACTCTCTCCTGTCCCCACTTGGACAGGGTGGCCTCGCCGAGCAGCTTGGTGATGAAGTTGCCCTCAGGGTCGAAGACCTGCAGCCGGTCGTTCTTGAAGTCGGCCACGTAGATGATGCCTTCCTTGTCCACGGCCACCTTCGTGGGCCGGTTGAGCTGGCCGTCCCCGTCGCCGGAGGAGCCGAACTCCATCAGGAACCGGCCGTCGGGAGCGAACTTCTGGATGCGGTCGTTGCGCCAGTCGGCCACCCAGACGTTGCCGTCGTAGTCGATCTCGATGCCCCAGGGGTACCAGAACTGGCCATTGCCGGCGCCCTCGCCGCCCCACTGGAACTTGAACTGACCGCCCTTGGTGTATACCTGCACCCGGTGGTTGTAGCTGTCCACCAAGTAAAGGTTGTCCTCGGCGTCGAAGGCCAGGCCCGAGGGCCGGTTGAACTCACCGTCACCGCTGCCGACCTTCCCCCACTTGCCCACGCATTCACCGTCCTTGTCGAAGGCGGTGATCCGCTGCAACCACTCGTCGGCCACGCAGGTGCCGCCCTCGCTGTCGATGGCCAGAGCCGAGGGCCACATGAAAGTGCCGGCGGGGGCGTTCTCATCGGCATCTTCCGGGGGAATCTTCTGGCCGAATTCCTGTACCAGTTCCTCATCCACCGTGAAAACCGTCACCCGCTTGCAGGGAAAGAAGGCCGGGGTTTCGGACCCGCGGCTGATAACGGACAACCGGTTCTTTCCGCTGCGGGCGATGTCCACCGGGTAGAAGAAACCGGAACCGCTGCGGTTCTCCTGCCGGCCAATGGTATGGCTGTACTCGAAGGTTATGGGAGCAATCTCAGTAGTAACCATTTTTCCTCGCTAAGTACGTCAATTGGCGGGACAAATAAAGGCCGGCGGCGCAAGGCTGCCAGCCTTTACCTTCAGGTCCTCACCGTTACTTGATGAAGTCGAACTGCTCGTAGTTGCCGCCAAGGACCGGTTGGGCATCCAGGCCCATCCACTTCTCCAGCAGGGTGGCGTAGGTGCTGCGGAAGTCGTTGTTCCACCGCAGGTCGCCCTCGTCGAGCTTGTCGGGTTCCAGGGACGGGTACTCGCCGTACAGGCCGCCCTTGACCGCATCGCCGATGACGAAGGCAACACCACCGGAACCGTGGTCGGTGCCGGAGCCGTTCTCCTTCACCCGGCGGCCGAACTCGGTGAAGAGGAGCATCACAACTTCCTCGTTGGCGTGGTGCTCCTTGAGGTCCTGGTAGAAGTCGCTGATGGCGGTGGTGACGTCGCCCCACAGCCGCGGGAAGGTAATGTGCTGGTTGGCGTGGGTGTCGAAGGTGCCGGGGTTAACGCCGGTGTACAGCACCCGGGTGCCGAAGCCGGCCAAATGGACCTGGGCGATGTTCTTGAGCCACTGGGCGAAGGGGCTGCCGCCGTACTCAATGCTGGAGGAGTAAATGTCCGGCGCGGTCCTCAGGATGTCGGCGCCCTTGAGGGCGTCCAAGCCGGTCTGTGAGAGGTAGTCATTGACCGCGCCGGAGCCGATCATCGGGGAGTACATACGGCCGAAAATGTCCAGGGCATCCATCCGCTGTTCTTCGCCGTCGATGCCGGTTAGCACACCGTAGCTTGCGAGGTCGCCCACCGACGCAACGGATACACCGGGGGCCGCCAGGGCGCGGGGAAGGCCGCGGCCGAAGTTGACGGCAGTCAGGATGTTTTCCTTGTTGGGGTCCAAGTCCCGAATGGCCTTGCCCAGCCAGCCGTCGGTGACCATCTTGTCAGGCTCGGCGGTGTGCCAGATGTCCAAGGACCGGAAGTGGGACCGGATGGGATTGGGGTACCCGATGCCCTGCAGCACGGCGACCTTGCCCTCGTCGTACATTTCCTTCAGGGGAGCCATGCCGGGGTGGAAACCGACTTTGTCGTCCACGGCCAGCACGTCGTTGGGAGAAACCTGCAACATCGGGCGGTAGTCCGGATAATGCGGATCGCTGTAGGGGATAAAGGTATTCAGCGCATCGTAGGCGCCGGTCATCTGAAGTATTACCAGGACCGGGTCTTTCTTGTTGGAGGTCATCTTATACTCCTAAATGGAATTCGATTTGATTTCCCGTTTCAAAGGGTGTCGGCCAACCGAAAGCTCCGGTCAGGCGTAGAGGTACTCCTTGGTCGCCACGATCATCTGCAACACCTGGGTCACCTGCCCAGGGAACGCTTGGCTGCCGGTGGGCAGGTCCCCGCTCTTCTCGGCTTGGGAGATGAGCATCTGACGGGTCTCCGGCTCCAGCTCGTAGCAGCCCAGCAGCCGCAGGCAGCCGTCCACCAGACCGACTGGCGAAATGGTGGGCCCTTCCGCCGATAACTTCTGGACAATGTTCTGGATGCCGGGCTGGGTCACGTCGGCCACGTAGTCAGCGATGAAGTTGATCCGCCGCACCAGGGTGCCGCCGTCAATCCACTCCTTGCCGGTGTGCCAGCCTTCCACGCTGGGGGGATTCAGGATTTCCTGGCCCATGTGCTTCATCTCGTCGAAGAGAACCTCGAAGCCGGGCTTCGGAGTGTTCCAGTCGCCCACCAAACGCAAGGTTCCTACCACCGTCTCGATGGGACCCTTGATTCGGGAGAAGCGGGCGTTCTTAAAGACATCTGAGTCGAACAGTACCCGCAGCATGGACTTTATGTCGTAGCCGGAGCGGAAGTACTCGTCCTCCAGCATCTTGATGGTTTCCGTGTCCCTCGGCGGCGTGTCCATCCAAGCCGGTACCTGGGCTTCGTCAGCCACGAAGAAGTTGTACATATGGCGGGAAATAAAGCGGGCGGTGGCCGGCTGCCGGGCGATAATGTCAATCGCATCTTCGCCGTTGAAGTTGCCCGTGTGGCCTAGGAAGGTCTTGTCCCCCTCGTCGTGGTCCACCGGGTTATACACGAACTGGGAGGGGTAGCGTCCGTAGGGTTGGCCGGGGATGTTGTTGGCGATGGTCCAGCCGGTAAAGGCCCTGGCGCATTCCTTAACGTCGTCCTCGGTGTAGTTGAACTGGCCATCCATGCCCACGCCCATTGAGAAGAGCTCCAGCAGTTCGCGGCCGTAGTTCTCGTTGATGGCTTCCTTGTGGCTCAGGCAGTTGTCCAGGAAGTAGATCATGGCCGGGTCCTTGGAGATTTCGATCAACAAGTCCCGGAAGTTGCCCATGCCCTTGCGGCGCAGCATATCCAACTCCGCTTGGGAGGTGACGTAGCTCTGGGTCTTGCTGTCAGCGGTGCAAAGAATGCCGTGCCAGAAGAGGACCATCTTCTCTTCCAACTGGTTCTGGGAGTTGATCATCCGCCAGGCGATGTACTCAGGTACGCAGCGGATAAAGTGGTTCCATTCCAGGAAACAGCGCTCGGCCAAGTCCAGGTCCATGCCGTGGGTGTTTTCCTGGGGGTTGAGCAGTTCCTCTACGGTGGCGTTGTATCCCTTGGCAGCGCGGGCTTCCAATTCATCGTATTGGGCGCCGAAACCGGCGCGCCGCATCAGGTGAGCCATTAAACCGATGTCGTGGTCATCCATTGCCAGTCCTCCCAAGTGCGGGCTTTGTAAGCATTACTTCTCAATAGCGTAGAAGTCATACAGACGAATACTAGCATTTCGGCCCGAAATTGTCATCCCGTGCCGATGGCCGATGGCCGATGGCCAGTGGCTAGTGGTTAGTGGCTAGGGGCTAGTACCGTGTCAGCCTGAACCTGACGGATAGATATGTTGAAGCTTGTTGCGGGCATCGGTGGTGGAGAATCGCCAGTCGATGGTTGCCGCAGCCTGATTTCGTCCGGCTATTTTTGACAAATATAAGAAAGTATATAATTGAGGCATTCTTTGATTGTGGGGAGGCGTGGGGAATGCCGGCCAAGCTATACCGAGTGAACTTGACCCAAGATGAGCGGGAACATTTGCTGGGTATCACCCGGCGCGGCCAATCCTCGGGGCGTAAAGTGAAGCGGTGCCTCATTTTGTGCAAGGCCGATGAAGGCCTTACCGACCAGCAGGTGGCCGAAGCTCTGCTGGTCGGCCCCGCCACGGTCGGCCGGGTGCGCCAGCGCTTCGTGGAAGGCGGGTTGCAGCGGGCCCTCAATGACCTGCCGCGGCCGGGACAACGGCGTAAACTCGATGGAAAGCAGGAAGCCCACCTGGTGGCCGTGGCCTGCAGCGCAGCCCCGGAAGGGCACACCCGCTGGACCTTGCGATTGCTGGCCGACGAGGCGGTGAAGCTGGAGTTGACCGACTCCATCTCCCGGGAGACGGTCAGGCAGGTGCTGAAAAAAACGAACTCAAGCCGTGGCGGAAGAAGGAGTGGTGCATCCCCAAGGTGAGCGCCGAGTTCGTGGCCCGCATGGAGGACGTGCTGGACCTCTATGCGGAACCCTATGACCCCCAGCGGCCCGTAGTCTGTTTCGACGAGACCTCCAAGCAGTTGGTGGCCGAGAAGCGGGCGCCCATCCCGGCCAAGGCGGGCCGGCGGGAGCGGTTTGATTACGAGTACCAGCGCAACGGGACCCGGAACTTGTTCATGACCTGTGAGCCGCTGGCGGGCTGGAGGCATGTGGCAGTGACCGAGCGTCGCACCATGACCGACTTCGCCCATCAGATGCGCTGGCTGGGGGATGCTGCTTACCCCGAGGCGGAGAGGATCCGAGTGGTGCTGGACAACCTGAACACCCATAGACCCGCCTCCCTGTACGAGGCCTTCGAGCCAAAGGAAGCCAGACGGGTGATCCAACGGCTGGAGTTTCACTATACTCCCAAACATGGGAGCTGGCTCAACATGGCGGAGATCGAGTTCAGCGTCTTCAGCAACCAATGTTTGAATCGCCGCATTGAAGATGAAGTGTCGCTTAAGCGCGAAATCGCGGCATTGGAGATCGAGCGTAATCAGGCTGAGGCAACCATCGACTGGAGCTTCTCCACCCCCGATGCCCGGCATAAGCTTCGGCGTATCTATCCATCGGTTTCACCCTGACGCGGTACTAGTGGTCAGGCCACGGCCTTCTGGCCACTGGCCCCTGGCCACTCCCCCGGGCTTCCCTCGCCCCGGTTCTGCTAAAATAACCCCACTTGATACGTGAACCTGCCCGCCGGAACCGCTGCGGCAGGTTGGAAGGAGCGGGACAATGTCCGGTGTGTACGGCTTGGTCGGAGGCGAAGAGTTCCGGGTCAGATGCGAGGACATGGACCGGGAGATAATGGCGGCGGCCGGCCCCGCTCCCGTGAAGGTTGTGGTGCTGCCCACCGCCGCCGTCACCGGACCGGCCAAGGCGGCCAACGACGGCGCGACCCACTTCGCCGCTCTGGGAGGCGACGCCGGTCAACTGATGGTCCTGAACCGGGAGGATGCCTTTGACCCCGGGTTGGTACGGGGTATTGAGGGCGCCGGAGTCATTTACTTCACCGGGGGCAACCCCGACCACCTGCTGGACGCGCTGCGCGACTCGCCGTTGTTAGAGGCCATCATGGCGGCGGTGGAACAGGGCGCAGTGCTGGCCGGGTCTAGCGCCGGGGCAATGGTGATGGGTTCGATGATGCGCCGTCCCCGGTTGGGCGGGTGGGTCCAGGCTCTGGGCATCACCCCGGGAATCGCGGTGCTGCCCCACCACGAAGGCCGCAACCCGGCGGAGACCTCCCGCGAGTTGGAGGGTCAAGTCCCCGACGGTACCACCGTGCTGGGCATCGACGCCCGCTCCGGGTGCCTGGGCCGCGCCGGCAACTGGAAGGCAGTGGGTTCGGGCAACGTGACGGTCTACCGCGGCGGTGAATGGACGGTGTTTCGTCCCGGGGAAACCCTGCCCGACTGGGTGTAACCCGCAGCGTATCCCCCGCGCCTGTATCCGGCCCTGAGAAGCGTTTCGCGTTTTTGGAGTGGCAAGCCCAAAAATCGGACGAGCCAGGATTTAAGACAGGAATTAAGAACTGAAACGTAACTGCACTGACACTTGCCCCTTTCCAACCCCGGTAACTCCCCGCTACCATATCTCTATCGTATTCATATCGTTCGGGAGTGGGCTGCCCTAAAGTTTCCCGGCGCAGCCGCACTCCCGGCAAAAATGGCACAAAATGGCACAAAATGACACAGCGAAAACTCCCGCACCCAAAACCGCCGGGCCTGTTTCCCAGCCTTCCAGGGGTGACAAAACCAGACAAACCCAGGACATTCCTGGGACAAAACAGGACATAGAGCGGACAGAAAGTGACAAAATACCCCCGGCTCCACGCTCAAATGTCCGCTTTTGTCCGGTATTCTCAGCTTTTTCGCCTCCCCAACCGAGAATTGGGCTGCGCCGCGGGTCGGCGGCAGCCAGACGTCGCGGGTCGGCGGCAGCCAGACAATGATGGCTGGGAGCGGCAACGATTCCCCGGTATCCCCAAGGCCAGTCTCAAAAACTCCGGCAAATTTCCGGTCCCTCGTGCCCCCTGCTGTGAAGCCACCACCCAACCTTGCAGCAGGGAGCACGATTAGATAAAAGCGCCAACGCGAGGGATACCCGCGAGGGATACCAAAGAATGTGCCCAATTTATAACGCGATTGCCATGGCCCATGCGCCAATTGACTGGACCCACGCCGCAACCTATGATGACAGCTACCAGCATCACCCCAACCGGCAGCTTTTCCAACGAGGCTCCCATGAGGCTCCCATGACGATAACCACCTTGCCCCATTCCCCGGCCGAAGTCCGAAACCTGGTCCGCACCGGCCAATGGCGGGGCGTTACCTCCGGCGTTGCGCCGGGGCGCGTCCAGGCCAACCTGCCCCAAGAACTGGCCTTCGATTTTTTGCTCTTCTGCCAGCGGAACCCCAAACCCTGCCCGCTGCTGGAGGTCATCGAAGCCGGCAGCGTGGAGCCGGCGTTGACGGCCCCCGGGGCAGACATCCGCACCGACGTGCCGGGGTATCGCATCTACGAGCACGGGCAGTTATCGGCGGAAGTCCCGTCACTGCTGGACCACTGGGATGACGGACTGGTGTCATTTTTGTTGGGATGCAGCTTCTCCTTTGAACAGGCCATGACCGAGGCCGGCATCGAGCTTCGGCATCAGCAGATGGGCTGCAACGTGCCCATGTACATCACCAACATCCCGACCACCCCTGCCGGAGCGTTTTCCGGGCCGATGGTGGTCAGCATGAGACCCATTCCCCGTCATCAAATCGTGCGGGCCGTGCAGGTCACTTCCCGGTTTCCCGCCACCCATGGCGCGCCGGTCCACATCGGCAACCCGGAAGAAGTGGGCATCGCCGACCTCAGCCGGCCCGACTTCGGCGACGCCGTGGAAATCCGGCCCGGCGAAGAGCCCGTGTTCTGGGCCTGCGGGGTCACTCCCCAGGCCGTAGCCCTGAACTCCAGACCCCCGTTGATGATGACCCACGCCCCCGGTCACATGTTCATTACCGACCAGCGGGACGCCGATGTGGCGGTGCTTTAACCCCTTATGGCTGAGACCATCGAGGACATCATCCTGGCCCAGGACCAGCGGGGCGTCTCCCAACTGCGGGGTCACCTGCCCCCGGACTTCTGCACCCAAGCTGCCCAATACGTGCTGGATAACCCCGGCCCGGCCTTGATTGCCACCGGCTTTTACATCCTGTCGGCGGGCAGACCGGAGACCGACGGCCCCCCGGGGGCCATCGCCATCGGCGACGCCCTCCAGGGTCTGGGACGCCGGGTTGCCTACGTAACCGACCATCACTCCGCTCCTGCCATGCGCGCGTGGCTTGGCGGGCGGGCGGAAGTCGTCGAGTTTCCCATCATGGACACGGCGGGCAGCCGCCGGGAAACTGGGGTCATTTTGGAGCGCGTCCGTCCCCGGCTGGTCATATCCATCGAACGCTGCGGGCGCACCGGGTCCGACACCTATCTCAATATGCGGTATCGCGACATTACCGAACACACCGCCCGGTTGGACTACCTCTTTGAGGCCGGCATCCCCTCGGTGGGAATCGGCGACGGCGGCAACGAGATAGGCATGGGCAACCTCGCCGAGGTCATCCCAACGGTGGCCACGCTGCCTCCAGACCCGGCCGTGACCCGCGTGGACCGGCTAATTCTAGCCAGTGTTTCCAACTGGGGTGGTTACGGGCTGGTCGCCGCGATGTCCCGGCTCGCGGGCCGCAACCTGCTGCCCTCCCCGGAAGCAGACCGGCGGCTAATCACCCACCTGGTTGACCTGGGCGCAGTGGACGGCACCAGCGGGGAGAGCAAGTATTACGTGGACAACTTCACCCTGGACGAAAACGCGGCAGTGCTGGAGCGGCTGCACCGGGTAGTTGGCGCGGGGGCCGGTTAGGTAACTTGGGAACTACTGGGCTGAATCTGGCTTTTGTTCAGACCGGCGTTTGGAACAGCCGCCTCTCTGCCGGATTGACCGCCGGAACAACGGTAGGGCAGCGGTAGAGGATTGCGGAGATTCGGGTTATTATGAAGCCCTAGGCAACCGGCAATCAGGAGGCAAGAAAGACCCATGGCCGAGTACATACCTTCAACCAGGGATTGGGTGCGCGAGCAGGTGGACCTTTACGAGGGCAGCGGAGGCGCGGATGGGACGACGTTGCGCGAGACCGGGCTGCCCGTCATCATCGTGACCAACCGGGGGAACCGGACCGGTGCCATCCGCAAGACCCCGCTGATGCGGGTTAAGGACGGGAACAACTACGTCCTGGTGGGCTCCCAGGGCGGCGCGCCCAAGCATCCGGTATGGGTGTTCAACCTCCGAGCAGATGGACAGGTGGATATAAGGGACAAGACCGATGTGTTCGCGATGCAGGTACGCGAAGTTGCGGACGTGGCGGAACGGGCGCGGTTGTGGGAACTCGCGGTTGCGGCGTTCCCGCCCTACGACGAGTATCAAACCCGGACCACACGGCAGATCCCGGTGTTCGTCGCGGAGCCAGCGTAGGTTAGACGCTTTCTATGGCAGGTTGAACCGATCCTGGGTCAAACTCTGGGTCAAAATAAACGGGGAAGCCCGCCGAATCGCCCCAACCATGCCAGGGAATAGGTGCTGTTCAAACCTGGGGGCAACCCAGGGGATGAACAGAGATATTTGAGGGCTTAGCCCCAACGGTGGACACTCCATCCAGCCTGCATCAACTGCTCTGGGGCGGTTCAGCTCAGGGGTATGAGCAGTGATGTGGGAGCAGGGGCCGTTCACAGGTCCGTTCAATCGCTGTTGTCCCCGTTCGCCCTGAGCTGGTCGAAGGGCCGTCTGCTTGGGGTTCGACCAGCTCGCTCAGAACGGATTTCCCGCCAACTTCAGAGAAGGAAAAGGCCGTGACGTCGGCGCGTAACAGTTCAGACTTGGTGAGATGAATTGGTTTCAGCCAAATGCCATTTTTTCAGGGGGTTTGGGGGATGAATCCCCCAACGTAACCCAACCCCCATATTCCGCCATCAGCCACTCCGCTTCCCTCAACCCTGAACAGTTACGTCGGCGTAGATAGCGTTCCAATTTAGGTGGTATTGCGACAGAGACGGGGCAGCCTCAAGGGCTGCGCCTACAGAGTCCCCAAGCCGAACCACCTAATTTGCAACGCTACCGTCGGCGTAAGCGGGGTTGCCTATCCGACCCCTGCCGCCTATAATGGCCGAGGCCAAACCGCTTGGCCGAAAACTCACGGGACGGGCAGCCCCGCGGCCAACTCCGATGCGGCGTTGCGTACAGTCCACCTGGTTCCCCCATCCCGCCCCTGTAGCTCAGAGGATAGAGCGGCGGCGTCCTAAGTCGCGCGTCGGGGGTTCGATTCCCTCCAGGGGTACCACTTCACTTCTTCCCGCAAGCAAGACCCCAGGCCAGTCCTTCGAGGGCCCAAGGAGGAACGGGCGTACACCGGATGAACGATTAGGCTCCGGCTACCCGGCACGCCGGCGCAGCAGGGCGGATTCCTGTTGCTTGTAGAGGACGGCCAGGACGAAGAACCCGGTGGCGACAAGGGCCATCAACGGGCCGGACGGCAGGTTGAAGTGCCACGACAAATATAGTCCCGACACCGCCGAGACCACCCCGATTAGCACCGCCAGGGACATGGCCCGGGCGAAGTTCTGCACCAGCAGAAGCGCCGTGGCTGCGGGGGTGATGAGCATGGAAATCACCAAAATCACCCCCACCGCTTTGAGCGCCAGCACCACCACCACCGACAGCAGCCCCAGCAACAGGTACTCCAGCCTGGCGGTGGGCAGTCCGATGACCTCGGCGCCCGCCGGGTCGAAGCTGGAGAACACCAGCTCTTTGTGCAGGCCCAGGGTAATCCCCAGCACCACCACGGCCAACCCAACGGTGACGAACAGGTCGCCCGAGGACACGGCCAATACCTGTCCCAGCAGGATGTCTTCCAGGTTCACCGATACCCCGCCGGCGGCGGTGGCCATCACCAACCCCAGGGCGAACAAGCCGACGAACACGATGCCTACCGATGTATCCTCCCGGACGCCCGTCCGCTTGATGAGGTAGCCAATCAGCAGGGCCGCGGCAATGGCCATCGGAATGGCTCCCAGGAAGAAGTTGATCCCCAGCAGGAACGCCGCCACCATTCCGGGCAGCACCGAGTGGGCCAGGGCGTCGCCCATGAACCCCAGTCCCCGGATGACCACGTAGGTCCCAAGGACCGGGCACATGATGCCGACGAGGATGGATACGACAAATGCCCGCACCATGAAGCCGTACTGGAACGGCCCGATGAAGATTTCTGCCAAGGTTTCAGTGATGTCCATGCTCGTCTCCAGCCAGTCCGTGGCCGTGGGACGGGACGCCCCCGAAAGGCCCGTACATCTCGGTCATTACCTCAGGGTTAAGCACGTCCTGAGGAGCGCCGCAGGCGCAGACGTGGCAGTTGAGGCACAGGCACTCGTCGCAGTAATGGGCCAGATGGTTGACGTCGTGGGATGAAAGGAGAATCGTGCGTCCCTGATCCCGAAGATCGGTCAGGACCGACACCAACGACTCCTGCGAAGCAATGTCCACCCCGCTGAAAGCCTCATCCAGCAGCAGGATGTCGGCTCCCTGGGCCAGGGCGCGGGCGACGAACACCCGCTGCCGCTGCCCGCCTGACAATTCGCTTACCAGCGAATGCCGCCGGTCCCACATCCCCACTTGGCGCAGCGCGTCCTCGGCAATGGCGCGGTCTTCCTTGCCGGGACGCCGGAACCAGCCAATCCGCCGGGTGCGCCCCAGCAGCGTAACTTCCAACGCGCTCATAGGAAGCCGCCAGTTCACCCGCTCGTGCTGGGGCACGTAGGCCACCTGTCCGCGGGTGTCGTCAATGGACTTGCCGTGGACCAGCACCCGCCCGGACGTGGCCGGCAGCAGGGAGACGATGACGTTGAACAGGGTGCTCTTGCCCGCGCCGTTCGGGCCGACGACACCCATGAGACAGCCGGGGCCGGCGGCGAAGGACACTTGGTCCAGAACCCGGATGCCGCCGCGCTCGACGGTCAGTTCCTCGGCGACCAGTGGGGTCGGGGCAGGAGGAGTCGTGGTTAACATGGCTATTGCAGCGCCCCCACTATGGTATTGACGTTGTAGCGCATCAGGTCCAGGTAGGTCCCGGCATCGCCTCCCGGCGCGCCCAGGGAGCCGGTGTAAAGCCCGCCGATGAGGGTGGCGCCGGTCTCCTCGGATACGCGTCGGCTCAGCTGAGCGCTGTGGGACTTCTCCGCAAACACGGCGGGGACGCCTGCGTGTTCGATGGTCTCGATGAGTTCTGCCAGTGCCTGCCCGGTGGGTTCGGCGTCGGTGGTGACGGGCATAATCGCGCCGACCACCCGGAAGCCGTACCGCTGGGCGAAATACTGCAAGGTGTCGTGGGAAGTGACCAGCAGCCGGCGTTCCTTGTGCAGTTTCGCCACCTCCTGCTGAATCCAGGCGTGCAGAGCGTCCAGTTCCTGGTTGTAGGCGGCGGCGTTGTCCTGGTAGAAGGCCCGTCCTGCCGGGTCCGCAGCAGCAAGTTGGGCCGCGATGGTGTCGACCGCCTGCTTCACCCGCAGCGGGTCGAACCAGAAGTGAGGGTCCAACGCGCCGTGGCCGTGGTCTTCATCTTCACCCTCGTGCTCCCCTTCTGGCCCATCATGGCTGTCTTCATGGCTGTCTTCCGCGCCCTTATGCTCGGCGCCGCCTGGTTCGTCGGCGTGTTCTTCGAAGACTTCCACGATCTCAATGGGGTCCACCGCGTAGCCCAGCGGGACGATTTTGCCCGGGTCCCCCGCCGCGTTATGTATGAGGTTGTCCAGCCAACCCCCTTCCAGGGCCAGACCGACGCTGAAAACCAGGTCGGCGTCGGCCACCTGGGCCACGTCGCGGGCGCCGGGCTGGAAGGTGTGCGGGTCGGCGTTCACCGGCAGCAGGGGGAAAACTTCCACGCGGTCCTGCCCAATCGCCTGAACCCAGTCGGCTACGATGTTGCTGGTGGTGACAACGCTAATCGTGTCTCCCGGCCGGTTCCCGGGTTGGGATGCACCGGGGGCGGAGCCGGCGTAAGGCGGGGCCGGCGGCGGTTCTGACCCACAGGCCAAAACCAACGGCAGGACCACGGGAGCCGCTAGAAAAGCGAATATCCTCAATGTGACGCGCATCATATGTCTAACGTCATCTCCCACTGTAAATTTCGTTTTGTCTCAATTAAATGCATTTCTGCGACATAGTATCAATTTAAGACGTTGTTGAGAGCAAGTATCACTTATTGTCAAAAAAGAGACTAGGCGCCCGGGGGTGCGTTAAGAACGCAGTCGCGGCAGCGGCCGTAGACTTCCAGCCAATGCCCGCTCAGCTCGAAGCCGTGGCGGGACGAGGTCGTAATCAGTACATCCTCGATGTCGCAGCCGGTAAGATCCTGGGAAGAGCCACACTGGACGCAGAGCAAATGATGATGATGGCCGCGGTGGCTCAACTGGTAATGCAGGTCACCGTCTTCCAGGAGCACACGGCAGAGGACACTGGCTTCAACCAGTATCTTGAGAGTCCGGTAGACGGTCGCCCGGCCCATGGAGGGGGGCAGTTGCTGCCGTAGTCCCTCGGCGGTGAAGTGACGGTCTTGATCCCCAATGGCCAGCGCCAGCGTCCGGCGGGGCGCGGTGGAACGATAGCCCCGTTCCTCCAGCGTTTCCAGGATTTGCTCGGCAACGGAAGAACTCCGCTTGGTCAATATCATCGCGATTCCGCTGGTCCACAATTGATACTTAGTATCTAACACAATCATTTTACATTGCCGTGTCCGGGCCGTCAAGAGCCGGTGGTAGCAGGCAGAATTTTACAATTGTCGCCGGGACGGG
The DNA here is from genome assembly GCA_965262735.1 of Dehalococcoidia bacterium. Lineage (GTDB taxonomy): Bacteria > Chloroflexota > Dehalococcoidia > Lucifugimonadales > UBA3495 > CATOSK01. The sequence continues at coordinate 346,150 of CBDHFS010000001.1, read as the reverse complement.
AAAATGCCGCCCATTTCGATCCGTTTGTCCTGAGGCCCTCGAAGGACTTCCTTATTGACCTGCTTATCGTAAAGGCTCCAAAGGTTGCTTGGCGACGACAATAAAAAGGCACCAAATACGCGAACGCCCAACGTTGACGCCATATTACCCAATGCTATGTAATTCTTTGTTTTCAACGTGCGGCTGGCGGGAGTGCCCGAGCACGTAGACGTGTACCGGCTTTGCGATGCAATGGAGGATCAGGAGGGTGTTACCCTGATCCACGACGTTCATGTCTGGACCATATCCTCCGGTTACGAGGCCATCACCGCCCACGTGCTGGTGGACCCCGGGTTCCAGGGGACCTGGACGCACTGCTCCGGCGGCTGCGACGAATCGCCAGCCAAGACTTTGGCCTCAGCCACATTGTCATCCAGCTGGAGCAAGTCGGTGGCCGACTGCTCCGAAGACCATCACGTTGACCATCTGATGGCCCGCTCGCGGACCCGGGGTAAGAAGCATCTGGCCTTCCTGCCCTTCTACGTCCGCCCGCCGTAGGCGCGCAACCCTCGCTTCCGGCCAACCCCCGCCGGTTACAACAAAAAAGAGGCCCCACGGTCGCGAGGACCGTGGGGCCTCTTCGAGTGTAGAACGGTCCGCCTAGTGGACGTGGCCTGCGTGGTCATGTTCGTGATGTTCGTGCTCGTCGCAGTCATGGGGGTCGTGAACGTGGCCCGGCTCGTCCCCGTGGTGTTTGTGAGTGTCATACTCGTGGATGTCGTGTTTCTGCATTCGCTTCCCTCCTCAGTGGTGCATCATTTCTAGCCGGCTTCCGGACAACTCTGGGAACAAATACATCGACCTTACATATAATGCCTCACATTGGGGCAGTTGACGGCAGGATGCCGGCAGCGCAGGTCAGGAAGTCTTTTGATGGCTTCGGGCCCCGCCTTCGTGGATATGGGGGACGAACGAGAGGACGAACGGATTGATGAATGGCTGTGGTTGACCGTGGCCGGACTGTACTATACTGTCGGGAATGGGCTGGCGGGTACGGGAAAATGAGTCGGACGGGACGGCAGTCCTCCGGCGGAACCGTGGTTGCAACAGCATTGGGCAGAGTCTGGCGCTGAGGTGAAGAATTATGCCGGCACGCACCGGAGCGGAATACATCAAGGGCCTGCGGGAGCGCCCACGGGAAGTGTGGATTGACGGAGAGCGGGTGCAGGACGTGACCACCCACCCGGCGCTGAAGAACGGCGTCAAGTCGGTGGCTGCCCTGTACGATATGCAGCACGACCCGGCGCTGAGGGAGGAGATGACCTTCGCCTCGCCGTCCACCGGCGACCCGGTGGGACTGTCCTACCTGGTCCCCGAGACGGTGGAAGACCTGGAACGCCGGCGCCGCATGATGACCCGGTGGGCCTGGTCCACCTGCGGCATGATGGGCCGCTCGCCGGACTTTCTCAATGTCATATTCTCGTCCTGGGCAGGGGCGTCCGGCTATTTCGCGCAGGACCGGCCCGACTTTGAGCGGAACGTGGTGGACTACCACGAGTTTTTGCGGGAGAACGACGTGGCGTTGACCCACGCCCTGGTCAACCTGCAACGCCGCCGCACGTCCAACCCGGCCGACACCCTGAGCGAGGAGGTGGCTCTTACACTGGTCAAGGAGACCGACGCCGGAATTGTGGTCAAGGGCAGCCGGGTGCTGGCGACTCTGGGGCCGATTTCCGACGAAATCGCCATCTACCCGGTGGCGTCCCACCGCTTGGCCGACGACGACGGGCGGCAGTCCTTCTCCTTTTCCATCCCCTGCGACACGCCGGGGGTGAAGTTCCTGTGCCGGGAGAGCTTCGACTTCGGGCGCTCCCACTTCAACCACCCACTGGGGTCGCGCTTCGAGGAAATGGACTCGGTGGTGTTCTTCGACAACGTTTTTGTGCCGTGGGAGCGCGTGTTCCTGCTGGGCAACGTGGAGCTTTGCAACGGCTATGCCCAGGGAACCAGTTCCGACGCCCACACCGGGCACCAGGTCTTGACCCGCTGCCTGGTCAAGGCCGAGTTTATGCTGGGGCTGGCCGACCTGATTGTCGACACGCTGGGGTCGGGGACGATTCCCCACGTTCAGGAGCAGGTGGCGGAGCTGATTACCCAGCGGGACACGCTGCGGGCCTGCCTGCGGGCCGCCGAGGCCGACGCTGCGCCCAACCGCTGGGGAGTGATGAGCCCGGCGCTGCCGGCCATTCGCGCCGGACGCACCCTGTTCGGAAGGTCCATCTACCCCCGCATGGTGGAGATTATCCAGCTTTTGGGCACCAGCAGCCTGATGGCCCTACCCTCCGAGGCCGACTTCGACACGGACATCGCCGCCGAGGTTGACCATTACCTGGCCACCGACACCGCCAATGCCAGGGACCGGGCCAAGCTGTTCCACCTGGCGTGGGATGCCTCGTGCAGTGCGTTCAGCGGCCGGCAGGTGCTGTACGAGCGTATGTTCGGTGGCAACCCGGTGCGCAACTCGCTGGCCCTGTACACCAACTACGACAAGGAACCGTTCAAGCAAAAAGTCCGCGAGTTCCTGGACCTGGTAGAGTAACGGGAGGTCAGGTTAGAGTGTTCCACGAAGTTCCCAGTACCGAGGGACTCACCAGGAAAGGTTGTTGCAACAAACAACGACATATCACGAGAGGAGCAGGGAATTCGTGGTCAACGCTTCCGAAGAGCTTGGGGTGGACTTGGCCCAAGCCTCTGAGAAGGGTTGGGGAGCGGCGCGGCCATCGTAAAGGCGGTGGCGGTCGAGCGGGGGTGGCGTCATCAGAGCCATAACTCGCTTCACGTTGCTATTACGGATTTGGCGCGTGAAACCGACGATCCCGACCTGTTGACGCTTTTCCTGGTCGCCGCTGCCTTGCACACCAACTTTTACGAGAACTGGTACACCAAAGAACTGGTTGAGTCTGGGATTCGGCAGGTGGAACGGTTTGTGGAGAAGATGGAAACCTTGTTGGCGGCCAGCCCTTAAAGGTCACGAGGAAGTCCTTCGGGGGCTTCAGGACAGCGGATTGATGAAGGGTCAAACTCGACTTGGGTACATGATATACGGCACATATAAAGGAGGGCAACTATGGGTTACACACCGATGAGACTGGGGCATGTGGTAATGCGGGTGCGGGACATGGAGCGTTCGCTGGACTTTTACACCCGGGTCATGGGCCTGACCGTCATGGAGCGCTCGCCCAGCGGGACGGTGTTCATGTCGGCGGACACCGAGAAGTCCCACGAGCTGGCCATCCGCGCCGTCGGCATGGACGCCGAAGGCCCCGACCACTCCAAAATCGGGCAGGCGCACATGGCCTGGCAGATGGAGACTTTTGAGGACTTGCAGGAGCTGTACCTCCGGCTCAAGGAAAACGACGTCCGCATCCAGCGCGTCGGCAACCACGGCCTGTCGCTGGGCGTGTATCTTCTGGATCCGGACGACAACGAGATTGAAGTCTACTACGAACTGCCCAGCGCCCAGTGGGACCGGCAAGAAGGCAAGGGCCTCTTCCAGGGCAACTTCCCCCGGCAGTTGGAAGAACCCGCCGGCGTCGCGGACGATTAGGCCCGCCTGGTGTCGTCTAAAATTCCCTGGTACGCAGGAGCCGCCGGCATCGATGCCGGCGGCTCCCTTTTTGTTTTGGGACGGGTTAAGGAAGTCCTTCGAGAGCCTCGGGCCGAACGATTTTGGGTAACTGTTCAGGGTTGAGGGGCGGGGCCGGTAGCGGAATATGGGGGTTGAGTTACGTTTTGGGGGATTCATCCCCCAAAACCCCTGGAAACAATTGGCAGTTGCCTGAAAGCCTTAGCTGAAATCAATTTACCCCACCAACTCTGAAAAGTTATGATTTTTGGGACTTCCTTACGGGTTAATAACCCCGGACTCGCGGCCTACAATGAATGTCTCTCGGCGCTCCACAAAGTCGGCCACGGCGTTGATGACGGCCTCGGGGCGGTCCGCCAGGATAGCGTGTCCCGCGTCGTAGATCAGGGAGATGTTGCTGTTGGAGATGCGCTCCCGGTAGACCCGGGCCGCTTCCGGGGAGACCATGCGGTCGTTGACGCCGAACACTGCCAGGGTGGCGCAGGTGATTTCTTCCAAACGGACGGCCAATCCCGAGTTTGCGGGGCCGCCGGACAGCGTTTGCAGCAGCGTCCGCCGGCTGTCGGACGAGGGGGCCTCCGGCGCGGGCAGACGGGATGCGTTCTCCGGGTGGGCCACCAATTCTTCGGCGGCGGCGATTGTCGGGTCGCCAGTGGGTAGTACGGCGACGGGAGACAGCAACACCAAGGCTTCAACGTTATCGGGCGCCAGCAGGGCATTCCGAAGGGCTGCGGTGGCAGCCAGAGACGCGCCGATGAGGGTGTAATTGTCCGCCGTGATTTTGGCGATGGCTTCACCCGCCAGACGGGCCAGGTCTTCGGCGGACTTGGGGGCAGCTTCGGCAGGCATATCGGCAAACCCGGTCAAGTCCAGCCGCAGGACCCGGAAGCGGGAGGCCAGCGGCTCCACCAGCGCCGCGATTCCCCACAGGCCGTCGTCCAGGATGACGACCACGCCGCCGCTGCCCGACTCCCAAAACCGGATGGGCGTCCCGTGTACTTCTACCTGGCCGGGTTTGGATGTCATGGTGAACCCCTGGAGTTTGGATGCTTGTTGGTTGGATGCCTGTTGGTTGAATGATTGAAATGGGCAGGACGCGGCGAGGCTGTATCTCAGGGCTTAAAGCTCCCTCTTAAAGCTCCCTCAAGCGGGGCAGGACTTCCCGGCCGAACAGGTCTATTTCGTGCATGACTTCCCGGTGGGTCAGGCTGGCCTGTTGGAAGAACAGGTCCACTACCCCCACGCCGCTGCGGTCGTGGAACTGCTTGATTTGCTTGACCACGGTGTCGGGACTGCCCATGAAGTTCAGACCGCGGGCCGTTCCTACCACATCTCCCTGCGGGCTGCCGGCTAGGACGCTGCGCAGGTCGAACTCCTCTCCGCTGCGGGCGGCGGTGATGGCGCTGGTCACTATGGGGCGCATGGCGATGCCGCCGGGGACCGGGCCGGTGGTTTTTTGTCGGTCGAGCCAGTCCTGGGCTTGTTGGTCGGTTTCGGCCAAGTAGATGCTGCCCCGGTAAACCACCTGGTCCGGTTCCGGATGCCAGCCGGCGTCGGCGCACCACTGGTAATACTTGTCGGCAATCGCGCCCATCTGCTCCACTGGGATGAAGGACACGCCCAACCCCAGCCGGTGCTCGGCGGCGTACTTGACCGTGTCGTCGCTGCGGGTGGCGACGATTACCGGCGGCAGGGGCTGCTGGACCGGGCGGGGCCAGACCGCCACGGTGCGGAATTGGTGATAGCGTCCTTCCCAGGAAAAGGGCTGAGGCTCGGTCAAAGCCTTGAGAATCAGGTCCATGCCCTCGAAGAGACGGCCCCGGCCCTCGGCGGGGTTGACGCCGTAGGTCTGGTCTTCGTTGGGAGTGCCGCGCAGGAAGCCGGCGATGAGGCGGCCGTTGGTCATGTTGTCCAGCATCGCCAGTTCTTCAGCGCAGCGGACGGGGTTGTTCAGGGGGAGAAGCTGGCCCAGCATGGCGATTTTAACCTTCTTGCACCGCTCGGCGACGGCTGCCGCCATTACCGCCGGGTTGCCGGTGGCGATGCGCCCCGAGTAGTGATGCTCGGAGAAGCTGATCCAGTCGAAGCCCATCTCCTCAGCGAACTCGCACTCGTCCATGCCCTCCCGGTAGCTGCGGACCGAGGTCTCAGGGTCGTGGTATGCCGGAGGAACCGGCCAGGTGGCGGGGAACATATGCCGCTGGGAGTACCCCATCGCGCCGAGATAGGATGCCTTCATAGTTTCCCTCCGTTTCCCGTCTCCTTCCGTTGTTCTGCGCCGTTTCCTGGCGCCGTTGTTGGTGGGGCCAGCATAACATGGAATATAAGTTGAGGGTATGCAGGATTTATAAGGGTAGGGCAATCAGGTTATAAATTGGGCGCTTTACATCATTGAGGTACGACGCTAACATTTGCCGGAGGTTTTGAGACTGGCCTTGGGGATACCGGGGAATCGTTGGTCATTGACGCAGCCCAATTCCCGGTTGGGGAAGGGGAAACGCTGAGAATATCGGACAAAAGCGGACATTTTCGGACATTTGAGCGTGGAGCCGCGGGCATTTTGTCCGAGGAATGTCCTGGTTTTGTCCGGTTTTGTCACCCCTGGAACGCCGGGGAACAGGCACGGCGGTTTGGGGTGCGGAAGTTTTTCCGGTCTCATCTGTGCTTTTTCCGGGAGTGCGGCTGCGCCGAGAAACTTCAGGGCAGCCCACTCCCGAACGATATAAATACGATAGAGATTACGATAGAGATTACGATAGAGATATGGTAGCGGGGAGTTACCGGGGTTGGAAAGGGGCAAGTGTCAGGGTATGCCAAAACAATCATAGCGGATTGCCTTTTGCGAGAGGCCCCAAGGCGAACGCGATTAAAAACCCCGGCATCCCGGAAAGGCCCGGCTTGCAGTGCTATTTTCAGGTTATAACAATTATCAAAAGCCAACGAAAATTGCAAAACCGCCTGAAAACGGTTGACATCCTCGGCAGGCCGGAATATCATCAACCTTGTCTGCACTTAGGTTTGAGGGGATAAAAGCCCTCGTTCACAGTATTGCAAATTATTGGAAGGAGGCAACGAATGTCGCACAAGGAAGACTTGGCTCTGATGGCCCACTTGATGCGCCGCACTGGTTTCGGGGCGTCTCGTGAGGAATTGGAGCGAAGGGTTGCTCAAGGCTACGAAGCCACGGTTGAAGAGCTGTTGAACCCGCCGGAAGAAGTGGAAGGCGGGAAGATGGCCCTTATGCTGCGGTACCACCCCAGTTTCCTGCTCCCCGGCGGCACCCCCTTCTCGGGGCAGGCCAACTGGATGTACCAGATGGTCAGCACCGAACGCCCGTTGGAAGAGAAAATTGCGCTGTTCTGGCACCACGTTTTCGCCACCGGCAACTCCAAGGTGGACAACTGCGACCAACTGCTGGAGCAGATTGCCATGCTGCGCGAGCACGGTCTGGGCAACTATAAGGACCTGCTGGTTGAGATATCCAAGAACCCGGCCATGATCTTCTGGCTGGACAACAACGAGAACCACCGGGACGCCGTCAACGAGAACTGGGGCCGCGAGCTTCTCGAGCTGTTCTCCATGGGCGTCAGCAACTACACCGAGGTTGACGTTCGGGAGTGCTCCCGGGCCTTCACCGGCTGGACCATCAGCCCCAAGCTGCCCCGCCAGCCCTATGGCCGCTACCCCTGGAAGTTCGAGTACAAGGAAGAAGACCACGACGAAGGCGAGAAGACCTTCCTGGGCGAGACCGGCAACCTGAACGGCGAGCAAATCATTGACATCGTAGTCAGTCAGCCCGCCACCACCCGGTTCATCTGCCGCCACCTGTACAACTTCTTCGTCGCCGACGAAGTTCAGGTCCCCGCTTGGACCATTGAGCCGGCCCGGGACGAAGAGGCCCTGGACATGATGTGCCAGACCTTTGAGGAGAACAACTACGAAATCAAGCCCCTGCTCAGCATGATGTTCAACTCGGAGTTCTTCAAGAATGCCCAGTTCTCCAAGATTAAGAGCCCCGCCGAAGTCGTGGCCGGCACGCTGCGTATGGTGGGCCTGTTCCAGAACCCCGACCCCGGCGTCTTGCAGATTGGCAAAGAGCCCACCTACATGGGCCAGTCCATCCTTGACCCGCCTAGCGTGGAAGGCTGGCAGACGGGCACCGAGTGGATTAACAGCGGTTCTCTGCTGGCCCGGGTCAACTTCGTGGCTGACCGGGTGTCCAACACCGACCTGCCCGGCGTGAAGAGCATCATCGAGCACATGAAGGCTGAGGGCATCGAGACCCCCGCCCAGCTCATTGCCGCCGCCGCCGAGCACATGGGCTTCGTCGCCCTCAGCGACGAGACCAAGGCCCAGTTGCTCGAGAATGCCGAGCCCAGCGGTAAGTTGGACTGGACCGACGAGGAAGCCGCCGGCCGCCGCATCGGCGAGACCATGGCCCTCATCGGCGCCACCACCGAGTACCAGTTCGGCTAAACACCCAAGACATGATCGGGCAATTGCCCGCTGCGCGCTAAACGGGTCCGGCAAGGCGGGAATTGCCCGGCGCTCACCCCGGCGCCCACAAGTTATGGAAAGGAGACGAAAGCATGACTTCGACCAAGAAAGACCCGGTTATAGTGGTATTGCAGCTCACCGGCGGCAACGACTACTACAACACCGTTATTCCCTACAACGACCCCCTGTACTACGACAACCGCCCGGTTGTGAAGTACGAGCGGGACGACATCATCAAGATTAACGACGAGATCGGCCTGATGCCCACCATGGGCCCCATGAAAGAGCTCTATGACCAGGGCAAGCTGGCCATCATCCACGGCATGGGTTACGCCGACTCCCCGCGCTCTCACTTCCGCTCCATGGACATCTGGCACACCTGTGAGCCGGACAAGGTCGGGACGGAAGGCTGGGCCGGCCGCGTCGCCCGCGAACTGGACCCTAACAAAGAGAACGTCTTGACGGCCATTAACTTCGGCCACGGCCTGCCCCGGGCCCTCGCGGTCCCCGGCGTCCCCGTCGCCGCCATCGCCGACCTGGGCACCTACGGTCTGCTGACCAGCATCAGTGACCATAGCCAACGGGCCAAGGCGCTGGACCTGTTCTCCCGGATGTATTCGCCCACCGTCGGCGGCAGCTTTGTCACCGACTACCTGCGCTCCACCGGCACCGACGCCATGGTCGGCGCCGACATCGTGAAGGTTGCGCCAGAGATGTACAGTTCCCCCGTCGAGTATCCCAACTCGCCCATCGCCACGCACCTGCGCGACATCGCCCAGGTTTACCTGGCTGACCTCGGCACCCGCATCTTCTACACCCAGCACGCCAGCTTCGACACCCACGCCGGCGAGATGGGCGGCCACCCGGTCCTGTGGAAGGACGTTTCCGAGGGCATCTCGGCCTTCTTTGAGGACATGAAGGCCCACGACACCGGCGAAAACATCATCATGTACCTGTTCTCCGAGTTCGGTCGGCGGGTCCATGACAACGGCTCCGGCACCGACCACGGCGCCGCCGGCGTTGGATTCGTTCTCGGCGACTCGGTCAAGGGCGGCCTCTACGGAGAGTACCCGTCGGCCAAGGCTGAGGACCTGGAGCAGGGCGACCTGGTGCCCAACTACGACTTCCGCGGCGCCTATTCGACCATCGTGGAAGACTGGTTCGGCATGGACGCCACCCCCATCGTCAACGGGAACTTCGAGAAGCTGGACTGGCTGAAGAAGTAGACCCATCGTTTCCCCGGCGCTTGCGGGAGGCGCCGGAGCAGACCACGACTAGTCAATGTTTTGGGCCGGGCAAATCCCCTCCCGCGGGGAGGAGCCCGGCCCTTTAGCAGAGCCGGGCGGAGAACCCCGGCATCCCGATTATCCCAACGACCATCCCAACAAGGAGGGAAAACTATGGCGCTCAATACTATAGTGGCCGGGCGCGCTTGGCTTTACAGCCACAACATCGGCCGCAACGCAGGGGCCGGCATGGGTTTCAGCAACCCGGTGGGCGTGGCTCTCGCCGCCGACGGCGTCGCCTATGTCGCAAACCGTTCCGGCGAGCAGAACCCTAGCAGCCGGATTAGTAAGATAGTCCTGCCCTTGGGCCAGGAGGAGTTCATCACCGAGTTCGGGCGCACCGGGCCGGCCTACGGCGGCGGCGGGACCAACCATTTCACCTGGCTCACCGGGGTCGCGGTCGACAGCCAGGAAAACGTCTACACGTCCGACGAGTGGAAGAGCGAGATCACCATCTTCGACAGCGAAGGGAACATGCTGAAGGTTTGGGGCGAGAAGGGCAGCGCGGCCGGTCAACTGGACGGCCCCGCCGGCATCGCCTTGGACGCCGACGAGAACCTTTGGATCGTCGACTCCAACAACGACCGTGTCAAGAAATTTACCAAGGACGGAACATTGTTGTCTGCGTTTGGGGAAAGCGGCGAGGCCGAGGGCCAGTTTAACAAGCCCTACGGCATAGGACTGGACGGCTCCGGCAATGTCTACGTGGCCGACTGGGGCAACCACCGGGTGCAGAAGTTCGCCCCCGACGGCACCTTCCTGCTTACCTTCGGGCACGGCGGCAAGGGGGCCGGCTCCCTGAACCACCCCACCGGCGTTTGCATTGACGGCGACGGCGATGTCTACGTCGTGGACTGGCTCAACGAGCGGGTCGTCATTTACGACGAAGACTCCAAGGCCATCACCTACCTGTACGGCGATGCGGTCGATGTTTCCAAGTGGGGGCAGATGGGTCTCGACGCCAACCCGGACATGGTGAAGCGCCGGAACCAGGTCCAGGACCAGGTTGAGCAGCAGCGGAAGTTCCGCCTGCCCACGGGCTGCGCCTTCGACGTGGAGAACAACCGGCTAGTCGTTTGCGACACGCAGCGGGGCCGCTTGCAGGTCTACATCAAGGACCACGCCTACCAGGACCCCCAGTTCAACCTGTAACCCCGGTTTCAACCTGAGGAATTAAAGCCCGGCTCCGCACGCGGAGCCGGGCTTTTTCGTGTCGGCGGCTATGGTTGATGGGCCGTTGTTTCAGCGTTGGGGCGTGATTATCGCCCGCCGGTGGGAGCCCTCGCCAATCTTGGTGTCGTCGCCCCGGTAGGCCGTCACCGTGAAGGTCAGGCGGTTGCGGTCAACGCCAGTGAGTTCGGCGTGGGCGGTGATGGTGTCTCCAATGTCGGCCGGGGCCAGATGCCGGACGTTGACCTCGAATCCCACCGAGATTTGCCCTTCCTCCAAGCAGTCCTGCACCGCGGCGATGGCGGCGCGCTCCATGAGGCCAATCATGGACGGCGTGCTGAACTTGTCTATGTGACCGGCGACGTTGTGTTCGCATACCAGGGTCTGCTGCTGTCCCTTCAGGCCGGGTTCCAGCTTGGTAGTGGTCATCTGCTGCTCCCTGCGGGTTGGCGGGTTGATTTGATAATCGCGCGGCGCCATGATACCAGAAACCGGGTCTTTGCGGCCTGGTGTTGGCTGTGCCCGGTAAGGGCCTCTTCTCTCGCTACGCCCCCGTTCGCCTTAAGGCAGGATTGTTAAGCAAGAAAGTTAAGCGGAGAGCCACCACCCAACCTTGCCCTGCCACCGCATGGCAACTGACCGCCCACCGCCGGATGACACCCAATCCCGACTGGCATGGAAATTCCCTGGGAACTCCAGAGAACGGAATGGCCCTGACTCCCATGTTCGTAACTGTTCAGGGTTGAGGGGAGGGGATCGTCCGATGGCGGAATATGGTGGTTGGGTTATGTTGGGGGATTCATCCCCCAAACCCCCTGGAAAAAGTGGCAGTTGGCTGAAACCAATTTACCTTACCAACTCTGAACTGTTACCCCTGTTCTCAACCCTTCCTGTCCCGCCAGCCCTTACGGTACAATGATGGTAGTGAAAGTGTATTATGTTCTGCCCCATCTATCGGGGCGGACGCGCTCGCTCGAGCGCCAGGGTGGTCCGTGATGGTCTCTTTACTTCGTAAAATCGTCGGCGACAGTCCCGAAAAGGCTGCCGCCAAGTCCCGCCCCATCGTCGAAAAGATTAACGCGCTGGAAGACGGGATGCGCCGGCTTGACGACGACCAACTGTCGGCCAAAACCGGGGAGTTCCAGGCCCGGCTCCAGCAAGGCGAAACTCTGGATGACATTCTCCCCGAAGCGTTCGCTGTGGTGCGGGAGACGGCCCGGCGCCGGCTGGGGCAGCGGCACTACGACGTGCAGCTCATCGGAGGAGTGGTGCTGCACCGGGGGCAGATTGCCGAGATGAAAACCGGCGAAGGCAAGACGCTGGTTGCCACCCTGGCCACCTATCTTAACGCCCTGACCGGCCAGGCCGTCCACGTCGTCACGGTCAATGACTACCTGGCCCGCCGTGACCCGGTATGGATGGGCCCCATTTACCACGCGCTGGGCTTGACGGTGGGCGTCCTGCAGCACGACGGGGCCTTTCGCTATGACCCGGACTGGTCCGAACCGGCGGATCACATCAACAACCGCCGCGGCCAACCGGGGTTTGCCCAGCTTCGCCCGGTCCCACGGCAGGAAGCCTACCAGTCTGACGTGCTCTACGGCACCAACAACGAGTTTGGCTTCGACTACCTGCGGGACAACATGTCCGTTGAAATGTTCCAGCGGGTGCAGCGGGAACGGCGATACGCCATCGTTGACGAGGTTGACAACATCCTCATTGACGAAGCGCGGACGCCTCTGATTATCAGCGGCCCGGCGGAGGAGCCGGTGCAGTACTACGCCACCTTCGCCAAGCTGGTGCCCCGGCTGAAAATCGAAGAAGACTACACCATAGACGAGCGTACGCAAGCCATCTCCATGACCCCGGAGGCGGTGGGCAAGGTTGAAAAATGGACCAACACCGGCAACCTGTACGACCCGGAAAACTACCATCTGGTCCACTACGTCGAGAACGCGCTGACGGCCCACGTTACCAAGAAGCGGGACAAGGACTACGTGGTGCGCGACGGCGAGGTGGTCATCGTTGACGAGTTCACCGGACGCTTGCAGTTCGGACGGCGGTGGGCTGACGGTCTGCATCAGGCGGTGGAAGCCAAGGAGGGGATCAAGGTCCAGCGGGAGAGCGTCACCTACGCCACCATCACCCTGCAAAACTATTTCCGAATGTACGACAAGCTGGCGGGAATGACCGGAACCGCGGTCACCGAAGCCGACGAGTTCTTCAAGATTTACCGGCTGGAAGTGGCGTCAATCCCCACCAACCTGCCCATGATCAGGGAAGACTCCGCAGACCTGGTGTTCCAGACCGACGAGGCCAAGTGGCGGGCGGTGGAAAACGACATCGTGGCCATGAACCGGCAGGGCCGCCCGATGTTGGTGGGCACGACGTCGGTGGAGACCTCGGAAGCCCTGAGTGACCGCCTGAAGAAGCGGGGCGTCCATAACCAAGTGTTGAACGCCAGGAACCACGAGCATGAGGCCGCGATAATCGCCCAGGCCGGACGCATCGGCAGCGTCACCGTCTCCACCAACATGGCGGGCCGCGGCACCGACATCGTTCTAGGCGGCAGCGACACCGGCCGGGAAGGTTGGCAGGAAGAGCACGACCAGGTTATCGCCCTGAGCGGGCTGCACGTCGTGGGCACCGAGCATCATGACGCTCGGCGGGTGGACAACCAGCTCCGGGGGCGCTCGGGCCGCCAGGGAGACCCGGGCAGTTCCCAATTTTACCTTTCCCTGGAAGATGAGCTGATGCAGCGGTTCGGGGGCGAGCGCATCAAGTCCTTCATGGGCTGGAGCGGACTGGAACAAGACATTCCCATCGAGAACAAGCTGATAACCAAGTCCATCGGCACCGCCCAGGTCAAGGTGGAGGGCTACCATTTCGACGTACGCAAGCACCTGCTGGACTACGATGACGTCCTCAACACCCAGAGGTCCATCATCTACGACGACCGGGAACGGATCCTCAAAGGCGACAACCTGAAGGAACGTATCTGCGATATGCTGGCCCGGGAGTTTGATGACCTGGTGTCCAAGCACTTGGCCAGTCGGTACAGCGACGACTGGGAAGTCAACGCCTTTCTTGCCGAGCTATCCTTGATATGCCCGCCACCGCCGGAACTCGACGATCCCGACAGGGTATTCGCCCACCGCAAGGAGGACGTCCAGCGGCTGTTGGCGGACCACGTAGAAACGGTCTACTCTGAGCGGGAGGAACAGCTTGGTTCGGAGCAGATGCGCGTTTTGGAGCGGCTGCTGCTGCTGCGGGCAATTGACCTGCACTGGGTGAGTCACCTGACGACCATGGAAAACCTGCGCACCGGCATTGGCCTCCACGCCATCGGGCAGCGGGACCCGTTGGTGATGTACCGGGCCGAGGGTCACAAGACCTTCCAGGAGTTGCTGGCGCGGATGCAGGATGACGTGGTGCATAGCTTGTTCCACGTCACCGTCAGCCAACAGCCGGCCGGCGGTCAGCGCAGCAGCCGCCCGACCCCCAAGGCCAGCCCGATGCAGGCGGTGACGGGCAAGGCGCGCGGGGCCGCGCCGGGCGGTGTCAAGGTGGGCCGCAACGCCCAGTGTCCCTGCGGCAGCGGTCGTAAGTACAAGCGCTGCTGTGGCGCCAACGCCTAACAAGTGGGTGAGAATGGGCTAAATCACCGCCACCCTTTCTGGTGCAGTAGGTCAAGATTGCCGACCTTCTGGGAAGAATGAATAGAAAACCAAATCCTGGAACCTTTTGAGGAGAGGTGCGAATCCTATGCTTACCGTCGTCAGAATCGCCACCCATATCCTGCTGTTTGGGGTCGCTTTCGGCGTGTTCATCTTCGGGCTGGGAATGGGGTTGGCCGTCAACCCGCTGGCTGGCACACTGCTTTAGGTTGCCGCCGGAGCCATTGGCGTGCTAAACCTGGCCTGGATTATCAAGTCGTTCAGCAAACGAGAGACCGCGGTGTCGAACTGACGCAGGGTCCGTGCGTCGTGTTATTATCTTTCCAGACCGAACCGGAGCAGAACAGGAGTCCAGGAATGACGACGAGGCTCGCCTACAGGATTCAGTCGGTCATAGACTACGACAGTTTGTCCTTCAATCCTGACGACCCGGAGCCGCTGCCCGACGCCATGTATCAATACCCTGTCTTTGAAGAAATCCTGGGTATCCTGGGCGCCCACCTTGACAACCTTTACCCGCCCGAAGAGGTCTTTCGCAGCAGCAACACCTTCATCTGCTACGACCCCGCCAACCTGAACGTCCGGGTTGGCCCTGACTTCTATGCCGCGTTCGGCGTCGATGCCCCGGCCATCAAGCGCAGGAGGCTGTACCTGCCCTGGGAGGTGGGCAAGCCCCCGGACTTTGCGCTGGAAATCGGGTCGGAAAGCACAGCGGAGCAGGACGTCATCACCAAGCGCGAAATCTACGCCCGGATTGGCATTTCCGAATACTGGCGGTTCGACCCCACCGGCGGGGACTATTACGGGCAGGCTCTGGCCGGGGACCGGCTGGTGAATGGGGCTTACCAGTCCATAGACCTGACCACCCAACCCGACGGCGTACTCAAGGCATATAGCCCGCTATTGCGCCTGAGCCTGTGCCGGCAGGACGAAATGCTGAAATTCTACAACCACGAGACCGGCGCCTACCTCCGCACCCTGCCCCAATCCCAGGCCGCGTTGAAAGATGCTGAGGCCGCGCTAAGCGTGGAGCGAGTTGCCCGGCAGGACACCGAGGCTGCGCTAAGCATGGAGCGAGTTGCCCGGCAGGACGCCGAGGCCAGGATACGGCAGTTGGAGGAAGAACTGCATCGCCGCCGGATGGAAAGCTAACCGACCCAGCCCGCTTCCTATCACTTTCAACTTTCACGACCGTCCTCAGTTCTTCGTCCTGCGAATCCACCGGGCAAGCGCTGAATCTCTCGAAGGACTTTCCCGACGGGCCGGCCATCCTTTTTGACAGACCTCCTTCCAGACCCTAGACTACCAATGCTCAGGTCTGCCGGGAGCCTAATACCCCGCCAGCGGGAGTTATCCAGGAATGTACCGGGAACGGCATTAAACGTTCCCCCGTCTTTGACAATATCCCCTTATCTTTAACGAGGAGCCGTCATGGTTACGCATACCCCAACCCAGGTTGAAGAACTGCAACGCACCGCCTTGGAGCACCTGTGGATCTACCTGCGGGAACCCAGCGAAATGGCGGAAAAGGGCGAGCCACAAATCTTTGTCGAGGGTAAAGGGTGCCAGGTTACCGACGCCCTGGGCAACACTTACATAGACGCCATGTCCGGCCTGTGGCTGAAAAACGTCGGTTACGGCCGCACCGAAATCGCCGACGCCGCCTACCAGCAGATGCTAAAGCTGACCTATATGCCCCTGGGCAGCACCACCGAACCGGCGGTCAAGCTTGCCGAGAAAATAGCGCAGATAACCCCCGGCGATCTGTCCCGGTGCTTCTTCACCAGCGGAGGCTCCGAGTCTGTGGAAACTGCGATGAAGATTGCCCGCGCCTACTTCAAGCGCATCGGCGAACCCCTGCGCACCAAGTTCATCAGCCGCAAGGGCTCCTACCACGGCGCCACCTTTGGCGCCCTGGCCCTGGGAGGCTCCCCTGCCTTCCCCAAGTCGGACTACGAGCCGCTGTTAGCCGGCTGCTTCCACGGCCCGCAGCCCAACCCCTACCGCTGCGAGTACGGTGGCCGCACCCCCGAGGAGTGCGCCGAGCTTTGCGTTCGCGCCATCGAGGACATCATCAAGTTCCAGGGCCCGAACACCGTGGCGGCGGTGGTGGCTGAGCCGGTGTCCAGCCCCTACGGCGCCATTGTTCCCGGGGACAACTACTGGCCTATGCTGCGGGAGATCTGCGACCGGTACGGCTGCCTGCTCATCGCCGACGAGGTGATAACGGGGTTCGGACGCACCGGCAAGATGTTCGCCTGCGAGCACTGGAACATCACGCCGGACCTGATGACCGTGGCCAAGGGAATTACCAGCGGCTACATCCCCATGGGCGGGACCATTGTCCGCAAAGCCATTGCCGACACCTTCATCGGTGGCCCGTCGGCGGCCTTCCGCCACGTCATCACCTTCGGCGGACACCCGGTAGCCGCCGCCGCATCCTTAAAGAACATCGAAATCATGGAAAGCGAAGGCTTGGTGGAGAACTCCGCCCGCATGGGCCGCTATCTGCTGGACGGATTGGAAGAGCTGAAGGAAAAGCACCCGATGATTGGCGATGTTCGGGGTCTGGGGCTTTTCTGCGGTCTGGAACTGGTGAAAGACCGGGAGACCAAGGAGTATTTCCCCGAGGAGGCGGAACTAGGCTCCCGGCTGACCCAGAGCTTCGCCGAAAACGGCATCCTGCTGCGGGGCGGCGACATGATGAACATTATGCCGCCCCTCTGCGTAACCTCCGGGGAAATTGACCAGACCATTTCTGCCCTGGACCGGGTGTTTGAGCAGACCGGCCGGGAACTGGGCGTCCCAAGCCGCTGACCTGCGAGGCTAGGAAGCAGGGCTAAGAAACGCCGATTTCTGCAAAGGGCGGCTCGGGCATCCCCTCGGCCCAAGTCGGGTCGCGCAGTTCCAGGCGGTTGCCGCTGGGGTCGAAGAAGTAAAGCTCGCGCCCGGTGAAGAACCCATGAGCGCGGTAGACCAGTTGGTCAATGGGAATCTGCCGCGCCCGGAACTCCCGGCAGGCGGTCTCAAAAGTCTCCGGGGTGACGGTGAAGGAGTGGTGGACCTTCCGGTCTTCCGCGTTTTCGGGTCCTCTGGCCTCGTCCCGCTGGCACAGTAAAATGTTGTGGTCGCCGACGTTGAAGCAGGACATGCCCGAGTTGCCCAGCCTGCCCTTGGCGGCCAACCCCAGCAGTTCGCCGTAAAATTCCTCGGCCTCTACCAGATCGTTCACTGGAATGGACCAGTGGGTTACTCCCTCAATTTTCAACACGCTCATAACGACCTCCGTTTAGGGGTAATGTTCGGCGCAAAGTGCGCCCGTGCCTGACTAGCGCACGAATTGGCCCCAATTATGGCCGTCGTTGCCCATCCCGGCAAGCCCGCGGGTAGCGTTCCGTTTTAGGTGGTTTGATCAGCCGGTCACGGTAAATTCAATGTTCATCACGCCCAAGAGGCCGGTCCCACTGAACAAAACCACCTAAATTGCAACGCTACCAAGCCCGCGCCCGCGTTTGACCCGTTTCGCGACCCAAGGCCTTTCCATTTTCGGCGCGAGTTGCCTGTTTTAATCCGTTTTAATCCGTCCGTCCTTGGGCCCTCGCAGGACTTCCTTGATGATTCGTTTCGTGACCGAGGGCAATCGCATTGTCAATGTGGCGTGTAATTGGTATTACTCTGGTTGGTACTGCGGTGGTTGGTACTGCGGTTAAATTTGCCTGGGTTTGGGAACGGATCCTGGGAAAAACGGGGCGGGGAGGCGGAAAGGCTGAGAATATACGACAAAAGGCGACATTTGATGACATTTGAGCGTGGAGCCGGAGGTTTTTTGTCGCAGATTGTCGTGTAAATGTCCGCTGATGTCGCGGAAATGTCGCCTTTTGTCGTCCTTTTGTCGCCCCTGGGGCACCGGGGGATAGGCCCGGAGGTTTTAAGCACGGAAGTTTTTTCTGTCCCATTCTGTCCCAAAGTGTCCCATTTGCGCGTGAGGTGCGATTGCCCTGGGCAACATTTCCGGGCGGCCCCATTCCCCAACTATATAAAAACGATAGGATTATGGTAGCGGGGAGATGCCGGAGTTGGAAAGGGGCAAGTGTCAGGTTAGACCAAAACAGTCATAATGCGATTGCCCTGTTTCGTGACCGGTAAAAGTTCAGGGTTGAGGGGAGCGGAGCGGCTGATGGCGGAATATGGGGGTTGGGTTACGTTGGGGGATGAATCTCCCAAACTCCCTGCCCCAAACCCCCTGAAAAAAGTGGCAGTTGGCTGAAACCAATTCATCTCACCAAGTCTGAACTGTTACCCGGCCCCCCGGTGGTTGACGCCGAGCGCGTTGGGGGGTAGATTCCGCTTTGACTAAAATCCACGGAACTTGAGGACTATCCGGCGAAGATTGCGGTTGACCAGACATTGGAGAAGCCGGACGCCGCGAACAAGACAATCTTATTTGTTGGACGGGCAGAATGTCTTTGTATCTCTCCATCATCAGGCCCATTGCATCTGTTATCTTGGCCCTCGTTGTTTTCTTCGGACTGTTGATCTTCGTTCTCATCAACACGGTACGCGGCAACCTCCTCGACCCAGGATTCTACAAGGACAATTTGGCCAAGAACGATGTTTACGAGCGCTTCTACACTGAAGTGCTCCTGGACCCGGAATTTGATGATGAGGCCGAAAACCTCCTGGGTGATTTCGACGTATCGCGCGAGGATATCGTTACGGTTGCGCGGGAAATCCTCCCGCCTGCTTACCTGCAGGACCAGGTGGAAACAGGGTTGGATGGAGTCACAGACTACCTGAACGGGGATTCCCGCGATCCAAATTTGTTCATCGATCTGGGGCCGCCCCTGGACCATATCGAGCCCGCCCTCTTCCGGTACATAGACCGGCGGATCGATGCCCTCGACGAGATACCGGTCAACACCTTCGAGGAGCTTGAGCAAGAGGTAGAGACGCTCTTCCGTACCGTGGAAGATGGGAAAATACCGGCCTCCGTTCCCTCCATTCAGAACCCCGAAGTTCTGGCCAACAGATATGTCGACACGCAGGTGGCGCAGCTGGAAGAGGCGCCGGTCAGCACTGTCGAAGAATTCGAGACTGAGCTGAACGAAATATACACAACCTTATTGCGCGGCGAGATTCCATCCCGAGTGCCTTCTGTGGAATCCATTCCTGGCGATGACCGGAACGAGGCTTTTGACAATGCCCTGAAGACATTGCGGGAGGAAGAGACGATACCGCGGGAAGCCATACAGGGCCTGGAAGAACGAGAGGAGCAGATTAAGGAACGGCTTGCCGAGGCGGACGTTCAAGGCGCCCTGCAGGTGGCCACAAGCCCACTGATCGAACTGGTGACCGGCCTGTTTATCGACGATGTCTACGACAGAGCCGTGGAAAGCCTCCGCCGGGATGGTTCGATACCACAGGAGGCCCTGGACGGACTGGACCAACGGAAAGATGCCATAAAAGAACACCTTGGGGACGGCGATTTCAAACAAGCTCTTAAACTGGGCGCCCGGGGACTGGGAAAGCCTCTTATGGACACTGCCATTAGAGATATCGCTGCGGGGCTAGACCGGGAGAAGCGCCTAGACATCATAGCTGAGGCTGCCCGGGAGAATGGTCAGAACAGGCAGGAGTTCCTCGACAGCCTCCAACCCACCAGAGACGCAATAGACCGTGGCGGCTTGGGGATCGTCGTGGCCATCGTAATCGTCATAGCCGGCTTGATTCTCATGGCCGTGGTCCAGATACCACGAATGGCATCCGCCCTGCGTTGGCCTGGGCTAACAGTGTTCCTTTCCGGGCTGGGGCTATTGACCATCGGACTTGTGGCCAAAGCTCAACTGCCCGGCAGGTTCGACAACCTGTTGGACAAGTCCAATGCCGGCGATATTCCGCCCAGCTTGATCCAAATTATTACAGATGTGCTCGACTCCATGGCACAGGAGATAGCCAGCGGGTTTGTGACACCTGCGATCACCATAACGATAATCGGACTGGCGCTCCTGGCAGCCTCATTCTTCGTTCGACGGCTGCCCATCCCGGGTTTGGCCCGCTGAGATCGGATTTTACAGGCGCCGGTTACGTGGAAAGCCGGAACTGCCGGGAACGGCTTGATGAGATCGGGGCTTTGCTTGATGACACGGCCAGAAGACCCCGTGGACTTTTGCTTCTCCTTTTCCCATCCGCCATCTTCTTCCACAAACCCACGTTGTAATACCAAAAAGGTAATACCAAAAAGCCTGGCAATCGCGCCGTTACGAATTACAACACTGTTGCCTTGAGATTCTTGCAACATAAGTTGACAAATGCCTGAGCCACCGGAATAATCACACCGATGGTTGCTGTATCACTTGGGTGAGCTAGTACCGCGTCAGGGTGAAACCGATGGATAGATACGGCGAAGCTTATGCCGGGCATCGGTGGTGGAGAAGCTCCAGTCGATGGTTGCCTCAGCCTGATTACGCTCGATCTCCAATGCCGCGATTTCGCGCTTAAGCGACACTTCATCTTCAATGCGGCGATTCAAACATTGGTTGCTGAAGACGCTGAACTCGATCTCCGCCATGTTGAGCCAGCTCCCATGTTTGGGAGTATAGTGAAACTCCAGCCGTTGGATCACCCGTCTGGCTTCCTTTGGCTCGAAGGCCTCGTACAGGGAGGCGGGTCTATGGGTGTTCAGGTTGTCCAGCACCACTCGGATCCTCTCCGCCTCGGGGTAAGCAGCATCCCCCATCCAGCGCATCTGATGGGCGAAGTCGGTCATGGTGCGACGCTCGGTCACTGCCACATGCCTCCAGCCCGCCAGCGGCTCACAGGTCATGAACAAGTTCCGGGTCCCGTTGCGCTGGTACTCGTAATCAAACCGCTCCCGCCGGCCCGCCTTGGCCGGGATGGGCGCCCGCTTCTCGGCCACCAACTGCTTGGAGGTCTCGTCGAAACAGACTACGGGCCGCTGGGGGTCATAGGGTTCCGCATAGAGGTCCAGCACGTCCTCCATGCGGGCCACGAACTCGGCGCTCACCTTGGGGATGCACCACTCCTTCTTCCGCCACGGCTTGAGTTCGTTTTTTTCAGCACCTGCCTGACCGTCTCCCGGGAGATGGAGTCGGTCAACTCCAGCTTCACCGCCTGGTCGGCCAGCAATCGCAAGGTCCAGCGGGTGTGCCCTTCCGGGGCTGCGCTGCAGGCCACGGCCACCAGGTGGGCTTCCTGCTTTCCATCGAGTTTACGCCGTTGTCCCGGCCGCGGCAGGTCATTGAGGGCCCGCTGCAACCCGCCTTCCACGAAGCGCTGGCGCACCCGGCCGACCGTGGCGGGGCCGACCAGCAGAGCTTCGGCCACCTGCTGGTCGGTAAGGCCTTCATCGGCCTTGCACAAAATGAGGCACCGCTTCACTTTACGCCCCGAGGATTGGCCGCGCCGGGTGATACCCAGCAAATGTTCCCGCTCATCTTGGGTCAAGTTCACTCGGTATAGCTTGGCCGGCATTCCCCACGCCTCCCCACAATCAAAGAATGCCTCAATTATATACTTTCTTATATTTGTCAAAAATAGCCGGACGCGGTACTAGGGCCATTTATCTTTGTCCGGGAGAAAAATTCGAGGAGGTTTGATCAATGACCACCCCCAGCGTTCCCCCTGCAGATCCCGAAGATTCTGCGGGGATACCACCCACTTCTGACACCTCAGACGAGTCCCCGGCAATCCCCCATCCCCCCGAGACACCAGCCACTGATTCTTCGAGTTCCCTCCAAGGTGCATTAAGGTTTCTGACGGCCAACAAGATGGTTCTTCCAATCGGCGGCGGTGCGGTGGCCGCCGTCTGGCCGTCGTGGTTTTGCTCTTGGCCACGAGCATAATCGGCTGCGGCGGGCCTTCGGCCCCTAGTGACTACGTGCTGGACAGCACTTCGGCCGTGGGGATTGTGGACGTAGCCGCGATTTTGGAAGCCCCTGCCATTCCCGCGCAGCTGGCCGGCTTCAGTTCACTGGGCTTCCCAAGGACGGATACCGAGGACCCGCCGGCCTGGATAGAGGCATGGGAAGCCGAATGGGCCGATGACTTCCCCAGGCTATGGGATGCCATCAGCCTCGAAGACATCGACACTGCGGTCCTTCAGGAAGATGAGGACGGGAGGGATTTGGGTTGGATTTTCTTTGGAGCATTCTTTTTTGAAGACTTACGGGAGTCCCTGGAGGACGCAGGCAGGGAATCCGACACGTACCGCGGCTTCGAAGTATGGGGCGAGGACCTGGCAATATTGGAGGACGATGGCGCGGTAATGGTTGGACCATTCGTGCAAGATGTCCTGAAGGCCCTGGACACAAACACCGGTTTCGTGGAAGAAACCAGCGTGCTGAAGCAGGCCCCGGAAGATGCCGGCGAAGGATTGGCCGTGAGTGCGGTCACCACCTGCCGGGGAAGCTTCTTTCAGGCCTCCGTGAATAGCTGCGACGCCGTCCTGGAAGCAGTCGTGAGCGGCGACGCCGAGAACACCGTGGTCTCAGGAGTCTACATCTTCAGCAGCGCCAGCCGTGCGCAATCCGGCGCGGATGACATCGCGGACGCAATAGAACAGCAGAACACGTACGATGCGGATCTGAACCAAATCGAAACGACCGGCCAGTTCGTTTCCTACGAAGTGTCCATCATAGGAGGAACCGCAGGCCGCGTTGCAGGGCAGGGCCCACTGTCCTACGCATTGGATGACATTGTCAGCTTTGAATTGCTCAACATTGCCGCCATCATGGAATCCAGCGAAATCCCTGCGCAAATCGTGGGCGCCGCCAGCCCAGTAATGAATTTTCCGACCGGGCCACTCGATGACGCGGAAGAGTGGAAGATGGAATGGGAGGACGCCTGGGAGCGACAGTTCTTCGGGATGGTTGGCGAGGCCATATTCATGCCTGACATTGTCCATCTTGTTACCCAGAGGACTGAAGACGGTGACCTCGGGTTTGTCCTGTTTGGCTCGTTCGACTTCGATGACATCCGCGAGTTTCTGGAAGAACATGAGGGGGAAGAAGACATCTATCGGGAGTTTGAACTTTGGAACGACAACGTAGCTCTCCTGGAAGATCAGGGCATCATCGCCTTAAGCAACGCAGACTTCGTCAAGGACCTTTTGAAAGCTCTCGATACCGGAAACGGATTCCTGGATGACACCGGCGCCCTCAAAGCAGGTCTGTACAGGGCCGGGGAGGGGCTTGCCCTGAATGCAAACACAAACTGTCAAAACACGTTATTTCCGGCCGGATTGCGTGGTTGCGCCGTCGCCATCGAGGTTGTCAAGGGCGGAGACCCTGATACCACCGAGTTGACAGCGGTCTATGTATTCAGCAGCGAACGCCGCGCCGAATTGGGACTGGACGACCTTCAAGACGCCATAGAAGACCACGACCGATACGATGCGGACATCGAAAGGATTGAAGTGGAAGGAGAGTTTGTCACATACGAGGTGACTATTCACGAGTAATCACCCAGGCTAAAGCCAACGCCGGATGCGCGTTGGCCGAGGGTTGCGAATGGGGCTGGGAGTCACGCAAGAGCCTTTCAGCCCCTGATTCAACATCGGCTCGACAGCGCCATTTGGCCTCCTCTCATCAGCAAGCCCAGGGATGGCCCGCCTGCCAACGGCCAAGACCTCCAGGGGCTTGCAGCCATAGTGGCGCCGCGCCGCCTCGAAAGGCTCGCGGTCCAATCGTTTGAACACCTCGTGCAGGATGGATAGAGCCGGAGTTTTGCCCCCTTTGAAGCCTGGCTTGGGGCAAATTGAGCGTGCTCCCGGCCCCCCACAGACCCCCGCGTTTACGCCGTCTCGCGACCCAGGGCCTTTCCATTTCCGCCGCAAGTTTCACATTTAATCCGTCCGTCCTGAGGCCCTCTAATGTTCGTCCTGAGACTCTCGAAGGACTTCCTTGTTGGCCTGTTTCGTGACTGGGTAACTGTTCAGTGTTGAGGGGAGGGGAGCGGCCGATGGCGGAATATAGTGGTTGGGTTACGTTGGGGGATTCATCCCCCAAACCCCCTGGAAAACATTTACCTCACCCACTCTGAACAGTTACTCGTGACTGCCGCAAGTTGACCCCATGCGGGCGGGCTGGTAGACTGCCGGGTAAACTTAGCGTGTGGTCGGCCTGATGAAGCCATTGCGGTTGGACCGGCGCAATTCGCAACACACCCAGTAATTTGCAACAAATATCGCAGGGCTGAGGTTGTTATGGTTACGGCAATTAGCGATGATCTGTTTTCCCCGGAAGTGGTGAATCACCCCTACCCCTACTTCGAGCGGCTGCGCAGCGAAGACCCGGTGCATTGGAACGAAAAGTACGAACTTTGGGTGGTTTCCACCTACGAAGACTTGGTCTGGGTAGCCCGTCACCCGGAGTTCTTCTCCTCCGAGTGGTGGAAGCGCGACCCACGGCCTCCCTACCCGGAAATTGAAGAGTCCGACCTGGGCTTGTACCAGTACGTCCGGGAGTTTTTCCAGGACTGGTTCATTCAGCATGACCGGCCCGAGCACATGGAAATGCGCAAGGTCGTCCACGGCTACTTCACCCCCAAGGCGATGGAATTGTGGCGGCCCATGGTCCAGGAAGCGGTCAAGCTGCTGCTGGATGAAGCCGAGGAAGCCGGCACTATGGATGCTATGAAGGACTTTGCCGTGCCTCTGCCCCTGCTGGTCATTGCCCAGATGATGGGTATGCCCAACCAAGACCGGAAATTCATCCGCTCTTTGGCCGAGAAGCTCCTGTTCCTGGGCCGAGGCGAACTCGACCGGATGCAGCCCCTTGCCGACGGCATTCAGGGGTTAATCGAGTACCTGTCCCCTATCGTGGCCGAGCGGGTGGCCGAGCCTCAGGACGACCTGCTGTCGGTGCTGGCCGGCGGTGAACGCAACGGCATCTATACCCGGGACGAGGTAATCGCCAACGCCATCCTGTTGTTGCTGGCGGGCCACGAGACCACCATCAACCTGATTTGCAATGGCACCCGCGCCTTCATTGACCATCCCGATCAGTGGCGCCTCTTCCAGGAAGACCCGGACGGACGCATGGTCCGGGCCACCGAGGAATGCCTGCGTTACGACGCACCGGTCCGGTCCATCCAGCGCATCGCCGGCGAAGATGTGGAGATGAAGGGCAAGCTGATTCAGAAGGACGAGCGGATGCGGTGGTTCATTTCGTCCGCCAACCGGGACTCGGCCATGTTCCCCGACCCGGACCGCTTCGACATAGCCCGCTATCCCAACCCCCACGTTGCCTTCGGCTCGGGCATCCACCACTGCCTCGGCGCCACCCTGGCCCGGCTGGAAGGACAGGAAGCCTTGAAGGCCTTGGTAGAGCGGTTCCCCATGCTGCACTTGCAGGTGCCGGAAGCGGAGTTGGAGTACCAGCCCAGCATCACCTTCCGCTCGCTCAAGTCGCTGCCGATTGTGTGGGATTAGGGAGGCCGATATGCCCAGAAAACTGAACATAGCGGTGGACCTCAACGTTTGCGTGGGCAACGCCATGTGCGAGACCTTCGCCACCAACACCTTTGGGCTGAACGATGACCGGCAGTCCTCCGTCGTCAACCCGGAAGGCGACCCGGAGGAGACCATCCTGGAAGCTGCCGAGAACTGCCCGGTCAGCGCCATCACCGTGGTTGACGCTGAAACCGGCGAACAGTTATTCCCTTAGCCGGCAGCCGGGGCCCCAATGACCGAGCCGCCATGATTGAGCCGCCATGATTGAGCCCCAACGCGAGCCGCAGTGGAGGTACGAAAATGTCAAGAGTCACACTAATCCAGCACATCAACATCCAGATTAGCAACCGGGAGCGCACCCGGGAGTGGTACGAGCAGGTGCTTGGCGCCGAGTTTCTCGACCGCGGCCCCGAGGCCAACAAGCGGCAGCTTCAGTTGCGCATCGGCAACGGCGAGATTCACACCACCGACCACCCCCACCCGTCGCCCGCACCGTCGGTCCACTACGCCGTCGAGATTGCCGACTGGGACGAGACCATCGCCAACCTGGAGCGGCTGGATGTGGCTTACACTACCCATCCCGGCGCCCGCAACGTCGAGAAAGGCTGGGGCAAGCGGGACTACAGTGGCGGCCACTACACCTACGTTCACGACCCCGATGGCAACATGATTGAGTTGGTGCATCATCCCCTGGGGTTGGAAGACGCCGACGGCAAGCGGGTGGACGTGCCCCACTACGCCGACAGCCCCCGCTGGGGCAAGCTGGCGGAGTACAGCACCGTCGCCGACTAACCCGCATCCCGGCGCGGCGCTGCTAATACGAAGATGTGACCCTCAGGCCCGAAACGCCGGACGCATATCCGGCGGCGCGGGCCTAATTGCCACAAACAACTGACGCTCTTTCCCCGGTGGGCATTGGCGCCGACCGGGCGGGGCGTCTGTCCGGTAAGACGGCCTTGCTCCGAATTACCCGGCCCAACCGGAAAAACGCAGACTGGAAGCGGAGACTTGAAGATGGAATTTGGTTTGTTTTTGGAGTTCCCGCAGGGCGAGGGCAAGACGGCCTCTGATGCCTTCAAGGAGTCCTTTTCCCTAGTGGACACCGCCGAAGACTTGGGCGTTAAGTCGGTGTGGCTGGCCGAGTACCACTTCAACGCCGGTCGGGTCCTGTCGGCTCCCATCACCATCGCCAGCGCCCTGGCCGCCCGCACCGAGAACATCCGCATCGGCTTGGGCGTAGTCTGCCTGCCCCTGGGCAATCCGGTGCGGTTTGCCGAGGAGATTGCCACCATAGACCAGATTAGCGAAGGCCGCGTCGAGCTGGGTGTTGGGCGGGGCACCTTCCCCAACGTCCACGAGGGATTCAACGTCCCCTTCGCCGAGTCCCGGGGACGCTTTGAGGAATCCCTGGAGGTCATTATCAAGGCCTGGGGACCGGAGCCTTTCTCCTTTGACGGCGAGTTCTTCCGCTACGATGACCTGGAGGTCTACCCCAAGCCCTACCAGCAGCCCCATCCGCCGGTCCACGTCGGCGTCACCTCCGCCGAATCCTTCCCCATCACCGGGGAGTTGGGGCACCCCATCATCGTCAACCCGTCCCGCGTTTTCACCCTGGACGAACTGGCCGAACCCATCCGCCAATACCGGGAAGCCTGGCAGAAGGCGGGCCATCCCGGTGAAGGCCACGTCGGGGTGCGGATGCCGGTATACGTGGCGGAAACCGAGGAACTGGCCTTCTCCGAACCTGCGGACAGCGCCATGTTCTCGGTGACGCGTCTGGGCAACCGGGTCGGCGGATACGCCGATTATGGTCACACCACCGGCAACTGGGGGGCGGAATCCGAGCGAATTCTGGGAATGAGCTACGAAGACTGGTTCCGTGACAAGGTGGCCTACGGCACCACGGAAACCGTCACCGAAAAGCTGGACCACCTCAAGGAAGTCTTGGGTATAGACCTGCTCATCTACGAAATCAACTACGGCAACCAGATTCCGATGGAGCGGCAGCTAAACTCGCTGCACCTCTTCAACGAGCAGGTAATTCCGCAGTTGGCCTGACTCCCTGAGGATCTTTGAACTCCGGTTCTCGTGGGCGCAAGAACGATCCCCGTTCCGCAAATCCCGCACTCACCCCAAACCCCCTGAACTCAGGGGGTTTGGGGGATGAATCCCCAACGTCCCTCTGCGCTCTCCCCGTTCGTCCTGAGCCGAGTTAAAGGGCCCGCGAGGTAACTGTAGGGTTGAGGGGGGCAGAGTGGCTGATGGCGGAATATGGGGGTTGGGTTACGTTGGGGGATGAATCATCCAAATCCCCTGCCCCAAACCCCCTGAAAAAAAGTGGCAGTTGGCTGAAACCAATTTACCTCACCAAGTCTGGACAGTTACCCGCGAGCCGCCCGGTTGACTTCCCACGACGGGGCGGCGTATGGTGGCGGCCTGAGCCAAGTTGCTGAAGGTGTCGCTCCGATACGCCGGTACCGGCGGTAACAACAGCCGGTAGCGATGGCACCCGCCGGTATTCAACGAAGGAAAGCCCTTTGCCAGCATTTTCCGACAGTCCGGTACTGGTGGTCCTGCAAAACCCCGACTTCCGGCTGTTGTGGGCGGCGCGCTGGGTTCACGAAATTTCCCGGCGCATGGAACTCATCGTGCTGGGCTACCTCATCCTCGAGCTCACCGACTCGGCCTTTCAAGTCGCTCTCATTTCGGTTTTCCTCAACGGGCCCCGGATTCCCTTGTCGTTGGTGGCCGGTATGCTGGCCGACCGGCTGGACCGGTGGCGCATCCTGGTGGGAATACACACCTTCTACCTACTCGTAGCTTCGGGGCTGCTGACGCTGTTGTTTCTGGACCTCATCCATCCCGGGTACGTTTTTCTCGCCATTCTGCTACAAGGGACTGCCAAGGTGATGGACGATCCCACGCGGCGGGCTGCCCTTTTCGACCTGGCAGGCCAAGACCGCATCGCCCACGCCATGTCCCTGGAAACCATCACCAACAACGGCGGCAAGATTTTGGGGCCGATAGCAGGCGGACTCCTGATTCAATTTTACGGGTTCACCGGAGCATTCGCGGTGCTGGTTGCCCTGGACCTGGTGGCGGCTGTCCTGATCTTCAGGATGCGGCTGCCCGAAGGTTCCGCCGCGGCGGTGCGGGACACGGCATTTTTGCAGGGAATAAGGTCCGGAATCGACCATTGCTTCTCCAACAAGTTTGTGCTGGGGGTACTTTCTATCTCCCTCGTGATGAACGGCATGGTACTCCCGCTGCAATACTTCATCCCGGTCATCGCTACCGATGTGCTTAAAGTGGGCCCGGCCCTGGGAGGAGTGCTTGGGTCGGCGGAAGGCATCGGGACCTTTATCGGGGCGATAGTTATCGCCACGCGCCGCAACTATACCTTCCACGGACGGTACTTCGTGATCGGGGCGCTGATCGTGGGAATCGGAGTGGCGGCGGTGGCCTGGTCTCCCTGGTTCCTGGTTTCCTTCCTGCTGCTCTTCGGCGCCGGCGTCGGTCAGGCGGGATTCAGCACGATGCAGAGCACCATCCTGCTGCTGTCGTCGCCGGCGGAAATGCGGGGACGGATTATGGGGTCTCAGGGGTTGGTGAACGGGTTGGGGCACCTGGTCGGCGGAGTGGAAATCGGGGCCATTGCCCAAGCCTTCAGCATTTCGTTAGCCATCGGGATTAACGCCGGCGTTGGCCTGGTGCTGATGCTGCCGGTGATATTCCTGACTCCGCTGGTGTGGCGGCGGGTGGAGGCTTACTACAGCCCGGCCGCCGCCGCCGCCCGCGGTCAATGAGAAAGTCCTTCGAGCGCCGCAGGACGAACGAGGGGAAGGGGCTGGGCGTCTGCCCCCGTCCTATTAAATCCCCGGGCGGGGGACGAACGGGTTAATCGCCCAGCGGCACGACGGCGTAGAACCGGGCTTCGTCGCCCACGACCCGGGTGATGTGACCCCTGCCGGTCAGGTCCTCGGCCAGGAGGACGTCCCCTGGTCCCACCTGCTTGACCGTCCCGTCGCCGACCTCGATTTCAGCGCGGCCAGCCAGGGTGATGGTGTACTGACGTCGGGGGGCGCAGTGCCATTCCAGGACATAACCCGGTTGGCCGACCCGAAAGGTGATGCCGTTGGTGTCTTCCAGAGGGGTGCCTTCGCCGTAGGACCCTTCGGTGTCAACGAAAGGCGCCAGCGGAAGCTCCATTTCTTCAATGTGAGACTGGCCGTCGTCGCCGGAATATACTCTCAGAATAGTTGCCATAGCGTTTCATCTCCTGGCTGGGGGTGGGGTGATGGGTTGATCGGGAAGCCCTTTTGGGTCATCGGGACGAACGGGCTGCAAGCTATTCTCCCGGCGGGCGGTGGTTTGGTCAAGAGCCGCACCAGCCAGGGCAATCACGTTTTAAAATGTAACTGCACGACTACTCAGTGTTCTGGCGTCTTATCTCTCAACAAAACCCTGGAAACGCGCTCCATCACTGGAAATAGGGCTGGCTTGATAGACCAGGAGACCCCACGACAGGAGACCCCACGATATGCAAGTGTTGCACAAAAATGCCGGTGATTTGAAAGGATTATCAATTCGTTTGATACCGATTATGCGTCGCAGTTAACACGCGATTCCCCCAACTGACGCCCCGCCTCTTGCCAACCACGGCAACCCTTCCTTACCATAACTCCAGACCTGCATGACGCCTCCCGACCCGCCGCGGTCCAGGGGCAATGACATTAAATGGCATAAAATGACACGATTTCCAGGAGTCCCAACTGGTTTCAGCCGCACGCCGCCCACCGTAACTGTTCAGTCTCGAGGGGATATACCGGCTATCCAGCCCAATTTCCAATGGTAGAAAGCGTTTGCTAGAAAGCGTTTCGAGGGTTTTTCGAGTAGCAAGACGCCATGAGACTGAGTAATTGTGCAGTTACGAATTAAAACGCCATTGCCCTGCCGCACCAGCCCATGCACAACTTAACCCTGTGGGGTATACTTACGCCAATCGCCAAACCTGCCAAGTCCCTCAGCCGGCATAAGGAGATACAGCATGAAATTCGGCATACTTTACGAGATGCAGCGGCCTTACAGCGGCACCGAACTCGACTGGAACAGCCTGTATAAGGAGACTCTGGCCCAGTGCGAGTTGGCCGACCAGGTCGGGTTCGACAACCTCTGGTTTGTGGAGCATCACTTCCTCACCGGCTTTTCCGCCTCGCCCTGTCCCGAGGTCATATTCGGCGCGCTGAGCCGCATCACCAAGCAAATCAGGATCGGCTTCGGCGTATGCATCCTGCCCTACCATCACCCTGTCCGCGTCGCCGAGCGGGTGGCGATGGTGGACCAACTGACCGACGGCCGAGTCGAGTTCGGCACGGGCCGCTCCAACGCCTACGAGCAGATCGGCCTGGGTATCGACCCCCGGGACACCCGCTCGCGCTGGAACGAGTCCATCCGCATGCTGCCCGAGATATGGCAGTCGGACGAGTATTCCCACGAAGGGGAGCACTGGAGCGTTCCCGCCCGGCGGGTGCTGCCCAAGCCCTTCCAGAAGCCCCATCCCCGTATGTATCTGGCCTGCACCCAGCCGGACAGCTTCCGGTTGGCCGCCGAAATGGGTATCGGGGTGCTGTCCTCGGCATCCTACGCCACGGAAATCCTCAAGCAGCACGTCCAGACCTACCGCGACGCGATCAAGGACGCCGACCCGGTGGGGGCCTTCGTCAATGACTTCTGGGGCAACAACGTCCATGCCTTCTGCGGCGAGGACAACCAGGAAGCGCGGGAGCTGGCCGCCGAGTCCATGAAGACCTTCTTCGGCCCCGACAAGCCCTACATTGAAGGCCGCATCAATGCCTACGAAGAGCTGCTGGAAGCCTGGGGCGGTGTCCCAGACCACCTCCAGGCTGACTTCGGACGCTGGCTGCGGCAGTCCGACGAGGCCCACCAGGAACAAGCGGCCCAGGCGGGCATTTCCCTGGACTCCGGCCCCGGCGCGGCCCGAGCGGCGGTGGCGCAGTTGGATGCGAACACCCTGGCCGACCGCGGGGTTATCATCGCCGGCGACCCGGAAAGCTGCATCAAGACCGTCAAGATGTACGAGGACATCGGCGTTGACCAGGTGATGCTGATTATGCAGACGGAGACCATTCCCCACGAGAAGGTCATGGGCTCTATTGAGCTGTTCGGCAAGAAGGTCATCCCCGCCTTCCGGGAGGCCAAGGTCGCGGCAGACTAGGCGCGGCTGCGGCGAACGCCGCATGGTCTCCATGGCGCAGCATCCCACCACGAAAGCCCCGAATCCAGCGGTCCGGGGCTTTCCCTTGCCGGGGTTATCCGGCCGATGGTCTTGGCGGCGGTAAAAAAGCGGGCGTCCGGCCCGCATGAGCGGGTAGCATGAGTCCCACCGTAAAATTCTGTGTCCGGGTTCACCAGAGCGGCTACACCTACCCGGAACTGCGCCGCATCTGGCAGGCTGCCGACGGCCTCGGATACCACTCGGCCAGCCTGTACGACCTGATTAACATTCCTACCCTGGAGTGCTGGACCACCCTGTCAGCGCTGGCCGCCGAGACGAGCCGGCTGCGGATGATTCCCATGGTGCTGGCCAACCTGTACCGTCCGCCGGCCCTGCTGGCCAACATGGCCGCGACGCTGGACGTCATCAGCGGCGGACGCCTGGAACTGGGCATCGGGGCGGGCGGGGGCCGCCGGGACCACCTGGCTGCCGGCCTGCCCTTTCCGTCCACCGCCCGGCGGGTCGAAATGCTGGAAGAGTCGGTGGAGATAATCAAAAGGCTGTGGGCCGAGCCGTCGGTGGACTTTGAGGGGCGCCACTATTCCCTGCATGGCGCGGCCTGCGACCCCAAGCCGGTGCAGTTGCCGCACCCGCCGCTGCTCATCGGCGGCCACGGTGAGCGACACCTGCTGCGCGCCGCGGCGAAACACGCCGACATCTGCAACATCGGCTCCGAGATGACCCTGGCCGAACACCGCGCCAAGCTGGAGGTCTTAGCCGAGCACTGCCGGAGGGTGGGCCGCGACGTGGACGAAATTGAGGTCAGCCACAACACCCGGGTCTTCATCGGCGAGGACGACGCCGAGTTGGAGCAGTTAATCCGGCAGGCGGCGCAGGAAGCCAACGCGACCGCAGGGGAGTACCGGGCGTCCCTGTCCAACGCCGTGGTAGGAACCCCCCAACGCTGTGCAGAACAGATTCAGGCTTACGTGGACGCGGGAATAAGCTACTTCTTCCTAATCTTCCCCAACCCAACGCCGACCCGGGGGCTGGAGTTGTTCGCCCGCGAAGTCCTGGGCCATTTTTGACGACTCATTGAGTCATCGGGGGAATCACCGGGGCATCTTGCTTGGGTGACTGGCTCGTGGCCAGGTTCGCTGCTTCCCGCCTGATGGCCCGCTGTATGATTAGGTGATGGCGGAGTCAATGCGGGGTCAATAAGGAAGTCCTTCGAGGGTTTGAGGACGAACGGGTTGAACCGCCCCGCCGGGAAGGGACCAGGGTCTTTTAATTTTCGGGGTACGGGGCTCCGTTGGGGGATTCATCCCCCAAACCCCCTGAATTGGGGTGGTCTGGCAAGCTCAGTGCTGAGCTCGCCGAAGAATTACGGAGAACAATTAAAAGACCCTTAGGAAGGGACGGGTGGCTATTGCGCGGGGGTTACGAGGGTGCCGTAACCGCCGGTGCCCCGGTGCTCACGGCTGGCCACGTCGAAGCTGCGGCCGTGCTCCTTGATTATGAGCACCGGACTGTCCTGGGGCTGCCCGCCCTCCACCACCAGATTGGGCAGGTCAATTCCGATCTCTTCCTTCAATGAATTTCCGAACCTGATGGTGTCTTTGGTGTCGTCCCTGGGGGTGAACCGGATGATGAACGGGTGGTTGACCGGGACCTCCAGCTCTCGGGGTTCCCAAACGTGCTTGGTGATAAACGCCCCGGGCCCGCCCAAGCCGCCCTGGGGGCCAATGGTCCACTCGATGATGCGCGGCTCGGCGGCCGCCGGAACTGCCGTCGCGTCCGGCGTTCCCTGGCATCCCAAAGCCAACAGCAGCAAAGCCGCCATTATTGCGGGCGCCAACAATCGATCAACGTTCATAAACCCTCAGTCTTTCAGGCCAGCGTATCAAGAAGGTCAACGGGAATCCAAATTAGCCCTTATCCTAATATGTTTGCCACGGTAAATCCACCCCGGAGGGGGCGGAGCAAGGAAGTCTTTCGAGGGCATGATGACCAACGTAACCGTTCAGGGTTGAGGGGAGCGGAGTGGCTGATCAGGGAATATAGTGGTTGGGTTACGTTGGGGGATTTATCCCCCAAATCCCCTGCCCCAAACCCCTGAAAAAAGTGGCAGTTGGCTGAAAACAATTCATCTCACCAAGTCTGAACTGTTACATGACCAACGGCGGGCTTGACAATTGCCGAATAGCCTTCATACTCCCCTGACAAGTTGCCGGTGAATTCCGGCGGAGTGTCCTTGCCCTGCGGTTCCGGCGGGGTTGGCAAAGCGCCGGGTCATTTGCCGGCGGCAGGGAGACACCCCGAACCCGGCTGCACAATGCAAGGAGGTGGAGATTCATGCCCAGGGGAGTAACTAAACTCAAGGCAGCTATCTATTGCAGCTTATTCTTGCTGCTGGCGGTCCTGGTAGCCTGCGGTACTGCAGAGGAACCCACTTCCGCGCCCGCCGCCCCTGCTGCTGCGGCCCCGGCAGCGGCCGCCCCGGCTGCTGCGGCTCCGGCGGCTGCTCCCGCGGCCACCGCGACCCCGGTGGCCATGCCCCAGGAAGCGCCTGCAGCCGCCATGGCCGATCAGCCCAAGACCGGTAAGGACAAGGCCGTCGCGGTTATCGCCACTGAGCCAGAAGTCCTGTTCTTCATGCTTACGGCTGACGCTCACACCGGCCAGTTCACCGACACCATCAACGCCTACGTGGGGCATCTGGACAAGGACACCTTGGAAGTGGCCCCTACGTCGTTGCTGCAAAGCTGGAAACAGACGGCGGCGGACGAGTGGGAATACAACCTTCGGCCAGGGGTGACCTTCCATGACGGCGAGGCGTGGAACGCCGAAGCCTGGCAGGTATACGCCCGGATCACCGGCGTGCCCGAGTTCGGGCAGGGCGCTTTCGCCCACACCGGCCCGTATAGCGTCGAGCCCATTGACGAGTTGACCGCCAAGGTCAAGTGCGGCGAACCCTGCCCGCTGTTCAGCCGGGGTCTGAACCTGTCCAAGACCAACTCCCCCGCCCCGCTGCGGGATGTTGAGTCGGTGGACCAGCTCAACTCAATTACCGAAGGCCTCGGCGCCGGCCCCTTCAAGGTGGTGAAGTGGAACCGGGGTCAGAACATCCTCACCGAGAAGTTCGAGGAATTCGTTGCTGCCCCGGAAACTCCCGAATACGCCGCACCTATTCTCAACGAGATTGAGTGGCAGTGGCGGCAGGAAGAAACCGTCCGCACCGCCATGATTCAGGCCGCCGAGGCCGACTGGGCGTTCCTGCTGACCCTGGAAGACGCCGAAACCCTGGGGCCGGAGCAATTCGTTACCGGCGGCACTGCCGAGATCGCCCAGTTCCGCATCGACACCATCTGGGACCCGTGGCTGAAGATTAAGGAGATGCGGCAGGCGGTGGTCCACTCCATTGACTGCGAGGAAATCGTTGAGTCCCTGTACCAGGGCGCGACCACCTGCCGGGGCAACCACGGCGCCCCCGGCGTGCTGGGTATCACCGAGGAAAACATCCGCCCCTATGAGTATGACCCGGCGAAGTCCCGGGAACTGCTTGAAAGCATCGGGTACATCTGCGGACAGTCCAACTCCCGGGAAGACTGCGAGGCCACCATTACCATTACCAGTCGCAACGCGCGCATCGCCCGCAACGACGAGTTCATCGAGTCCATGGTGCTGTTTATGAACGAGGCCGGCATCAACGCCGAGGCCCAATTCGTCGAAGTGTCCATCCGCACCCAAATGGGCCGCTGCGGCATCGGCTTGGCAGACACCGGCGCAACCCAGGTGGGCTGGCAGGGGGCCACGGAAGCCACCCCGCCGACCTGTCCCGGCGGTGTTGGCGTTGGCCAGATTCTCGACGGCATCGGCTTTGGCTACGAAATCATGGACTACGCCAAGGTGATTAACCGCCATATGCTCTGCGAGTCGGGACGTTCCACCACCTGCGTCCCCGAGCTGGAAGAGGAGTGGAAGCGGGCCCGCACGCTGGACGGCGAGGAACGGCGCATCGCGCTGGAAGCCATCGCCGACTGGCAGCGCGAGAACGTTTACATCCTGCCCATGTTCGACCTGTTTGCCATCTACGGCATCAACCCCAAGCTGCGCGGGTTTGAAGAGCCGCGGTTTGACAAGCACACCTTCGCCAACCTCTGGTGGTTCGCGGAATAACCGGCCTGCCGGTAAACCCGCTGTTGGCGCAAACATGACTGGGCCGGGGGGCATCCCCCGGCCCAGTCATGTTTGCCATCAAGGCCCACCAGCGCTACGACCGCCGCAGCCTAAGACTGGGCTTTGGTTTATCAGGCGGTAACAACTGGCAGGACCACCTGCGACGGATGCTCGCTATCGTGGTATACCGCGTTTTCCGCCGGAACCTTGACCTGGGACCGGGCCGGGTTTTCCCCGGTGTTGCCGTTGATGTCCAACCGAGGAAAGTTGCTGGATGAGACATCCAGCCGGATGCGGTGGCCCCGTACGAAGCGGTTGGCGGTAGGGTACAGCTCAATTTCAATGGCGTAGACACGGCCCGGCTCCAGCAATTCTGTCTCCTCCCAGGAGTTGCGGAACTTGGCCCGTAGTATGCCGTCGGTCAGGTTCAGGGCATAACCTTCCGGGTAGTCCTCGGATGGCGGGTAAACGTCCACCAGCTTGGCGGCAAAGTCGGTGTCCGGCGCCGACGACGACACCCACAGCTTCACGCTGATCGGCCCGGCGACCTCCACGTCCTCAGAAAGCGGCGGGGTCTGGAAAACCAGCACGTCGGGCCGGGAAGCCAGCGGCAGATAAGGGGGCTGGCACCCGTAGAAGTCGGGCGTCTCCCGCTGGTCGAATCCCCCCGGTTCCATGATGGGCAGGCCCGATGAAAGGTTGCCGCCGATGGTGGGGACGGGACGCTCTGGGTCGAAGATATACCGGGTGGGGCCGTTTCCCTCGGACGGGACCGCTTGGGACAACACGCCGCCCGCCCCCAGGTAGAACGGCGTTGCCTGGGCCGACGGGGGTGGCCAGTGGTCCGACGACTGCCAGCGGCCGCCGTGGTCGAGTCTGCCGTCGGCGTTGCGCCGGCCCGACCCGCCACCCATGACGAAGAACTTGACCGGAGGTTCGGCTTCCCAACCGTTGGAATTGCCCTTCAGCCAGTGGTCGAAGAACCGCAGCCGCAGTTGGTTGTAGTCCGGCGCCAGGTTTCCGTCCGCCGCGCCCCGGTCCCCAAAGTCGGCGTTGCCGGAGTAGGACAGGGAACGCGCGCCGTGGGTCCAAGGCCCCATAATCAGCGAAACGGGGCCTCGTTTCATGCCGGAAAGGGCGGTGAAGTTGGCGGTGGTGCTCAGGGAATAGGTGTCGTACCAGCCGCCCAGATGCACCTGGGGAACGTCGGACATGGCGGCGTAGGACGCTTCGGCGCACAGGCCCACCTGCCGCCAGTATTCGTCAAAGGTCTCATGCCCCCAGATTTCCAGCAGGTAGTCCTCGTAGTCAGGGGTCCAGCTCAGGGGGTTGTTGCCGCGTTTCCAGGGCATTCGCCGGAACCAGTCGTGGATGTTCTGGGCGGCCAGGGCGCGGCGCTTCACCGGGTCGTCCCGAACCTCCGGGCTTTCCAGGGCTTCCCGGAACGCCCAGGTCACCTGGCGCAGCTCGAAAGCTCCTCCGTTGCGGCAGCCGGTCCGGAAAGCGTTGGAGAACCCACCGCAGTCCAGCCACATACAGGACAGGTGCGGCGGGTTGAGACAGGCCAGGGCGGCCTGGGTGTGGGCGGCGTAAGACAGGCCGTAGACGCCCACCTTGCCGTTGCACCATGGTTGACGCGCCATCCATTCCACGGTGTCGTATCCGTCCGGTCCCTCGTCCACGTACTTGGAGAAGCCGCCCTCGGAGTCGTACCGGCCCCGGCAGTCCTGGACCACGGTGACGTAACCTTGGCCGGCGAAGAAGCGGGCCTCGTCCATGCGGGCCGACGCCGACTTGCCGTAGGGCGTCCTTTGCAGCAGCGCCGGGGCCGGGCCGTAGGATTCTCCGGGTGTTGGCTGGCCGTTGGGCGCCGGGTGTAGAATGTCGGTGGCGAGGCGGACACCGTCGCGCATGGCTACCATTACACCGGATTCCAGGGCGGCCTCCATTGGGGGGTCCAGGGGTTGGTCTGCCGGGTGTTCGAGTTGGCTCATAGTTTGGTTGTTCTCCTTTGGTTGTTCTCCTGACGAATGTTGGTTGCGGTTGGTGGTGGGCAACATCCTAACACACGGATGGAGACACGGACGGACCCACGGATCGACCCACGGACGGACACAGGGGCGGGCATCGTCAATGGACGGGACGCCGGGCCGCCGGCATTACGGCTTACTAAAGGTCTCAAAGGTGAAGGCATGGAGATTCCGCAGCGCATTGAACCCCAAGGCCCCAACGAATACCTGGACATAATGAGCAAGTCGATCTTCCAGTCCGGGCTGTCGTGGAAGGTGGTGGAGTCGAAGTGGCCGGGCACCCGGGATGCGCTATTGGGGTTTGACGTTGAGGCCGTCGCCGAGTTGACCGACGACGACCTGGACCGGCTGACGGAGGATACCCGGGTAATCCGCAGCCGCCGCAAGCTGGCCGCAGTGGTACACAACGCCCGCCGGATGCTGGAGTTGTCGGAGCAGCACGGGAGCTTTCGGGGCTACCTGCGGCTCCCACGGCGGCTTTGAGGCGACGCTGAAGGACATACGGAAGCAGTTCAAGTACATGGGCGACGCCGGCACGTTTCATTTCCTCTGGGTGGTGGGCGAGGATGTTCCCGACTACGAGGAATGGTGCCGGCAGCGGCATTAAGTCCGTTTTATGGGAAAGTCCTTCGAGGACTTGAGGACGAACGAGGGCCCCGGGACGAACGATTTAATGAACGGGTTGATGGAGCGGGATTTATGACGCAGTTGGTGTTTATCCACGGGCCGGGCGCGGGCGGGTGCGCCGATTCTTACGTGAATCAACTGGAACACTTCCCCGGAAGCATCGCACCCAACCTGCCGGGGCATCTGTCGGGCGCGCCCTGCCCCGACGTAGCCCGGTATACCGAGTGGCTGCGCGGGTGGTTGTGGGCCAACGGGTATCATCAAGAGCTGGTGCTGGCCGGTTTTACGCTGGGGGCCTGCATCGCCTTGCAGTATGGGCTGGACTATCCGGAAGAGGTCAAGGGGCTGGTGTTGATGACGGTGGCCATGCGTCACAAGGAACGCGCGCCGGGGTCGCTGGAATTCCGGCTGGAAGCGGCCAAAGACCCGGAGGTTTACCGGCGATGGAAGGACGCCATGAGCCACTCGATGATGTTCATGGAGCCGGACCTGCGGGAGCGTCTGCTGCAACGGCACGACGACGTGGGTCCGATTGCGCAACACCGGGACTTGGTGACCATTGATGCCTTCGACGTTAGCGACCGCATTGACTCGCTGCAACCGCCGCTGCTGCTAATCCGTGGCGTGGACGACCCGGGGAAGCCGCCGGAGTACGAGTTGGAGATTCATCAGGCGGTGCCCGGCTCCCAATACCTGAAGCTGGAAAACGCCGGGCATTTTCCGATGGCCGAACGTCCCGCCGACGTCAACCGGGCCATTGACGAATTTCTGGCGTCTATTGACGCTGGAAACTGACGCCGGTGACTGATCCGGATAGCAGCAGTTAATCGCCAACCGGATGCCGGGCTAACCCGGCGGTTGGAGCGGGGCGACGCTGAACACGACGTGGAAGGGCTGGCAGTAGATGACTACACTGGCGGCGGCGTCAATGTCGGCGCCGGCGGGGATTTCGTAGTTCTGGTTGCCGATGTTGCCCTTGAGGGAACCGAGGTCCAAGTAGCCCTCAGCATGAATGTCGTCCCGGTTCTGAGGGTCGGCGTGGTTGGTCAGCAACACATGCAGGTCCGGGCCGTTGGTGACCCGGAAGTCTTCCAACCGCAGGACGTGGGAATCTTCGCCAATCCGGTACAGGGTGGCGGCGCCGCTCCCATTGTGGAAGCGGTCGGCGTCCCGGAACATACCGGCCTTCAACGAGGTTGGGGCAGCCGGGGTGTGCATAACCGGCATAGCAGTGGGCTGGGCGGTCGGCATGACCGCCGCCAAAGCAGGCTGGGCTGGCATAACCGGCATGGCTTCTTCGACGGGCTGGTCCACCTTGGCCATGCCCGCCATGATTCCCTCAACCTCTGCGGCGGTCATTTCCGCCGGCACCACTGCGGCGGCGCTGAACGGAAAATCCTCGTCAACGGTCTGGTTTATGAACAGCGGCGACAACAGCCACCACCCCAACGCCCCGGCCACTACCAAGGCAATGGCCCCCGCCACGATGGCGGCCTTCTTGATTACCATCTTGCTCCCATCCTTCCTGCGGCCCGCGCCAAGGCATCCCGCACCGGCGGCAGGTTGGAGTTTGTCCTTGCTTCTACCGTACAATACCACCGCAGGAGGGCGCAACCATGCTGGATAACACATCGGCCCTGACCGACGCCGTCGAGTCGCTGGCCCGAGACAATCCGGAGCTTTGGCGCCGGGCGACCTGCGGCGTCACCCGCTCCATGCACGGCATTCCGGCGCTGGTCGAACACGGGGCATACCTGGACGCCGCCGGACGGGTCAAGGTGATTCTGGTGGGCGGGCTTGCCGGAGACCCGGATGATGCGGCGCTATCCCTGGAAGCGCTGCGCCTATTCGCTCAAGACCGGGACCGGCTGGGGGTCAAGATCGCCCTGAGCGCGGCGCCGGCGGTCAACGTGGATGGATTAACCGGCGCAGACCGGCATCCCCGGAACCTGGATGGGGGAGACGGCTGGGCTTACCCCCCGCAGGACGGGTATTATTTCGACACGGACGCTCCCGAGGCTCGTTACCTGTGGCGGTGGATCAACTTCCAGTCCCCGCACCTGGTCTTGGAGGTGCAGCGAGGCGACGGCGTGCGCTGGGAGGCCAACGACGCGGTGGGGTTGCTGCCCTTTGCCGCCGGCGCCAGTCCCATCAACGACGCGGGCTCCCTGATTGGCGGTCTTGGGACCAACACCGGGTTGGGTCTGGGCCCGATACCCGGCCTGCGTTTGACCGCCAATGAGGACAACCTGGCCGGCGAACTCAACCGGATTTGGGAAGCGGTGCTGCAAGCCCGGTTGTGGAAACCCAGCCCCGCTGCCGTGGAATTGGAAAGCCGCCGGTCGCGCCGTCCCCTGGAAGTGGGCCGCATCCTGGCATCGGCCTACGGGCATGGCCTGGAGCCAGTAATTTATACCAAGGGCGTGGCCATCAGCGGGCGGGCGCAATTGGCGGAGTTGGCCGGAAAACCAGGGGATGGCGCAGCCGAGGTTGCGCGCGTGGTCGAGCCGTTCTTGACGGGAGCGAGCCAGCCTCTAGCCGGACAGCCCGGCGGCTCTACCCTGGGAGGCCTGGTCTGGGCCTATGATCTGGCCGGAGACCGCCGGGCCCACGACCTGCTGGTGGAAGCCGCCGGGCATTTCCGGGCCCGCGGGCCATTGGAAGCGCCGGCGCCCACCGACCCGGACTTCCGGGTTGAGGATATGTTTTTCGCCGGGGCCATTCTGGGGCGGGCTTTCCAACTGACCGGGGACGCGCGTTATACCAACATCCTGGCCGATTTCCTGCGGGATGCCAGGGTTCAGCGGGACGACGGCCTGTTTTGGCATTCCCGATCCGCGCCCTACCTGTGGGGACGGGGCAACGGGTTCGCTGCCCTGGGATTTGCCGAGGCGTTGACCTACCTGCCCGATGACCACCCCCGCCGCGCCGCCTTGCTGGATATGCACCTGCGCCACCTGAGCGCTTTGCGGGACGTTCAACTGCCCACGGGGATGTACCCGCAGTTGCTGGACCTTCCCGGGTCCTACGACGAGTTCACCTCCACCGCTATGATTGGCTACGCGATGGCCCGAGGGTTGCGCCGGGGTTGGCTCGATTCCGCATACCGGCCTGCGGTGGATGCCGCGTGGCGGGGAGTCAACGAGCGGATTGACTCCGACGGGAATGTGGTGGACGCCTGCATCAGCACCGGGGTACAGCAGTCGGTCATGGAATACCTGCACCGCCCGGCGGTCAACGGGCCGGACGACCGCAGCGGCAGTCTGGGGCTGTGGTTCGCCGCAGAGATGGAGCGGCTGCGCCGGGAAGGGTGAGCAGGGATTTTGCATTTTTGCTTGACGCCCCTATCCCCCAACGTACCCCACCCCAACGTTCTCTCTCATCTCGTGGAAGGGGCAGGCGATAGGTGACATTGCCCGGTTTACGCATCATCAGGTGTCAGTTGTTATAATCTGCCCAGCAAGCCGCCAGGGCTTGGAAATTGTCAACAAAGAGTCAGCAGACGGCAGGAGGTCGGGGAATGGTGAGCGCAATGGAGCTTCAGGGGGAATTTCGGCCGCCGGTGCCTTCCCGGGTGATTTTCGGACGGGGCAAGCTGTCCAGCCTGGGCCGGGAAGTGGAAGACTTGGGCGGACACCGGGCGCTGGTGTTGTCGGGCCGCAGCGTGGCGGAGCAGACCGACGCCGTGCGGCGGACGCAAGAGTGTCTCGGCGACGCCTGCGTTGGGGTGTATTCCGGGTTGACCCAGCGCGCCCCGCTGTCCACGGCGGTGGAGGCGGCGCGGATGGCCCTCGAAAACGAGGCGGATACGCTGGTCGGAGTGGGCGGTAGCACAATTTCCGACGCGGCCCGCATGATTGCGGTGATGATGGCCGACGGAATCCTGTCCGAAGAACTCTTGAGAGAGTTGGGCCACCAGTTCGACGGGCTGCTGGAGCCGGACTTGACCGGAAAGGACCTGCCGCTGCAAGTTTCTCTTCCTACCACCCTCTCCGCCGGGGAGTTCAACCAAGGGGGCGGGAACATCCTGGACGACCGGGCGGGGCACAAGATAAGGGTGCGCCACCCCCGCCTGTACGCCGACCTCATCGTCCTGGACCCGGACCTGGCAATGGATACGCCGGACTGGCTATGGCTGTCCACCGGCGTCAAAGCCCTGGACCATTGCATCGAGCGCCTGTACTGCAAGGGCAACCAGCCTGCCATTGACGCCACGTCGTTGATGGCCGCCGAGTTGCTGTTCAACAACCTGCCCAAGTCGGCGGAGCGGTTCCGCGACCATGACGCCCGGCTCCGGTGCCTGATGGCCGCCTGGATGTCCATGATGGGGGCAACCAGCGTCGGGTCCGGCCTTAGCCACGGGTTGGGGCACGTCATCGGCGTCAAGTACAGCGTCGGCCACGGCTATACGTCGTGCGTCACCCAGCCCTACGTCATGGAGTTCAACCGTCCCGCCTCGGCGGACAAGCAGGCGCTGCTGGCCCGGGCCGCCGGCATAGACATCCGGGGGATGAGCGACGATGCCGCCGCCGAATCCGCCGCGCAGGTGGTGACGGATTTTATCATGGAGTTGGGGATGCCCCACCGCCTGCGGGACCTGGAAATTCCCAAAGAGGACTTCGCCGAGATTGCGGCGTTGACCCTGCGGGACGGCGCGGGCCGCAACAACCCGGTCCCCATCACGTCGGAGGAGCAGGTGCTGGCGGTGCTGGAACAGGCCTGGTAGACCACACGTTGACAATCAAATCCCCTATCGAGAATAGCTCCGCCACTTAGGAGGTGAGGAATGGCTGGATTGGAAGGACAAGTAGCCTTGGTGACCGGCGCCGGCGGGATGCGGGGTGTCGGCCGGGCCACTGCGATGAAGCTGGCATCCCAAGGGGCTGACCTGGTTATCACCGACGTGCCCCGGGAAGCCACCGACCTGCCGCCCGCCGAGGTCCGGCTGGAGTGGAACAGCATTGACAGCGTGGCCGAGGAAGTCCGCGCCCTGGGACGGCAATGCCTGCCCCTGTATACCGACTTGGGCTACAGCGAGCAGATTCAGGAGATGGTCGGCGAGGCGGTTGCGCACTTCGGCCACATCGACATACTGGTAAACAACGCCCGGGCCATCATTGGCCAAGACAAGGTGCCGGTGACCGAACTGGAAGAGGAAGTGTGGCACCATTTCCTGGACATCAACACCACGGCAGTGTTTCTATGCACCAAGTTCGTGGGACGGGAGATGGTACGGCAGGGTGGCGGGGGCCGGATTGTCAACATAGCGTCAAACGCATCCAAACAGGCCAGCGCAATGGGCGCCGCCTATTCCAGCTCCAAGTTTGCCGTGTTGGGACTGACCCAGGCGTCGGCCCTGGACCTGGCCCCATATGGTATCACTGTCAAC
The DNA here is from genome assembly GCA_965262735.1 of Dehalococcoidia bacterium. Lineage (GTDB taxonomy): Bacteria > Chloroflexota > Dehalococcoidia > Lucifugimonadales > UBA3495 > CATOSK01. The sequence goes on along the minus strand of CBDHFS010000001.1, from coordinate 301,965 downwards.
TCGGTGTGCCCCGGCTCGATAAACACCGACCGGATGAGCTACTGGGAACGGTCCCAGGCCCAAGAACATGGAATATCCCAGGAGGAATTCCGGGCCCAGATTGTCCAGCAGGCGGGTGAATCAACTCCCCTGGGCCGAATTGCCGAGGCCGAGGACGTGGCGAACATGGTGGCGTTCCTGACGTCCGAGGAGGCGAACTTCATTACTGGGCAAGCCTACAACGTCAACGGCGGCATCCTGTTCCACTAGGCGAGGGGCCGGGCTGCTTGCCGGTAGGCAGGGCCGGGTTTTACCGGAATGACCGGACGACTTGCAGCGTATCATCCTTTGACTCAGAGCTAATCACCTCAACCCCAACTCCCCGGGATGGGTCTCCCCAGGCTACGAAGATATCTTCGTAGCCTGGGGTTAATCTTGGGCGTCTGGTCATCGCTGCTCGGTGGCCCGCCCCGTCAGCGGCCCATGTCGCGGCGGATTTGGGCCATGAACCGTTGTACGCTGGGAATGTCGCGGAGGGTCTCGGTGGTTTCCAGGTAGTCTTGCAGGTCGTCGAGGGCTTGCTGGTAATTTCGCAGTTGGTAATGGACGATTCCCCGGTCGCGCAGTTCGTGCCGGGCCTCGGGTTGGATTAACACCAGCCGGTCCATCACCGCCAGTCCCCGCGGGTAGTCCGGTTCGCCCAGGTAGAGGGCCTTGAGGTTGCGCAGCATCCGGGCAATGAACTCCCGGTTGCCGATGGGCGTCAGAAAAGAAGGGTCCCAGGTCAGCGTGCCCTGGGACAACTGCTGGAGCCGTTGCTCGCACTCCTCTTGGGACAGCAGGATTCCGCCGTGAAAAGGGTCTATGAACCAGTCGGTGACGTCGCGGTGGCGAATCAGCAGGTGGCCGGGCATTCCGATGGCGACCAATGGGACGCCCGCGCGCTGTCCCACTTCGATGCAGACCAGGGACAGGGCGATGGGGATGCCGGTGCGACGGGCCAGCACGTCGTTGAGGAAGCTGTTGCGGGGATCGTAGTAGTCCTGCTCGTTGCCGTGAAATCCCACCTCGTCGAAGAGGTACTCGCTGAGCCGGTTCACGGCATGGAGGGGTTCCGCGTTGGGGCCAATGCGGCGGGATGCGGCAGCGGCCAGGGAGTCCAACAACGCCAGTTGCTCTGCCAGGTCCAGGTCGGGGTACTCGGCGCCGGCGATGAACAGGGCGGCGCGGGCCAAGTCAATCTCAGCTTCGGGCAGGGACGCCATGCGCCCAAAGGCTTCGATTCCGTAATCCTGCTCGTAATCTTGGGTCATGGGGCAAAGAGTCCGCCGCCAGCGATCGGGGCCATACGGAATCCGGCGGCTTTATCGGGCGGGTCTGAGCGCGGGGTAGCTGGCCTGTTCCTGGCGAATGGAATCATGGCGGCCGGCGATGTCGCGGTTCTCGGGACGCTCGGTCCCGCACCTTTCACACCAGACCAACTCGTCGGAGAACAGGCGCATATTGTCCTTCTTGACCTGGATAGTCTCAATTTCCGCGCCGCACTCGCGGCAACTGCGGACCACCGACACATCGTTAATTGGCATCGCGCCTTCCTGAAGGGCTATGGTTAGGACTCCGGGGCAGCCTATGCCGGTCGGGGCGCAACGCGAAGTAACTTGTCTTAACGCTGCGCCCGCTCCGGCGGGGTCCGATATGCCGGTCGGGGCGCTGCTGCCGGGCGGTTTGTGGCTTGGTTCGAGTGTATGCCCGTCCGGTTTTGATGTCAACGCGGGTGCGGCGTCTTCAAGACGGGCGCGCCGATATGGAAGTCCTTTGAGGACCTCAGGACGAATGGGTTGAGAGACTCTGAATCCTTCCCATGACCGCCCAGCTGCACCGCGCCGGGGCGCCCTGTTCGTTTGCGTCAAACCCGTGGTAGGATGAGCCAACCCATACGCAAGAACAACCGTACCCACACCATTTAATTCCAGGAGGCACCAACATGGCCGACCAAATTCGCATCGGCGTCATCGGCGCCAACATTCACCGGGGCTGGGCCCCGCGTTCCCACCTGCCCGCGCTGACGGCCAGCCCGGAGTTTGAGCTGACCGGCGTTTGCACCACCCGAATGGAAAGCGCGGAGGAATCGGCGGCGGCCTTTGGCGCGCGGCTGGCCTTCGACAACTATGAGGATATGCTGGCGCATCCCGACATCGACGCGGTCGCCGTCGTGCTGCGGGTGCCGTCGCACTACGAGCCCACGATGGCCGCCCTGAACGCTGGCAAGCACGTTTACACCGAATGGCCGCTGGGCCAGGACACCAGCCAGGCCCGGGAAATGGCCGAGTTGGCCCAGGCCAAGGGCGTGGTCAACATGGTGGGTCTGCAAGCGCGCGCCAATCCGGCCATGCTGCACATGAAAGACCTGATCGAGGAAGGATATGTGGGCGACGTGATGTCGTGCCATTGCAGCATGATTCGGGGCGGGGTGCTGGCACGGGTGTTAGACCGCACCTGGCAGCGGGACGTTGAGCTGGGCGCCAATACCTTGACCATCGCCTTCGGCCATACCGTGGACGCCATGCAGTTCGTGGTGGGACAATTCGGCCAGGTTTCGTCGGTGGTCAGTACGCAAGCCAGAGAGTGGACCGCCAGCGACACCGGCGATGTTCTGGATGTGACCTCCCCGGACAACGTGCTGGTCAGCGGACAACTGGACAACGGCGGTGTGGCATCGGTCCACGTCGCCTCCACGCCCTACGCTGGCAGCGGACTGCGGCTTGAAGTGTACGGCAGCAAGGGAACGCTGGTCGCCTCGTCCGATGACTCTCCCCAGTTGAAGGTGGTCGAATTGGAAGGCGCGCAAGGCAGCGACCGGCTGGAAGCCATTGGGGTGCCGGCCCGGTACACCAATGTCCTGGAGGGGATGCCGAGCGGGGAAGCGTTCAACGTGGGGCAGATGTACTACCAGTTCGCCCAGGCCGTTAATTCTGGGGGGAAGTGCGAGCCCAGCTTTGCCACGGCAGTTAAGCTGCACGAGTTTCTTGACGACATCCGGCAGTCCACCGCGCAGGGGCAGCAAGTGACGGTGGGCGGGTAGGCTCCGGCACCGGACCGCACGGGCAACAGGGAACATAGGGAGGGAAATGGACTAGCAGTTGGTTCACGCCGGCCGGCTAGTCCTCTTTCCCGGAAACCAGACATATCGCATACAATGGGCCAACCTACCAGCGGCGAGGTTGTGGCATGACACAGCAGGGGTCCAAACACCAGGCCAGACACCAGGCCAAAACCAGGGTCAAGTTGACCGTCGCGGACTACATGAAGACGCCGGACGGCGTGCGGTATCAGCTAATCGACGGAGAGTTGATTTTGGCCCCTTCCCCTACTTCCAGGCATCAGTTCGTTTCTGTGCGGTTGACGGTGGCTTTGTTCCAGTTCGTTGAACAACACGGGGCTGGCGTGGTTTTACAGGCGCCGCTGGACGTGATTCTTGCGGAACACGAAGTTTTCCAGCCGGACATCCTGTTTGTGTCCAACGACCGCCGGGAAATCATGACCCCGGCCAACATTCAGGGCGCTCCCGACCTGGTGGTGGAGATACTCTCACCGTCCACCCGGAGGAATGACCGGGGGCACAAGTTGGACGTTTACTCCCGGTACGGGGTGCGGGAGTACTGGATTGTGGACCCGGACGCCGGGCTGGTGGAGGTCCTGGCGGCTGGCGGCTCCGGGCTGGCTCTGGCGGCCACTTTCTCACTTGAGGATGTTCTGGTTTCGCCGCTACTGCCGGGCTTGGCGGTGGAATTAGGCCAGGTTTTCGCCGAGGTTTAGCAATCATCTTTCCCGGAAACCAGGCATATCGCATATAAGGGGCCAACCTACCAGCGGCGAGGTTGTGGCATGACACAGCAGGGGTCCAAACACCAGGCCAAAGCCAAGGTCAAGTTGACCGTTGCGGACTACATGAAGACGCCGGACGACGTGCGGTATCAGCTCATCGACGGAGAGTTGATTTTGGCCCCTTCCCCTACCAACAGGCACCAAGCGGTTGCCTTCGAACTGGCGGTTGCATTGCGCCAATTCGTTCGACAGAACAGCTTGGGAATTGTGCAAATAGCCCCGCTGGACGTCATTCTTGCGGAACACGAAGTGTTCCAACCGGACATCCTCTTCGTGTCCAACGACCGCCGGGAAATCATGACCCCGGCCAACATTCAGGGCGCGCCCGACCTGGTGGTGGAGATACTCTCACCGTCCACCCGGAGGAATGACCGGGGGCATAAGTTGGACGTTTACTCCCGGTACGGGGTGCGGGAGTACTGGATTGTGGACCCGGACGCCGGGCTGGTGGAGGTCTTGGCGGCTGGCGACTCCGGGTTGGCGTTGGCCGCCACTTTCTCACTTGAAGATGTTCTGGTTTCGCCGCTGCTGCCGGGCTTGGCGGTGGAATTAGACCAGGTTTTCGCAGAGGTTTAGGGAACCTCTGAACAAGTCGGCATGAGCCGGAATATATCGGCTGTTTCGTGCTTACCCAACCCATATTCTGAGCCACTCCACGGACTTGTTCAGAGTATCCCTAGCAATCGTCTTTTCCCGGAAACCAGGCATATCGCATACGTACATCGCATACAATGGGCCAACCTACCAGCGGCGAGGTTGTGGCATGACGCAGCAACGATCCAAACACCAAGCCAAACACCAGGCCAAGGTCAAGGTCAAGTTGACCGTCGCGGATTACATGAAGACGCCGGACGACGTGCGGTATCAGCTAATCGACGGAGAGTTGATTTTGGCCCCTTCCCCTACCGACAAACATCAGGCCTTATCTGTGCGGTTGACGGTGGCTTTGTTCCAGTTCGTTCAACAGCACCACCTGGGGGAAATCAGAGTTGCTCCGCTGGACGTGATTCTTGCGGAACACGAAGTTTTCCAGCCGGACATCCTGTTTGTGTCCAACGACCGCCGGGAAATCATTACCCCGGCTAATATTCAGGGAGCGCCCGACCTGGTGGTTGAGATACTCTCTCCCTCCACCCGGAGGAATGACCGGGGGCACAAGCTGGACGTTTACTCCCGGTACGGGGTGTGGGAGTACTGGATTGTGGACCCGGACGCCGGGCTAGTGGAGGTCCTGGCGGCTGGCGACTCCGGGCTGGCGTTGGCCGCTACGTTCTCACTTGAAGACGTTCTGGTTTCACCGCTGCTGCCGGGCTTGGCGGTGGAATTGGACCAAGTTTTCGCCGAGGTTTAGGCGGGAGAATCCGTCGCTGGCTTCCATTTAGCTGGGGGCGGATGCGCCAGGTTTTCTTGGAAGATGTTATTCCGGCGTTGTACTGTTCCGACATGTCCGGAGACCTTCTGTTCAACCCGAATGCTACCGGAACCGGTTGCGATTCAACACCCAGCCGTAGACATAACAAGGAGCGGAAGCTATGCCAAAGTTCGATTCCAACGGCGTCCAGTTGTATTACGAAGAACACGGCTCCGGGTTTCCGTTAATTTGGAGCCATGAGTTCGGGGGCAACTACGACAGTTGGGACCCGCAGGTCAACTTTTTCTCCCGGCGCTTCCGGGTCATCACCTACGCCGCCCGCGGCTACCCGCCGTCGGACGTACCGGAAGACCCTGCCGCCTACTCCCAGGATCAGGCGGTCGAGGACCTGCGCCGCCTGATGCAGCATCTGGACGTTTCCCGGGCCCACATCGGAGGGTTGTCCATGGGCGGCAACGTGGCGTTGAATTTCGGCCTGCGGCATCCGGAGATGGCAAGCTCTCTGGTCGTCGCGGCCTGCGGTTCAGGCAGCGACAACCCGGAGGAGTTCCGGCAGGACGGCGCCCGCATGGCGGACGTGTTATTGACGCAGGGCATGGAGCCGATGGCCCGGGACTATGGGCGGGGGCCGACCCGGACGCAGCTGCTCCGCAAAGACCCCAAGGGCTGGCAGACGTTCTACGAGGGACTCGCCTCCCACTCGGCCGTAGGTTCCGCGTTGACCTACCGAGGCATCCAGATAACCCGCCCGCCGGTCTACGACCTCGTTGACGGGATGCGGCAACTGCAAGTCCCCACGCTGGTCATGATTGGCGACGAGGACGATCCCTGCGTCAACCCGGCCGTTTTTATGAAGCGGAATATACCCCGCTGCGGGCTGGTGGTCTTCCCTCGCAGTGGACACGCCATCAACCTGGAAGAACCGGACTTGTTCAACCGGACGGTGCTGGACTTCCTGCTGGAAGTAGGAAACGGCGGCTGGCAATCCAGATAACTACCCATTCAATCGTTTTCAATCGTTTTCAATCGTTCGTCCTACGCCTGTTGGAGGACTTCCTGATTGACTTGATTGCCCCGCCGCATTGACTCGCCGTCTGTGGCTGAAACCTAAATGCCCAAAACTTCCTTGGCTTCCTCAATGGCGGCGATGTGCCCGTCCACCGAACCCAGGACGCCCCGCCGGGCCTCGACGGAGACATGCGTGGCATCCATCTCCCGCCATCCTTCAACCTCCTCCAGCCAGTCCTCGGGCTGCTTGCCGGGGAGCCGCAGTCGGCCAATCATCCCCACGTCCTTCGGATCGCGCCCCGCATCCACCGCGTACTGACGCACCCGGGCGACGGCTTCCCGGCCTTCATCGCCCGGCGGGAAACTCGGAAACCACCCGTCGGACATCCGGCCGATGCGCCGCAGCACCCGTTCCACCGGGACGGGGCTGGCGCTCCCGCCCGCCCCCAGCCAGATCGGTATGGGCCGCTGCACCGGCAGCGGGTTGATACCGGCGTCGGTGATGCGGTGCCATCGGCCCTCGTAGTTGACCGATTCCTGGGTCCACAGGGCCCGCAGCACCTCAATCTGCTCCTCGCTGCGGCGCCCCCGGGTATGGAAGTCCTGCCCCAGGGCCTCGTACTCGACATGGTTCCAACCTACTCCGATGCCGAGCTTCAGCCGCCCACCGCTGAGAATGTCAATCTCGGCGGCCTGCTTGGCCACCAGGGCGGTCTGACGTTGGGGAAGAATCAGGATGCCGGTGATGAGGTCCATGCTGTGGGTGATGCCCGATATGAACCCCAGCGTGGTGAACGTTTCGTGGATGACGCTGTGGTGGGTGTAGTAAGAGCCGACGACGTGGTCGTGGTGCGCCGGGTCAGCGCCCAGCACATGGTCGGCGATGAAGATATACGAATACCCCATCCCTTCGGCGGCCTGCACATACTCCCGGATAGCCCCGGGGTCGGCCCCAATCTCGGTCTGGGGAAAAACCACTCCAAACTGCATAACAGACTCCCTGGTCACTAAGTTAAGCCGGGGGTTGCAGACGACCCCAAGCGCCCACGCCCGGCGGCTCCTTGGCAGCAAGTATCCGGTGCGTCCGCCAGAATAGCAATCCCTCAGCCCCGGCGACTTTGCGGGGGAATATGACCACCAACGCGGGGTTTGAATGGAAAGCGTTTGAGGTTACATGGGGTATACTGCATCCGAAATCAATTGTCTGTGATACGATTGACTGGGCGCAAAACAGCCCTTAACCCCATCTATCCGGGAGGCGCCCCCATGCCGGAACACGATTACACAGGACAGATGAAAACGGCTATCGAAAGAATTATCTCCGATGATGCCCCGGAAGATTTCGAAGAACAGTGGAGCTTCTTGGAAAACCTCTTGGGCAATTTGCCGGTAAGGGGATTCTACGCCGTGAATGATGACGATTACGTAAACGTTGCAATTCTTACTGATAAGTCGATCATCGATGTCGAAGTCAGTGAGGACACTGTACGCCCGGTTAACATTTCCATCACCCCAATCAATTCTATCGCAGAAGTCCGTTTCACCAGGGGTCCGGTTCAAACAATTGCGGATTCCAAGGATTCCCAACTTACAGTGGTCTTGTCATCGATCGGAGCGACAGACACAGGCCAATACTGGTGGGCTGAAGACGACGACGAGGAGAAACGCCTAACCCGGTTTGGCGCCGCTTTGATGCAAGTTATCAACCGGTCGTAACCTGAGCATGGAGGGTCCATCATGGCTCACAATTCCGCAACTCTGGCCAAGCCCTTCGGGCGTAAGCGTGGGACGTTTCCGGTTCCCCCAAAGCGGGAAAGGCCAAAGCGAACCGGGCAGTTGCCGCTTTATTTCCCATTGGAAGCCAAAGTTCTGCGGACACCGTTTCGCGCCAAGATTTTGCAAACTATCTATGACCTCGCTTACCAGGAATTAGGCGACAAGATTGAGTCCGTGGACGTCTTCGTCGATTCCGACTACTACGAGGAACCTGAGCGATTGGCCCTGTCTTTGACCATCTGGGCCGACGTGGACTGGGAAGGGTGGCGCCGGGCGGACGATGTCATCAGCAAAGCCTTCTTCACGCAGGCATCATCGTGGACTGCGGAAGAACTGGCCGACTTTCGCCAGATGATTGACTTCGCAATTTTTCCTGTGCGTGTATGAGACCTCTGGAAATCTACCGGCTTGGGCTGCGGCTCGCCGGTTCAGCCACCAGCGAAGCCGAACGGCGCAACGTTATCGGCAGGCTATATTATGGCCTGCATCACGAAGCCTGTTGCCGGTACTTCCGAGAATGGTCAAACGACCAACCTCTAGGCCGAGGCAGCCGGCACTATCAACTCATACAGCGGTATAACGCCCTACCAGTCACGGAAGCCGGGAGCATACCGAGACTCCTCAGCCAACTATCCCAGATGCGCAACCTATCGGATTACGAACTTTCCGACCACGTCAGATACCGAAACCAAAACCGGACCACCCAGGAATTGATGCGCATGGCCATAAATGTATCCGCTGTAGCGCTTACGGCGCTGGACGCATTCTCGCCTGGAGAGGCAGCGGACGGTTGCGTTTGCCCGGTCGTTCGTTAGCCTAGATTTCCGGTCGCCCCATCCCTCAAACCACCCCTACCGGCGGTATTCGTCGCCGCAGTCGCCGATTAGTTGGTACAGGTCGCGGGATTGGCGTAAGACCGATTCTATGGCTTCCAGGTCTTCCGCACCGAGTTGAAAACTGAAGACCCGGGCGTTCTCCGCGATGTGTTCCGCTACGCCCAACCTGGCCCCGACGATTACCCCGGCGACGGCCGGACGGTCCAGGACGTATCGCGCCGCCACGTTGGCAATGCTGACGTTGTGCCGGTCGGCAGCGGTTTTCAACACCGCCAACAACTGCTGAAAGAGTCCCCAGCTGCCCCAGGCGTCAATCATCTGCTTGTACTTGCCCAGGCTCGCCGTGTTCAACGTCCGGGCAGCCGGTTCCGGCTGGCCCAGGTATCGGTCAGAAAGCAGTCCACCGCATAGCGTTCCGTAGGCGAGAAGCCCGATTTGATGCTCCTGGCAAAACCCGGCCATCTCAACTTCAGGCCGCCGGTCTATCAGGGAATATTGGACTTGGTTGGACACTACCCGAATGCTGTGCCCGTTGATGTCCCGCATCCGCGGGGTGTCGAAGTTGGTCAGGGCCACTGCCCGGATTTTGCCCTCGTCCCGAAGCTCGGCCAAGTGGGTGAGCGCGTCCAAGTAGCGGCCGTCCCGGTAGTCCCACCAATGGAACTGCAACAGGTCTAACTGTTCCATCTCCATGCGGCGGCGGGAAATATCGATGTTGTTTTCGACAACCTGGCGGGGCATCGGCCCCGGGCGGGGCACCCACTTGGTAAAGGCTTGGATGCCGGACAATGCCTCGACACCCCGGGCCCCGGCCAACTGCCGCCGGAACTCGCCGACAAAGTCCTCGGCTGGGCCGTAGTGGTCGGCCAGGTCCCAGGTAGTGAACCCGGCGTCCAGGTAATCGAACATACTGCGGATGGCCGCGTAGGGATCAATGGCGCCGTGAGCGCCGGAAACCTGCCACATACCGTTGAGGATGCGGCAGATGGGCAGGTCATCCCCCAACAGGAACCGGCCGGCTTCGGGGGAAGTCATTGTCATCACCTCTGCGTTCCGGGGTTACGGAGTAGATCCGTCTTAATCCGTTCGTCCTGACATCCACGGGGGCAAGCTCTGGGGACTTCGGGACGAAGGATTAAAGGGGCTCGGCAATCGTCCTGGAATCTCTGCTCAGTCCAGCTTGAGCCGCTTGAACGATTCGGCGTACCTCATCCCCACCTTTTGTCCCACGTTTCCCCGCCAGCGGCGCATGTGGTAGTCGGCTTCTTCTTCGTTTACCTGGCTGCGGTGTTCCCGGAGGGCGGCGATAGACTGGTCGATGTAGTCGCTGACGTCGACATACTGGTCGGCGTCGTCATGCTCCATAATCCAGACTTCCTTGACCTTGTGCGGCTCCAGGCCATCGGCCAACAATTCGGGAAAGGTGAGGTGGTCGCGGGCCGACGGGAAGACTGCCGACAACGCCGCTTCCCCGGAAGCCAGGTGGTCGGGATGGCCGATGTAGCCGGAGCCGGACAGTTGGCGGGCGGGCCCCATGCAGATGAGAACGTCGGGGCGGAACCGCCGTATTTCCCGGGTCAGGTCACGGCGCAGCTCCAACGACGGTTCCAGCATGGCATCCTCGTAGTCCAGAAACACCACGTCGGCCAACCCCAGAACCCGCCCGGCGCTGAGTTGTTCCTGCCGTCGGAGTTGGACCAAATCGGCCCCGGTCAATTCCCGGTTATCGCTGCCCTTGCTACCGTCGGTGCAAAGGATGTAAACCACCTCCCACCCCTCGGCGCACCACTTGGCCACGGTGCCGGAGCAGCCCCATTCCGCATCGTCGGCGTGGGCCACCACCACCATGCCCCGCCGGTATTCCGGTTCCTGGTCATCCATTGACCCATCCCTCCCTGATCGACAATAAATGGGCGTCGGGCGGCTTCAAGTCCCCAACGGAGGTTTTTCCGACGGAAGCCGTTCCAACGGTGTACAGTTTAGCACAGCGGGAGCGGGCTTCTGCGGGCGGGGCAGGGGCAGGGGCAGGGAGGAAGTCTTTTGGGGTAACGGGACGAACGCCTAAAGACAGCCCCTGTTGCCAGGGCGGCGTGAAAACGGACAGGCCGCAGGTCAGGCCGGGGGGGTGTTGACCAGCTTGGCCAGGTTGCGGGCAAAGTCTTCCAGGGTGGTGTTGGCTTTGCGGCGGATGATGGGCTGGCCCAACTCTCCCAAGCGGCCCATGAACGTGGTATCACTGAGGATGACCAACTCGGTCTCGCCGCCTTCCTGGGGGACGACGCGCATCTCCACGTCGGACTTCACCGCTCCTCCCACCCGCCGGTCGGCGGCCTCCACTAGAAAGCGGGCTGCTCCCTGCTGCCGGTCTTGCTCCAGCACCTGAATCGTCCCGGCCAGGTTCAGCGAAATGGGGCCCACCCTGATCCGCATCACCGCCTCAAACTTGTCTCCGTCGTGGGCGGTAACTTCGCCGATGCCCGGGACACAGGCCGCGGCCCGGGGAATGTCCATAACCGCCTCCCAAGTGGCGTCGGCGTTGGCTGGAACGGTGCAGCGGTTTTCCAGTTTCATCGGACAAGTCCATTCCGGGGGTAAGATTGCGTCCGGGTTGGCAAGGAAGTCCTTCGAGAGTCTCAGGACAAACGGCTTGGGGTCTTTGGGACTAACGTATGGAACAAAAGTCCACCGACACCCTAAATCGTCGGTGGACTAACCTGGTCTCGGTCCTGCTGCCCGGTTATGGCCGGGCAGCGTTGGCCAGCGCCTGCTGAATGGCGCGGCGGGTGAACACCTCGGCCATTTCCCGCTTGTAGTCGGCGGAACCCCGGTAGTCTTCCAGCGGGTCTACCACGTCCTTGACGGTGGCGGCGGCGGCCCGGATGTTTTCCTCGGTCAAGGGATGGCCCCGCAGCGCGTCCTCGGCGCCGGTGGCGTGGATGGCGGTAGTCCCAACCGCGCCCAGGGCAATACGCACATCCTGGCATACGTTGCCCGGTCCGGGAGTCACCACGGCGGCGGCGGCCACCGTAGCGTAGTCATCGGCGGTGCGGGGCAGAAACTTCAGGTAGGCGGCGCCGGCCCCGGCGGGCAACGCCGGTATATGCACCTCGGTCAACACCTCGCCGGGACGCACGTCGGTCTCGTAATAGTCCAGCAAAAAGTCTTCCATTGCCGCCACCCGCTGGCCTTGTGAAGACACCAGGGTCACCGTTGCACCCAACGCTATGAGGGTTGGCGGCGGGTCCTGGCTGGGGTCGCCATGCACCAGACCGCCGCCAACGGACGCCATGTGGCGAATGCGGGGCGTGGCGACATGGCCGTAGGTTTCAGTGACCAGGGGAATCAACTCCCGGAGCGCAGGGCTGACGGCCACCTGCTGCTGGGTGCATCGGGCGCCCACCCGGACGGCGGCGGCGCCGTTGGAAACCGGGGTAATAGCATCCAGCCCGGGCACGCGGCGCAGGCTGATGACGTGCTCCGGCTGGACCAGCCGCTGCTTCATCTGAATGACCAGGGCGGTGCCGCCGGCCATGACCCGGGCGTCTTCCCCGTAGTTGTCCAGCATCTCAAAGACTTCATCGAGGCTGGATGGGCTGTGGAACTCAAAGTCGATCATCGGTTAGCCTCTTGGGTGGGCCCAATAGCGTTGACGATGGATTCAAGGATTTTGTAGTAGCCGGTACAGCGGCAAAGGTTGCCCATCATCCAATCGCGAATCTCGGCCTCGGTGGGGGCGGGATTCACATCGAGCAGGGCCTTGGCCGCCATGACCTGTCCCGGCGTACAGATGCCACACTGGAAACCGCCGTGGTCAATAAACGACTGCTGGACCGGGTGGAGCCGGCCGTCTTGGGCCAAGCCTTCGATGGTGGTGATTTCGGCGCCGTCTGCGGCGACGGCCAGGGTGATGCAGGAGGCGGACATGTCGCCGTTGATCAGCACGGTGCAGGCGCCGCAGACGCCCACGCTGCAACCTTCCTTGGTGCCGGTGAGGCCCAGGTCGTAGCGCAGGCAGTCCACCAAGAGCCGCTTGGCCGGAACTTCCAGCTCATGCCGGGCGCCGTTGACCGTTAGGGTAATGGACTGGTTCATTTGGCATCCCCGTTATTGCGCCCCGTTGCCCCGGCGGACAGGACCGAACGGCCTAGCCCGCGCCGGCACGGGTGGCGCAAGGGTTGAATGAAGACGCCCCAATGGTATAACACGGCATAATCGCTGGCAAGTAGCGGTTGGCTCCTTTTCACTTTTGAGACAACTTGAAACCGGCCATTGGAGTAGCTCTAATGGCCGGTCCTGGTTTTGCCGGGCGGGGGTGGCTAGTCGTCGCCGGCGACGGCCTCCGGGGTCTTGTCCTCGACGGGTTCGCCGGTCTTGGGGTCAACCTCGAAGGGGCTTTTGAGGTCCAATTCCTTCGCCATTTCGCGGACGGCGGGGATGACTTCCTGGCCCATGAGGCGCAGGCTGCGCATTTGGTCCTCGTGGCTCATCGCGCCGTCGCCGTCCCAGAAGAAGACGCTGCCGGGGCGGAGGTACTCAAGGACGTGGCGGATCTTGGGCAGCACCGTCTTGGGGGTGCCGGAGATGATGCTGTAGTCGGCGGCCTGCTCCTCGTAGGGACGGCGGTTGGTGCCGAAGCGTCCCGTCGGGCCGAAGGCCGTGGCGGACAGGCGCCGGGAGTTGCGGGAGGTATGCCCCGGCAGGTTCATAATGGCCGGGTTGACCTGGCCCTCGTTGCCGGACAGGAAGGGGTTGCTGACGCCGGACAGGTACTTGCGGCCCACCTCTTCGGCCTTCTCCTCGGTCTCGTCTACGTGGACCTTCCACAGGTAGGCGACGTTCTGGGTGCCGGACTTGTGGCCGAACTCGGCGGCGGTGTCGTGGTAGAGCTGGAAGGCCTCCTTGGTCGGCTCCAGGCGGGTGGCCAGCAGGACCAGCGGATAGCCCTTCTCGGCGGTCCACTTGACGGTCTCGACGCTGACGGTGGACGGAATCCAAATGGGCGGGTGAGGCTGCTGCAGGGGCCGCGCCCAGGGGTTGACGTAGCGGTAGTGGTAGTGCTTGCCCTCCCAGCGCCAGGGGCCGGGGGTGGTCCACGCCTTGATGAGGAAGTCATGGGCTTCCTCGAACCGCTCCCGGTTGAAGTGGGGCGGGGCGTTGTGGGAATAGCTCTCGCGGCCGCCGCCGCGGACGAAGCCGGACACGAGGCGGCCGTGGGAAATCATGTCAATCATGGCCAGTTGCTCGGCCAGCCAGAGGGGGTCGTCCCAGATGGGCAGGACGTTGCCGAGGATGATGATTTTGGCCTTGTTGGTGATGCGGGCGAGGATTGATGCGCCGACGTTGGTGACGCCCTGCATACAGAAGGGGGTGCTGTGGTGCTCGTTGAGCATGAGGGCGTCGAAGCCCATTTCCTCGGCGTAGACCTTTTCGTCGAGGTAGCGGTTGTAGAGATGGGAGCCGACCTGGGGGTTGTAGTACTCGTTGCTGATGCTGAGGTCGGTGGATTGAGTTCCCATCAGTCCGGAACTGTCGTCTTGCCAGGGTTGTTCGGTAAAGTGGCCAATGAGCATTTCGACACCTCATGGTTGGGATGCGCGGTTGGTACGCGCCGGCCAGAGAAAGGGCAGCTAAGGGAAGATTTGGGCCGAGTTTAGCATTGGCGCAAGGGGCTTGGCAAGGTTGGGTGGTGGGCGGGGTGCGGCTGAAACCAGTTGGGACTCCTAGAAATCGTGTCATTTTATGCCATTCAATGTCATTTGCCCCTGGACCGCGGCGGGTTGGGACAGGGTTATGCAGGTCTGGGATTATGGTAAGGAAGGGCTGCCGTGGTTGGCAAGAGGCGGGGCGTCAGTTGGAAGGACAACTCAGTCCTGGAAGATGTTCTCACGGTGGTAAGAGAGGAACTCCCGGTCGGGAGTGAACTTTTCCGGCAGATGGATCGGCTTGCCATCGTAGACGGCGACCGCGGTGGAGAAGAACTCATCTTCAGGTATAGTATTCGTCCCCTAACCTGGACATGGTTTCCGGGAACTGCTGCTCGTTGAACACCAACCGAACGTGGCTTTAGCCGGACCATCCTTGATGGTCATTGATGGTCATTCTGCCGCAGTTGAAGGCGTTTGCGGAGTTTCCCTACGTGTCCATCGTGTTGGGGGAGAAAATCTCTTCCAGGTCGACTCGCCGGGAGGTAAGACCCTGTTCCTGGCCGTAGCGGGCGATGGTCTCCAGGGTCTTGCGGTTGTCCGCGATGCCGTAGGGCATGGGGTCGGCCGGCAGGGAGCGGCGGGCGTCAAGCGGCAGGTGGCCCAGTTGGAAGTAGGTGTCAATCAACCGGAGCGACGGGGCCAAAAGCTGCTCCTTGGCCGACAGGAAGGCCTTGTATAGGTTGAGCGCTACCCAGGGGTGTTCCTCCAACACTGACCGGCGGACGGCGATGCAGTGGTTGATGGGCAGGATTCCGGTCTTCTGAAAGTATCGGGCGCTCTCGGCCTCCGGGTCGGGGAATAGGGGGCGCATGGTGGGCATGGCGTCCACCGAGGTGCCGGTGCGGTCCAGCAGGGTATGGCCGGCGATATGGATGCACACTCCGTCCAACTCCCCGGCGGACAGCAGGGATGGGATACTCCGGTCCGCCGGAATCTGGTTGACCTGCACTCCGTCTGGGGGTTGGTAACCAAACTCGGTCCCAATGCTTTCCAGCCGTTCCTGATACCAGATGTACCGGTTGGTATCGGCGCCGAACTCGTCGTGGAGGACACCCCGAGACCAGACGGCAGCGGTCATCATGTACTCGGCCACGCCGATGCGCTTGCCGGGCAGGTCGTCGACGGAGTCGATGCCCGAGTCGGCCCGCACCTGGAAGCGGGTGTGGTGGAAGGAGCGGAAGGGAAAGACGGGGATTGCCACCCAGGGGGAGTTGCCCCGTTCCGCCAGCATCAGCAGGGCGGTAACCGACATCTGGGCAACGTCGAACTCTGCGAACCGCAGCTGACGCCAGATGAGCTCTCCAGAGTAGACGTCAGAGGGAACCAGGTCGATGCCATCGGCTCGCACCGAGCCGTCCAACATGAGGCGGGTCAGGTTGCTGGGTTGCTCAGCAACGGCCAAGGCGAGGCTGAGGCGGATGTTGGTCATGGCGGAGACCTCCAAGGTAGATTGGGGAATGCGGTCCGGCCAAATCTAGCCGGATATTCCGTCGGCAGGGAATATGTTGCGCCGAGATTAGCACTGGCACCGAGAGGTTGGCAAGGCAGGACGAAAGAACGTCTTCCAGGTCGGAGAGGACGTAACCATATCGTCCACGAAACGGGTCATACACTACGTATTAAATTTAATTATCTGCATTGACAAATGTAATTACATCACATAGCATCCATACAAAATATCAAGTCGTCACGATGGAGGTGATCAGCTATGGGAACCAACCATCGGGTACTCCCCAGAATCCTTGGTACAATGGCGGCTTTTACCCTGCTCCTAGCGGCGGCAGTGGCTTGCGGCGAAGCAGCCGCCCCCAGCGAACCCGCTCCCCCTCCGACCATAGTGCCTATGGTCCAGGCGACGCCCGTCCCGACCAGTGCGCCCGGCGCTCCGGCAGCAACGACACCACCGACGGCGGCGCCACAGCCCACGGCTATGCCGACATCGGCCCCAGAACAGGCCAGCCGTTCCATTATCATGGTCACGTTGTTTGAACCGGAAAGCCTCGCCGTTCACCGTCGGCGCGGCGGCGGGATCTCCAACACGATGACCGATTCCCTGGCGGACCGGTTAACGGTTTTCAACTGGAAGACCTTGGAAGTTGACCCCCACTTCGCCGAATCGTGGGAGCAAGTGGCGGGAGACAAATGGCGATTCACCATCAAAGAAGGCATCTCATATCACAGCGGCAACATCGTCACCGCCGAAGACTATGCCTGGAACCTCAACTGGCAGGTTGATCCGGACAACGGGGCCCGATTCAACCGTTATGGCGTCGGAATGTCCGCCGCGGCCATTGACGAGACCACCTTTGAGGTGAGTTGCGAAAACAACTGTCCGGTGGCTCCGAAGCTGATTACCCATCTGCACGCCGGCGACCCTGCCGGGCAGTCCGACCCGGACCGGTTCGAGCGGGAGGACGACAGCAACGGGCCTTACAAACTCGTCGATTGGAGCCCGGGGGTGTCGGTCACCTATGAGTATTTCGAGGACTACTGGGGACCCAAGCCTCAAATCACTGAAGTGACCTGGCTATGGCGCGGGGAAGCTTCTGTGCGGGCCGCCATGATTGCCGTAGGTGAAGCCCACTGGGCCTGGGACATTGAGAATACCAACGTGGACCAGGTCCCCAAATTTATTTCCACCGAGTCAGTCGAAACTTCGGCCTTCATCGTCGACACCCGCTGGAACGAAAACACCAGCAACCTGCAGTTCCGGCAGGCTCTAGCCCTGGCGATAGACTGCGAGACGATCGTCAACAATATCCTGGGAGGCCAGGGCACCTGCCGAGCCGTTTCTTACCATCCTGCCACGACCGGCCATCCCGATGACTTGGAACTCTGGCCCTACGACCCAGAGCTGGCCAGGGAACTCATTGAGCAGTCGGGATTCGCCGGGTCGGACGTGAACGTAGTGGCGGCATCGGGGAGTTACACCAAGTCCAGCGAAATGGTTGAGGCCGTCATTGGCTACTGGAGGGAGGTTGGACTGAACGCCAACGTCAAGTTTGTTGAGCCGGCCATCGCCAGCCAAATCCTGCGGGACATCGGCGGACAGCCAGAGGACGCCACCGAACCGCCATCAGAGTCGGTTCCCCACATGCGGCTGTTGGGCCACACCAATGACGTCATCGAGCCCGAGGCGAGTTGGAGATACGCCAACTGCACCATGTACATCGCTTGGTCCTGCTTCCCAGACGAATTTGCTCAGATGCAGGCAGCAATGAGCACCCCCGACCCCGCCGAGCGGGGGGCGAAGTTGGCGGAATGGCACCGCTGGTGGCGGGAGAACCTGGTCCACATACCCATCCACGACATCCGTCCGGTCTACGGCATGGTGGACGAGTTGGAGTGGGAGGCCCGCCCTGACTGGCTACTCTGGCCCCAGTTCATGCGCTTCACCAACTAGGGCACGGCAACATCAGCCACGGCCAGGCTTTCAGCCTCCGGTAAGACGGCGCCCCGCCGCTGGATAGCGGCGGGGCGCATTTGTGTGGTCGACAATCTGGCGTTGACCGCGTATCAACCGACCCTTTGCAAAAGTCTATGTCCCCCCTACGCTTAAAACCCCCTGCTCAGCTCGATGAACCTTTGCGGGTGTTCGACCTCGGGGCGGTGGCCGCAGTTTTCGGCCATTCCAGGCCGTGTATCACGCCGTTTCGAATTGCAGGGTGGAGAGGTTCAGGTTGGGGGAGCGTTTCGAGAGATAGCGCATTTCCACGCCCACGACTTCGTTGGATTCGTTGTAATCGAGAACTACGCCCGGTGAGACTTCCTCGGACTCGACGATGGGGGAGTCGTCCAGACGCAGATACAGCGCGTCGGCTGTCTTATCGACGTTCAGCTTCATAGCTCTCCTTTAACGGTGCGGTCAAAGAATACACTCACCACCCGCCAAGGGGCAACGTGGGTGTTCACCACTACCCTCAACGCCCGGTTACCCCGCTCAGGGATTCGGCCAAAAAACGCTCTACCTCGGGGTCGTTGGGGTCGGGCTGCCGCAACCCGGGGCGGTCCATCACTCGCTCGACCCATGCTGCGGAGATCGCTCCCCCGGCTATTGCGTTGGCCGCGTGCCTGGTGTATTCCAGTTCCACCGCCGTTGTCCGGTCAGATGACTACCCCCCGAAAAACCCCTGCACCAGCTCGATGAACCTTTGCGGGTGCTCGACCTCGGGGCGGTGGCCGCAGTTGTCGATGATTTCCAGGCGCGAGTTGGGGATGGAGTTGTGGTAGAGTTGGCCCGCGCTGAGGGGGACGATGGGGTCTTCGCGCCCCCAGACGATCATCGTCGGCAGCCGCTTGAGCCGCGCCAGCAGGTTGGGCAGCGCGGGGTAGTGCATGTAGGGCCGCCAGCTCAGCCGGCAGGAACCCTCCAGCGACGTCTCCCAGTTTTCTATCTGCTCCGGCGACGGCTCGTCGGGGCAGATTTGTTGGAACTCTTCCACCGAGGACGGGTCCAGCAGGCATTGGGTGATGTAGGTCTTGGCCACGACCTGGAAGATGTCGTAAATTTCGCCGGTGGGCGGGCGGACGCCGGCGGCGCCGACCAGGGCCAGGCGCCGGAACTGCTGGGGGCACATGACGGCCATCTCGGCGGCCAGCCAGCCGCCCAGGGAGAACCCCATCACGTCCACGCCCTCCAGTCCCAGGTCGTCCAGGGCGCCGAGATACCATCCGGCCAGGTCGTGGAGACCCATCACCCAGTCCATCTCGTCCGACTCGCCAAAGCCGGGGTGCCAGGGGATGTAGAGGGTGTGGTCCTGGGCGAGGGCCTGGTGGTAGCGGAGCCAGCCGGGATGGCCCATTTCGTCGTGAAGTATGAGCAGGGGGTCGCCGGAGCCGCCCTTGATCAGCTTAATGCGGCTGCCGGCGACGTCTACCATTTCTTCGGTGAATGATATGGAACTGGTGGTCATGGAAGCTCCTTTGGGCCGGCAGGTTGACCGGCGGATGATTGCGGAAGCAGGGCAGCAAGGGATGGGGTGATTGTCAAAGAGGCGGCGGCGGTTGTCAAGGTTGGGGGGCGCTAGGCCTTTTCATCATCCTCACCTCCCCTAACTCCACATCTACCAACCCTATAACTTCCTCCGCTCCACCGCCGGTTTAGGCCGTGGCGCATCAGCGGTTCCGGGAGAGTATATCCATACTACCCCACGACTACCCCACGGCGAGGTGTTTTTCGAAGAGGTCGGGATTGCCAGGTCGGCTAATCCTGTTCGAGAAACTCCGTAACCCAGTCCGACATCGGCTGCCGGTCAAATAAACTGTACATCAACGCCGCGTTGCTTTGAGCGTCTCCCCCGAAATACCGCTCGTACAAGACCTGCCGCGACCCGAACGAGCTGCAGCATACGTCCCAGGCCAGCCGGAACAGCCGCACCCGCTCCTCCGATGTCGCCGTGTCGGTATCCAGATACTTGGCAATGTCCTCCGACAGCGGGCCGCTCAGGTCCGCCTCCGTTGGCAAGGCCATCAAGCTGCTGGACCCCAGCAAATGCAGAATCTCCGCCATCCGCGGATACATCCGAATCATCATCCGGCGCGCCACCAGCAGCGGCATATAAGGCGGGCACATAATCCCCCATTGGTCTACCGCCGCCTCCACCTCCGCCGTCCGCAGGAGCGCCTTGGTAACTTGCAGGTTCTCAATCACCTCGGCAATCAGCGCCTGCACCTGAGCATTCTGACCTGATCCCAGCGTCTCCACAATCAGGTTGGCCAGCCCTAGCATAAACTCGCACTTGACCACGTTCTTGGAGACAACCTGATGCCCGGTGTGGGTATTGCGGTTGCTGGCCGCGCCCCAATTGTTCGCCAGTTCCACGTCCCCGTACAGGAACACCCGCTCCCAGGGCACCAGCACATTATCGAAGAAGACGATGGCGTCCATCTCCTCGAAGCGGGACCCCAGCGGATGGTCGAAGTGAGACCGGCCGGTGTCGAAGCTCTCGCGGCACAGGAACTTCATCCCCGGCGTGTTGCACGGCAGGGCGAACGCGAAGGCGAAACGCTCTGGCGCGTTGCCCGGCAGGCGATGGGTGCGGGCCGGATAGACAATAATCTCGTCGGACAGCGGCCCCAGGGTTGCCAGCACCCTTGCCCCGTTGACCACAATGCCCTTGTCGTTTTCCTCCACCACGGCCAACGCCACGTCGGTCCGGTTCTCCAGTGGGCTGGCCAGCGGCGCCCGGTTGCGCTGGAGATTGACCAGCGTGTGGGTCAGGGTGAGGTCGTTCTCCCGCACGTACTCGTAGTAGTTGACCACGTTGTCCTTGAAGTCGGCCCGATTGCGGGCGCAGTAATCGGCCGCGGCGGCCATGGACATCAGCGCCACGTTGAGGAAGTCCGGCGACCGGCCCATCATGCCGCAGCTTACCCGCGCCCAGCTGGTCATCATGCCCCGCCGCCGCTCCAGGTCCTCGATGGTCCGGGGCATAATGAAGGACAACCCCACCGGGTCGCCGGTGGAGGGCGACGGGTAGGTCATATCAGGTTTGGCCGCAGGGTCGTGCTGCAAGTCGTACAGGCTGGCCAGGGTCTTTGCCCCGTTGCGTAACGCCGGATGCGATGTTGGGTCCTTGACCTTCTCTCCGGCCAGGTAGACCTCCGCCGGATTCTCCCGCAGGCGTTCCAAATAATCGGCCCCGGTACGTGCTGGCATAATCAATCCCCCTGGCATTCTGAGCAGCGGGCCCATGTGCCACCCCATGGTACGCCAGGGGCAGGGCCGCCCCTAGTTTACACCACCAGCGCCGGAGGTCAGCCAGATTCGGGGAAGAGTAGAAGCGCAGGTTCAAGCGGTCAGGCTGACGATGCACGAGTTGCACGAGTTAGGGGAGAACCGGGGAAAGAACGTCGAGGCGGCGGTCCCGAGTCCGGTTCACCGGCGTCCGGAAAAATGACCTTCTCCTATTATCCAGGGGGTTTGGGGGATGAATCTGCCAACGTTCCCCACCCACGCTCACCCCATTGTTCCTGAAGGGTCGCTCTGAGTTCCCGCGCTTCTTGCAGGCACGGTTATAATGTTGGAAGTCAGGCAACCGCAGGCGTTTTTCGAACACTGCAAGACAACTCTGCTATTTTATCGGCGTCCCGCCAGCCGGATGTTGTCCCCCAGCCAAACTCGATGGCCCAGGAGGCCGATGCGACTACCCCGCATACCTGCCCTGCCCCGGCTGCACACCTTCGACACCTGGATGGGTTACCGGAACTACCGCTTCCTTTGGATTGGCAACTTCTGCGGCAACAACGCCCAGTGGCTTCAGCTCCTCACTGTGGGTTGGCTGGTGCGCGATCTTTCCGCCGGCTCTTCCTCATCATCCTTGTTGGTGGTCACCGTGGGCGCCATCAACACCCTGCCCGGCCTGGTGGTGGGACCGTGGGCCGGCGTATTGGGCGACCGGGTGAACCGGCGCAAGCTGTTAATGTCCATTCAGTCCATCATGGCCTGCTGCGCCATGCTGTTCTCCTTCCTGGTGCTGTCCGAGCAGGTCGAGGTGTGGCACGCCTACGCCTATGTAATTGTATCCGGCGTCTGCCGCTCCTTTGCCATGCCCCTCCGCCAGGCCCTCATCGCCAACACCGTCCCCCGGGAAGCCCTGGGCAACGCTCTGGCGACCAACGTCCTGACCATTACCAGCAGCCGTCTGGTCGGCCCCATTTTTGGCGGCGTTCTCATCGCCACCATCGGGTTCTTCTGGAACTTCGTCCTGGAATCCGCCTTCTACATCCTGATGGTGCTGGCCCTGCTGCCGATGAAGACGCCCTACTACGAGGGAGGCCGCTCCACCCAGCGCCGGTCGCCGCTGGCCGACCTGAAGGAAGGCATCATGTACGTCTGGCGGGGCGAGCGGGCGCTGTTCAACCTGATAGTCCTGGGACTCATTCCCAACGTGCTGATGCAACCCTTCATGTTCCTGCTGCCGGTATACACCGACGAAATCTTGCAGAAGGGCGCCGAAATCGGCGGCTCGCTGCTGGCCATCAACGGCCTTGGCGGACTACTCGCCGCCTTCATCATCGCCTCCTTTGGGTTCATCTTCCGCAAGGGCTACATCGTGCTGGCAATGGCAATTGTGGGGTCGCTGCTGATAATCCTCATGGCCCAAGTCTCCTGGCTGATTCCGTCCATAATCCTGGTAGCCTGCTTCGGGTTCAGCCAATCCGGCTTCCGCACCACCAACGGCACCCTGATTCAGGAACTAGCCCCCGACTCCCTGCGGTCCCGCATCACCAGCCTCCGCTCCTACGGCCAGGGATTCGTCGTCGTCGTCAGTCTGGGCGTCGGGTGGGTGGCCGACGTCACCTCGGTCAGCACGGCCATCACCGTCATGGGCAGCGTCGGACTGCTGGCAACCCTGGTCTGCTTCGCCCTAATGTCCCGCGTCCGCCGTCTACCGTAATCCCCCATTCATCGCGGGTCCCTCGATGGACTTTCCCAAAAGACCCCGGAAGCCGAACTTTCTCCGGGTGACGAACCCGCCGTCAATGGATATAATAGGACTACCGCGAGCGGAGATTCGCAGCTAAAGCCCCCGACGGGGGAGGCAAGCACAGCAGAAAGAGGAATCTAAATATGGAACGTGGGTCGTTTTGTTACTTTTGCGGCACTGGTTTGGTTAGAGTGGGCGGGGATGACGAAGGGACTTGCTTCGAGTGTTTCACCTGTCCGCCGGTGACCCACTGGCGATGGAACGATGACACTGAATTTTTGCAGCTTTATGTCGCTGGGGAGCGGTGCCCCTTCTGTGGCGCGACAATACCCGACGACGAACTGGCGCAGCCGGATCCTATTCCCGCCCCAGTCAAGGTGGAAATCCCACCGGCGCCGCCGCCCGTTCCCGAACGCGCCGAGGCGGTCCCCGCAAGTGGGCAGCGACGGCAGGGCGGCAAGCCGGTGACGGTAAACGACGTCTGGTGGGAGTCGGTGGTGCAGTGGTGCCGGGCCGAAAACGGCCACAACACCCGCAACCACCACAATTGCAGCAAAGACCTGGCGCGGATGCAGCAGCGGGGCGATGCCGAAGTTGTCTGGCACAACCGCGACCGCATCCCCGGCGGCGGCGAGCTGATCGGCGCCCCCTGACGGCCTGTGGGCCCGCACCTTTGGGCCCATATAGATAAAATGGTACGCCGTTGGAGTCGCCTCATGGTCTGGTGAGACCGACTCAAGTTAAACCGCGCCCGCCCTGTTTATTACAGGGCGGGCGGCTCTGTATTGCATTCCATCCAGCCCCCAACCCGCCGCCGTGTAACTGTTCATGGTTGAGGGGGCAGAGTGGATGATGGCGGAATATGGGAGTTGGGTTACGTTGGGGGATGAATCCCCCAAACCCCCTGCCCCAAACCCCCTAAAAAAGTGGCAGTTGGATGAAAGCCTTGGCTGAAACCAATTTACCTTACCAAGTCTGGACAGTTACGCCGCCGTTCTTGAGTTGACATTACCCATGATAATGGTATAGAACATTTGTGCCATGACAAAACAACCAAACGGGTTTGGCCGTGCGAAAGTCGGTGGAGACGAGGTAAGACCGGCCTTGCCGTGGCGATAGGTGATTATGCCCTCCGCAATTGAATGGACCGACGAGACTTGGAATCCGGTTACCGGCTGCACCCGTGTTTCTCCCGGGTGCGACCACTGCTATATGTTCACGCTTTACCCGCGTCTCAAGGCGATGAGCGTCCCCGGTTACGGAATCTCACCGGACCAGGTCACACTTTTGCCGGAACGCCTGCCAATTCCGCTGACGTGGAAAAAACCCCGTCGGGTTTTCGTGAACAGCATGGCCGACCTGTTCCACCCCGATGTCACTTTCGAGTTCATTTATGAAACCTTTTCGGTAATGCGGGATGCGGCGGATCAATGCGGTCACGTCTTCCAGGTCCTCACTAAACGGCCCGGGAGGGCGGTGGGCTGGTGGAACGAGTACCAAGAGCAATTCCCCGAAGGTTGGCCTCCCAACGTATGGATTGGCACGTCGGTTGAAAGCCAGAAATACGCCCCCAGGCTGACGGTTTTGGGGAGACTGCCGGCCAAAGTGCGTTTCGTGTCTGCCGAGCCGCTACTGGAAAGCCTGGACCTGACTGAGTGGCTGGAGAACGAGACGTTGCATTGGGTCATCGTCGGAGGAGAGAGTGGACCCGGGGCGAGACCGATGGACGCCGACTGGGTAATAGCCTTGCAAGAGCAAACGTCCAGGGCGGGAGTAGCCTTCTTCCTGAAACAGTTAGGCGGCGTCCGCAACAAGCGCGGCGGGGACGCCGCGGCCATTGACGGTCAATGCTGGCGGCAAATGCCCGATGCGGCGGTATCGGTATGACCACCTTCGGAGGCTCGTGGACTCGAGAGAAGCTGAACATCCTCAGTGGTTATCTGGACGCATATACCACCGCTTTGAAAAGCCAACCGTTTCAATTGATTTACGTTGACGCTTTTGCCGGTGAGGGGTCTTGGAGGCCCGGCTCGGAGTATGCGACCGACGACTACGCAGAATACCAGGATATGTTGAAGGGATCGGCTACGATAGCTTTGGAGGTGCAAGACAAGCCTTTCGATAGTTTAGTATTCATCGAAAAAGACTCGGAACGCTCCCGTTCTCTCGATGCCTTGGCCAAGGAGTACCCACGGCGGAAAATCGAAGTTATCAACGACGATGCTAATTCGGCCCTACCTGCCTTCTGTAACACAATGGGCGAATCCCACCGCGCCGTCGTTTTCCTCGACCCCTTCGCAGCCAACGTAGCCTGGGAAACCATTGAAGCCATAGCCCAAACCAAGAAGATTGACTGCTGGATTCTGTTTCCGCGCATGGCTATTAGTCGGATGATGCCGACCGGAAATGTGCCGCCTCCGCAATTGGCCATTCGGCTTGATGATATTTTCGGAGGGCGTGAACACTGGCACGGCTTGTACCAACCTCCGCTTGAGCCCAATATGTTCGATGAAACGCCAAGATTAGAACGTGAAAGTGGGGGCAACCAGATACCGGTCAAGCAATCCCTTCGGGTGCTTCGGGACGAACGAATTTAAGCGGGACGCATGGCAGGCCCCCGCCAAGGGCCGCAGCGGGAGAACCACCACCCAACTCTGCGCTGCGGGACGTATGGCATGAGAGAGCGGGCTGTTGAGACCGGTTCCAACGTGGGGATGACTTGCCGCAGCGAAAACACCGGGTTTTCCCAGCCTTTATGTGCCAGCGGGCGACCTAACCGGCCTCTATGTCTGCGTTTCGTGTCGGTATGACGGCCCTCCGGCGACAATACGTAATCGGAACTCGCAGGGTAGTTGGTTGCGTTATTAGTATACATAACGCAACATCTTCAGCCGATTATGTAGCGACCGACCCGCGATCTCCCCATATTCTTTTAATGGAGTATATCGGCTGGGCCAATATATCGGGCTTATGAATATCTCTTATTAGTGGCTTGACGATAACCAACCTGTCCCCTATATTACGCCAAACTTTCGGCAGAGGCCGAGGGTTGCTGGCGATCGCGTCTGTATCCGAACTCATCTGTCACGAAACAAATCAAGGTCTTAAGTGGTTATGGCTAAACCGGGCCATATCCAGAGCCAAGAACGTTACCTAATCGGCGGAAATTTACTATGACTGAGGAGGTAAACCTAAACCAAAGCCAAGGTGGGATGTGCATTTGCTGAGTGTTGGGAGTCGGGCCGGGAGTTTCGCAGGAATGTTTCGGCCCTTGACTGCAGGACAGTCCGGCAGCGCCGTTTCACTTCGTCTTTCCGGGTAGTCAGACCGGACAGGAATTTGCCGACCCTCTCCTCCACCGCCTCCTTGCTTCCCAGGCACAGATTGCCAGTGGCCTCCTCTCTCGCCCAGCCCCAGATTGCCTCATCGGCGTTGAAGTCCGGGCTGTAGCCCGGCAGGTTCACCAGCCTAATACCCAGGCCAGGCGTACGCAGGTACTCCCGCATCGCCTCTCCACGATGGGCCGGCGCGTTGTCCCAGATCACGTTCAAAGGCCCGGAATGCCTCTCCCTCAGTTGCCTCAGGAAGGCAACCGAGGTTCCAGAGTTGCTGTTGCCATCCAGTTCCATCCAATCGACCTCGCCCGTCTCCAGGCACACCGCCGAATAGTAGCTGGCCTTCTCCCCGTACCTGGGGCTGGTCGAGTCCACCAGGGCCGGCTCTCCCCTCAACACCCACTTGCCCCGCAGTTCGGCGTCCGCCCGGAAGTGGGCCTCGTCAGCGAACAATATCCTGGCTCTGGTCCGCCCAGCCTCCTCCCTCAGGGCGGCATACTCCACCACGAAGGCCTCCCGCTTCTCCGCATCTGCCTTGAGCAGGCGCTTCTTGGGGCGCTTGAAGGCGAATCCCAAGCGGTGCAGGTAATTCAGGCAGCTGCTGCGGCTCAAGCTGACGCCGCAGCGCTCCGAGACATACTGCCGAACCACCTTCCAATACCAGTTGGCCAATTCGATACCCGACGTGGCTGGCGGTTGCTGCACCACCCCTTTCAACTCCTCCTGCTGCGATTGGTCAAGGGCGGGGGGGAACCCCCAGTCTGCTCGAAAATCAAAGCTGCGGGACCGCCCTCGCCGAAGGCGGCGGCCCACCGTCCGATAGTGTGCGGGTCCCGCTCCAGCGCCTCCGCCGTGGCTGCTGCTGTCAAGCCCTGGGCCAGCAGCAGCCATGGCGTACCATCGCTCCCGCTCCCGGGGCGTGGGCGCCAGAACCATCCGCCTCCGCAAGTCCTTCACTCCCATCTGCCATTGTTCCAGAGACCAGTCTATCTCTCTCACGCCCATCATCAACCCCTCGCAACTCCTGAGACCAGCTAACCCAGATTCCCCCCAATTTACCCTATCCGTCTGCGCATTTCACCTTGGCTTTGGTTTAGTGAAGCGGTTCGGACTAATCAAAGGCAATTTGGTGTTCATGGTGGTTGGGTTATTGACCCTGGGGTTGGTTGTCGCCTGCGGCAGCGCGTCGCAGCCGGAAACCTCATCTGAATCTGGAACCACTGATCCTGGCACGAGTTCTTCCCAACAGGCCTCGCCGGCACAGGATCCCCAAACGTCCGAGAGTTCTTCGGCATCAGACACTACAATGAGCCAGGCAATTGAGGCTGGCCAGGCGACTACGAGTGAAGGGATGGCTCCTGCCAATCTGCAAGCTGCACCAACGGCGGAAGCAAAGGCCGTGGAAAGCGCGCCGGCAGATGCCATGGTCAAGCCCGAAGGCACCCTTAACACGGGCTTGAAGGAGATGGGGCCGTTCTTCCTGCACCCCAGCACCCTGGGGAACCCGCAGATTTTCGTTCATGGCACGGCCCCCATTGGTGAAGGTTTGTTGCAGCAGAACCTGGACCGGGAGGTGGTGGGGCTGCTGGCGGAGTCGTGGGAGATTTCCGACGACTTCCTTACCTGGACGTTCAGGTTGAACGAGGGGGTCCAATTCCACAAGGGTTACGGCGAGATGACAGCGGAGGACGTCGTGTGGTCAATGCAACAGTGGGGGATGAGCAAGCACCCGCGCGCGGGGCAATTGACCACATTCTGGGAGGACCGGGAAGGTTCGGAAATCGTTGACGACTACACCCTGAAAGTTCATACGGGCAAGCCGGTGGTGGGGGTTATCGCCGAGCGGTGGCACATGACTCCCGGCGGGGCATCGACATTCACCGCCAGCAAGCGCCAGACCGAGGAGTTGGGGGTCGATGAGGCCAGCACCCAAATCGCGGTCACCGGCCCTTGGGAGATCGCGGAGCACAAGACCGGCGAGTTCTGGAGGATGGAAGCGGTGGAAGACCACTGGCGGCACACGCCCGAGTTCGCCGAGTTCGTGATGTGGGAGATTCCCGAAGAGTCATCCCGGTTGGCGGGGTTCCAGACTGGAAACCTGGACACCTTCCTCATGTCCTTCGACTCGATTCCCAGAGTACTGGATGTAGAGGGAGCCCAACTTATGACGGTGCCCGACGCCGTCGAGATGGGGCTTAGAATCTACGGCAACTGGTACCCCATCGAAGGCGTGGAAACCCGCCCTGGCTACGACCCGGAACTGCCCTGGGTTTCCCCCACCGACGACGTAACCCACCCGGACTGGATAAAGGCCCGCAATGTCAGGCTGGCGCTGGTCACCGCCATTGACCGGCAGGCCTTGGTGGACACCATTCTGTCGGGGCACGGGCACATTCGCACGCCGGTGCGGATGTATACCGGGTTTGAGCATTACCTGGATGGCCGGGACTGGGAGTTCAACCCGGACAAGGCCAAGCAACTGCTGGCCGACGCCGGGTACCCGGACGGTTTCGAGATTACGCTGACCCCATCGCTGCGGGGCGCTCCCGCCGAGGTGGAAGGCTGCGAAGTCATCGCCCAAATGTGGGGAGACATTGGTCTGAAAGTGAATTTCCAGCGGGTGCCTTACGGTACCCTGCGGCCCCAGTTGGTCGGACGCACCTACCAGGGCGCCACCTGCCACGCGGGTTCGCCGCTGCCCACTCCGGCCGGCGGTTTTGGAAGCTACCTGAGCGAGAATCCGTTTAACCGGGGGGTGGAGCACCATTGGATGGAAGCCAAGATGCTCCTGGCCCAGGCCGCGGTGAACCCGGCTGAGCGGGAACAGTTGGAACGCGAGATCGGGCAGTTCCTGTTCGACAACGTGATGACCGATGTCAACTACTACACCATTGATGCGGTGTGGCCAGTGGGGCCTCGGATTGAACCCTGGACCGAGTACGTCAGGACCACGGACGTCCGGCAGATCAACGGTTACGAGTACATTAGGCACCGGCGGTAGACGCGCCGGGAAGATTCTCAGGGGCGGCTGCCCCAAACAGTGCAGCCCATGCCCGTCCGCAGCGGTTTCAGCCAAGCTGCGGACGGGCGGTTGCTGAATGAGGGAGCTTTCGGACGGGAGCGCGAAGACTGCGGCGGCTTCCGGAGCGAGGACGGCTCGCGGACGGAAGTCCCATACTTGGACCAAGCCGGAGACTGGAAACTCAAATTTAACCAGGAGGAACAGAGGAACAATGGCTCTTTGGTCTGTCAGGCGCAACGGAATTATTTTAGTAGCTTTAACCTTGGCGGTGGTGTTAATCGTCGCGTGCGGCACCGCCACCCAATCGGAACAAGCCCAGTCGGGTGGTGAAGCTTCGACAGCAATGCAGGAAACGGCGCAACAGCCGGCCCAAGCTCAAGCCGAACCTGCGGCGGCTTCTTCCGCCAGTGGTTCCACGAACTCGGCTCCGCCGGCGGCTATGCCCGGCGGGACTCCGATTCCGACGGCCGTTCCCGCCGCCGCGCAACCGACGCCGGCGGCGATGACGGCCAAGCCCGAAGGTGCCCTGGTGGTCGGTCAAAAGGAGTTGGGGCCTTTCATGGGCCACCCGCTGCTGGCCGGCAATCCGCAGATATTCGTCCAGGGCACCGCACCCATCGGCGAATCCCTGTTGACCGTGAGCAGCGACCTGGAACCCGTTGGAATGTTGGCCCAGAGCTGGGAGGTGTCGGAAGACGCCCTGACCTGGACTTTTACCTTAACCAGGGCGTGATGTTCCACAAGGGTTACGGCGAATTGACCGCCGAGGATGTTATCTGGAGCTACCACCAGTTTGGGGAAAGCTCTAAGCATCCCCGGGCTTCCAACATTCGCGGCGTGTGGGACAACCCCGAGGGGTACACCGAGGCGCCGGACGACTACACCGTGGTGGTGAACACCGGCACGCCTTGGTCTGAGGTGCCGATTAACGAGATGCTGACCAGCCCCGGCGGGTCTGGGACCTGGGCCGTCAGCAAGAAGCAGACCGAGGAGATGGGGGCTGAGGAAGCCAACGGTCAGATTGCCGCCACCGGGTCCTGGGACTTGGTGGAGTTTCGCACCGGCGAGTTCTGGCGCATGGAAGCGGTGGAAGACCACTGGCGCAAGACGCCCCACTTCGCGGAGTTGAGGTTCGAGGAAATCCCGGAGGAATCCTCCCGCGTGGCCGGTTTCCAAACCGGGCTGCTGGATACTACCCTGTTGGCCTTTGACTCGCTGTCCATCGTTGATGGAGTCGAAGGGGCAGAACTGATGCGGATTCCCGGTGGCGGAGAATCGGCGCTGACCTTCTACGGCCAATACTATGTGGGCATTGGCACCGAGGACGAGCAGCCGGGGTATGACCCGGACCTGCCCTGGGTGTCGGCCAACCCGGACATCAACTCTCCCGAGTGGGAGACGGCCGCCAAGGTGCGGAACGCCCTGTCCATTGCCATTGACCGGCAGGGCATTGTGGATACTTTGCTCCAAGGCTACGGCGGTCCGGCGGTGCTGTGGGACTTTGGGCAGTACGAGGACACCTGGCTGCCGCCGGAAATGCGGTGGGAGTTCAACCCGGACCGGGCCAAGGAGCTTTTGGCCGAAACCGGATACCCCGATCGGTTCAGCATAACCCTGACCCCCGCCCTGCGGGGCGCGCCGATTGAAGTCGAAGCCTGCGAGGCCATCGCCAGCATGTGGGGCGACATCGGCATAGACGTGAAGTTCCAACGGCTTCCCTACACCACGTTGCGGCCCAGCCTGATTGCCCGCAACTACCAGGGTTCGACCTGCCACGCCGGCGGGATTCGCCTGGAGCCGGGGCAGGGCTTCTCCGGGATGCTGTCCAAGAAGGAGCACAGCGCGGTCTGGAACCGGGGCGTGGAACATCCCTGGATGGACGAGATGGTTTCCAAGCACAGCGCCGAGGTGAACACCGAGAAGCGCCGGGCGCTGGCCCTGGAAATCGCCACGTTCATGTTTGAAAACGCCCTAACCGGCGTTGGCCTGTACAACTTCGACGCCATCTGGCCGGTGGGCCCCAACATTCAGCCTTGGGCCGAAGGCGTCCGGTATCGCGACCTGCGGAACATCAATGGCTACGAATTCATTCAGCACCGGTAGCGGGGGCATCCCGCTGCCGGGCGCATGGTGGTAAGGTCCAGTGCGGACAATGCGGGAACAATACGCAAGTTGGTCCAGACCCGTTTTGGTTTCGCTGGGACGGGTCTCCATAGCTACGCTCATGGCCGCCGTCCTGAGTGTAGTTGGAATGGGTGTTGCCTCGGCCTTGTCGGTGTTCTTCGGCGTGTCGGGCCTGGGTACGCTGTTGGCGCTGCTGATGATTGGGGCCGGCGTCGGAGCCGGGTTGGGCAGCGCCATCATCCTGTTCCGGGTTGACACTATGCCTAACTGGCTGCTGCTGCTGGCAATCCTGCTGGCGTTGTCGCTGGTGGGACTGGCCGGCGCTTGGGGCGGCTTCAAGATTGGGGCCGCGGTGACTGCCATTGAGGAAGCCCGGTGCGTTGGGGTATGCCAATACTTCTTCAAGCCGAGGACCTACATGGCGCTGGGAGCAATCATCGCCGCAGTGCTGGTTGCATCGGCGGTAAGGACGGGCTGGGGTATTCGGGAACACTCCAGGCGGGCAACGGTTAGGTCGGAGACGGGCGGTTCCCCTCTTAACCCAGCTTAGGCGACCGGCCATTCCCGTCCCTCATCGAAGCATCAACCGGGAAGAATCAGCCGGAACCTGGGCATGGCGCGGACGGCTTTGGGGAAGCCCGATAGCCGGCGGAAAAAAAGAAACCCCTCGGGGGTTGTTGGCGGATCTTTGACCCAGCCCACGGATTGGGAAACCAGGATAATCTGAGGAAGGGTTTCATGCAGCGTTATTTGGTACGTCGCATTTTGCTGGCGCTGGTCACACTGCTGGCGGTGTCGCTAATCATCTTTGTGATGAGCCGGGCCGCCGGTGACCCCAGGCACGTCTACCTGGACGATTACTCGACCCAGGCTGACTGGGACAAGCTGACGGAGACTCTGGGATTGGACAAACCCTATTACCAGCAGTACGGCATCTTCCTGGGCGATGCCCTCCGGGGCAAGTTCGGCAAGTCCATCAAGGAAGGCCGGCCGTCTATGGAGGTCATCATCGAGCGGCTGCCGGCCACTTTCCAGCTCGGTTTCGCCGCCTTCGTGTTCTCCGTGGTGGTGGGGGTGCCGTTAGGAATCCTTTCCGCGGTGAAACGCGGCACCGTTTTGGACACGACCGGAAAAGTGATAGCCCTGGTGGGGCAATCGGCGCCGGTCTTCTGGCTGGGGCTTATGCTCGTGTTTCTGTTCGCCGTCCGGCTGGGGTGGCTGCCACCCTACGGACGGCAGGAGCCGAGCAGCATAATCTTGCCCGCCGTGTCCCTGGGCTGGTTCTACGCGGCGGCCAACCTGCGGCTGCTCCGGTCGGCCATGCTGAACGTGCTGGACTCGGAGTACGTTAAGCTGGCCCGGGCCAAGGGGGTTTCCAACAACACCGTCATCTGGAAACACTCGCTGCGCAACGCCCTGGTGCCGGTGTTGACCTTTGCCGGGATTACGCTGGGCAGCTTGGTTACGGGTTCGCTGGTGGTTGAAACCGTTTTCGCGTGGCCCGGGCTGGGGCAGTTGGCAATTCAAGCCCTGGCGGGCAACGACTACCCGCTGTTGCAGGCGGTAGTAGTCGTGTTTACGCTGATGTACGTGACGGCGGCCCTGCTGGTGGACATCATGTACGCCTACATTGACCCCAGAATTCGCTACGCCTGACGCAGGAGCGCAACATGGCTGAAGTTACGGGTACAACGGGTACACTGGTAGTAGAACCGGCGCCGATGCCGGTGCGGGTGGCGAGGCGGGCGTGGCGGGCGAGGCGTCTGCCGCTGCTGCCCATGCTCATCCTGGCGATTTTCGTCATCACCGGGTTGGCGGCGCCGTTGATTGCGCCCCATGACCCGGAGCGGGGCGACATTCGCGCCCGCAACGCGCCCCCGGTCTGGGACGCAGGGGGCAGTTCCAAGTATTTGCTGGGGACCGACCACTTGGGAAGGGACCTGCTGAGCCGGGTTGTTTTCGGCGCGCGCATCTCGCTGGCCGTGGTGGTCGTTACCTTGGGCGTCGGCATGGTTATCGGCGTCGTCTGCGGCCTCATCGCAGGATTCTATGGCGGTTGGATTGACGAGCTGCTGATGCGAATCGTGGACATCAAGCTGGCGATTCCGACGATTCTGTTAGCCCTGGTGCTGGTGTTGGCGCTGGGGCAGTCGTTCCTGATAATCGTCGCCATTCTGGCCATCGCCGTTTGGCCCCGGTTCGCCCGGAACGTGCGGGGCGAGGTGTTGCAGCTGAAGACAATGGACTACGTGGCTCTGGCCAAAGTTGCCGGCGCGTCCACGCCGCGCATCATGTTCGTCCACATATTCCCCGGGATCATCAACACGCTGATTATCCTGGCAACCCTGGAAGTCGGCATCGTCATCTTGCTGGAGTCCACGCTGAGCTTCCTGGGTGCGGGAGTGCCTCCACCGACCCCGGCATGGGGTTCGATGGTGTCTGACGGCCGGGACCGTCTGGCGGTGGCTTGGTGGATTTCAACCATGCCGGGGGTGGCCATCATGTTGACCGTTTTGTCCATGAACCTGTTCGGCGACTGGTTGCGGGACCGGCTCGACCCCCGTTTGCGTCAGTTGGAGTAAGGGCACCCCGGACTAGCGAACACCCTGGACTGAGGAACCCCCTTCGGGGGGCCTCGGGACGGACGGATTGCATTAACCCGAATCCACCGAAGGAGGGCGTCGGGTCAGCGTCCTGAAGTGGCCAAAGGGTGCTCCTCTGAATCTGGGATAATGGTTTTGTAACAGCAAACCGGTCCCAGAAAAGGAGCACCCAATAGATGCTACCACGCCGCCACCCCGACCGCATCCGTATCGCCTTCGACGACCACCGCCTGGTGACCAACGCTGGGCTGCTCCTTCCGGCCACCCTGGCCCGGCGCCTGGGCCTGCCCGAACTGGTACAGGAGCACCTGGACTTGGGCGAAGCGCCGGGCCGGGCCAACACCGGAGACAAGATCATGACGCTGGTGTCCTCCGCTCTGGCGGGCGGCGACTGCATCGACGACGCCGATGTGTTGCGCACTGGCAGGACGGCCTGCGCTCTCGGCTGCGTAGTCAAGGCGCCCTCCACCCTGGGCACTTTCCTGCGCAGCTTCAGGTGGGGCCACGTCCGTCAGTTGGACCGGGTGAGCCGCGAGCTGCTGGCCCGGGCCTGGCAGGCGGGGGCCGGACCCGGCGACGCGCCATTCACCATCGACCTTGATTCGACGATCTGCGAGACTTACGGACTGGCCAAGGAGGGCGCCCGCCACCACGGCTATACCGGTGCACGGGGCTATCACCCACTGCTGGCCGTCGCCGCCGGAACCGGCGACGTGCTGATGGCCCGGCTGCGCGAGGGCCGGTCCAACACCGCCCGGGGCGCCGCCCACTTCCTGCGTGAGACGGTGGGACGGGTTCGCTGCGGCGGGGCCAGCGGGCAGCTCACCATGCGGGCCGACAGCGGCTTCTATACCCACGCCGTGGCCGCCGTCTGCCGCCGGATGGACGTCCGCTTCTCCATCACCATCCGCCAGCACAAAAGCCTGCACAATCTCATCGAGGCGATACCCGAAGATGCCTGGACGCCGATTCCTTACTGGATGGACGGCGCCGCCGATGTGGCCGAAACCACCTACACCCCCTTCCAGAGCGAGCCGGATGCCGCGCCGGTGCGGCTCATCGTCCGGCGGGTGAAGCCGGCGCCCGGTTCTCAACTGGCTCTCTTCGCCACCTACAGCTATCACGGCTTCATCACCGACCGGGACGGAGAGACCCTGGAACTGGAGGCCGACCACCGCCGCCACGCCGAGATCGAGAATGCGATACGCGACCTCAAGTACGGCGTCGGGCTGAACCATCTCCCCTCGGGCCGCTTCGCTGCCAACGGCGCCTGGCTGGCGGTACAGGTGATGGCCCACAACCTGGCCCGCTGGACCGCCCGCATCGGCCTCGGTGAGCGGACCGTGACCACCAAGACCCTCCGGCGGCGGTTCTTCGCCCTGGCCGGACGGCTCACCCGCTCGGCACGCCGGATCACCCTGCATCTTCCCAAGCGCTGGCCCTGGGAGGAGCAGTTCAGCCGCGCCCTGGCCCGACTGCGAGCCATTCCACTCCCAGCCTGACGGCGCCCGTCCGCCACTGACCCGCCAGCCAACCCAACGTCCCCGCAAACTCGCGCCAGCCCAGTCCGCGAGCGCCTCTTGCCGTGTCCTATCCCGCCATCTCGCTCGCCACAGCCACTGCAGGCCGACATCGGCGCCCCCCAAAGCGCCTGCAGACCGCCGCCAACCTCCCATCTACCCGAATTCGAGCCCGGATTATCGCGCCTGTAACTCCCTCACCCCCTTCCGCTGTCCTCACGCCGTCCATCCCTGTCCATCGGTGGATTCGGGATTAAAGGCTGATTAAAGGCTGCAAATACTTGGAGAAGGACGGCACGGCAGGACTGGAACCTGCTCTGCTGTGCCGTCCCGAACATGGATGGATGTATGGCAAGCAATTCGGCAACCAATGACGACCGGGTAGTGCTGGAAGTAGATGGGCTGAAGACTTACTTCCAGACCCGCTGGGGAACGGTTAAAGCGGTGGACGGGGTCAGTTTCGACCTGCGGCGGGGTGAGACCCTGGGAATCGTCGGGGAGTCCGGGTCCGGGAAGTCGGTGACGATGCTGTCGCTGATGCGGCTCGTCCCGTCGCCCCCGGGTCATATCGTTGCCGGGCGCATACTGTTTGAAGGCGAAGACCTTTTGCAGCTTACCGACAAGGAAATGAGCACCTTCCGGGGCAAGAAGATCGGCCTGATCATCCAGGACCCGATGACGTCGCTGAACCCGGTGTTTACCATCGGCAACCAGGTCGAAGAGGCCATCAAGATTCACCAGGACATTCCCAAGCGGAGCATCCGGCAGCAGGCGCTGGATATGCTGCGGAGGGTGAACATTCCGGCGGCGGAGACCCGGATGCGGGCCTACCCGCACCAGATGAGTGGCGGTATGCGGCAGCGGGTGGTGGGGGCCATCGGGATTTCCTGCGAGCCCACCGTGCTGATTGCCGATGAACCGACGACCTCGCTGGACGTGACGATTCAAGCCCAATATCTGAAGCTGTTGAAAGACATTCAGGTGGAATCGGACATCGCGCTCATCTTCATCACTCACGACTTCGGAATTGTGGCCAAGATGTGCGACCGGGTTGCGGTGATGTACGCGGGCAAGATTGTTGAGATGGGGGACGTGCGGGACATTTTCAACCACCCGTCGCATCCCTATACCGAGGCGCTGCTGGCGTCGGTGCCCAAGCTGGAAGAGGACGTGGAACGGCTGTACGCTATCGAAGGACAGCCGCCAGCCCTGCACGACCTGCCCCAGGGGTGTCCCTTTGCCCCCCGGTGCCAATACGTGATGGACCGGTGCCGGGACGAATACCCGGGGTATACGAACATTACCGACCGGCATTACGCGGCTTGTTGGAGGCTGGAATGACCACGCTCGATAATAACCCCGCGACGCAAACGACGGCGCTGCTGGAAGCATCCGGATTGAAGAAGCACTTTCCGGTGACCAAGGGGCTGCTAATCTCCAGGGTCACCGGCTGGATTAAGGCGGTGGACGGCGTTTCCTTCCAGATTCGGGCCGGCGAGACGCTGGGCATCGTGGGCGAGTCCGGTTGCGGCAAGAGCACTACCGCCAAGATGCTGCTGCAGTTGGAGGAGCCGACCGAGGGGACCATCCTATTCCAGGGCAAAGCGGTTAACACCTCCAGTCACGAGGAACGCCGGGAGTACCGAAGCTCGGTGCAGGCGGTGTTTCAAGACCCGTGGAGTTCCCTTAACCCCAGGATGCGGGTGCGGGACATCATCGCCGAGCCGATGGTCATTAACCTGAACTTGAGCAAGCAGGAGATGGGTCGGCGCGTCGAGAAACTGCTGGAAGACGTGGGCCTTAGCGCTTACCACGCCAATCTGTACCCTCACGAGTTCAGCGGCGGACAGCGGCAGCGGCTGGCAATTGCCCGGGCGTTGTCAGTGGAGCCCCGGGTCATCGTGCTGGACGAGCCGGTGTCAGCGCTGGACGTTTCCATCCGCGCCCAGATAATGAACCTATTGAAAGACCTCCAGGCGGAATACCAGGTTAGCTACCTGCTCATTGCCCATCACCTGGCCACGGTGCGCTATATGTGCGACTGGGTGGCGGTGATGTACCTGGGGCAGATTGTCGAGTTTGCCCCGGTGCGGCAACTTTTCGAAAACCCCTCTCACCCTTACACCAAGGCCCTGATGAGCGCCGCCCTGCCATCACACCCGGACCTGGAGCAGGATGAGATGATTCTGACCGGCGAAGTGCCGTCGCCGCTGAACCCGCCCGAGGGATGCCGGTTCCACCCCCGCTGCCCCTTCGTGATGGACCAATGCTCGGTGGATATCCCGGTGACCAAGGAAATTGCCCCGGGCCAACTGGTGTCCTGCCACCTCTACTGATACGCGCTGCTATGTAGTAGTTCCGGTAGTAGTTCCCCCAGACAACACCCGGCCGTCCCATCAGGAGACGCCGGGTGTTCGTCGGGTGGAATTACGCCCGCTTGGGGAACTGGGGCGATGAACGGGCTGACGCGCTCATGTCCGAGTGATTCAACTGGAAGGTCCATCGGCCAGAACGCTGAACGTTTTGCGCCGGGTGCCGGCCGACCACTTTGCGGCGAACCTGGATGAGGGCATGGAGACGGCACAGCGTATACTGGCGGGTTAGACCGTCCTTCGAGAGGCTCGCGGTAAACGATTGTATGGGGCCGCGTGGCGAGCAGGTGGGGAACAGCTTTTCTGTGCAGCCAGGTATTCACCAGATGTTCAATTGGTTGGGTGCAGGCGGTCGTGTAACTGTTCAGGGTTGAAGGGAGTGGAGTGGCCGATGGCGGAATATGGGGTGTTGGGTTACGTTGGGGGATTCATCCCCCAAACCCCCTGGAAAAAAATTGGCAGTTGCCTAAAACCCTTGCCTGAAACCAATTTACCTCACCAACTCTGAACTGTTACGCGGTCGTCCCGGCAATTGCGGTCTCGCCTTGCCCGGCCTATACTCTCGAAAAGCGGCCCGGCGGCGGAAGTCACCTGGCGCAACTGCCCCGGGGCCGCGAGAAGAACGGGTTGGGGGATTCATCCCCCAAACCCCCTGGGTGTGGAAATCCTCCGGGGGTCTCGGGGCGGACGATTGATTGTTAGGGGCTCGGATTGACTTAAACTGATTGGGAGGCCAACGACCATGAAGTATGACGTAATCGTAATCGGGGCGGGATCGGCGGGGTGTGTCGTTGCGGCGCGCCTGTCCGAGGACCCGGCGCGCTCGGTGCTGTTGCTGGAGGCCGGCCCGGACTACCCGGACTTTGAGCAGTACCCGGACGACCTTAAGTTTGGCTACAACGCGACGGCATCGGCGCCGGGCGCGCCCCATAACTGGTCCTTCCAAGCTCAGGGCAGGCCGGAGCAGGAAGAACCAATGCCGGTTCCCCGGGGCAAGGTGGTGGGTGGCACCAGCGCAATTAACGGGCAGGTGATTCTGCGGGGGGTGCCCGAGGATTACGATTCCTGGGCGGCGCTGGGCAACGACGAGTGGAGCTACATTGAGATGCTGCCCTACTTCCGCAAGTTGGAGACCGATACCGACATTCGGGACGACTTTCACGGCTCCGACGGCCCCATCCCGGTGCGCCGGTTTGCCCAAAGCGATTGGCTTCCCTTTCAGAACGCCTTCTACCGGGCGGCGCGGGACGCGGGCTACCGGGATGACCCGGACATGAACAACCCGGACTCCGGCGGCGTCGGCCCGATACCGATGAACAACCCCAACGGCGTCCGCATGAGCACCGGCCTGACCTACATCAACCCCAACCGGCACCGGCTGAACCTGACCGTGCGGGGCGACGTGCTGGTGCGGCGCATCCTGTTCGACGGCAGCCGGGTTTCGGGCGTCGAAGTGGAAAGCGGCGGCGAGGTCTTTCAGGTAGAAGCCGAGCAGATAGTTCTGAGCGGCGGGGCCATCGCGTCGCCCCAGATATTGATGCTGTCGGGCGTTGGTCCGGCGGAGCACCTGCGCAGCCTGGGGATTCCCGTGGTGCATGACTCACCGGGTGTGGGGCAAAACTTCCGGGACCATCCCATGGCGCCGGTGCGGCTGCGGGTGCGGGACGACTTTCCGCAGGACGCGGAGGCTCCCCGGGTTCAGGCCGGTCTGCGCTACACCGCCGGCGGGTCCGGCCTGCGCAACGATATGCAGATTATGCCCTCTTCGTTTTCCTTTCCCCTGGGCGGCGACCCGCTGGAGGGTGAAGGCGTCCGTTTTTCGTGCATCCTGGAGCTGGCCGCGGGCAAGGGCGCGGTGACGCTGGCCTCGGCAGACCCCCACGATCAGCCCAATCTGTACTATGGGTTCCTGGAAGAGGAGTTGGACCGGCAGCGGCTGCGGGAGGCGGTGCGTATCTGCTTCAATCTGGTGGAGCACGAGGACTTCCGGGAAATTGTGGACGCTCCGCTCACCCCCACCGCCGAGGACGTGGCAACTGACGACGCGCTGGACGACTGGCTGAACCGCAACGTCACCACGTCGCAACACCTGGCTGGCACTTGCAAGATGGGCCCGGACTCGGACCCGATGGCGGTGGTGGACCAGTATTGCCGGGTGCGGGGTGTGGAGGGCCTGCGGGTGGCGGACACCTCGGTCATGCCCGACGTGGTGCGGGCCAACACCAACACCACGGCCATTGCCATCGGCGAACGGGTGGCCGACTGGATCAAGAGCCAGTAGCGGGGTGAGGAAGTCCCTGGAGATCCCCACGGCGAACGGCTGAATGGGCTCCGTGAAGAACTGATTGGATAGGGTACTGGGGCCGAGGGACTCGGGAGAGACTCGGCTGCACAGGCAGGAGGTGGTATGGTCCGATATAACAAGGTCATCGAATTGTTGGAACAGGACAAGCCGGTTTTCTGTTCGGGGTTGGTCTGGAACGGGAACCTGGATGACTTGGCTTTTGTGGCCGATTCCGATTACGACATGACCATCATCGAGATGGAGCACCAGGACTTCAGCTTCGACAAACTGCGCATGTCGCTCCAATTCCTGTTGTCGCGCAAGAAAATAGCGGAAGGAGGCTCGCTTCAGGCCAACCCGGTGCCGCTGGTGCGGGTACCGCCCAACGTCCGGGAGCGCAACCAGTGGGTCTTGAAGCAGGCGTTGGATACCGGGGTGTACGGCCTGGTGCTGCCCCACTTGAACACTGTAGAAGATGCCAAGGCCGCGGTGGTGGCGGCCCGCTACCCGCAGGTTCCGGGCGTGGCCGACTTCGAGCCGGAGGGAGAACGGGGCTGGTGGTACCGCATTGCTCCCCGCTATTGGGGCCTGACGCCGACGGAATACTACGATGCGGCCGACCTGTGGCCGCTCGACCCGGACGGCAATATGCTGCTAATGGGCATCGTCGAGGAACCCCACGGGGTGGAAAACCTGAAAGACATCCTGCGGGAAGTCAAGGGTATCGGAGCCGTCTGGGCCGGGCCGGGAGATATGTCCGTGGCGATGGGCCACCGGGGCAACGCCGGGCATCCGGACGTGCAGGCGAACCTGCTGCGGATTCTGGAAACCTGCCAGGAGGCGGGAGTCCCTTGCGCCACCGGAGCGACCGATGCCGAGGTCCCGATGCGCCTGGAGCAAGGGTTCCGCATCATCATCGTCTCTCCGGAGAAGACCACCCGTGGGCTGGAGGAAGGCCGACGCCTATCCGGGCGCTGACCGGAGAAGGGGGTCCTTCAAAAGGCCCAGGATGAACGGATTGGACACGTTGGGGGATGGATCCCCCAACCCCCCCTTGGATGAGGAAATCCTTCGAGGGGCTCAGGACGAACGGTTAAAGGGACTTTGCTATCGGCCTGCTGGCGCCCGGTTATCCGAAGTTGTGGGGAGTCCAAGGCTGTCGTTGGACGGCAAACATCCGGTCGGCGCGCAGCAGCGACCCCGGGGCCAGTTCTTCGGCCAAGCCGGCCTGGGCCAGGGCGGTAAAGCTGACAGTCCCCAGGTAGGCCGACGCGAGGCCGGACACGGCGATGGAAAGGTCAGGGGATGCGGTGGTGGGGCGGCAGGCGGCCCCTTCTGGCCCGGCTTCCAGCTCGAAACGGCCCTGGTTCCAAGGGCAAAACTGGTCCTGAACGTCCAGAACCAGGCGTCCGTCAGACGAGTAGCTGCGGAGCGTCAGGGAAGCGGCCACATCAATTATCCGCAGCCACAGGCCATCCCGGGGAACCCTTTGCAGACGGCGGGGGTCGGCCAGCATCCATGGCAGGGAGTCATCCACCGGGCGCTTGAGGGCTTCTGCAGAACTGGTCAGGTCGGTGTCGAAGCAGAACCGCCACAATGCGGCGTTGGCTTCGGTGGTCAACGCGATTAACTCGTTGACGATGACGGCGCCTTCGCTGGTGCGGTAGGTGGCATAACCCTCGACCCGTCCATCGTCCTCGTAGATCACGTGGAACAGCCCGCCGCGACCCCCCAGCCGGTGTTCCGTCAAGCGGGAGTCCTGCTCCCACTGCCGCGCGGCGGCGTGGGGGAACAATCCGGGACGGCCCACTGTGGATTTTCGGAAGACTTCGGAGAACCTGTTCCTGGTATCGTCCGGGTCTATAAAGACAACCCGGCCCGGGTTCTGGTAAGCGCGGGCGAACCCGGTGTGGTGGCGGTCAATGGTCCAACGTTCGTACAGAGAGGCGATGCCGTAGCCGAACCGGCCGTAAATCAGGCTTTCAGTGGCGAACAGCGCGGCAAACGGTTCGCGGCGCTGGTGCATATCGTCAATCTGGCGGCGCATCATCCGGGTCATCACGCCCTGCCGCCGGTGGGTGGGCTGGACCGCGACGTTGGACACGCCGGCGATAAACGCAGAACCGCCGGGCAGGGACATTTCCACCCGGTGGGAATGAGCGCCGCCGATAATGTCTCTACCCTCGAACACGGCGATGGAGCGGTCGAGGTCGAATCTCGGACGCAGCTGCTCCGGGTCATGGGCCAGCCGGTTGCCGTGGGCCCGGGACTCAGCCCGCAGCCACGCCTCAAACTCTTGGGGGGTTACCGTCCGCATTTCCTGCATGGGAATTTCACGCCGCCGGTCGGGGGGCGCCGGTTGGAATTGCCCTAGTCGCCGACCGGAGTGGGTATGGCGGCGGTAGATGCCCGTTGGACGCGCTCGGGCCACCAAGGGTCCTGGTAGTCGCTCCAAAGGTCTTGAATGTGGGGTATGACCTCTTCGGCGAAAAGGCGCGTGTTCTTCAGCGTCAGGTCCTTGGGCATGGTGCCGATGTGCAGGAGACACATCAGGTGGCCGACGCGCAACATCTTGATGGCTTCGGTGAGCTTCTCCCGCACGGTTTCCGGGCTGCCGGCGATGATGTGGCCCTGCTCCACAAAGTCGTTCCACTCCAGTTCCTGGGCGGCCTTCTGCGCTTCCTCACCGATTTGAGGACGGATGGACTCGCGGATGGACGCGATGGAGCGGTAGCCGGGGGACTCGGCGTAGGGCGGGTGAATCCGCAGCATCTTGCGGTAGAAGTATTTTACGTGGTCGGCGTATTCGGCCTCGGCGGAGGCGTCGGTCTCGGAAACACAGACCAGTTGCAGGAAACCCAGCCGGTGGGGGTTGTCGTCTATGCCGCGCCGGGCGACCCGGTCCCAGAAACCCTGGACCACCCTAAGGCCGCGCAGGTATCCGAAATAGCTCAGGTAGCAGTAAACATAGTCCCGGTCCAGCACCCAGTCCCAGGTCTCCAGGCTGCCGCTGCCGGGAATCCACACCGGGGGATGGGGTTGCTGCAGGGGGCGGGGCCAGATGTTGACGTAGCGCAGTTGGTTAAACTTGCCGTTGAAGGTAAACGGCTCCCGCTCGGACCAGGCCCGCATTATCAGGTCGTGGGCCTCGGAGTGCTTCTCCCGCAGGGTAATCGGCACCTGGCCGTAGGAAAGGGTGGTGTCCATAGAGGTGCCGACCGGGAACCCGGCCACCAGGCGGCCGCGGCTCATAATGTCGAGCATGGACATTTCCTCGGCGACCCGCAGGGGCGGCTGGTACAGGGCCAAGCTGTTGCCCAGCACAATAAGGGCGGCGCGAGAGGTGGTGCGGGCCAAAACTGACGCGATGATGTTGGGCGAAGGCATCAGCCCATAGGCGTTGTTGTGGTGCTCGTTGACGCACACCCCGTCAAAGCCCATTTGGTCGGCGTACTGGAGCTCTTCCAGGTAGTCGTCGTAATGCTGCTGGCAAAGCTCCGGATCGAACAGGCCGTTGGGCGGGTCCACCCAAGCGCTGCGGTACTGGTGTTCGAAGTCCGCCGGAAGGTGCTGGTAGGGCATCAGGTGAAAGAACGAGGTTTTCATCTCAGGTTATCCCTCAATGGGTCCGGCGGGCCGGACGCCTGCGTTAACGCATGATAGCACAGGCCATTAAGCAAGGCGATAGGGGTGGAGTAAAGGCAGGACATCGCCTGTCCCAATGTAATTACGCTGGTTCCAGGTCCCCAGGGCGAACGGGTGATTGGCCCCGGTGGTGGGCAGACTACCCTGTCCACCACCGGACATTCTATAAGGAGTGATTGAGGGTATGACGACGATGGGACTAGGGCTGAAGCAGCCAGCCCTTGACGGCGGCGATGAAGCCTTCGGGGTTGTCCTCGAAGACCATGTGGCCTGCGCGCTCGACTTCGACCACCGAGCCGTTGGGCAGGGTTTCCACCATCTGCTGCGCGCCCTCCGGGGTTAGCAGGTCGGTTTCCTTGCCGCGGACGACCAGTGTGGGGCAGGTGATGTTGGGCACCAGGGGCCACAGGTCCTCGGCGGGCGCGCTGGTGCCGTTGCGCCGCTGGTCCCGGATGGCGAGGTCGTACTTCCAGCCGACCTTGCCGCCGGGCAGTTCCGTGGTGGCGTACTGGAGACGGCGGCGCATGACGCGCTCTGAGGAAAAGCGGTTCTGCCGGTTCATGTACTCGAAAACCGCTTCCAAGGAGTCAAACTCTTCGGGGACTTCTTGGAGCTCACGGGTGATGCGCTGGCCGCCCCGGGGGTCCACTGTGGGGCCGATGTCAACGATGACCAGCTTTTGCAGACGCGCGGCGTGGCGACCGGCAAAGGCGAGGCTGTTGCGTCCGCCCATTGAATGCCCGATGAGGGTGAAGGTGTCGAGGCCCAGCGCATCGCTGAAGCCCACGAGGTCGGCGACGAAGGCCGTGCCGGAGTAGTCGCCGCCGGGGGCCCAGTCGGTATCTCCCCGGCCGCGCTGGTCCAGGGCCAGCACGCGGTAGTCCTGGCATAGGGCGGCGGAAACATCGTCCCAGGAATGGGCGTGGCCGCGCAGGCCGTGGAGCAGGACGAGGGGCGGGGCATCCACGTTGCCCCAGTCCAGATAGTGCAGGTTGATTCCGTTGGCGTTGACCGTCATGTCCCTGGGTTGAACCTGGGTAGTCATGGCATAACCTCCGGCAGGGTTTGGGTGTTGGGG
The DNA here is from genome assembly GCA_965262735.1 of Dehalococcoidia bacterium. Classification (GTDB taxonomy): domain Bacteria; phylum Chloroflexota; class Dehalococcoidia; order Lucifugimonadales; family UBA3495; genus CATOSK01. The sequence goes on along the minus strand of CBDHFS010000001.1, from coordinate 256,992 downwards.
GGATTATATACCAAAAATCCCCCACCATTTGCTGGGGTGGGGGACCTATTCGTTTACGTATCGCGGTTTAGGACTGGCGGGATGCCGTCATAACCGGGCCAATCGTCCAGCATCTCCCGGTCCAACAATCCGTTATTGACCAACGCCGTCTCCACCAACCTGGGAGAAACATCGAAATATTCGGCTGCTTCGTCGATCGCATCGTCGATAGGGGCATCCGCATCAAAACGGGACATCAAGTCGTCGAATGGGCACAAGAATTCTTGGGCAAACGCGCGTTGAAACTTTTGCCTGCCGGTTTTGGAATCAGTGGCGGGCAGCAGCCGCTCGTCGTCAGGAATGGTCAGGTGGTCAGCCACCAAACGCGCCAACGCAAACCGGCGCGCCGTTGGATGCCGCCTGTTTGACAAGAAACGGAAATGTCCGGCAACATCGTCATTGCGTACGCCGGCGGTAAGTGGCGACGTTGTACTAGTACTACCTTGCGAAATGGCGGCTTCCGGGATGCTGAATATATCGGAAAGAGTCTGCGTATCGACTCTGGCGTTCAACCCCCAACTATCCCGGGCCATTTTGGCAGCACGTCTTGCGCGCCTCCAGGGAACGTCAAAGGTATCGGACTGCGTTGCAATCCGTCGCCGAACAGTATCAAAATTAGATAGCCGAACCACAGCGTCACCACCCGCCGCATCATTCAGCAGCGTTTCGATGTGGGACAACGTTTGACTTCTGGAGACGGCGGCGATTTCCTGGACGGCATCCCTGCCGTAAGAATCCCTGGCTGCTTGAAGACGGTCAATCAGTCCGTCCGGGGCTTCATCGGGGTCGTAGCCCATACGGGCTTCCAATTTGCGCAAGTCGGACAGAACTGGGTCTTGGCGTTCGCTTTGCAGGAGTTTCCACAATTCACTCAGTTCGGTGGGCTTCCCCAAGGTGCTGTACAGTCTGGCGACAGTCCCATTGACGAAATTGTCAACGCCCCTCTCAAACTCGCCAGGGGAAATTGGGGCGTAGAAGTCGTTCAGATATCGTATGGGTTCGCCTTCCCACCCTTCGGTACGCCGGCCTCTGACGTGAATCGACTCCCAATCGCTGCTGAAGGACAAGTCGGGCCAGACATATCCTCCACCAGCATTGCTGACCTTGTGACTCAGCTTCCAGGAAAGAGTGTTGGCCGGTGGCTCCCAGAGCAGCCGCCACCAATTGGCCGCAAACCACTCGGCAAGGCGAATAGCCGACAGCCGGGCGGATGAGCGGACAGTTTTGGCAAGAACGTCCTCTACCGTAGTGGCGCAAGATTCTCCACAAAATATGGTCAAGTCCGCCAGTGTAACCCGGTCTACCGCATCGCCGTATTCGCGAGGCAACCAAGCATAGTCAATTGTGAATGAGGCAGTCATTGGTTGTTCCATCGTTTGGGGACTTCATCCCGGAAATCATCGTTCATCGGCATAGGGTAGCCATGATATACGCCCCGTGTTTGGTTTTCGAGTTGAGCCTCAAGGGGAGTCCCGTCGTCCGTCACCGACCAGATATTTTGCGGAAAACCACCGCGGGTCTGTTCGCTTATCAGTCCCTTGCCAACCCCTTCCCGGAGCAGCCGGATGGCTTCTGACCTCTTGAATATGCCAACTCTGTCGCACAGCGTCTTGTCCGCCCTCGGTTGAGCCGGGGGATACAGTTGGAAATCTCCGGGGTTTGACTTGTGCTCGGGATTGCCCCCGTACTTCACGGAACCAGCCAACCGGGCCAACTCGTCCGGGTCGCAGTCTTCACGTATCCGGCGCCTAGGATTGAAACGCCTGCGGTTAGAACTCATTCCCGACAGCATCGACCAATCTAGTAACACAGTTGTATCAATACATTGGCCAAAGTGTACCGGCATTCGATGCAATTTGCCACAACCTGCCGATCCCGGAGGCGATTGGCGGTTAACCCGACGATCATTGTGATGCCCGCTCCCCATTCGTCCCGAATTCTCTAAGGCGGTTTTACCTCCCTTGCCAGTTGGGTTTGCGCTTTTCGGCGAAGGCTCGGGGTCCTTCTTTTGAGTCCTCGGTGGTCAGGAGTTGATCGTACATGTGGTAGGTCAGCGAGGATATGTCCTGAGTGGACATGTTCAAGCCCCGGTAGGCCAGTTCCTTGAAATACTGCACCGCCAAGGGGGCGTTGGCGGCGATTTGCTCGGCCATGGTCATGGCCTCGGCCATCAGTTGGTCGCCGGGGACGACCTTGTTGACGAAGCCGATGTCATAAGCGCGCTGGGCGCTGATGGGCTGGGCGGTCATACACAGCTCCAGGACGGCGGACAGGCCAATCATCTTGGTCAAAATGGTGCCAAAGGGTGGAAGAAGGCTCCACTTAGTCTCGGTGATGCCCAACTGAGCGTCTTCGGCGGCGAGGCGCAGGTCGCACATCTGCGCGATGGACCAGCCGCCGGCCAGCGCATAGCCGTTGACCGCGGCGATGAGGGGTTTCCACGTCTGGGGCCACATATAGGGGCGGTCGGGGTACATACTGTCGGCGGCGCGGGCCTGCGTACCCTCGGCGTTGTCTCCAGCGCGTTCCTTGAGGTCGCGGCCGGCGCAGAAGGCCCGGCCGGCGCCGGTGATGATGCCGACGTAGGAGTCGGCATCGCCGGCGAATTGGGTGATGGCCTCGGCCAGTTCCCGGCGCAGCTGCCGGTTGATGGAGTTGAGGGCGGCGGGCCGGTTGAGGGTCATCACGACGATGTTGCCTTGCTTTTCGTAGAGTACAGTTTCGGCCATTGTCATGCTCCTTGCGAATTGTTGGGGGCGCTTGGGGCCGGCGGGTCAGGCGTATTCGCCCAGGTAGGTGCCGCCGATGACGTGCAGGTGCCCGTGGCTCTGGCTTTGCAGTCCGTCGTAACCGAAGTTGGACAGGATTCGGAAGCCGTTGGGGGCAAACATGGAGCCCATGTCCACGGCAGTCGTGCCTAACCGCTGCATCAGCCCGCCGCTCCACATCTGCATCTGGCTGAGGTGGCGCTTGGGCATGACCAGCAGCATCACCGGCACCCAGGTAAGCCGGTTGACGATGACGATGATGTCATCATCCACGTAGCGGATGCGGGCCGGTTCTCGTCCGGCCCCGATTTCGCAGAAGACGCAGCGGGTGGCAGAGGTCATGGGCTGTCCAATCCTCCGGCAGATTGGGCCGGGGCGATTTCAAAGAATAGGTGGCCGGGGGGTCCTTCGATCGCCCCAGGACGAACGGACGCAGTTGTTTCCAGCGGGTGGTGGGGTTCGAGGGTATGAACGTCGTAGGCGGTGGCACAGTGGGGCGGCAGATGCGGTGGCAACGGAACAACCTCGCTCCAAAGGGTCTTGGGCACTCCGCCGAAGACGGCGCCGCGGTCCATACGGAAGGAGCCGTCTCTGATGAGTTGGAGTCCCACGCTGCCGAGTCGCATCGGTGGAGACTATAAGAGGCTGCCCGAAGGTTGTCAATGAAGGAGAGGGAAGGCGGCAGACTGAGGAAGTCCTTCAAGTGCCTCAGGACGAACGGTAACTGTCCAGGGTTTAGGGGGGCAGAGTGGCTGATGGCGGAATTGGGGGTTGGGTTACGTTGGGGGATTCATCCCCCAAACCCCCTGAAAAAAGTGTCAGTTGGCTGAAACCAATTCATCTCACCAAGTCTGAACTGTTACACTCCAGGACGAACGATTCCAGATGCGATTGCCTTGGGGTGTGTGGTATTATTGTGGCGGGAGGCGAAAGCTGATGTACGGTTTGGCGATTCTCACCGTTAGCACGTCGGGTTATTTCGGGCAGCGGCAGGACACCGGCAGCGAGGCCATCAAAGAGGTGTTGAGCGCGCCGGATTACGATGTCGTCCGCTACGAAATCGTGTCCGACGAAAAAGACGTGATCTCTCAGAAGATGGCGGAGTGGGCCGACGCTCCCGACGTAGACTTGGTGGTAAGCACCGGAGGCACCGGACTGGGGCCACGGGATGTGACTCCCGAGGCTTGCCTGGCCATTGTGGATAAAGAGGTGCCGGGTTTGGCGGAGGCGATGCGGGCAGAGACGCTCAAGTTTACGCCAATGGCGATGATTAGCCGGTCGGTGGCCGGTATTCGCGGCTCGACCCTGATAATCACCCTGCCGGGCAGCCCCAAGGGGGTCAAAGAGACCCTTGAGGTGGTCAAGCCGGTGTTGCCTCACGCCATTGAGCTTTTGCAGCGAGAGTCGGTCAGCGAACACCCCAACTGACGCAGCACTGCTACCTGATCAGGTTTTGCAATCCAACCTAACCTCGGAGAAACCTTGATGAGCACTACTCCAGGCGAAAATGAAATCTACTGGCCGCGGGTCAAGGAAATCCTGGACAACATCATGGAGCGCTGGAAGGAACGCTGGGAGCGGGAGCCGTATCCAGGCATTCACGAATACTATTGGGAAACTCCCCAGGATCTGCAGGCGTCGGTGCTGAACGGGTACCGGGCGATTGAGCCGGGCCTGCCGGGGCGGGAGACGCACTTGGTGCGGTCGTTGTTCCGGGGATGCGGCACTTTCGGCAAGATGCCGTTGCGGGGCCCTTTTTTGCAGCGGTCCGAGGTTGATGAGGTTGCGGCTTGGATTGACGCGGGTATGCCCGAAGGTCCGCCCGCCTAGTAACGCGCAACGCCGGTCGGGTGTCCCGGGTGGCATACCCGGCCGGGGATAACCGGAACCCCGCCAAGAATACAACGTAGCAAAAGAGAACCGCCGCAGTTGATCCAACTGCGGCGGTTCTCTTTGCCGGGGGTTGCCTGTTGGGGGTTGGGGCTAGACCAGCACCGCTTCCCCGTTCTTGGTGTAGACCTGAATGCGTCCGCGGGTGTGGTCCAGAATCGAGATGCGGTTCTGAGCGTCTGTAGCCACAGCGCAGGGATGGGAGAAGTGCTTCTCGAAGTCGGTACTGTGGGCGGCGGCGATTTGGCGCTGCCGAACCATGTCCGGGTTGGAGAGGAGCTTGTCCTTGCCCCACTGGGACAGGGCGTGGTCGCCGCGCATCTGGGTGATGAAGCGGCCGTCGGGGGCCAACACCTGAACCCGGTTGTTGTACCAGTCGGCCACGTAGATGTCGCCGTCCTGGTCCACCGCGACGCCGTTGGGGCGGCTGAACTGGCCGATGCCGTCGCCGGCGCTCCCGAAGGTGGCTTGCCACTCGCCATCGGCGCCGAACTGCTGGATGCGGTCGTTGCGCCAGTCTGCGACGAGGACGTTGCCATCGTTATCGAGGGCGATGCCCCAGGGCATATTCAGCTGGCCGTTGCCGGAGCCTTCGCTGCCGAACTTGCCGAGGAACTTGCCGTCCAGGGTGAACTTCTGGATGCGGTGGTTGCGGCTGTCGGAGATAAACATCGTGTCGCCGCTGATGGCGATGCCCGCGGGGCGGTCCAACTCGCCGTCGCCGGAACCGGCAACGCCCCACTTGCCGAGGAATTCGCCGTCCTTGTCGAACTTGGAGATGCGGTTGAGCCACTCGTCGGCGATGTAGAGGTTTTCGCTGCTGTCGATGGCGATGGAGGAAGGCCAAATCATCTGGCCGTCTTCTTCGCCGTAGGAACCGAACTCGCTGATGTAGTCCTCGTCCAGGGTGCATACCGTGACGCGGACGCCATCGGGCCGGTTTTCGTAGGACCGGTTTATCACGTAGACCATGTCGTCGGAGCCGAGGGCCAGGTCAACCGGGTTGCGGAACCCGGTGCCGGCGAATTCGTTGCGGCCGATGGAGTGGCTGTAGGTGAAGGTCCGGTCGCTAAGCCCAAAGAAATGGGTGCTCATAGTTATTACCTCTGCTAGTAGTCATGCCGCCGGCCTGGAACGGCTACCCGCAACCCGGGCCGGCGGCGTTTTGTGCTTTTACTGACCGGCCAACTGGACCGGCCTAGAGGAACGCGACCTTGTTGAAGTTACCGGCGATGGGGACCGGGTCGACGCTGAGCCAGTCCTCCAGGATGGCATGGTAAATCTGGCGGAAATCCATGTTGTGGGCCAGGTTGCCGCCTTCTTCCTGCCGACTGGGTTCCAGGGAGGGGTACTCGCCGTAGATGCCGCCCTTGACGTGCTCGCCAACGGCAAAGGCGACGCTGCCCGCGCCGTGGTCGGTGCCGGAGCCGTTGTCACCGATGCGGCGGCCGAACTCGGAGAACATCAACAGGACGACGTTGTCGCTGGCGTTGTGCTCCCGCAGGTCATCCATGAATGTCTCGACGTTGGTCGAAACGTCGGTCCACAGGGCTGACTGGGCCTGGACCTGGTTGGCGTGGGTGTCGAAGCCGTTGTAGGGCGAAGTGGTGTACAGCACCCGGGTGCCGAACTCGGCCAGGTGGGTCTGGGCGATGTTCTTCATATACTGGCCGACGGCGGTGGCGGAGTATTCCACGGTGGAGGAATACATACCCGGGGCCGTGGCCAGAATGTCGGCGCCCTTGAGGGCGTCGGTGCCGGTGCGCCGGATGTAATCCAAGGCGTAGCCGGTGCCGATGGTCGGGCCGTACATCCGCCCGAAGACGTCCAGAGCCTCGGAGCGCTGCTCTTCGCCGTCGATGCCGGTGAGCAGGCCGTAGGTCTCCAGGTTGCCCACGGAAGCGACGGGAACGCCGTCCTTGGCCAGGGCCCGGGGGAGGCCGCGCCCGAAGTTGACGGCGGTAAGCACGTTTTCGGCGTTGGGGTCGATTTCCTTAATTGCCTGGCCCAGCCAGCCCTCGGTGCCGATCTTGTCGGGCTCGCAGGTGTGCCAGATGTCCATGGAGCGGAAATGGGAGTAGCTGGGATTGGGGTAGCCGATGCCCAGGAAGATGGCAAGCTTGCCCTCGTCCCAGAACCGCTTCAAAGGGCCCATGGTGGGGTGCATCCCCAACTCGTCGTTGAGCTTGATGACCTGGTCGGTCGAAATGCCCAGGTTGGGGCGGTAGTCCCGGTAATGCCCGCTGTTGTAGGGGATTATAGTGTTCAGACCGTCGTTGCCGCCCGACAAGGACAGCACTGCCAGAACATTATCCTTCTTGGTAGAGACCATTACTTTCCTCCGTTAGTTATTCTGCAGTTATCCTGGCCGGGGTTTAGCCGAACTGGTACTCCGAGGTCGCGGCAATCATCTGGAACATCTCGCCGGTCCGGCGGGTGAACTCGGCGCGGTCGGCATCGGAGCCGTGGAGCAGGTCTCCCCCCCGCTGGGCGTGAGATACCAGCTCTTCGTGGGTGGCCGGCGTGACCTGGAGTTGGCCCACCATGTCGAGGCAGCCTTCGACGAAATGCTCGGGGGAAAGGGTATCGCCCTGTTCCATCAAGCGGTCAATCATGCCCCGGACGCCGGGCAGGTCGGTCTGGCCGAGGTAATCGGCGGCGAAGTTGATGCGTTCCACCAGGGTGCCGCTGTCAATCCACTCGTGGCCGGTGTGCCAACCTTCCACCGTGGGAGGGTTCATCAGGTCCATGCCCATGTACTTGGGTTCCTGGGAAATGTCGAACAGGCCGGGTTTGATTTCCCGGTGGTCGCCAACCAAGCGCAGGGTGCCCGCGACCATCTCGGCGGGGTTCTTGACCTTGGTGTAGCGGGCGTTCTTGAAGACGTCGGAGTTGAGTAGGACTTCGAGCATGGTCTTGATTTCGTAGCCGGAATCGAAATAAGCCTGCTCCAACTGCTGAATGAGTTCTATGTCCTTGGGTGGAGTCTGCCGCCAGGACGGGACGGGGACTTCATCGCCGACGAAGTAGTTGTACAGGTGCCGGGAGATGAACCGGGCGGTGCCCGGATGGCGGCAAATCAAATCGATGATGTCGTCGCCGTTCCAGTTGCCGGTCTCTCCGAGGAAGGTCTTGTCCGAGGTATCGTGGTCGGCCGGGTCGAACCGGAATTCCCAAGGGCTGCGGCCATAAGGGAAGGGCGGGTAGGCGGGAGCGATGTTCCAGCCGGTGAAGGCGCGGGCGCAGGCTTTCACGTCGTCTTCGGAGTAGTTGAAATCGTCATCCTTGCCGACGCCCAAGGAGAACAGCTCCAGCAGCTCCCGTCCGTAGTTCTCGTTGACCGCCACCTTGTGGCTTTCGGAGTTGTCCAGGTAGTAAATCATGCCGGGGTTGGTGGACAACAGGATGAGCATTTCCTTAAAGTTGCCCATGCCGTGCGCCCGGAACATTTTGACCATCAGCCCCATTTCCTGGCCGCTGTCAATCTTGCTGTGACCGGCGCAGAAAATCATGTGCCAGAACAGGGTCATTTTCTCCTGAAGCTGGCGGGGGTTGTTAATCATGTAGTAGACCCACTGCTGAACGTTGGTCTCGATGGCGGCGGCCTCGTGATAGGCCGGCTCGTAGCGCATCAGCAGGTCTTCTTCCAAGTTGGGGGCGGCATCCGGGTTGAGCAATTCCGCAACGGCGGCGTCGTAGCCAAGGGCGGCCTTCGCCTCGACCTCGTCCCGGCTAGCTCCAAACCCGGCGCGGCGCAACAGGTGGGCCATCAGGGCAATGTCTTGTTCAGCCATGAACTCCTCCTATGATATATTTTGATTGTGTGTTTACTTGGAGACTGTTATCGGCTTACCGGAGACCCGGTCAGGGTTGCGGCCCGGGTTCTGCAATGGCGGCAGGGCCGGTCTGGTGTCCTCCAGAAACCGCCTTTTGTAACGGTTATAAGGGAATAACATGATAGTACACCCCAGGTAAAGTGTCAATGTCGCCAGTAAGTGTTCAGACTGGGGCGGGATGAGGTTTGGAGAGGATGGATTGTAGGGCTTGGTAGGGGTTGCGTTGTTGCAGGCGCCAAGTTCCGAACAAGGAAGCTAAACTAAAGCCAAGGTGAAATGTACATACCGCTAGACCGCACTGTCGGTGACCACCCAGTTGGGGCCTAAGGGTGATATGAGTTGCCGTGGAGTCCTTTCGGTCGTCGTCAAGACCCCGAAATGCACATCCCACCTTGGTATTGGTTTAGGATGCTCTTGGTCTCGCTCCCCGGCTCCGAACGGGTACCGCCGCTGATCTTCCGGCTCACCACTGGCGGGCGCAGACTACGCTCCGCCGCGTTGTTGTCCGCGCTGGCCCGGGGCTCGGCGACGAAGGTGAATAGCTCTGGCAGGAAGCGTTCCACCCGCTGGCACAGCACCCTCATGGGCGCATCGCTGCCCAAGTAAGGCTTACAGATGGACCATAGCCACTGCTGGTAGCGTTGTTGCTGCTCTACCCGCTGGGCCCGCTGCACCGTTGCCGGCAGCCCCGGGTCAGGGCCGGGGTAGGCCTGAGCTTGGTCGTATACTTGCCGCACCTCTTGGGCCCACTTGGCTAGACGCTCATGTTCGGGGAACCGCTCCTTCAGTTGGTGGATGTCCCGCAACAGGTGGGTCCAGCATCTTTGATGTGGCCCTTGGTACACGTTGTAGGCTCCGTAGAAGTCGCTGACCAGCACACCCTCGAACTCTTCCCCCAACACCTCCTCAACCACCTGACGGCCCCGGCTGGGCCGGTGTAGGAAGTAGCGCACCTTGGGAGTGCTGAAGCTCCAGAGATACCCGTTCCAGCCATCTTCCCGCCAACCCGTCTCGTCCCCGTACACCACCGGGCTGGCCCTGATCTCTTGGCGTAGCCGGTGGTACTCCTCCCGGCCCCGTTCCGCTGCCCCACGGGTCAACGCCACCATTTGGCCCACGCTGAGGCGCAGTCCAAAGCGCCATTTCAGGTAGCGTTGTATTACCCTGAAGGGGAGCCGGCACTCCTCCCTCAGCACGCTCACTTCGCTCTGCACCGAGACGCCGAACCGCTGGCGGCCCACGGTGATAGCGCTCCAGTCCGGTTCCGGGGTCCACCGCTTCCGGCACTTGGGACAGGCGCGTTCCAGCACCAGGTGCTCCGTCACCCGCGCCCGCAGCCGTGGTAGGGAAATCACCTGGCGACTGCCACGCACTCTTCCTCCAGCCAAGGGAACCTGGCAATCAGGACAACTGGCTGTGGCGTGCTCCACCCGGTGGGTGGGCTCCTCCCGCCTCCGGGCAAAGCCATGAGTGCGCTTCTTGCGTTCCTTCTTGGGCCGGGTTGGCCGGTTGGCCTTGACCCACGACGGCTTCCGCTCCTTCCCAGCATCGGTTGGCGGCTTCTGTTGGCCTTCCAACTCGGCGACCCGGGCTTCCAGAGCCTTGATGTGGCTTAGGAGTTGACCGGTTATTTCAATCAACTCCTCACGGGTGGCACCAGCTAAATCCAAAGGCAGGCTCATGCTTATAGCCTACCTCTTTCTCATGTTGTCCCATTCGTGTCAGGACCACGAATTTGCCCCAGTCTGAACTGTTACTGTCGCCAGGCAGGGCCTGTGCAAAGTCGAGTCATACAGATGCGATGAGTTTAAGGGCCTCGTTCCATCGGGCGGCATAGCGGCGGCGCTGCTGGGGAACATTCCTGACTCCCCGCCGCAGCAACAGCCCCAAGACCAGGTTGTTGATTGCCGCCATCATGCGTTGAGTATGCCCCAAGCGTAAATGACACCAGTCCTCCCGCAGGGTCTCGTCCCGGCGGTAGTGCAGGCCATTTTCCACCTCCCAATGGGTCCGCACAATTTCCAGAAGACGCTGGGGGCTGACCTGGTCAGTCCCCAGACTGGTTATCCCATAGGCGGTTTCGCAGGTTGTCTTGCCCTCTTGGATATATTCACAGCGCCGCTCCAGTTGGAAGACCTGTTGTGCGCCGGGCCAGTCCAGGTAGTCATTCAAGCCGTCGCTGGCCGTCAAGACCCGTTTCTCGATGCGCCCATGCCCTTTGTTCATGAAGGTGGCCGAGAAGGTGGCCGAGCCGGAGTCCGAGGCGCCGGTCTCTCCCGCCAGCCCGCCTTGAAAGAAGGTGGCAATGTCCTCGCGGAGTTGGGGCTGGTTCTTCTTCACGGTCCAGACGTACTCTCCCCCAGCTTCTACGACCTGCGCGGAGAGCTGACGCTGGGCCAGCATGGCGTCGGCGGTGATCACCTTGCCCCGCAGGTCGATAGCTTCCAGCAGGCGGGGGGCCGCTCTGATCTCGTTTTCCTTGCCGTCCACCTCTATCTGGGCCAGCACCACGCCTTCCCGGGGAACATAGGCCGCCATCAGATGCACTCCCCGAGTCCGTCCGGCGGGTATGCTGCCGCGCAGGGTCTTGCCGTCTATGGCTACCTGGACCAATTGTCCACCCGCAGTTCCGCCATCCGCAGTTCCGCCATCCGCAGTTCCGCCATCCGCAGTTCCGCCATCCGCAGTTCCGCCATCCGCAGTTCCGCCATTGAAGAAGCGGCCCAGCGCCCCCTCCAACTCCGCCACCTCCAGCGTTTCCCCCAATATCCGGCTGTAAGTGGTGCGGTGAGGAGCCTGAGGACACGGCAAACCCAATGCTTTGGCCAATGCTTCCTTCCGGTGCGACACCCATTCCGAGATGCCGGTCAGCCGGTCTTCGCCAGCCAACTTGGCCAGCGCCACAAAGACCAGAACATGGACCAGTCGATAGCGTATGCCCCGGGAATCCCGGCGGTCTTCCAGCCGGCTCAGAAAATCGTACAGACTGCCCAGATCCGCCAGAAACCCCGGAGCGTCCAACCCCGGAGCGTCGCTCGGGCCCGGCGAACTTGCAGCATTGACATCAACTTCTGCTGGGCTATACTCCGTCATGGCCTTCCTCCATCAGATAGGTAGTAGTTGTTCCTATCTATGGGGAAGGCCTTTCTTATGTCAACCGACTTTGCACAGGCCCTGGTCGCCAGGCAGCAAAAAAGCCCTCAAATGTGTTCGTCCTTGAGGGTCTCGGGGGAAACGTGGGCGCTAAGGTAGTCCTTGGATAGCCTCAGGACGAACGATTGACGGACGGGGCCCGGTGGCGAACGGATTCAAGCCCTTTGGTATGACGCTGGTATGACGCTGCCAGGGACCTGGCAATCGTTATGCCCGGTTGACGGGTAACTGTTCAGGGTTGAGGGGAGCGGAGTGGCTGATGGGGGAATATGGGGGTTGGGTTACGTTGGGGGATGAATCCCCCAAACCTCCTGCCCCAAACCACCTGAAAAAGTGGCAGTTGGCTGAAACCAATTCATCTCACCAAGTCTGAACTGTTACGTTGACGGCGGCGGGTGGCAAGGGTTGGCCCCGGCGGGTAGAATGCAGCAGGCAGGTTGGGCGGGCAGGTTAGTATGGGAGGGGCAAGTCAATTTGAGCAACCGGATGGCAATGGCTAGGGAAAACCCGGGGGAGGACTTGAAGGTTGTCGTGATTGGCGGCGGCAGCGGCACGTCCGCCGTGCTGCGGGGACTGAAGCGATACACCAGTCAGGTCTCGGCCGTTGTTACGATGTTCGACAGCGGCGGCAGTTCGGGGTTGCTCCAGGAAGAGTTCGGCTATCCCCCGCTGGGCGACCTGCGGCAGTGTCTGCTGGGGCTGAGCGAGGGGGACGAAGCCTCCCGTCCCTTGCGGGAGCTGGTTGACTTCAGGTTCAACCAGGAAAGCAGCCTCAACGGCCACAGCCTGGGCAACCTGCTTCTGGCGGCCCTGACTACGCTGGGCAAGGACCTGGAGCAGGCTGTGGACGATTTGGCCCGGATGCTGAGGATTACCGGGCAGGTAATTCCGGTGTCGCTGGAGCGGGCCGACCTCTGCGCCATGTTGACCGACGGACAATTGCTGCGGGGCGAGTCCACCATCGACCTCCGTCGGCAGCTGCACCCACGCATTGAGCGGGTGTTCCTCGACCCGACGGTCCCGGCCAACCGCCGGGGGGTTGAGGCCGTGATGGACGCCGATGTGGTGGCGCTGGGGCCGGGAGACCTTTACACCAGCATAATTCCCAACTTCCTGGTTGCGGGCATGACCGAGGCTCTGGCAACCACCAGGGCCACGCGGGTATATGTTTGCAACCTGATGACCAAGCTGGGGGAGACGGACGGTTTCACCGCCTCCGGATTTGTTCGGGAGATGCACCGCTACCTGGGAGACGCGCGGTTGGACTGGGCGCTGGTCAACGTTGGAGGCATAACGGGGCCGATCAGAGAAGCGTACCGGAGGGAGGAGGCTTACCCCGTCGCCGCCGACATTGACGACATAGGCCGGGAAGTTCCGGGAGTTTATGCCGCCGACCTGGGGAATGACGAGATTCCCTTGAAGCACCGGTCGAGCCGGGTGGCCGAAGCCATCATCAACATTGCCCGCGAGGGAAGAGTTTCGGAGCCCACCCTGCGGGCTGGTGAAGAATTTTCCGGCAGGGACCTGTCCGGGGGGCCCGGCGCCGCCACCTTGGCGGATTTGGCGGCCCAGGACCCGCCGCCAGCACTCGCCCGGGTGTGCGAGCCGGACTGAGACACTGTTCCCATTTGTAGGGAGTCCTTCTTTATGGGGAGTCCTTCGAAAGCCTCGGGACGAACGATTGAAACGAGTGAATGGGCCTCTGAATAAGCAGGCTTTTGAGATAGTTTCTAACCGTCAACGGTCCGGCTTGAGGCCGGGCTGTTCCTCGACGTAAACGCCGTTGTGACGGCGGAACGGGGTGAACCATTACCGACAATGACCGCACCAGAGGGGGGATGGCCGGCCCCGACCATGCTTCCACCCACCCGATGGCTGGTGTACCGCCTGCTTTAGCCCGCAGCGACGTGCTGGATTCGCCCGGCTTTTTCGAGCGTTGGGACCCCAGCGGGATGCGGCGAAGGCTGCGGTTGCTGCCCGAAAGCTGCCGCTGGGGATGGGAGCAGGGCAGCCGTTTCACGCCGCCGCCGGATTGGGGAGAGTTGCGCCGGGTCGTGGTCGGGGGAATGGGAGGCTCGGCGGTTGCCGGTGACCTGCTGGCGGACCTGGCATCGTCAGACGGCTCGCTTTCCATCTCGGTGGTCCGGGACTTTTCCCTGCCCTTTCCCTTGGATGACGCTACCCTGTTCCTGGCGTGCAGCCACTCGGGGGCCACGCGGGAAACTCTTTCCCTGTACCGGCGGGCCCGCGAGGGGGGGACTCCGCTGCTGGCGATGGCCGGGGGCGGCCCATTGTCAGACCTGGCCGTGTCCGACGGTATTCCGCTGCTGAAGGTTGATGCTCCCGGCGAGCCCCGCAGCGCGCTGGGGTATAACGTGATGCTGCTGTTGGGTGCGCTGGGCCGCCGCGGTTTGCTAGCGGTCGCCGACAGAGAAGTTGACGAAGCCATCCAAGCAATGGAAGCCACCGTGTCCCGCTGTGGGGCGGAGACGCCCACGCGGGACAACCCGGCCAAGCAACTGGCGCAAGAGTTGCATCACCGGCTGATTGTGGTGGTTGGCGGGGGCATTTTGTCCGGCATGGCCCGCCGCTGGAAGACGCAGTTCAATGAAAACGCTAAGGCCTTGGCCTTCTTCGATGTCCTGCCGGAGGCGCTGCATAACTCGGTGGAAGCGTTCTGCGACCTTCCGGCATATTCCGGCGGGTCTTCTGCCGGCGGGTCTTCTGCCGGCGGGTCTTCTAACATTACGGGCGCCGATGGCGCGGGCGGCAGCCCAATGACGCTGCTGCTCCGTCCGGCGACCGGCGGGCCCGACTTGCAGCTCCGGTTCGACGTAGCCACCAAGCTGCTGGAGCATAACAAGGTTCCTCACCGGGTTGTCGCCGCCTCGGACGGCCCGCCGCTGGCACAGATGTTGTCCATGCTGGCCCTGGGAGACTACGTTAGCTATTATCTGGCCATGCTGCGGGGTGTGGACCCGTCGCCAACACCGGGGATTGACCTGGGAAAGGCGTTGCTTGAGCGGCCCAACTCCTAGACTCCTGAATCGGGGGCAAGGAAGTCCTTCGAGGATGTCAGGACGAACGATTAAAGAAATGTTGTAATCGTCCCGGCGAGGAACTTAGGGCGCAGAGCAATCGCGTTACGATTGTTTTCGCATACTTTTCGCACACCATGACACTTGCCCCTTTCCAACTCCGGCATCTCCCCGCTACCATATTTCTATTACTTTGGGTTGGCCTGCGTGGGGCTGGCTTGCCCGGGAGTCTTCCCGGGCCAATCGGACTCCCGGAGCAAATGGACAGATTGGCACAAAATGAGACAAGAAAAACTTCCGCACCCCAAACCGCCGGGCCTGTTTCTCTGCCTTCCAGAGGTGACAAAACCGGACAAAACCAGGACATTCCGCGGACAAAACCGGACATAGACCGGACAAAAGCGGACAAAACGCCCCCGGCTCCACGCTCAAATGTCCGAAATGGCCGCTTTTGTCCGATATTCTCAGAGTTTCCGACTCCCCAACCGCGAAGTGGGCTGCGTCGCGGGCCGGCGGCAGCCAGACAATGATGGCTGGGAGCGGCAACGATTTCCCGGTTTCCCCAAGGCTGGTCTCAAAAACACTGGCAAATTTGAGCGCAGTACCCAAAGATAGGGATACCAAATAATACGCCGAATTTATAACGCGGTGGCCCTGCCTTGGGACGAACGGGTTGAGCGGGGTTGGATTTGGTATACTTGACTCAATCGTGAAAGTTTATCCCTATGGTTTTCACCGAGGAGGTGCCTGCGATGAAATGGGCTTCCGAGCTTTCAGACCAGACCGGGTTGGACGACGCCATCGCCGAATGCGTCTCCAGCATCCAGAGACAGTTGGGCGGTGAGGCCGCCGACCTGGCGGTGGTGTTTGTTTCCGCCCACCACGAACAACGGTACGACGACATTCCCGGCATTATCCGGGAGCAATTGGGAGTCAAGAACATTCTGGGCTGTTCCGGCGGCGGCATCATCGGCAACGGGCAGGAAGTGGAACAGCAGCCGGCCCTGTCTATAACTGTGGCCAGCCTGCCCGACGTTGCCATTGACGGATTCCACATCAAGGGCGATGCTCTTCCCGACCTGGACGCCGGGCCGCAATTATGGGAAGACGTGGTGCAGGTCGCCAAAAGCGATGATCCGCAGTTCGTCATCCTAGCCGACCCCTTCTCGTTCCCGGTGCAGAACCTGATCCTGGGCTTGGATTTCGCCTTCGACCGCTCGGCCAAGATCGGCGGGCTGGCCAGCGGCGCCCGTCAGCAGGGCGGTAATGCCCTGTTCCTGAACGATGAGGTTCACCGGGACGGTGCAGTGGGGTTGGCCTTGCACGGCAACATCGTGGTGGATACCGTGGTCGCGCAGGGATGCCGGCCCATCGGCAGCCCCATGCGGATTACCGGCAGCGAGCGCAACCTGCTGCAGGAGTTGGACGGCAAGCGTCCCTTGGACGTGTTGCGGGAGTTGTTCCAGCGGTTGGACGAGCGGGACCGGGGGCTGATGCGCAACTCGCTGTTCCTCGGAGTGGTCATGGACGAGTTCATTGACCAGCCGCAACACGGCGATTTCCTCATCCGCAACGTGATGGGCATGGACGAAAACTCGGGCGCGGTGGCAATCGGTGAGTTGCTTAAAGAGGGCCAACTGGTCCAGTTCCACCTGCGCGACGCCGAGACCTCGGCGGAAGACCTGGTGGCGGTCCTGGAGCGTTACGCCGGCGAGAACCGGGAGAACCAGGCTCAGGGCGCCCTGCTGTTCTCCTGTCTGGGGCGGGGGCAGTACCTCTACGGCAAGCCCAACCACGACTCGGAAGTGTTTCGCGACAAGCTGGGGACCGTCCCCCTGGGCGGGTTCTTCTGCAACGGCGAAATCGGTCCGGTCAGCGGTACGACCTTCCTGCATGGGTATACCAGTTCCTTCGGGATTTTCCGGGCCCGCAGCTGAACGTTTGTGCAGTGAACGTTTGTCCGGTGAACGTTTGTCCGGCGCAGAGTTATTTTACGGGGCAGGTCCAAACCTGCCCCGTTTCGCTGCCCGTTGCCCCGCGCCGGGCGAGATGAAAGCAGGGGAGGATATCTGACCATGCCCAGGGCGGTCACCGTGGGGATTCCGGCGTCGCTGTCGGGCCAGTTCCGAATTCAGGGAAGGCAGGCCCTGGCCGGGTTGGAGGCGTGGGCCGAGGACGTGAACCGGGCCGGGGGACTGAAGGTCCGTTCCGGCGAGGCCGGCAACCCGGTGACGGTAGTGCATTACGACGATGAGAGCGAACCGGACCGGGTGCGGGAAATTACCGGACGGTTGATTGCGGGAGACCGGGTGGACCTGCTGATGGGGCCGTATTCCAGTGTGCTGGCAAGGACGGCAGCAGCGGTTGCCGAAGAACAAGGTCAGGTGCTTTGGAACCAGGGCGGGGCCGCCGACGGCATCTACCGCCGAGGGTATTCCAACGTGGTGGGCATCCTGACCCCGGCTAGTGAGTACCTCGCAGGGCTGGCCGCCGTGGTCCGGGAGGCGGACCCGGAAGCCCGGCGATTGGCCATCGTTCGGGCGACGCCGGGGGCTTTTCCCAGGGTGGTTAGCTCCGGGGCCGAACGGTCGGCGCGGGGCCTGGGGTTCGAGACAGTGTTGCTGCGGGAATACGACCCGTCAGAGCCGGATTTTGGGACCATTGTGGCCCAACTGCGCCGGCTGAGGCCGCATGTGCTGGTGGCGGTGGGCCGCATTCACAACGACCTGGAGCTGGCGCAACGGTTGGTTGAGGCCCGGCCAGAGATAGGGGCCGTCGCAGTGGTAGCAACGCCCATCGGGCAGTTCCGCGATGCCCTCGGCCCGGCGGTGGACGGGTTCACCGGCCCCAGCCAGTGGGAGCCGGACGCGGCGGTGGCCGTGGACTTCGGCCCCACTCCGGCGCAGGTGATGGAGTCGCTGACCCGGTACGCTCCGGGCCCGGTGGACTATCCGATGGCGCAGAGCTACGCGGCCGGCCTGATTGCCCAACGCTGCGTAGAGGACGCCGGGTCTTTGGACCAGCGGGGCCTGAGACGAGCCGCCGGGGAACTGGACTTCTCCACCTTTTACGGACGTTTCAAGATTGACCCGGTAACCGGCAGGCAGGTTGGCCGCTCGGTGGCGCTGGTGCAATGGCAGCGGGGGCGCAAGGTAATTGTCTGGCCGCCGGAGCAGCGGCAGGCGGGTTTGGCTTACCCCTGGGGGTAGCGGGGCCAACACCGCCCCAATTGGAAGGTTGGGCGTGCAAGGTTTTCCGGAGCGGCGAAACGGGCGAGACGAGCGAGAAGATGGAAGCCCAGGCAAACGCGCCGTTACGAGCGGGGTAATAATCGAAACGCGATAGCCCGGGGGACGTAACAGTTCAGGGTTGAGGGGAGGGGAGTGACCGATGGCGGAATATGGGGGTTGGGCTACGTTGGGGGATGAATCCCCCAAACCCCCTGAAAAAAGTGGCAGTTGGCTGAAACCAATTCATCTCACCAAGTCTGAACTGTTACCCCGGGACATCAACCCTTGTGGCGCACCCGCTGGTGTGCTATCCTATTTGTGTCGGGGCGTGGCGCAGCCCGGTAGCGCACCTGCATGGGGTGCAGGGGGCCGCCAGTTCAAATCTGGCCGCCCCGACCAATTTCCCCCCTTCGTGTTCCCCCCAAGTCCTTCCCTTTCTACCATCCAGCGAGAACCGTCTGCCATTCCTCCGCTTACGCGTTTCGCGGACAGCGACGGCTTACCCGCCGGAAATGGCGCACCCCGGGACCAACTGCTCCGGGAACTTGCGGCATCGCTCCGGGCGGTGCGGATAAATGCGGCAGGCAAAGGTTTGCTGGTCCAGCATCGGACAGCAATCGCCGGCGTAATCGGTGAAACGGATGCCGTACCCGCCCGCAGACAAAGGGTAAAAATCAACTTCCTCATCCAGCCTGGCGGCGCGCTGCCGGAAGTCGTCGGCCTCGTCCACGGTCAGTTCCAGCAACAGGGGGCCGCGACAGCACATGGCCCGGCACTGGGTCATGCAAATTTCGCTGGCTTGCCGCGGGGTCAGACCCTCCCTCAGAAATGGCGGCATTTGTCCTCGTCAGGGAACCACCTCTTGGCATCGCCTGCCTTGACTCCAACCGGCGGCCCAACGGCAGGGCTAATCGTAAACCAGGATGCTGCGGGCCACCTCGCCGCGTCCCAGGGCCTCGTAGGCGGCGTTAATCTCGTCCAACGGATAGGTGCGGCTTACCAGCGCGTCCACCTCAAGCTTGCCGCTCAGGTAAAGGTCCACCATCTTGGGCAGGTCGATCCAGGGCCGGGCCGACCCGTACCACGACCCCATGATGGTCTTCTCGGTTCGGGGGAGCGACAAGGAGTTGATGGTCACCTCGTCGTCTTCCGGCGCCATGCCCACGATGATTGTCACCCCGCCCAGGCAGGTTGACTCATAGGCTTGGAGAATGGTCCTGGAGTTGCCGATGGCCTCGAAGGCATAATCGGCGCCCCCGTCGGTCAGGTCACGCACCCGGGCCGCAGTGTCGCCGTGGCTGGCGTCTATGATATCTGTGGCCCCGAAGTCCCGGGCGTAGCCCAGTTTGTTTTCCAGCACGTCCACCGCGATAATCCGCCCCGCTCCGGCCAGGGCCGCGCCCTGAATGACGTTCAGCCCCACGCCACCGCAGCCGATTACCACCACGCTGCTCCCGGGCTCGATCTTGGCGGTGTTGATGACGGCGCCCACCCCGGTCATCACCGAGCACCCAATCAGGCAAGCCTTGTCCAGCGGCATATCCTTACGCACCGGCACCGCGCCGGCCTGCGGCACCACCACGTACTCGCCAAAGGATGCGGTGCGAGCGAAGTGGTACAGGTCTTGACTGCCCTTGTGCAGCCGCGTGGTGCCGTCGAACATCACCCACCGGGACGACTCGGCCCCGTTGCACAGGACCGGACGCCCGGCAGCGCAGTACCGGCACCAGCCGCAGTTGGGCCGGAAGTTAAGGATTACGTGGTCTCCGGGTTTGCTCATGGTTACGCCCGGCCCCACCTTCTCCACCACCCCCGCGGCCTCGTGTCCCAGCACAATGGGCATCGGCGGCTTCCATTCGCCCTTCATTACGTGGTAGTCCGAGTGGCAAACACCCGCCGACGCCAGGCGCACCAGCACCTCGCCTTCCTTGGGGTCGTCCAACTCCACGTCTTCCACCACCAGCGGAGTGTTGGCCTCATAGAGCACCGCCGCTTTAATCTGCATTCCGTCCACCTCAGATGTGTTTAAGTGAGTCCAATAGAATCCGCTGCGATTATATCCCGCAACACCCCGGCAAAGCCAACTTGCCCCCGCCGCAAGACCCCGTGTATAGTCGCCGGAAATCTCGACCCGGAAATCTCGACGGGGAGACTCCACGCTCTTGGTTCACAGGCCCTTGTTTCAATTACAGCGGCTCCAGGAACGGGTAATCGCCTGCCGCCTGTGTCCCCGGCTAGTCGAGCACCGGGAAACGGTGGCGGTCAACAAGCGGCGGATGTACCTGGACTGGGACTACTGGGGGAAGCCGTTGCCGTCTTTCGGCGACCCTGTTGCCCGCGTCCTGATTATGGGCCTGGCTCCGGCGGCCCACGGCGGCAACCGGACCGGCCGGATGTTTACCGGCGACCGTAGCGGCGACTGGGTTTTCGGGACGCTGCACAAGTTCGGGTTTGCCAGTTCCCCGGACGCCCAGCGACGGGACGACGGCATGGTTCTTCGCGACGCCTACATCACTGCTCCCCTACGCTGCGCTCCGCCCGCCAACAAGCCGTTGAAGGAAGAGCTGGCCAACTGCCAGCCCTACCTGCTTCGTGAGCTGGAACTGCTGGTCAACGTGCGCGTAATCATCGCCTTGGGCAAGATTGCCTTCGACACCTATGTGGCCGCCCGGCGGCAGCAGGGCCCGGACTTTCCGTCGCCCCGTCCCCGGTTCGGCCACAACGTCGAGTATCCCATTGACGACGATACGACCCTCATTGGTTCCTACCATCCCAGCCAGCAGAATACCCAGACCGGGCGGTTGACCCACGAGATGTTCGACGCAGTTTTCCAACACGCCCGGGACATTCTGTCGCACCATGACGGGCAGACTGCCGACCCGCATCCGGCGGGCGATGGTGTATACGATGGTGTATAATTAGCGGCGGCCTGGTGATTGATGGCCCAGCGCCTGCTATTTATCCGTTTCTACCCGCCAACGGAGCGGCGGGCATCCTGCTACTAACACTCTAGGAAAGTTAATCAATGGAAGAAGCTCCCGCCAGCCTGGTTTATTGGGACAAGCACCGGATACCCGTCAACCTCACGGTCATCTTCGCCCTGGCGGTGGCCGTTTTCGGGCTGTACTCCATGTTCCAGGGCACGGGGGAAAGCGCCATCCGGCCCGAATTTATCGTGATTCTGGGGGTGGGCACCGCCCTCTATTCGTGGTTGACCAACCCCAGGACCTATCTCGTCTACTCCGACGCCGTGTACATCCTGTATGGGAAGCCCCGGATCAAGCGCATCGGCTTTGACAACGTATCCCACCTTGAAATGCGCCAGTTGAACACCCCCGACCGCCTGCGTGTATGGCCCGTGCAGGGCCGGCGCGTTGTCGTAATGGCCCGCGACCCGGAAGCGTTCCACGACCAGCTTCAGCAGGCGTTGGACGACTACCGGGAATCGCATCCGTGGGTGTACGACGCCGAGGAGCCGCCACAAGAAATGCTTCTGCCCCCGGATGACCTGCCCCCGGACGACCTGCCCCCGGACGACCTGCCCCCGGACGATGCTGGCG
The DNA here is from genome assembly GCA_965262735.1 of Dehalococcoidia bacterium. GTDB lineage: Bacteria > Chloroflexota > Dehalococcoidia > Lucifugimonadales > UBA3495 > CATOSK01. The sequence continues at coordinate 235,478 of CBDHFS010000001.1, read as the reverse complement.
GCGACCCGCCCCGCAACCCCGGCGCCAACGGGACCTAGACGCGTTCGTTCTGCCGCCTTCCCAGTGCCCTGTCTAGCCGCCAAATCCAAGGTATTTTCGTTTAAGGGAGTTCCTCAAGCGACTCGGGACGACGGATTAAAATTGCCTGGTTTAAGACGAACGGGGCGTAGCTAGAACGAAAAGGCCCCGTCTGGACGCCAGGTAACTGTTCAGTGTTGAGGGGAGGGGAGTGGCCGATGGCGGAATGTGAGGGTTGGGTTACGTTGGGGGATTCATCCCCCAAACCCCCTAAAAAAGTGGCAGTTGGATGAAAGCCTTGGCTGAAACCAATTCATCTCACCAAGTCTGAACTGTTACGGCCGCCCAATCCGGCTAGACTACCAACGGGCAATCGTGTAACATTCGGGCCAATCGGCGGGGTGAATCGCCCTGTAATTCCGCGTTCGGCCCCCTCGCCAACCACAAATTGTGAATTGCCCGGGGCCGCCGGCTCTGGGTGGAAAGGATGTAGAATATGCCCGGTGGTGAAGACTTGGCGTTGATGGCCCACTTGATGCGCCGCGCCGGATTCGGCGCCAACCGCGATGAACTGGAAGGCAGGACCGCCCAGGGTTACGCAGCCACGGTGGAAGAACTTCTGAACCCGGAGCTGCAGCCCCCCTTTGACGACGACTTGGCCTACCGATACGTCCCCTACTATCGCATGGGCACCGGCATTCCCAGCTACCAGTGCTACTGGATGTACCGGATGGTCGCCACCCAGCGCCCGCTGGAAGAAAAAATGACTCTGTTCTGGCACCACATCTTTGCCACGAGTCATTCCAAGATGAACCGCAACCCCCAGATGAACCAGCAGTTGCAGTTGTTCCGGGGCTTTGCCTTGGGCAACTTCCGGACCATCCTTGTTGAGCTTTCCAAGGACCCGGCTATGATTTACTGGCTGGACAACAACGAGAACCACAACGGCGCCCCCAACGAAAACTACGGCCGCGAACTGCTGGAACTCTTCTCGATGGGCGTCGGCATGGACCAGGGGTTCAACTACTCCGAGGACGACGTCAAGGAGTGCGCCCGGGCCTTCACCGGCTGGACCATGGCCCCCCAACTGCCCCGCTACCCCTACGGCGACTACTGCTGGCAGTTTGAGTACCAGGCCGGCGACCACGACGACGGCGAGAAGGTGTTCCTGGGCGAGCGTGGACGCTTCAACGGCGACGACATTGTGGACATCATCGTCCGGCAGCCTGCCACCGCCCGATTCCTCTCCCGCCACCTGTATAACTTCTTCGTGGCCGACGAGCCGCAGGTCCCGGCCTGGCAGACCACGCCTCCCCAGGACCCGGAGGCCATCGCAATTCTGGAGGCCGAGTACTTCCGCTCCAACTACGACGTGCGCTCCATGCTGCGGGCGCTGTTCAACTCCGACTTCTTCAAGCAGTCCCGCTACCGGAAGGTCAAGAGCCCGGCGGAACTGGTGGCCGGCGTGATGCGCCTGGTGGACGATTACACCTCTCCCAAGCCCAACAGCCACGAGATTGCTTTCGCCTCCACCTACATGGGTCAGGAGCTCCTGGGGCCTCCCACCGTTGAGGGCTGGCACACCGGGCGGGAGTGGATTGACAGCGGCGCCCTGGTGGAACGGGTCAACTTCGCCGCCGACCGGGTTGGCGACGTCAACAACCCCGGCGTCCGGCGCATGGTGGACCGGCTTCAGGCTGGGGCCGAACCGATGACCGCGGAGCAGTTGGTTGACGCCTGCCTGGACCTGGCCGGCCCAGTGGCGGTCTCCGATGCCCGCCGGGACGAGTTGGTCACCCACGTCGGGCGCGACGGGGACGCCCGGCCCGGTGCCGAAGAATTCGAGAAGCGGGTGACCAGCCTCCTCCGTCTCATCGTATCCTCCCGCGAGTTCCAATTCGCTTAGCGGACAGGTGCAGCCATGACAACTATTGAAGCCAAAACCCCGGCAACCAGCACGCCAACCTTCCGGTACAGCTATACCATCGGCAACCAGGCCACGCCCCCGGCCCCCGGCTTTTCCGGCCCGGTCAGCGTTGCCGTGGCCGGTGACGGCCTGCTGTATGTAATGTGCAGCTATTACGAGTATCAACCCTGCTGGAAGTTCGTCGCCAAGTGCAACCTGGACGAAGACTATCTGGGTCATTTCGGCTCCTACGGGAGCGGCGACGGCCAGTTCACCTGGCCCAACTCCATCGCCGTTGACTGCGCCGGCCAGGTCTACGTGACCGACGAGTGGCTCCAGCGCATTTCGGTCTTCGACGGCGACGGCGCCTTCCTCAAGAAGTTCGGCGAGCAGGGCCACGCCCCCGGACAGTGGGACCGCCCGGCCGGCATCGTCTTCGACGCCGACGATAACCTGCTGTTGGTGGACAGCCTGAACCACCGGGTGCAGAAGCTCACCAAAGACGGCGGTTTCATCAGCGAGTTCGGCGGACCCGGTGACGGCGAGGGGCAGTTCAACACCCCTTGGGGCATCAACCTGGACCGCCAGGGCAATATCTACGTGGCCGACTGGCGCAACGACCGGGTACAGAAGTTCGACTCCGAAGGACGGTTCCTGGCTCAGTTCGGCGGGCCCGGAGACGGCGAGGGTGAACTGCGCCGTCCCAGCGGCGTCGCCGTTGACTCGCAAGGCTTCGTTTACATCGCCGACTGGGGCCATGATGTGGTGCAGGTTTTCGACCCTGAAGGCCGTTACGTGACCAGGTTCATCGGCGACTGCCACGGCTATTCCAAGTGGGCCAAGGCCCGCATGGCCTCCGACCCGGAGGGCATGGCCAAGCAGCGGGCGGTGGTCACGGACTTCACCATCGAGCGCGTTTTCTTCCAACCTACCACCGTAAAAGTTGATGACCAGGACCGTATCCTGGTCGTGGATACCGGGCGGCACCGCATCCAAATTTACGAACGGGCCGATTAACGAGCGGGACGACCAAACGAGCGGGGCGGCCAATAGCAGTCCCGGGCTAACCGTCTTCAGCCCACCGGCCGGCGGTCCGTCATTTCGAGAAGAACGAGGAGCGACACCATGACCACAACCCACAAGGACCCGATCCTGGTAGTCATTCAACTCACTGGCGGCAACGACTATCTCAACACGCTGATTCCCTATGGCGACCCCCTTTATTACGACAACCGCAGCAACGTGGGTATTCCCCAGGAAGAGGTGCTGCCGTTGGACAACCACTTCGGGTTCCATCCTGCCGCAGCTCCCATCAAAGGCCTGTATGACCAGGGCAAGGTGGCGATTATCAACGGCGTCGGCTATCCCAATCCCAACCGCTCGCATTTCCGTTCGATGGACATTTGGCACACTTGCGAGCCGGACAAGGTGGGCACCGAGGGCTGGCTGGGCCGGGTCCTCCGCGACCTCGACCCGCAGGGCGAAAACGTGCTGACCGGCGTCAACTTCGGCCGCGGCCTGCCCCGCGCCCTGGCCCTGTCCGGCGTGCCGGTGGCCTCGGTGGCCGTCCTGGAGACCTACGGCGTCCTCACCGGCATCAGCGGCGAGCCCGAGCGCACCGAAGCCCTGGACGTCTTTGCCCGGATGTATGCTCCCACCCTGGGCACCGGCCCGGTCATGGAATACCTGGGCCAGACCGGCCTGGACGCGCTCAAAGGCGCCGACATCCTCAAGACCGCTCCCCAGCTGTACCACTCCGACATTGAGTACGCCGACTCCCCCATCGGGCGCAACCTTCAGGGCATTGCCAAGGTGCTGACCGCCAACGTGGGCACCCGGATCTTCTACACTCAGCACGGCGGCTACGACACCCACGCCAACCAGGGGCCGGTGCATCCCAAGCTGTGGACCGAGCTTTCCCAGGGCGTTTCCGACTTCTACGCCGACCTCAAAGAACACGACTTGGCCGACAACGTGCTGATGTTCGTGTTCACCGAATTCGGGCGGCGGGTCCGGGACAACGGTTCCGGCACCGACCACGGCTCGGGCGGCTTGGCGCTGGCCATCGGCGACCCGGTCAAGGGCGGAATGTACAGCGAGTACCCATCCCTCAAGGCCGAGGACCTGCTGGAGGGCGACCTGCACTTCAGCATGGACTACCGCGGCGTCTACGGCACCATGGTCGAGAAGTGGCTGGGCTTGGACGCCAACTCCGTAACCGGCGGCAACTTCGAGCAGTTGGACTTCGTATAAACGCCAGTTCTCAACTCTCCCAGCAATCCAGCTTGAGAGTTTCAGGGGCGCAGCCGGCTGCGCCCCTTTTATTTGTTGGTAATACGATGAAATACGGGCCCATGTCAACGCAATTCGTCGCTATGAATTATAGCGATTGATAATAAATACTGCCCAAGTTATACTGCGCAACGATTCGCCAATCCCGCTGGCCTTCCCCGGGGCGGATACTACGCCTTACGCGAGGTGGTTATGGGACTGGTCAGGGTTATCAAAAACGGGCCCCTGTTTCTGACCACCGTTGCGGCCGTCCTGATTGTGGCCTGCGGACAGGCCGCCTCACCCACCGCCACATCTGCACCGGCTCCAGCTTCGGCCGCGGCCCCGGCCTCCGTCGATCCCGCGGCTCCCACTGCCATGGCATCGGAGCCAACAGCCATCGCTCCGACCCCTCCACCGGCGAAGCGTCCGACGCCAGCCCCGACGTCAACTCCGGTTCCGGCCGGAACCGTTTCTGCTCGGGACAGCATCAGGCTGGTCATCGCCGCGGAACCGGTAACGGTTGACCCGTTCGGCTATGTTGGAGGCACCAGTTCCTCAGTGGTGAAAGACAACATGGTGGACTCCCTCACCTGGCAGTCGGGTGATGACCTGCGTATTGTTCCCACGCCCGCCAGCACCGGCTGGGAGCAGTTGGCCCCTGACCGGTGGCGGTTCATATTGCGGGAAGGGGTCACATTCCATAACGGGGAGGAATGGAACGCCCAGGCCGCTCTGCCCTCGTTAGCCTTCCAAGGGGTGTCCACCAACGAAAACTCCAGCTACGGCTATACCGGCGGGCATACGTCGGAAGCCGTGGACGACTATACGGTGGACATCACCTGCGAGCAGCCATGTCCCATATTCCCCAACACTGCCTTCTTCCTCAGCTTCTCCGCTCCAAAATTCTTCACCAACTCCTCGGAGGACGAACGCGCCCTGCAGACGGTCGGCTTCGGCCCATACCGGCAAACCGAATGGTCCCACGGCGTCTCCATTACCATGGAGGCCTTTGACGATTATGTAACCGTGGGCGACCACTTCGAGTTTCAGAAACCCTTCATCAGGGAGGCCAAGTGGCTCTGGCGGTCTGAGACCACCGTAATGGCCGCCATGGTGCAAGCCGGCGAGGCCGACATCGCTTGGGACGCCGGAGTTGACGCCATCGGGATTCTGGACGAAGACCAACTGAAGTCCGGCGGTTCCGCAGAAGTCTATGGGTTCTGGATTAACACCTTGTGGCACCCGGAGTTGAAGAAAAAGGAGGTGCGTCAGGCGATGGTCCATGCCATCGACTGTCAGCAAATCGTAGATACGCTTTTCGGGGGCTTGCCCCCCTGCCGGGGCAACATCATGTGGCCCGGCGTCATCGGCGCCACCCAACGCAACACCGCCCCATACGAGTACAACCCGGAAAAGGCCAAGCAGCTATTGGCGGAAGCCAACTACGACTCCAACAACGTCATCCGGGTTGGCGGACGATCCGCCCGCATTCCCAAACAAGTAGAGCTGTACGAGTCGATTCATGCCTTCCTCACCGAGGTCGGCATTAACGCCGAAATCACCGTGCTGGAACCTTCGGTGCGCAACGAATTGCGGAACTGCGCCATCGGCAAGGCCATCAGCGAAGTCTTGGCGGACCAGGGACTGGACCCCCAGACGGCCACACCCACGCTGGCCGATATGCAGGCAGCCCTGGACAAGGGTGGGGCAAATTGTCCCACCGGGCACGTTCTGTCCGCCGGCGGTTTCTCGAACGAGACCCTGGACTTTGGCCGGCAGGCGACACGGTACTTGAACTGCGCCGCCCGGTCATTTGTCTGCGACCCTAGTCCTGGAGGCCTGCAAGGGAAACTCGTGCCAGCGCTGTCCGCATCCGGCGACGAACGACAACGACTCCTCGAAGAACTGGCTGACCGAGTCCACGATGACGTTTTGTTACTGCCGATGTTCGACTTGCCGGTGTTCTACGCGGTGGACCCGAAGCTGCAATGGGACCCACGCTTCGATCGCCGGATTCGCATTAGCGCAATGTGGTTCAGCCCTTAGCCGAGGGCGTGGCGTCCAACGAGCGCAGCTTCGTTGTAGTAAGGCTTGGTTCAAGTACAGACCCCCCGGAAAGGGGGAGGTCTTGTTTTGGACCCACCGTTTTCCATTCTAACGGGCGCACCCGGGCAGACGCCGTCAACCCAAGATGTTATGCTGGGGGCAATCTTGGCGGACGATGACGGGTTGCTAAACTGGCTGGTCTGCCAGAGGTGCTATGCCCCAACTAACCGACCGCTCGATGGTTCTTGTTGGCTTCATTCAAGCCTCTAATTGTTCCAACTACCCCGGTTCATGGCGGCATCCCGACGCCGCCCCGGGTTTTCTGACTGCGGACTACTACCAGCACATCGCCCGCACTCTGGAGGCGGGCAAATTCCACCTGGCTTTCGTGGATGACCGCCTGGCCATGCCCGACCGCTACGGCGACTCCTTTGAGCCGGCGGTGGCCGGGGGCATCCGCACCGTCAAGCTGGACTTGGCTCCCGTGGTCACGGCAATGGCCCTGGCGACGCGGCGCATCGGCATCGGCGCCACCTATTCCACCACCTACCACTCCCCCTTCCATGTCGCCCGCCTGTTTGCCACTCTGGACCACTTCAGCGGCGGCCGCATCGCCTGGAACGTGGTCACGTCCCTGAATGACTCGGAAGCCATGAACTTCGGCGCCGACCGGCACTTGGCCCACGACGCCCGCTACGACCGCGCCGACGAGTTTATGGAGACGGCCTTCGGGTTGTGGAACACCTGGAGTGAAGATGCCCTGGTGGTTGACCGCGACCGGGGGTTGTTCGCCGACCCGTCTCGCGTCCGCAGGCTGGAGCATGACGGCCCCTGGTTCAAGTCCCGCGGGCCGCTGACCGTCCCCCGCTCGCCCCAGGGACGCCCGGTTATTATTCAGGCCGGTCAGAGCGGACGAGGCCGTCGGTTCGCCGCCCGCTGGGGCGAGCTAGTTTTCGTGATTGTCCCCAACCTGGAGGCCTGTATCGCCCATCGCAAGGACATCCGGGAACAGGCGTTAGCACTGGGCCGGGACCCGGACACGACGAGAGTGGCCCCGGCGGTGTACGTGGTGGTTGACCCGTCGGAAGCCCGGGCCCGGCAGCAGCTGGCCGACATTAAAGCCCTGGCTGACCCGGTGGACTCGTTGGTGCTGCTGTCCGAGGTGTTCAACTACGACTTCTCGGTGCACCCGCCCGACGAGCCGCTGTCCGACGAGGCGCTGGACTCGATTTCGGGACTGCGGGGTTTCCTGAGCCGCGTTACGGAGCTGAGCGGGAAGCGGAATCCCACTGTCCAGGACTTCATACGGTACAGCGGGCGGGGAACATTGGACGAGCTGCCGACTTTCGTGGGCAGTCCGTCGCAGGTGGCCGACGAAATGGAAGGTTGGTTCCGGCAGGGGGCTTGCGACGGGTTCGTCATAGCCGCCACCCACATTCCGGGGGCCTACGAAGACTTCGCCTGTTGGGTGTCGCCGGAATTACAGCGGCGGGGCCTCGTCCGCCCGGACTACCAAGGCGCGACGCTCAGGGAAAACCTGGGGCTTCCCCCATACAGCGGGTCGGGTTAGAGACCTGAAACAAACCAGCTTGCCCTAGTAGTCCGAAATCTTTGTAATGAGGGGTAGCCGGGATTGCTTGGCGATACTTGGGCAATGTTGCCGCCCGTCAAGATGTAAACTGTTAATGCCATCAGTTCAAAGCTGTTGGACTACTAGTATTACAACGACGGTTCAAGGAGGGACGTGTGGGGAGGCACGAAGGGCGGCTCGGCGCTTGGCATGGGAGCGTCTGGCCCGCTCGTTGCATTCTTGCGTCTCCTCCAGCCACCGCAGCAGTTCAGCCGGCCCGAACCGTTCCCGGGGCAGCATCTCCCGCACCACCCGGTAGACCTGCGGTTTCGTGATCCGGGGCATCTTTTTCCCCCCAAGCCTGTTGCAGGCTCAGAAGAAACGCTCCGCCCAGCAGGCACAGGGCCACGTGATGATGCCATCCCGCCCAGGTGCGGGTCTCGTACTCGTCCAGCCCCACGTCGCTCTTCTCCGTCTCGAACTCCGTTTCTATGCGCCACCGGGAGCCACCCACGTATGCCAGGGTCTCCAGGGGAGTATCCCCGGGAGCGTTGGACAGGTAGTAGCGGGGCTCGCTGCCGTCCAGGTTCCGGCGGTAAATGGCCCAGTGGATTTCGCCAGGCTTCCGCCTGCTGGTTGGACGCACCCTCTGAGCGCTGAACCGGTAGCTGCGGGGACCCTGGCTTCCCTCGGCCACCGTAATCTCACGCCAGGCCTCCTCCGGCAATTCATCACTGCGCTCCTCCATGGTGCGCCGCTGCCCGCCCACCAGCCTAGGCTTGCGGGGACGCCCGATCCCCTGATGCTCCGGACTGGTCCGGACTGGCTCCAGCGGCCAGACCGTGGTGCCGCCGGGAACGTCCAGCACGTAGCGCATCCCCAGAGCCGCCAGTCCCTCCCGGAAGGACGGAGACATCCCGAAGGCGTCGTCCCCGGCAACCCATCCGGCCCTCAGATGTCCCCGCTCCAAGGCCCGCTCCACCATCTTCAGCGCCAATTGGGTCTTCGACCGGTAGCCCTGCCTCTCCTCCGGAACCCCCGCCGCCTCACACCGGTCTTTGTCCGAGGTCCAGCTTTCCGGCAGATAAAGCCCTTTGTCCACCAAGGCCCGTCCCAGCGGGCTGACATAAGCCAGGAACATTCCGGCCTGGCAGTTGGCCACCTTGCCCAGTCTCCCGCAGTACTGACGGGCCACTCCCACGGACTTCCTGCCCTGCTTCGGGAAGTCGCTGCCGTCCAGCACCCACACCGCATCCGGATGTCCAAGCCGGGGTCCCAAGTACTCTTGAAGGCGTCCTATGACTGTGTCGTCATCCCAGGGGGATTCAGCGAGAAACCGCTGCATCACCCTGGCTGACGCCGGAACCGCCTCCGACAGATTCTCGGCGTTGCGCCGCTCCCCGGATTGCACCAGCAGGGCCTGGAGATAATGGCGGCTGTGGTCCCGCGTCTCCCGGCGGCCAAACAGCGGAGCGAAGTAAGCGTGAAAACCCTGAAAGGCCCCGTACACCTGCTCGAAAACCGCAGCATCCACTCCCCTGCCTCACTTGCCCAAGCCTTCCCCAACTACCCCGTCATCCTATCATGCCAACCGTCGTTGTAATACTAGAAACGTGGCCGGAAACCCCGATTCTCCCCAAGCGGTCATTTTCTCAACGTCGTTTGTCGCCGTTTTGTTGGTTTTCTGAGACGTTTATCATATGCCACCATGCTGTATAAGACTGCAATCCGCCTCCTTGTATCAGCAGGAAACGGGGCCACTGGCTTTCCGGCCAGACTTCTAGAGCGAATCTGCTACCCATTATCCAAACAACACCCAAAATGCGGCAATCTTGGGCGGTTGACTTGGAACCGGCCCCGCGTAACGGAGCCTGGCGTCCCAGTCGGTTGAGTGGGCTTCCCGCCCCCCCCGCGCCTTCGGTATCCCGCCAACCGGCTCTGCCCTTCCCAGGTCCACCCTCAACAAGCCCCTGCTCCCGGCTTCCCCCCGCTCCTCCGCCCACCTTTCCAAGCTAGTGGGCGCAATCCGGCGGGCAATTGCATTGACAAAAACCCCGGTTTTGGGTAGCGTACCCGGTGCTTAATATAGCTAGACCGGTTGTTTGTCAACGTCAGGGGCCTGTTCCGTCGGTGCCAACAAGCTGGGCTTTAACTGAAGCAGGAGTCGGATGTTCCAAACTTGAGTCAGGACAAGGAGGGAATATGGCGCCGAGCAACGGGGCCGATGAGGCGGCCTTGGAGAGGTCGTATTCGGTTTCGCAGCCGATGGACCCAGCCACCGCCGCAAGGATGCTGAAGGAAGCAAAGCAGGTCATGGACCAACTGGGCGTGGTTTTCTTTCTTCGTCAGGGGACATGTCTCGGTGCAATTAGGGACAACGGATTCATTCCGTGGGATGATGACTTGGATTTAAGCTCCGTCATCGGACTTCACGGGCTCACCGAGAATTCAATAGACCGCGTTGTGGCTGCCTTCAGGGACAACGGGTATTTCGCCAAAGTGGAACCCAACGACGACTACATAAGTGTGGCGATGGTGAAGTCCAATATTAGGACGGACTGGATCTGCCATCGGATCGTCGACGACAACATAATTCAGTACCCTGGGGTCCGAATCCCCGTCGGACTGGTCACTCAACTGAAGGAAATCGACTTCATCGGCGAGAAGTTCCTCGTGCCGAATCCACCGGAAGAATATCTGCGGCACAAGTATGGCGCCGATTGGATGACTCCTAAGAGGACCGGGTACGAGAAGGATATCCTGGAATTGGTCCCGGAAAGCCCGATCTCAGTGCGAGCCATCCCGCAATCGGGCGACAGCCGGGTCCGGGTTCTTGACCAAGTCGGCGGACCAGTATCCGGCGCGGAAGTCATGGTCACCGGACTAGGCAGTTACCGGACTAACGAGCAGGGCTACGCGATTATTGGTCTGCCTCGTAGTGACTGGTACGCGTTGATTATCAGATACGGCGATCACGAGGAAGTGCTCTACCAAGAGAAGCTGGCCAAAGGCGAAAGCTACGTCTATAACCCAGACCCATTAACCGCTTCAGGACGGCTCTGCGTTTTATCGCCGGAGTGAACTCGCTAGGGAGGCTGGCGTTTCCCACCTGCCTAAACCAAAGCCAAGGTGAAATGCGCAGACGGATAGGGTAAATTGGGGGGAATCTGGGTTAGCTGGTCTCAGGAGTTGCGAGGGGTTGATGATGGGCGTGAGAGAGATAGACTGGTCTCTGGAACAATGGCAGATGGGAGTGAAGGACTTGCGGAGGCGGATGGTTCTGGCGCCCACGCCCCGGGAGCGGGAGCGATGGTACGCCATGCTGCTGCTGGCCCAGGGCTTGACAGCAGCAGCCACGGCGGAGGCGCTGGAGCGGGACCCGCACACTATCGGACGGTGGGCCGCCGCCTTCGGCGAGGGCGGTCCCGCAGCTTTGATTTTCGAGCAGACTGGGGGTTCCCCCCCGCCCTTGACCAATCGCAGCAGGAGGAGTTGAAAGGGGTGGTGCAGCAACCGCCAGCCACGTCGGGTATCGAATTGGCCAACTGGTATTGGAAGGTGGTTCGGCAGTATGTCTCGGAGCGCTGCGGCGTCAGCTTGAGCCGCAGCAGCTGCCTGAATTACCTGCACCGCTTGGGATTCGCCTTCAAGCGCCCCAAGAAGCGCCTGCTCAAGGCAGATGCGGAGAAGCGGGAGGCCTTCGTGGTGGAGTATGCCGCCCTGAGGGAGGAGGCTGGGCGGACCAGAGCCAGGATATTGTTCGCTGACGAGGCCCACTTCCGGGCGGACGCCGAACTGCGGGGCAAGTGGGTGTTGAGGGGAGAGCCGGCCCTGGTGGACTCGACCAGCCCCAGGTACGGGGAGAAGGCCAGCTACTATTCGGCGGTGTGCCTGGAGACGGGCGAGGTCGATTGGATGGAACTGGATGGCAACAGCAACTCTGGAACCTCGGTTGCCTTCCTGAGGCAACTGAGGGAGAGGCATTCCGGGCCTTTGAACGTGATCTGGGACAACGCGCCGGCCCATCGTGGAGAGGCGATGCGGGAGTACCTGCGTACGCCTGGCCTGGGTATTAGGCTGGTGAACCTGCCGGGCTACAGCCCGGACTTCAACGCCGATGAGGCAATCTGGGGCTGGGCGAGAGAGGAGGCCACTGGCAATCTGTGCCTGGGAAGCAAGGAGGCGGTGGAGGAGAGGGTCGGCAAATTCCTGTCCGGTCTGACTACCCGGAAAGACGAAGTGAAACGGCGCTGCCGGACTGTCCTGCAGTCAAGGGCCGAAACATTCCTGCGAGACTCCCGGCCCGACTCCCAACACTCAGCAAATGCACATCCCACCTTGGCTTTGGTTTAGGATTTATTCCTTGCCCAATCGATCGGAGAAGTCATATCAGCGCCTCGATTTAGGCAGCAATAAGGTGCTGGGAATCATTTAGCCGTAACTGTTCAGAGTTGAGGGGAGCGGAGTGGCTGATGGCGGAATATGGGGGTTGGGTTACGTTGGGGGATTCATCCCCCAAACCCCCTGAAAAAAGTGGCAGTTGGCTAAAACCAATTCATCTCACCAAGTCTGAACTGTTACCATTTAGCCTCCCAAGTTGACACATCCAATCAATTAAGGTATTGATATAGGCGGATACATACTTACAGTCTGGCCGTAGCCCTTTTTACCGTGGGAATCGGAATCTGTGGATGCTTTGATGGCGCTTCATGGACGTGGGTTTTCGGTTCAACCCTCGTTTTGGGCGCTTCGGACGGTTCGGCTCGCCCACGAAGCGTCATCAGGGGTCCCTACATGGCTACCTCTCCGATTCCCCTAGCCCACTGGGACCCTTTCCGAATTTCCGAGACTCCTTAAAGGCAACCAAGGCCTGCTGTGTCTTGTGTTTAAGGCTCTCGTTGGAGGTATCCATGCCCGACCGGACCGTAGAATATTTGTCCTCCTTGTACGGTGGATTTTGGGACTTTGACGTCAAAGACTTTTGTTACATGACCAACCCCTTTTTCCCTCCCGAGGCTCTCTTGGAGGACCTGGGCACACACTTGACTGAATTGGTCAAGGCTTATCCGTCGACCAACTGGTATGTATCATCATTACTGGCGGACCCTTTGGGATTAACCGAGCAGGAGGTGGTGGTCGGAAACGGCGCCAGCGAATTGATAGACATTTTGGTCAATCGATTCGTCCGGAACCTGGCCATCCCTATGCCTACTTTCAATGAGTTTACCAACCGAGCCAAGACCTTGGGCAGGAAAGTCAGCCCCTTCCGCCTTCGTGACGAATTCAAACTCGACCCGGAAGCGTTTGTCCGGCACGTAAGAAAAACGCGGGCCAATGCGGCTGTACTCATCCGGCCCAACAACCCCACCGGGTCCCTTATCTCCAAATCTGACCTTACCTTTTTGCTGGAAGACCTCAGGGACCTGGACCTGGTGCTGGTGGATGACTCGTTTATTGAGTTCGTAACCGCGGAATCGGACCAGGCAGCATCAAACTTAGTATTTGAATTTCCGAACTTGATCGTGTTGAAGAGCCTATCCAAGAATTACGGAATTCCGGGGCTTCGTTTGGGGTATGCTGTATCCGGGAATAGTGAGCGCGTCAAGCAGCTGCGACAAGACCTCCCCATCTGGAACATCAACTCTTTGGCCCAGTTCTTCTTACGCCATTACGGAGAGTACCGAGAGGAGTTCGCGGTTTCGTGCTTAAAGGTGCGGGAAGCGACCCAGCGGCTGTTTCAACAACTTCGCGGAGTGCCCTACCTTTACCCCTTCCCCACCGAAGGCAACTTCGTCTTGTGCCGGGTTCTCCACGGCCTAACCGGAGAGGAATTAACTTCAGCCCTTTTCGAGCAGTACAATATTCTGGTCAACAATTGCAGTGGAAAGGAGGGGCTGGAGGACCCTTACATACGAATTGCTTCCCGCACCCAAGCGGACAATACGGCTCTAGTAGCTGCCCTACAGGGACTAAAAGCCGAATCATCTCTCGGACATCCGGATTACACCAGTGGAGGTAGAGGGTGAAGGCAGTAATCCTCGCTGCGGGCATGGGCGCCCGATTGCGCCCCCTTACGATGTCCTTCCCAAAATGTCTGGTCCCGGTCAATTCCAAGCCCATTTTGGAGCATCAGCTGGAAGCATTGTTGACGGCAGGTGTCCGAGACGTAATCCTGGTAGTGGGCTATCTTTCGGAATTAGTGTCCGGGAATTACGGAATCAGATATGGCGACATGAACATACACTACGTTCAAAATCATATGTATGACCGCACCAACAACATCTACTCCCTGTGGTTAGCCAGACAACACCTGGATAACCAGGTCCTCTTGCTGGAAGGGGACTTGGTTTTCGAACCCGAGTTGTTGCAGAGACTGACTCAAACTCCTGAGCCGAACGTTGCTATCGTCGAAAGATTTCAGCCTTACATGGATGGGACGATTATCCAGGCCAATGGCCCGTGGGCTAGCAGGATGGTCCTCAAAGCGCACCAAGGGGATGATTTCGACTACGCATCCGCTTACAAAACGGTAAATATCTATAAACTGTCTCAAGAGACCTTACAGAACAAGATAGTTCCTCGCCTCGATTCCTACGTGGCGCAGCAACGGTATGACCTATATTATGAGGCGGTCTTCGCCGACCTGATTTCTCAAGGCGCCATCCGTTTGGCCGTTCTCTGTGCCGCGCCGAATAAATGGGCGGAGATTGATACTTTGGAAGACCTCCGGGCAACCGAAAAACTTTTCGCTGCGGAGACTCTGAATCCTGAGAAACCCGGCAAATAAGGCTGTTTTCGCCACCCATCCGCCGGAAACGGGCAGGCGTTTAATGCCAACTAACCCTTGAACAAGAAGGTGCATTTTGGAAAGTGCCAAGGCATGGTCCCAGCCGAGCGCCATCGAATATTACTCCAAACATCGGCGAGAAGTGACCGACCTTTACCCATCGGAGCGGGTCTTTTTGCCTAGAGTTTTGTTTCCGGGGATTAAAGTGCTGGATGTGGGCTGTGCCTCCGGCGGATTCTTCAACATCATGCGTACCCTGGAACCAACAATCGACTATACTGGAATCGATATAGCCAAGCCCGCTGTCGACCTTGCCCGCCAGACCTATCAGGAAGCCCGATTTGAGGTCTCCGATGGAGTGGCAATTCCTTTCGCCGATGGGACCTTCGACTTGGTTCACTGCACTAGTGTGCTGGTTATCGAACCTCGCTACCAGGAAGTATGGAAGGAAATGTACCGAGTATCCAGCAGGTTCGTTTTGGCGGATATGCGCCTGTTAAAGAATATCGAAGGACAAGAAGGTCTCCAAGACTCTCACTATCGAATCCAATTCGACGGTCAGGAGCAGGAAGCGGTAGTTCCCTATGTCGTCAGCGACGCCGATCAAGTGATCAGTTGCTTATTGAACCTGGAACCCCGCCCTCGAGCTTTGAGAGGCACCGGTTATTTCCATGAGGTCTCAGAGATGGCGGATACGCGCTACCCCCAAGTTTGCATGTCCATATTGCTCGTAGAAAAAGGCAATTTGGAAACAACGCGAACTGAACTGGACCTAGACGACTTACCACTAGAATTCTCAGCTTTTGCCGGTGAAGACGGCGCCTAAAGACTCATTTCCCCGGAGTAGACGAAATCGTGTTTAGAGCGCCTCGGGGCACCGCCGACCCGTCGGTGGACGCCGGGTGATCGAGGCCGCTTGGGAGTTGATGCGCAGCCTGGGCCTCACCGAGATCAATCTCTTGGTCAACAGCATCGGCGACGCCGAGTGCCGCCCCGCTTACATCGACCTGCTCCGCGACTACTATTCCGGCCACCACGACCGGCTTTGCCCCGATTGCCGGGAGCGGCTGGAACGGAACTCGTTGCGTTTGCTCGACTGCAAGGTGGAGACTTGCCACGCCTTGGGTGACGAGGCCCCGCAGTCCACTAGTTGCCTGTGCGAAGGCTGCCAGGACCACTGGGGGAAGCTCCTGCAATACCTGGACGGGATGGCGATACCGTATCAAGTGGACCATCGCTTGGTGCGCGGATTGGACTACTACACCCGCACGGTGTTCGAGGTGCAGCCGGTCGAGGCGGGCGGCCAGTCGACCATCTGCGGCGGCGGACGCTACGACGGACTGATCACCGCATTGGGGGGCCGGGACACGCCGGGCATCGGCTTCGCCACCGGCATCGAGCGGCTGAACCTGAAGCGGGGAGAAGTCCCGATGCCGGAGGAACTTTCGCCCCGATACCTGATCGCCAACGTCGGCGCCGACGCCCGGAGCGCGGCCTTGGAGTTGGCCGTCAAGTTGCGCCGGGCCGGGGTGGGCGCTGTCCTGAGCAACGGCTCCCGGGGCCTGCGGGGCCAGATGCGGCAGGCCAACGCCTTGGACATCCCCTACGCCCTGATCCTCGGCGACGACGAGATTCAGAAGGGCGAAGTCGTAGTGCGCGACATGGTCTCATCGACGCAAGAATCACGCCCCATCTCCGAGTTCCTACAGGAAGTGACGGCGGGCCGGGGGGCTTGACGCCCGGCCCGCCTCTTTACCCTCCGGTCACTCCCGGCCTCTGTCACGTCCCCCGGGCAGCCAACAGCCTCTCAAAATTACTGACAGTTGCCCGTTGACTGTGCCTTTGATGTGTTAGTACATATGTACGTACTCATTCTTACATCACCGTAGCGGAGGAGGTCGCCGATGAGGATTTACTACAGGGGCTACATCATCGACGGGAACAACGGGACGGGCGAGGGCCAAGGGGCGGCAGTTTGCGCGGTCTACGGGACCAGGCCGGAGCGGCAGCTTGTTGCTGCGCGGGCCGACCCGCAATCGGCCATAAAGTGGATCGACGGCGAAGTGATGCGCCGGCTAGTCCCCAACCGCGGTTGGGACGACCGCCAGCCGACGCTGGTCTAGCCAAGAGTGCACCCGAGCAGTTGCGCGGTCCGGCGCGGCTGCCCAGGATGTGCGCCGGGAGAGCGGTTGCGGGATTACAGGAAGGCGGGCAGGGTAGAACCCTCTTCCGGCCACAGACCGGCAGGACAGGAGCGGCATCGTGGAGCTCAGCCACTCTATACATCCGGCAGTCCCTCGGGCCGGGAGACCCCGCCGTCGATTTCCAGCCTCACTCGGAGATCGACCGCGACGGTTACTTTCTGCGCCGCTTCTCTATGGGGGAACACTCGGGCACCCACCTGACTGTCAAGGGCGTCGACAAGGTGTACCACTGCGGCGGAGAGAAATTGTCCCACTGGTGCGATGACAAGGGAGTCCAGGGGGAGTAGCAAGCAGGGGGATCCTTCAGGGACAGGAGGAGATAGCTAGGAGTCTTCCGGTTCTTCCGAGGCCTGGGATGGGGCATTCTGCCGGCTGTGCTTGAGGCGGTAGCTGTCGCCGTTCATCTCCAGGATGTGGACGTGGTGGGTGAGCCGGTCCAGCAGCGCTCCGGTGAGGCGCTCAGACCCGAAGACCTGGGTCCACTCGTCGAAGGGGAGGTTGGTGGTGACCAGGATGGAGCCCCGCTCGTAGCGCTGGCTGAAGACTTCGAAGAGCAGTTCCGCCCCGGTGGGGGACAGGGGCACGAAGCCCAGTTCGTCGATGATCAGCAGGCCGAGGCGGGACATCTGCCGCTGGAGGTTGAGCAGGCGTCTCTCGTCCCGGGCCTCCATCAGTTCGTGGACCAGGGCGGCGGCGGTGGTGAAGCCCACCGACATCCCCCGCTGACAGGCGGGCAGGCCCAACCCCAGGGCGACATGGGTCTTGCCGGCGCCGCTGTTGCCGACAGCGATGACATTCTCCCGGCGCTGGATGTATTCGCAGCGGGCCAGTTCTGCCACCAGGACCTTGTTCACCGAGGGGATGGCCAGGAAGTCGAAGGTGTCCAGACTCTTGACGGCGGGGAATCGCGCCGCTCTGATCCGGCGCTGCACCATGCGCTGGTGGCGCTCGATGAGTTCCAGTTCGGCCAGCCGGAGCAGGTAGCTGGGATGGTCCACTCCCTCGGCGGCGCACAGGGCGGCCAGCTTTCCGTACTCACGGAGAAAGCTGGGCAGCTTCAACTCCTTCAGGTGGTGTTCCAGCAGCAGCGTGGGACGGTCGTTCATGCGGCCTTTCCCGACAGCAGGGTCATGTAGTCTCCCGCGCAGGTGGTGCTGACCCGCACCCTGGGCAGGTAGGGGTAGAGCTCCAGGTCGAGGCGGGGAGGCCGTCCCTCCAGCCGGCACATCACCAGGTGCTTTACCGCATCGAAGCTGAGAGCTCCCAGGCGGAGGGCATCTTTCACCGCGGCATGCACCTCCTGCCCGGAGAAGGTCTCCAGCAGTCTCAGCACCTGCACGAATTCCCGCTTGCCCCTGCGTCCCATCCGGGACTCCAGCAACCGGCGCAGTGTGCCGAACTCCTCGGGCAGGTCCCACCCCTGCAGCGGAGCCGCCTGGTCCAGGGCGCCGGTCTTCTGCTCCAGGAGAGGCAGGTAGTGGATGGGATCGTAGACGAAGTCGTCTCTCTCATAGGAGCGGGGGTGCCGGGCGATGATCTCCGAGCCGCAGCTGATGACTACCTCATCCACACAGCCTCGCACCAGCACGTCCCGGCGCCCGTAGGCCACCGGCGCCGAGTAGTCGTTGGTCCGGTGCCGCACCAACGACAGGGAACTCACCCGGCCCGCCTGCTTGTCGCACGCGTCGTAGGGCACGGCAGTCAGGGGCAGCAGGGCCTCCAGGTCCCGCTCCATCCGCTGGCCGATGGTCTCGGTGTGGCCCCGGAGCCTGGCGTCCATCCGTTCCAGGCAGCGCCCCTCCAGGTGGGCGTTCAGCGCGGTGAAGCTCTCGAAGGACGGTATGGGCGCCAGAAAGTTCCGCCGCACGTAGCCCACCATGCCTTCGACTTTCCCCTTGTCGTTGCCCTTCCCAGGGCGGCCGAACCGGTCCTCGAACAGGTAGTGGGACTGGAGCTCGGTAAAGGCCCGGGTGCGCTTCCTCCGGCCGTCCCCCAGGATCCGGGCCACCGCCAGCTTGGTGTTGTCGTAGAGGATGCTCTGGGGCGCCCCGCCCAGGAAGGCAAAGGCCGAGACGTGGCCGTCCAGGAAGGCCTCGGTGGTCTCCGCCGGGTAGGCCTTGATGAAGCATCCGTCGCTGTGGGGCAGGTCCAGGACAAAGTAGTGGGCCTTCTGTTGTACTCCGCCGATTACGACCAGAGCCTCGCCGAAGTCGCACTGGGCGTGGCCCGGCGCGTGGGAGAGCGGCACGAACATTTCCTGCGTCCGCCGCCGATGCTCCCTCACGTAGTCCTTGACCGTGGTGTATCCCCCACCGAACCCGTACTCGTCCCTGAGCCGCTCAAAGATGCGCTGGGCCGTGTGGCGCTGCTTTCTGGGGACCCGGTGATCATCATCCAGGATGCGGTCGATGACGCCGGTGTAGGGCTCCAGCTTGGGGCGCCGGGGAGAAGTCTGCCGCCGGTAGCCCGGCGGCGCCGAGTAGGCCAGCATCTTGCGCACCGTGTCCCGGTGCAAACCGAACACCCGGGAGGCTTCCCGAATGCTCATCCCCTCCACCATCACCCCTCGTCGGACCCGCAGGTGCACGTCCACCTGGAACATCCATCCCACCATCCATAAGTTCTACTTCCAACCTATGGATGGCGGCAGACGGTACATTTTTCAACCGCCCCAAATCAGTCAGTCGATCCGCCCGCGTGGTCCACTTTAACTCCGCCGCTTACACCTGACGGCGCCAGCCAGCTTCTACCGCGCCGGCGCAACCGTGGACGCCGGCGCAACGGAAGACCTGGTGAGGCAGACGGTTGTCGTTGGCCTCCCGCTCGTGCTTGTAACCTAAACTAAAGCCAAGGTGGAATGTACATTTAAGTGGCGATGATGATCAGCTGGGTTGCGCCGGTGAATTCCTCTCATCCGTACTTGGAGAATGACCCGGCTCCGTCGTTTGACCCCCCACCATCTGCGCATTTCACCTTGGCTTTAGTTTAGTAGTCCGAAATTTTTGTAATGATGAGTAGCTGGGATAATCCTTGTTCCCCGACGCTGCTTCAGTAGTTTTGGCCCCATGTGAGACGTGAGGATGTTAACCCATCATTTCAAAGCAGTTGGTCTACTAGGCCTTCGGAAGACTTTCCGGCTAACTGCTGGAGGGCAAAAGTTCTGGCTGCGGTTGCCCCGCTTCTTCCAATGCCTGGTACTTGGAGGGGCACTTCACCAGGATGTTGTCGGTTTGAAACACCTGCTCCGGTGTGTAATGGCCTTCCAGCACAATTTCTGAGTGGGGATTGAAGAACAGGTCCGGCATTATCCCCTGGTAGGACGCCGTTACCTGCGGCTCGGCGCGGTCGGCATTGCTGGTCAGCCTGAAGCGGGAAAGGGTGGTGCCTTCCTTGCGGGTGAAGCTGTCCTGCACCAGCTTGCCCGACACCCGCAGCATCTGCCCGTCGTGGTACTGCTCGCCGGCCACGAATTCGTCCACCGTCAGGAAATACTGGGTGTTGCCGGGAAAGGCTGCGTAGACCATGAACCCGACCGCGAAAACCACCACCACGCCCAGAATAATGAAGCGGAGGCGGTGATTCGGGCTTGAATCATCGTCGTCGGTCAACAACGGCACCTGGGGCGGGGTAATCTCTGCCAAAAAACGCCTCTCCTCAAAAGTTGCCGACGGCTAACAACAGGCTGCATTCAACAGCTTGCAACCATTGTAACCCCGGAAACATCCGCTCACCAACCCCTGCCAACTCGTTCTTCCTGAGGCTATCGAAGGACATCCTCATTCACCGTTGCCCGATGACAAATCCCCATTCTCCAAGTCCCGAATCTCCCGCCGTATCTCCTGACGCCGCCGGAACAGGAAGAACCCATAGGACAGGAACGCCAACCCGGTCAGCAAGAAAGCGGCAATGATGAAGGGCAGGTTCGAGGGGGGCACCCCGGCTTGAAGCAGCGGCAGCATGAAGAAAGCGTCCGGCGTCGGGTCAGGAATCGGCGGCCAGCCGGGAGAATCTCAAAGCGTTGGCCTGGTCCTCCGCGCTTCGAAGCGAGGTCCGCTCCACGATGAGGTAAAGAAAGAGGACCAGGAAGGCTAGGAGCGAGAACATGAGGATTCTGACCATTATCGGTTCCAGCGAACCCGTTTCGGCCAGGGGGCCAACCACCGCTTCGGGGTGCAGCGACCGCCACCAGTTGACCGAGAAGTACACGATAGGCACGTCAACGAATCCGACGACGCCCACCACCGCACCGTAGACCGCGCCTCTTGCGCGGTTCGGCGCGTAGGAGCGAATCATCAAGTAGGCTGCGTAAATCAGCCAGAGGATCAGGGTTGTCGTCAAACGGGGGTCCCAGGTCCACCAGACGCCCCACACCGGACGGGCCCAGATGATGCCGGTGATCAGCGCCAGGGAAACGAAAACCAGCCCGACCTCTGCTCCGGCGTGGGCCACCCGGTCCCACTTCTCGCCGCGCTTGGCCAGGTAAACGATGCTGGCCGCGAACACCACGGCAAACGCCAAGAACGACATAACGGCCATTGGAACGTGGATGTAGAAAATGCGCTGCACGTCGCCCATGACCGCTTCGGTGGGCGCAACGGCGAATATCAGGTACAGGTTGGCGGCCATCAGGACCACCCCGACCACCAGCAGCCAGTTGCCCGGCGACCGCCACCACCCGGCCCGCGCCGGTCCTCCGCCGGAATTCGCCATCAACGGTTACTCCTCGACGACAAAGGAAAATACCCACGGACATATTACCACAAATATGGCGTCGAACGCGCCGATTAACGGCGCCCAACGGCTGAAAGCGCCCACCGGGACCCCGTTTATCGCCTCACCCGACGCCTCCACCGCGCCGATTAGCACCGGCAAAATGATGGGGAAGAACAGCACCGGCAGCATGATTTCCCGGGAGCGGGTCTGCACCGCCATCGCGGAAAACAGGGTGCCGACGGTGGCAAACCCCATCGTTGCCAGCGCCATCGTTACCAACAGCATCCACGAAAGTGCGGAAAACCCCAGCAGCACGGCAAACACGGGCAGCAGCACCGCCTCGATAACCAGCATGACGCAGAAACTGACCAGCGCCTTCCCGAAAAATATGGCGTCCCGGCTAACCGGCGTCAGCAGCAGACCTTCCAGACCACCCTGCTCCCGCTCCCGCACGAAGGCCCGGTTCATGGCCAGTGTACCCGCAAAGGCGAAGGATACCCACAGGATCCCCGGCGCCAGCGGGTTGATGAATTGGGGATTGACGCTCAGGGCGAAGTTAAACACCACCGCCATCAAGAACCCGAACAGCGCCACCGAAACGACAATATCCCTGGAACGCAGCTCCAACAGAAGGTCCTTCCAAAAGATGACGGCGATGGGTTGAAGCGTCTTAGAAACTATGTCAAAAGTCCATCATGCAGGTAAGATGCCCGGTCAATCGCGTTATAAATCCGGCGCATTCTTTGGTATCCCTCGTGTTGGCGCTGCGCTCGAATTTACCGGAGGTTTTGAGACCCGCCTTGGGGAAACCGGGGAATTATTGGTCATTGACGGGTCATTGATGCAGCCCAATTCTCCGTTGGGGAGGCGGAAAAGCTGGAAATACCGGACAAAAGCGGACATTTGAGCGTGGAGCCGGGGGCGTTTTGTCACTTTTTGTCCGGTAGATGTCCGGGTTTTTCCCAGGAATGTCCTGGGTTTGTCCGGTTTTGTCACCCCTGGAAGTCCGGGAAACAGGCACAGCGGGTTTGGGAGCAGAGGTTTTCCTTGTCTCATTTTGCTGGGAGTGCGGCCGCTCCGGGAAACTTCAGTGCATCCCACTTCCAGGCAACAGGATTATGATAGCGGGGATACACCGGAGTTGGAAAGGGGCAAGTGTCAGGTTAGGCCAAAACAATCATAAACGAGGTTGCCTTGGGGAGGTTGCCCTGGGTAACGGGCCCGGTCAACCCGTTCGTCCTGAGGCTCTCGAAGGACTTCCCGGGTGGTCGGCCCGGTCCTCCGAAACTATCCTCCCGCCGGACAGTTGGGCGGTGCGGTCGGCCCAGGAACGGCCCAGGTCCACGTTATGCGTAGTCATCACCGCGGCCATGCCGTCCCGCGTACCTTCGGACAGCAGCGTCCGCAGCATCTCCACCGACTCCGGGTCCAGCCCGCCCTCCGGCTCGTCCAGCAAGAGGACTTGCGGCTCGTGCAAGATGGCGCGGGCAATGGCCAGGCGCTTGGTCATTCCGTGGGACAGGGTACGCACCCGGTGGTTGGCCCGTCCGGTCATGCCCATCCGGTCCAGCGCCGTTGTAACCCGTGCCTCCAGGCCGGCGATGCTGAACAGCCGCCCGTAGAACGCCAGGTTTTCCCGGCAGGTCAGGTCATCGTACAGAAAGCCCTGATGCGCCACCACGCCGACGCGACGGCGCACTGCCCTCCCCTGCCGCTTGGTGTCGAACCCGGCCACGGACACCACGCCGGCGTCGGGCCGCGCCTGCGTGGACAGTACCCGCAGCAGTGTTGTCTTGCCCGCTCCATTGGAGCCGAACAGGACCAGCAGCTCGCCCCAGGCCACCGTCAAGTCCAGGTCCCACAGGACCGGACGGTCCCCGTACCCTTTGCGCAACCCGGCGACGTGAATGGCATTATCGGGCAGGGGACTCGACACGGAAAACCTCGTAACAAGTTCTTTTATGCGAGGGACGGGGTTTCAGAGCGGATAAAGTCGTCTTCTCAGCGTCTTTATCCAGGGGGTTTGGGGGATGAGTCCCCCAACGTACCCCATCCCCCGTTCGCCCTGAGCCTGTCGAAGGGCCGTCCGCCGGTGGTTTGACCGACGCACCACGAACGGAATCCTCTCCAACTTGAAAGAAAAGGGCCAGCCGGTCGTTACGGGTGCTTGATGCTGACCCCGCCGTCCACCGCCCAGGTCTGGCCGGTTACGTAGGATGCCGCCGGCGACGCCAGGAAAACCGCCAGGTAGCCGATTTCCTTCAACCGTCCCACCCGGCCCAACGGCACCGTACCCTTGGCCGCCTCGTCCCGGCCCTGGTACGCCTCTTCCGACATCTGCTCCGGGTCGGGGAAGCTGCCCGGCGCGATGGAATTGACCCGCACCCCGAAGGGCGCCCATTCCTGCGACAGGCACTCGGTCAACCGCATTACCCCGGCCTTGGACGCGTCGTAGGCCGACGACTCGGGCCGGCCCCGGAACGCGGCCCACCCCGAAACGTTGATGACGCTGCCCTGTCCCCGCTCCAGCAGGTGCGGCCCCAGCGCCCGGCATCCCTGGAACGCCTGGGTCAGGTTAATGTCAACGATGAAGTGCCACTGTTCCTCGGTCATGCCCGCCGCGCCCCCCGGCAACTGCGCCAGCGGACTCCGGATGGCGTCGCCGACGCAGGTGACCAGCACGTCAATATGGCCGAACTCGGCCAGCGCCTGCTCGGCCACCCGGTCCATGCCGGCGGCCTTGGTCGCATCGCCGGTCAAAGCCAGCCCCTTCACTCCCAGCGCCTCGACCTCCTTCACCACTTGGGTAACTCCGGTGGGCGTCAACGCGCTCACCGCCACGTCGGCGCCCGCCTCGGCGAAGGCCAGGGCAATTCCCTTGCCGATGCCCCGCCCGGCTCCGGTAATCAACACTTTTTGCCCGGCAACGTCAAAAACGTCAAGACTCATGGTTCCTCCTGTGCCCGTTGGGGTGGGCATTATCCATCGTCGTCAGGGTCCTGGACCGGCGACTCAGCCGCACTCCTTGGCGTGTAATTTGATAAGTTGCTCCTTTGTTAATCTCCGCACCAAATCCTCCACATCTCGATCTATCTTCTCAAACGTTTCAGCCGGTCGGAAGTTTCCTCTCTGGAAGTTTCCTCTCGTCTCAGGACTATTGTTCAGTCGACAACCGGCGATTTCCCTGGCCAATTGTTCTTCGGATCTTGGGTCGGTACATGCGATGCAAGTGAGTGCAACCAGCCTCAGGATTAACCACAAAGCAACTTTCATCGATTCCTACGGTTGGTTGGGACATCTCAGCATCTTCAGAATTCACCGGCAAATACGGGAATCGCTGCGGGGATAGCGTTCCACCTGTTGGTTCCCGGCCCGCCCGCTGTTAGGTTGGGTGGTGGGTTCACAGCGGGCCGGGGGGCGGGGGCAATTTAGACTGCCAAAGCTGCCCTGCGGCACGATTCATCCGCAATCCCATCGCTGCCAATACCCGCCGGTTATCCCGCCGCCTGCGCCCGCTGCTCCTTCTCCCGGAAGTGGGGAATCACGTACTTCCCGAACAGCCGGATGGAGTTCATCACTTCCTTGTTGGTGGCGTGGCCCGCCTGGAAGATGGGCATTATCTCGTCCACGCCCATCGCCTCAAACTCTTCGATAACCCGGATGCAGTCGTCCGGGTTCCCCACGCAGTACCCGCCCCCTGCCAACAGTTCGTCCGGCGTGGGCGGCTTCTGCTGCTGGGGGTCGGCGGAGGGTCCGCCGCCGCGGACGGCGCCGCCCTGCACATAAAACTGGTACTCCTGCGGCACCGCATCCGGGTCCACTCCCGCCCATTCCAGCGTAAAGCGCTGGCGGCTTTGGGTCAGATACCAGCCGGCCATCGCGGCCCCCTTTTCCCTGGCAATGGCGGCGTTCTCGTCGCAGAAACCCATGGTGGACGCCACCACCTGCCGGTTGACGAAATGCCCCACCGGGGTGCAGTTCTCGATGGATTCGTAGTAGGCGTTGACCAGGCCGCGGGTCTTGTCGGTGCCCCCCAGGGTGTTGACCAGGCAGCCCAGCCCCAGTTGCCCCGCCAGCCGGAAGGTGTCTTCCTGGGTGCAGGCCATCCACAGAGGCGGATGCGGCTTCTGGATGGGCTTGGGGATGACCTCCCGGGGCGGGATGCTCCAGTTCTCGCCTTCATGGGAGAAAACGTCCTGGGTCCACATCCCCGGCAGACACTCCAGCGTCTCAATCATCATGCTCTGGGTCTGGGCCACGTCGGTGCCGAAGGGAGTAATTTGGTAAGGACCTTTCGTCCGGCCCACGCCCACGTCTACCCGCCCGTCGCTGAAAATGTCCAGCGTGGCCGCCCGGGCCGCAACGTGCAGTGGATGATGCACCGGGGCCAGCACGACGCCGAACCCCAGCCGCATCTTCGACGTGTTCTGCGCCATGACCGCCAGGGTAACCTCTGGCGCGCTGGAGTGGGCGAACTCGGGCAGGAAGTGGTGCTCGACCAGCCAAACCTGCTCAAAGCCCATCTCTTCCGCGTAAGTCACCTGCCGGACGGCGTCCCAAAGAGTGTCATACTCGGCGGTCGCCGACCACGGCTTGGGCATCTGAAGCTCATAAAACATACCGAAGCGCATAGCGTTGCCCTCCCAAAGCCGGGTTCCCGAAACTGAATGGAGTGTAGAGCAGCCCCGTCGGTCAGTCAAACCGAAAAGCCCGCCCGAAAAGCCCGCTTTGAGCACCATCCCATTCCCGGACCCCCTTCCGGCAGTCAACTCCTCCCTCTTTGACGCCCCTCCCCTCAGCAGTTTAATATGCCCATGTTCACCCGTCCCCACTGCTGGAAAACCGGAGGATTCCACCATGAAAGCTGTATATATTACCGAGCACGGCGGTACCGACGCCCTGACTTTCGGCGACCGCCCCGAACCTGAAATCGCTCCCGGCGAGGTCATGCTCCGCGTTCGCGGCAGCGCCCTCAACCGGCTGGATATCGGTATGCGCGCCGGACGCGGCTACCGCGGCCCCATGCCCCGAATCATGGGATGCGACGTCGCCGGCGAAGTCGTCCAGATTAGCCCAGACGCCGACACCAACCTGGCCGTCGGCGACCACGTAGTGCTGGACAACCGCGTCAAGTGCGCCGGCACCTGCGAGTACTGCATCCAGGGTCTCGACCAGTATTGCCCCGATCAGAAGCGCCTGGGCGTGGACCTGGACGGCGGCCACGCCGAATACATCACCGCGCCGGCCATTAACGCCTACAAGGTGCCCGACTCGATGAGCTTCACCGAGGCCGCCGCTCTGCCCCTGGCCTGCCATACCGCCTGGCACTGCCTGGTCACCCAGGCCCAGATCCGCCCCTGGGACGACGTGCTGATTCACGCCGCCAGCAGCGGCGTCGCCAGCATGGGCATCCAGATTGCCAAGATGATGGGCGCCCGCGTCATCACCACCGCCGGCGTGGACTGGAAGATCGAGAAGGCCAAAGAGCTGGGCGCCGACGATGTTATCAATTACCGGGAGACCGACAGCATCAGCCGCGAGGTCATGGAACTGACCGACGGGAAGGGCGTGGACCTGGTGTTCGACGTGGTGGGCGCCGACGTCTGGGAAGAGAGTATGCTCTCCCTCAAGCCCAATGGACGCCTGGTCATCACCGGCGTCACTTCCGGGGCGCACACCGACATGAACCTGTCCATTTTGCAGGGACGGCCGCTGCATCTCATGGGCAGCGGGGGACGCAGCCGCCGCACCTTCGCCGACGTGATGACCATGGTCAACCGGGGCGAACTGAGGGGCATCGTCAGCCAGGTCTTCCCCCTGGAAGGCGTCGCCGAAGCCCACCAGGTCATGGAAGACCGCAACTTCTTCGGCAAGCTGGTGATTGCGAGCTAACCGAAAGGAGGCTGTTGACAGTCCATTACCTGATCCCGCTTCATGGGTCTCTGGGAGCCGTGAAAGGTTCAACATTGACCCATGAAGGGCGAGGGAGTTTACCCTTACGTTAACCATAATTTGAAGGTGCTTCCAAGGAACAAGGAGAGATGGAAATGGTCTCCAGAGGTGCAATGGATGGAGTTGCCGAGCGAGCAAAGCAACAACGGGGGATTCTAACTACGGAAGAGGCGACCAAGTACGCGCTTGTTTTGCCGTTCATCCAGGCTCTGGGGTAAGACGTGTTCGACCCTAGCGAGATAGTCCCTGAATTTACGACTGACTATGGGTTGAAAAACGGCGAAAAGGTTGACTACGCGGTTATGCGGGATGGTGAACCTGCCCTGTTGTTCGAGTGCAAGAAGGTTGCCGACCCACTAGATGTTAGCGGGGTGCCGCAATTGGCGGAGTATTTTCATACTACTACAGCCAAGCTTGCCATACTCACGGATGGCGTCGTCTACAAGTTCTTTAGTGATCTAGACGCAGAAAACATCATGGACAGCGCACCCTTTTGGGAAGTGGATGTCACCAGGCTAGAGCCCAGGGATTTCGATTCCTTGCATCACTTTTCCAAGTCGGCTTTCGACGTAAACGAAGCGCGCTCGGCTGCGGCTAACATGAAGTACATCAGGGACATGAAAGCCCACCTCGTCGAGTTGTACAGTCAGCCTAACGAGGAGTTTGTACGCCTGCTTATGGGCAAAGTCTTCTCAGGGCGCATGGTTCAATCGAGGATAGAGAGTTTCACCGGCCTGGCAAAATTGGCTTTTCAGGGATTCGTTAACGACCGAATCAACGACACTCTCCAAAAAGCTTCGGCCATTGTCATCACATCCAGCGACTCGAGCCCAATGTCCGAAGCACTTCCTCAGGAACGACTTTCCGGCGTACCGGGGGATGTAGAAACGGACGGATCCCGAAAAGGCATGATCACCACGGTCGAGGAGGTGGAGGGTTACGAGATGGTAAAGACCCTTGTGTCCGAAATCGTTGACCCGGCACGCGTTACCATCCGTGACACGCAAAGTTACTGCGGTGTGTTGTTGGACGACAACAACCGCAAGCCAATTTGCCGACTCCATTTCAACAAACCAGAAACCAAGCAGATCGGGCTATTTGACGGGGACCGGGACTATTGGGGCAGGCAGAACGAAACCCGTTACACGCTGAAGTCTGTCGAGGACATTGTCCAATACACCGACCAATTGCAGATTACTGTCCAAGACCTGTTGGAAGGGTGAACTTCAACGGCTAGTTTTGACCACTTAGCAGCATGGTTTAGAACCTTCATTGGAAACTTAAATCTCTTTACTTGGCCTTGGCGTCCAGGATTATGCGGACGAAATCCTGGATGTCTGGCAAGTAATCTTCCAGGTGTTCTTGTTCCATCCAGTCATTGTAGAAATTGGCGTGGCATGATTCCGCGACCCCGAAGGCAGCCCGCACGAAGGGATTGCCAGACCGGTCCGCTAGTTCCATAACGGCGTGCCGGCGGCTGGTATTTCCCGTGGGGCAAGTCATGGCTGGCGCAGTAGGCTTTGATGGCATGGCAGGAGGCCCCCCAAAGTTTCTCCCCGGCTTGAGGCAGATCGCCGGCCTCGATTTCCCGCTCGGCGTTGCCGAGGGTGCTAAGTGCTAATCGGGTGTGTTTTTCGATAAGGGTTTCTGTGGGGCGGGCTGTCATTGGCGTTCTCCTCAGCCGTATTTTACAGGCGATGAAGCCCGTTGTCATGAGGCGCACTTTTATTTAAGCCCCGGCCAGCGGCGTGATGCCACCACCCAACCCTACGCCGTTGGCCGGGGCTAGGGCGGGCGCAAACTCCCAAAGTCTGGGTAACTGTTCAGGGTTGAGGGGAGCGGAGTGGCTGATGGCGGAATATGGGGGTTGGGTTACGTTGGGGGATAAATCATCCAAACCCCCTGCCCCAAACCCCCTGAAAAAAGTGGCAGTTGGCTGAAACCAATTTACCTCACCAAGTCTGAACTGTTACAAGCCTTGCCCCAAGTAGCCAAAGCCGGGCGCCAACGGGTAAAATATGCCGGTCGCCCCGGCCCACGCTTTGTTCTTGGCTCGTCTGCCTCCGGCGGGCGGCCCAGCTCAGCGCCGCAAGGTTGGGCGGTGGGTTTTATCTAACCGTGCCCCCCTGCTGCAAGGTTGGGTGGTGGCATCGCAGCAGGGGGGCACGGGGGGCGCCACGCCGCTGCGCCGGGTTGGGGCGGCGTCATCCACTCCACGGACAACACTCCACGGACAAGTTAAGGAGCATCGCCATGAAAATCGCCCGATACCTGGCCCACGGTGACATCAGCTACGGTGTCGTCGAGGGGAACACGGTCAAACAATTGAGCGCTCCTCCCTTCGGGGACTACGTGGTCACCGACCACACTCATACCCTGGATGAGGTCAAGCTGCTGGCCCCCTGCATACCCCATAAAATCCTGGCCATCGGCCTGAACTACTCCAGCCACCTTCACGACCGGCCGGGACCCACCGAGCCGATGGTCTTCTACAAGACCCCCACCTCGGTTATCGGCCCGGAGGAAAC
The DNA here is from genome assembly GCA_965262735.1 of Dehalococcoidia bacterium. Taxonomy (GTDB): domain Bacteria; phylum Chloroflexota; class Dehalococcoidia; order Lucifugimonadales; family UBA3495; genus CATOSK01. Next base: position 205,480 of record CBDHFS010000001.1, on the reverse strand, counting down.
GATCGTCCGCCCCAAGGACACCGCCCGGCTGGACGCCGAGTGTGAGCTGGTGGTGATTATCAAGGACTCCTGCCGCAATGTCTCCGAGGCTGACGCCCTCAACCACGTTCTTGGCTACACCTGCGGCAACGACGTGAGCGCCCGGGACTGGCAGCGGGAAGACCGCAACTGGTGGCGGGCCAAGTCCTCCGACACCTTCTCCCCCGCCGGTCCGTTCATCGTTGACGACATTGACCCCAACGATGTCCGGGTCAAGACCCGCATCAACGGCGTCGAGATCCAGAACGAGAGCACGTCCTACCTCATCTTCAACATCCCCACCCTAATCTCTTACTGCTCCCGGTTTGTCACTCTGGAACCCGGCGATATGATTTACACCGGCACCCCCGGCGAGCCCGGCGAGATGAAGGACGGCGACGTCTGCGAAGTGGAAATCGATGGCATCGGCACCCTCCGCAACCCCATCAAGCTGGAAGCGTAGCCCAAAAAGCCGGCCAATCGGTTATTGTCTGGTTGGTCGGCCTCCGGCGGGGCGGGCTGCCTCGCTTCAGGGCTGGTCGGCCTCCGGCGGGGCGGGCTGCCTCGCCGCTCCCTCCGGGGGGCGTGGAGAGCTTGGTGTGAAACTCGTGCCCGTCATTGACTTTCACAGACTTTCACACTTTTATTTAAACCCGGCCCGGCGGGGTAAGGTTGGGTGGTGGCATTACGCCGCCGGGCCGTGGCGGGGGCGGGCCGGGGGGCTGGTGGCATGCCAGGTCTGATGCCGCATCTCTCCGTCCGCGATGATTACGAAGGCGGCGCTTTCGATGTCCACGGCAAACAGGTGGTATTGCTCGCCTTCTTCCAACCGGAAGCCGAGCTTGGCGTAGAGAACCTCGTTATAGATCCGCCTCCGTTCCGGCGATTGGATGTCGGCGGCGCGACCGTAAACCTTGAACTCGCCGTCGGACCCGTCCCGGTTGGAAACGACGCTGTGGACAGTGCAGCGCGCGTCGCGCAACAGGTCCCGGGCTTTCATGGATTGCCAAGACATACCCAGGTATAACTCGCCTTCGACAATGAGCGGCTCGACCGGGGAAATGCGAGGCCAGCCGTGGGTCCGCAAAGTACCCACCAGCACCAGCCCGTCGCGCTCAAAACGCTCTTTGCCCAGGGCGGCCAGATCAGGGGCCGCCTGCTTGAAATCATCCCAGTTCATGTCGTCAACACCGTCCTTTTTATGCCAACCCGCCTTTGGTTGGCCCTGTGGGGCTAGGGCGGACTTTTGTCTAACCCGGCCCACCGGCGCAATGTTGGGTGGTGGCATCACGCCTTTGGCCGGGGCGGGCTTTTATCTAATCGTGCCCTCTGCTGCAATGTTGGGTGGTGGCATCGCAACAGGGGGCGCGGGGGGCTTCCGGGCCGCTCCCTCCGTGGTTTCCTCCGGCGGGGTTCGTGGGCTGGTTTCCGTATTCGAATGGTGGGCATTGTAGGAGACTTGAGCGCGCCGTACAACAAGGCGGGGTTGACAGGAAAGCCCTTCGCGTCTCAGGAAGAACGGGAGGGCGAGTGGGATTCCCGCAGCGATTTAGTCTTGACACTCCTGAGACGTTGTGATAATTTTCACTAGGCTTAAATCCGGCCCCGTTTTCGGGGATTTGGTCCGGCCAGACAAGCGAGTTCAACGAAGCGAATAACGGATTCACCGACCGGCAGTTACTGACGATTACAATGCCTCTTACAGACCCCAATATCTTGACCAGCGCCGATTGGGTCAATCTGCACAACTGGCTCACCATGCTCTGGATCTTCTTCCCCCTGATGATCACCTTTGCTTTTTGCATGATGATCGCCAACGGGTTTATACCCTCAGGGGTGATGACCGGCGATTATCCCCCGGCGCTTCTGCGGCTGCGGCTGCCGTTAATTGTCATTGGACTGGTGGCCTTGGTGGTTGCGTTGGTCCTGTTTATTTCGGTGTCATTCCTGACCCCTGAAATGTTGAACCTGTTCTGGAACCAGTACTTTGTCTGACCGGCAACCAGCAGTTGATTGGAATTCGGAACTGAGGCCGGCGTTTCATTTAAGGCCCGGCCAACGTCGCAAGCCTGGGTGGCGGCATGACGCCGCGGTCCGGGGCGGCGACCCTGACTAGCTAAGGAATAGGGACTAACGGTTAGATGTTGCCCAGCGTAAACATATTGCCTCTGGCCATAGTGGGAGCCATTGTGACGGCCATCGTCGGCTTTGTCGTGGTGGTGTTGGCAATTTCCTGGTTCTCCAGCCCTCCCTTTGGCTTGGGGAACGCTCCGCCGCAACCCATCGCTTTTCCACACACCATCCACGCCGGTTCGCCAGCCGAAGGCGGCATGGGGATACAGTGCGAGTTCTGCCATCGAAATGTGACTAAGGGCGCCGCCGCCACCGTGCCAGCCGTAGAGAACTGTCTCTTCTGCCACGGTCAAGTCAACTCGGAAAAACTGGCGGGGACGACCCAGGTGAACCTTTCCGAAATCCAACGGGTGGTTGACCGTTTCCACGACGACAATCCCATTAACTGGGAACGCGTTCACCGTCTCCCGGACCATGTCCGGTTCGTCCACGAAGCCCACATCCGGTTCCTGACCGGCGGGCCGGAGCGAACCGTGACTTTGCCGATTGGGTCGGAGGACCCGATCGCATTGCCCTTGGAATCCGGCCAGACCTGCTCGGTGTGTCACGGGGACGTGGCGGCTATGACCGAAGTGCAGCCCCAAGCCGGCCAGTCACTGAAGATGGGCACCTGCCTGGACTGTCACCGGGATAACAATGCCGCCACCGACTGCACCATCTGCCACAAGTGATCTTCACAACGGACAAGTAGTTAAAGGCATCATCGTATTATGAAGCCCGGCATTTTAAAAATCACTCGGCGCAATTTCCTGGCTTGGGCGGGCGTCTCCGCCGTGGGGGCGGTTGGCTGCGACATCTTCGGCAGCGAAGGGCAGGAACTGCGCCTGCAAAGCCCGGTGCGTCAACCTGAAGACTTGGTGAAAGGGCGCGACAACTGGTACGCAACCCTCTGCCGGCAGTGTCCTTCTTCCGAAGGTGTGCTGGTGCGGGTGATGGAAGGCCGCGCCAAGAAAGTCCAGGGTAACCCCGCCTACCCGCTGAATCAAGGCAGGCAGAGCGCGCGTTGTGACGCTGGCCTGCAAGCCCTGTACCACCCTGACCGGCTGGCCGGGCCCATGCGCCGCACTGGTCCCCGCGGTTCCGGCAGTTTCACGCCCATTACCTGGGAGCGGGGGCTGGACTGGCTGGCTGCCGAACTGTCCAACAAGGGCGAGGGCCTTCTGCTGATAACTGAACCGGTGGGGCCGCATCTGGGCATGGTAGCCGGGCGCTTCGCCGAGGCCTTTGGCGGCAAACATCTGGGATTTGAAGCATTGGATCAGGGCGTCTACCGGCAGGCGGTAAAGAACGTCTACGACCAGGACCTGTTGCCCGACCTGGACATCGCCAACGCCAACTTCCTGCTGTCGTTCGGAGCCGATTTTCTCTCCACCTGGGTGTCACCCACCCGGTGGTCAATGGGGTACGGAGAGTTTCGCCAGGGGGCAGACCGCCAGACCCGAGGCACCCACGTCCACGTTGACCCGCGCTTTTCGATGACCGCCGCTGCCGCTGACAAGTGGCTGCCCATCAAGCCGGGGCTGGAAGGCTACCTGGCTTTGAGCTTGGCCCAAGTCATTGTGTCCGAAGGCTTGCAGGCCGGGGGCGTAGACGTTGACTCCCTTACCGGCGGGCAGGGAGCGGCAGCCCTGAATGCGTTCAATCCCGACACCGTCGGTCCCATGCTGGAGATTCCCGAGGGCATTCTGCACGGCGGCTCGGCGGGAGACTACATCCGCGGTTTGGCACGGGATTTTGCCGGGCACGGGCCGGCGCTGGCTTTGGGCGGCGATACTACCGCGGCCCACAGCAACGGCCTTTTCAACCTGGAAGCGATTTACGCCCTGAATTATCTGGTAGGCAGCGTGGGACAGAAGGGAGGCGTCCGGCCCAACCCGGACAGCCCGCTGCCGTCATTGCCAGCGGCTCCTAACGTCGCTTCTCTGGCCGACTGGGCTTCCGCGTTGTCCGGCATCAACAGCGGCCAGACCAAGATGGTCATGGTCCACAACGCGAACCCGGTCTACGGCATCCCTGCCGCGGTGGGGGTGCTGAATTCCTTCAACCGCGAGGATGTGTTTGTAGTCAGCTTCTCGCCCTTCATGGACGAAACGACGGCGATGGCAGACCTGATTCTTCCCGACCGCGTTTACCTGGAGGACTGGGGCAGTGATATTCCAAATCCCGGTCCCGGATTTCAGACCATCGGGATACAACAGCCGGTGGTGAACCCGCTGAGCGACCTGGACCCCCGCAGTTTCGGCGATATTCTGTTGAGCATGGCCCAGGAGTTGGGCCGGGCGGAAGACCTGCCCTGGGGCAGTATGCAAGATGCCCTGCGGGAAACCTCCGATGCCCTGTTTGAGCTGGGACGAGGTTCGGTGGAAGGTGCGTCCGCCGCTGAATTCTGGAACAACCTGCTGCGCCAGGGAGGTTGGTGGGACGAGGGCAGTTCCGGCCCGGCGGTCAGCGCGCCCAATGGCTTGTACCAGACCATTGCCGCCAAGGCGTCCCACCCCGAGTTTTCGGGGAACGGGTCCTATTTGGCGCCCTTCTCCCACAACACCCTTTTGGACGGGCGCAACTCTCATCTGCCCTGGACGCAGGCCGCCCCCGACCCCATGACCACCATCACTTGGCAGACTTGGGTGGAAATGAACGAAGCGGAAATGCACCGCAGGGGCTTCAGGGAGGGCGATCTGTTGCGGGTTACAGCGTCCGAGGGGTCCATAACCGCGCCGGTGTACCCCAACCCGGGGATGCCGCCCGACGTTATCGGCGTCCCGCTGGGGCAGGGGCACAGCCACGGTTCCGACTACGCTGTCGCCAACCGCGACGGAGACAGCGCCAACGTGCTGAGCGTGTTGTCCACCCGGCAGGTGGACGGGGCCGGCGGGTTGGCTTGGGCCGCCAATCGGGTACAGGTGTCAGCCACCGGGCGCAGCATCAGGATTGCCAAGTTCGAGGGCAGCTTCACCAGCCGGGAAGTGGGCAACCAAATTGACAACAACCCGAGCGAGGAAGTCATCAAGACGACCACGCCCGGAACATCCCATTGAGCGCCGGTCATCTACTGAAAACTACGGCGGGGCCGGAAGAGCGGGAAAAGCAAGGCCGTAAAGACTTTGCGGGGATTATATGGTAACTAATCGCATTGACCATAAATGGGGCATGGTGGTTGACCTGGACAAGTGTACCGGCTGTCAGGCTTGCGTGGTGGCTTGCCAAGCCGAGAACAACCTCCCCATCAACACCAAGGACTACTATCTGCAACGGCGGGCCTACGAGTGGATTCGCATTGAGCGGTACTGGGAGGGAGAGTACCCCAACGTGAAAGCCCGGTTTATTCCGGTGCTCTGTCAGCACTGTGAAAACGCCCCCTGCGAGCCCGTTTGTCCGGTGTATGCGACCTATCGCAATCCGGACGGCCTGAATGTGCAGATCTACAACCGTTGCGTGGGCACCCGTTACTGCATCAATAACTGCCCCTACCAGGTGCGCTACTTCAACTTCTGGCATCCCAACTGGCCGGAGCGGCTGCAAAACCAACTTAATCCCGACGTGACGGTGCGCAGCCGGGGAATCACCGAAAAGTGCACCTTCTGCGTCCAGCGTTTGCGGAGGGGCGAGCTTCAGGTCGAGCGCGCCGGTGGGGAACGGCTCGACGACAACAAGTTAAACCAGGGACACTATGCCCCGGCCTGTGTCCAGGCGTGTCCCACCAACGCGTTGATGTTTGGGGACCAGAACGACGATCATTCGAGAATCCGGCCTTACTTCGACGATGTGAACGCCCACGACATTCACCACGAGCACGAACGCAACACCCGCGGCTACCGGCTTATGGAAGAAGTCGCTACCAAGCCCAGCATTATCTACTTGAAGAAGGTGGACCAATACCCTTTGGATAAGGGCGTCAGTCATGGCTGAACATTCCGAGCAGTCGCACCTATCGGCCGATATGTGGGTTTTCCCCAACGCCGCTCAGATTACCGAGGACGTGGCAGGCAAGACGCGCTCTATGCCTTCCCGGTACAAGCTGGCCCTGGGGATTTCCGGTGTGCTGGCGGTGTTGGGCATCATCGGGTTTGTGATGCGCCTCACGATAGACGGGTTCGCCGAGCATGGCCCGTGGGGTTACTATGCCGCAGTCTTTTCGTTCATCTTCCTGATTACCGGCAGCGCGCCGCTGTTTGCCATTGCCTTCCGTATTACCAAGAACCATTGGCGCAGGCCGGTGTCGCGCATTGCCGAGCTTTTTGCAGTTCTTGGCGTTCTCAACGTGATTCTTTACATTCCCTTGATATACGCCCTGCCACCTATCGCCAACCCGACTTTCGGCCCAGACTCCCACGGCGAGTTGGTGATCCGGCGCACCATTTGGATGGAAGTGCCCATAGGCGCCCCACATTGGTGGAACTTGCTGGGCATTGTGGCTCTGGCAGTGACTAGCCTGGCTATCCTGTGGGTGTCGGCGGCGCCGGACATGGCGGAAGCCCGCGGGTCCGCCGGCGGGTTCCGCGGGTCGCTTTACCGGATGCTTTCGGGGCACTGGTTCGGCACCAAGAAGCAGTGGTTCTACCAGAAGGCCAGCCTGGCGATTCTGGGCGCTCTGTACTTTATGATGCTCATTTTCGTGCAGTTCCTGATTGTCAGTGACTTCGCGATGAGCTTGATTCCCGGCTGGAAGGACGCCATCCTGCCCCCGCTGTACACCATCACCGGCTTCCAATCGGCCATCAGCCTGGTGCTGATTATCGCCTTTGTCATGCGCCGGTGGGGCGGCTACGAGCAGTACATCGGCATATCACCCTTCTGGTCGGCCAGCAAGGTGCAGTTGGGCCTGACCCTGTTGTGGACCTACCATCTCTTTGCTTTCTTTATCACCATGTGGTACGGACGGCTGGAAGTGGAACAGAACCTCATCAAGTACCTGATTTTCGAGTCCTACACCGGGATTTTCTGGGCCAACGTGTTCCTGATATTCTTCATACCCTTCTTCATGCTAATTTGGAACCCGTTGCGCAAGAGCGACTGGGGGCCGGCTCTGGCCGGACTGTTTATCCTTTGCGGCAACCTGATGTTCCAAATTCGGATGTTCGTCGGGGCCTTCAATGCGGGGGACATCTACGACTTGGGACTGAGCCGGGTGCCGCCGCCGGTGTTCCCGGACATCTGGAACTTGTTTATAGTGATTGGCGGAATCGGCTTGGCGGCGTTCATCTATCTGGTGGTCGCCAAGGCGCTGCCCCTGATTTCCCTCTGGGAGGTCAAGGAAGGCGCGCTGTACCAGAGGAAAGACCGGTTCCTCCGGGGTGAATACCTGGTGCTGGCGAAGCCGGAGTAGACGAGTAGCCAGTGGTCAGCGGCCAGTGGTTAGTCCGGGCCTCCCGACACTGACCACCGGACACCGGCAACTGAGTGAGACCTGAGTATGCGAACGATTATCAACATAGGCGTAAACCTGAACCCTCTGCCAGCAGCCAGTGGTCAGCGGCCAGTGGCCGGTCCGGGCCTCCGAACACTGACCACCGGCCACCGGCAACTGAGCCAGAAGGGAGCCGGCCATGCAGGAAGGTAGAGCCCTAACTCCGGCGGAGATTAACCGGGACTTGCTGCGGTCGATACTGGACACTCCCCGCTGGTTCTGGCCGGTGGTGGGCTGCCTGGCGACCATCGTCCTAGCCGCCGCCATCACCATCGGGGTGATGATTGACCGCGGGCTGGGTATCACCGGGTTGAACCGGCCCATCGTCTGGGGGTTCTTCATCACCAACTTCGTCTTCTGGATCGGCATTAGCCACGCCGGGGTGATGCTGTCGGCGATTCTGCGGCTGGCCAAAGCTGAGTGGCGGCGTCCCGCCACCCGCGCCGCCGAGGTGCTGACCATCTTCTCGTTGATGACGGCCATGACCATGCCGATCATCCACACCGGGCGGCCCTGGCGCATCATGTACTGGGCCTTCCCCTACGACTTTGCCCGGGGCATCTGGCCCAACATCCGCACCCCGCTGGTCTGGGACCCCAGCGCCATTCTGACCTACCTGACCTCCAGCACCCTGTTCGTGCTGATTGCCCTGGTGCCCGACTTCGCGGTGCTGCGGGACCACACCACCGGCGTGGCCCACCGGGTCTACTCGGTGCTGGCGATGGGCTGGGAGGGCAATCCCCGCCAGTGGAAGCTCCAGATTATTTCCGGGGTGCTGCTGTCGGCGCTGATCCTGCCGGTGTTCGTGTCGGTGCACAGCATCGTGTCGTGGGACTTCGGCATGGCGGTGGCGGTCAAGTCCTGGCACTCCACCATCTTCGCCCCCTACTTCGTGGTCGGCGCGGTCCACTCCGGCGTGTCGGCGGTGGCCCTGGTCATGATCCTGCTCCGCTACCTCTACGGCTGGCAGGACTACATCCGCCACGAGCACATCGACGCCCTGGGCCGGCTGCTGATCGTGGTGGCCACCGGCTGGTTCTACTTCTTCGTCATGGAAGTCGTCTTTGGCATCTACGGAAGGGAGGCCGACGAAATCGCCGTCCGCAGCCTCCAGTTCAACGAGTGGACCGGCGGGTTTCCAATCTCGGCCTGGACCCTGGTGTTCGTGATGACGACCTACTTCATCCCGGTGGCGCTGTGGCTGACCCGGGCCGCCCGCCGCAACCTGTGGATTATGTCCGCGGCGTGCATCTCGGTGAACATTGGGATGTGGCTGGAGCGGTACATCATCATTGTGCCGGGCCTGTCCAAGCGGAGCATGTTCACCTTCACCTGGGAGAGCTACGTGCCCAGCCCGGCGGAAATGATCATCGTCGGGGCAACCTTCGCCTTCGTCTCCATGCTGATGCTGCTGTTCAGCCGGGTGTTCCCGCTGGTGCCGCTGTACGACATCAAGGAAGGCGAGTTCCTGAGAACCGAGGTCCGCATAGGGCGGCGGGTCGTCCCCGCCACCTTCCGCGAGGACTGACGACCGTGGATGTGAGAATGAGAACGTCGGTGATTGCAGTGATCGTGTTGCTGATGGGAATGCTGGCCGGGGGCTGCGCGTCCGCCTCTCCGCCATCGTCCGAACGAGACCGGGACACGGACCGGGACACGGACCGGGACCGGGCTGCGGGCCGGGACCGGGCTGCGGGCCGGGGCCGGGACCGGGCTGCGGAGAATGCGGACCGGCCCACGGCTTTCCCGCTCCTCCGGCCCACCGGCAATCCCCCTACCCAGGTCCCAAAGGCAGAGGCGGCGCGGCCCGCGGCGAGACTGGTGCAGCCCGCGGCGGCACTGGCGCTGCCCGCGACGAGACTGGCGCCGCCCGCGGCGGCGAGACGGGCGGCGGCGCCAGTCTCGTCGCCCGCGGAGGCGCCGCGCACTGTTTGGGAGGTCAAACAGATACTTAGCAGCGGCGACCTTGTAATCGAGGGACAGATTTCCGGGGGAGAGGCGACCCCGCCGGACACTATAGGGGTGGTGGTTTTCACTCTGTATTGCGTCGGCAACCGGCTTGATTGGGTGGTCAATTTCGATAATCCGCTAACGACGTTGATCGACGACCGCCGCCCCTTGGAGGTTTGGGCGGACGGGTCCCCGGTTCTGAGGGTCCAGTTCGAGTGGCCCGGCAAGGGCAACCCCATCACCACCTTTAGGACGACCCTGGAGACTGCCGAAAAGACGGGTTGGGCCTTCCTCGACGCCCAGCGTTCAGTCACTATGTCTTTCTTCGGGGTTATCCTTCACTGGGACGACCCGGTACGCCTGCGGCAGCTCGCCCGGGAAGCGCTTTCATGCGTTCCCTAGCGGGGCCGCCGGCCACTAACCACCGACCACCAACCACTGGACACTGAACGAGGTACTCAACATGGCCAGACGTCCGATTCTTGGACTATTTCAAGACGCCAACGCCGCTGCCGATGCCGGCGACGGGCTGAAGTCAGCCGGCGTTTCCGAAAACGATTACGACTTCCTGACCGACGCGCCCTACCCGGAAGGCGCCTTCGGCGAGCGGGAGGAAAAGCATCGGATCTACCTGTATCCCTTCATCGGGGCGCTGCTGGGGCTGACCTCCGGGGTGCTGCTAACCTCCATGACCCAGATGGCCTATCCCCTGGTCACCGGCGGCAAGCCCATCCTGTCGCTGCCGCCAATGGCCGTGGTCAGCTACGAAGGGACGATGCTGGGGGCCATCCTGTTCACCGTGCTGGGCATCATCTTCGAGTCCCGCCTGCCCAAGCTGAAGATGGGCCTCTACGACAACCGCATCACCGAGGGCTACATTGGCGTGCTGGTCAACACCGAAGAGACCGACCACGACCAGGTGGCCACCGTGCTCAACCAGGCCGGGGCCGTAGACATAAAACGAGAACAGTAAAACCAGAAAACTCCGCCGCCTGAGCCGGACTCAGGCTCCCGGACCTCCGCCGACACCACAGCGGCGGTCACCCACGCCGAATCACCCGGGAAACGTAAATGAGAAACGCGCTGCCTAACATAACCAAGCTGCCCACCGTCAGGTTGCCCCGCCGGGTCAAGGCCTCGTTCCTGGGAGGCGCCCTGCTCCTGGGGTTGCTCCTGATGTTGGGGTGCGCCCAGGGTTCATACCCCTTGGACGTCTTTTATGAGATGCACTATCAGAAGTCGTTCAAAGCCCATGAGCCGCCCCGCCTCAGCGTTCCCGAGACGGCGGTCGGCTGGTATCCGGCGCCCGAGGAGACCATTCCCATCGGGCACCAGGGCCAACGCCTGTTTGATGTCAACTGCGTCATGTGTCACGGCGTCACGGGCCAGGGCAACGGTACGGTGCTGACCAAGATGATGGACACTTACGGGTATACCCCAGCAATCACCCCCGACCTGACCAGCCAAACCGTTAGAGACCTGGACGTGGTGGGTATTCAAGGGTTTATCAGCGGCGGCTTGGTGGTTATGCCCAGCTTTTCCAAGCTGCTGACGGAAGACGAGATGCGTGTCACCGCCGAGTACGTGGTGAACTGCTTACAGGGAAACCGGCTGGAAGCGTGTCCTTAATCCCGGCTTGGCGCACTCCAGTTGCCGCCACCCCGGCTTCCCCAAACCCGTTGTCGTTCGCCGCTCGGGCAACGCCGGCCTGAAAAAGACCTCCCTGGTTGATGGCCGCAGCAATTCCTCTCTGCCTTGCCATCATGCAGGGTTGATGGCAAGGCACTTTCGACCTGAGTGCGCTGGCCCTCGATAAGCAAGGAAGTCCGTCGAGAACCTCAGGATGAACGGATTGAATTGCCTCCCACCCGGGACGGTCTTTTGAGATAGTTTCTTACTGGAAGAACGGCCTCCTCGGGTTGGGCTAGGTTGCCAGCTCTGCGGTAACGGTGTGACAATATAATTGCCTATTTTGGCTGATGCCTTCCCGCTGAGCCTGGACCGCCTTGGGGTGAACCGAACAGCAATGCCATCGTCGTTTTATTCAATGTTAACCGCCAGAATTTTGCCGGTGACGGTCCTGTTAGCGGTTTGCTGGCTGGCGTCCGGCAGCTATTGTTCAATCCCGGGGTTGTACGCCCAAGCGCCGACTCCTGGGACCACTGCGGGAGTTGCGGATACTCCCGGCGGTCTGCCTTACGGCGAAGCGGAAGCCCAGGCGATTGACGGCATGATTATGTGTCCGGTCTGCCCCGCCGAGACCATAGACCAGGCTCAAGTCCCTCTGGCCCGTCAGATGCGGGCAATGGTGCGGCAACAGCTTTCGGAAGGGGCGACCCGTCAGGAAATCCTCGACTTCTTTGCTGACCGTTATGGGCAAAGCGTCATCGGTGCGCCTCCCAAGTCCGGCGTAAATCTGGTGGCGTGGTTGCTGCCGCCGGTAGCCCTCGCCGCGGCCCTGCTGGCCGGAGTCTGGTTCCTGCGCACCATGTCCGCCGGAAGTAAAGCCCAGCCCGGTGGGGGGGCGCCTTCACCCGAAAGCGAAAGAGGATTGGAGCCTTACCTGAAAATGGTGGACCGTCAACTGGCGCCCCGGCGGGACCCGGCTGGCAACTCTCCAGCCCGGGCTGATATACCCGAAACTGGACCCTCTGGCGGGACGGACATTGACGGAGACCGGGGCGGAGACGGGCATGGCTGACTTGGGCGCGATTTCCCTTTGGATAGCGCTGGCTCTCTCTTCCTATGCCTGTTTGGGTTCGGTGGTGGGCAAACTGCGGAGCGCTCCGGCATTGGTCGAAAGCTCCCGCCGGGCGGTCTACCTGATGGCGTTGACGCTGCTTATCGCCACCCTGAGCCTTGTTACGGCGTTCATCAGCCGGGACTTCGAAATCGCCTACGTCGCCGCGCACAGCAACTTGGCCATGCCCAACGTCTACACTTGGGTCGCGTTTTACGCGGGGAACGAAGGCTCCCTGCTGTACATCGCTTTTGTCCTGTCGGTCATGTCATCCATTGCGCTGCGGCTGGCCCCGGCCCAGCTGCGGGAAAGCCTGCCCTACACGGCCGCGACGCTAATGCTGGTCCAGACCTTCTTCCTGGCGGTAATGGCCTTCATGGCCAACCCCTTCGCCACGCTGCCGCTGGTCCCTCCTGACGGGCAGGGAATCAACCCGCTGCTGACCCACTTCGGGATGTTCTTCCATCCGCCGGCGTTGATGGCCGGGTTGATCGGCATAACCCTGCCCTTCTCCTTTGGCCTGGGGGCGCTGCTGGCGGGGCAGACCCGGGACGAGTGGGCGGATACCGGGCGGGTGTGGGGCATCGTAACCTGGGCGATGCTGGCCTGCGGGTTGCTGCTGGGTTCCTGGTGGGCCTACACGATTTTGGGTTGGGGCGGGTTCTGGTTCTGGGACCCGGTGGAAAACGCGGCGTTCATGCCCTGGCTGGCGTTGACGGCGTTCATTCACTCCATCATGGTGCAACGCCGGCGGGGGATGTTCCGGATGTGGAACATGGTCTTGATTAACGTGGCTTTCGGGCTGGCGTTGTACGGGATGTTTATGAACCGGGGCGGCGCGGTGCCGTCGGTCCACTCCTTTGGGGCGTCAACCCTGGGCTGGGTGTTCCTGATGTTCCTCGCGGTGGGGACTATCGTTCCCTTCGCCGTGTTTTTCTGGCGGTTCAACCTGCTGAGGAGCGCGCAGAACCTGGACTCCATGCTGTCCCGGGAAGCCGCCTTCCTGTTCAACAACCTGCTCCTGTTGGGCGTTGCCTTCGTGACTTTATGGGGGACGGTGTATCCGCTTCTGTCCCGGGCCGGGGCAGGGGAGGAAATCACCGTTGCCAGGCCCTTCTATGACCAGGTAAACGGGCCGCTGCTGCTGGGCTTGATTCTGCTGATGGGCGTGGGGCCGCTGCTGCCCTGGCGCAAGGCCAACCTGGCATCCCTGCGCCGGGCGCTGCTCCTGCCGGTTTGCGCCAGTGTAGTGGTGGTTGGGCTGTTGGCGGCGCTGGGGTTGCGTCAGCCCTACCCATTGGTGGGGTTTGGCGTGTGCGCCCTTGTGTCCGCGGGTATCATTATCGAGTGGTGGCGAGGCTCCCGGTCCCGGCATGGCAGCTTGGGCGAGAGCTACCCGGTGGCCTTTTTGCGGCTTCTGGCGGCCAACCGTCCCCGGTACGGAGGTTACATTGTCCACCTGGCGGTGGTGATGGTTGCCTTGGGCGTGCTGGGAGCGTCCTTCTTCAATATACAGCGGGACGTGGTACTGGCCCCCGGCGAGTCGGTGGCAGTGGACAACTATCGCATGGAGTACCTGGGGACCGAAGCCACGGCCTTTAGTGACCGCACCGAGTTCGTTTCCCTGGTGCGGGTCAGCCGTGATGGGCAACCCGTGGCCGACCTGGACGCCCAGCGGACGTTTTACCCGGCGTTTAACATGGCCTCCACCCGCGCAGCCATCCGGTCAACCCCGGTCGAGGACTTTTACGTCGTGCCCAGCGAAAACCTGTCTGAGGGTGCGGTCGGATTTCGTATCCTGGTCAATCCCATGATTTGGTGGATGTGGGTGGCCGGCCCGGTGCTGGTGCTGGGGACCGTCGTTGCGTTGTGGCCGCAGGGCGTCCGGCAGACCGCCGGCGTCAAACGCCCGCTGCCCGTCCCGGCTGCTGTCGGCGTCAACCCCCCCGGTCCAAGCCCCACCGCGGCATAGGTTGACCGTGGCCATTATTATCGGCCTGGCCCTGGTATTGCTGAGCGTTGGCGTGGCGGTCTACCCTTTTTGGAAACAGCGTAGAGGACTAACGCCGGAAACCGTGGCCGGGCCGCCTCCCCTGGAAGCAGACCTTCAATCGGTTTACGAAGCTATGGGGACCCTGCAATTGGAGCATGAACTCGGCAACATCCCCCTGGGATTGTATCGGGAACAGCTCCAGGACTACCGGGTACAGGCCGCCGTGATTCTCCGGCGGCAGGCCGAGGCACAGGCGCAGGGTGCGGAGTGGCTGTTGGAGCAAGAAATCGGCGTGGCCCGGGCGGCGTTGGGCCACGTAAACGGCAACGCCGCGGCCTGCCCCAACTGCGGCGCTGCGTTGGAGATGGACCATCCCCAATGCCAGGAATGCACCGCCGAACTGACCGTCCGCCGCTGTCCTCCAGAGACACCCGCGGTATGAAACGAGGGTGGGCAACGTGGGCGGTGACCATGGTTGCCGTCCCGCTGTTGGCTGTAATGCTGGCGGCGGGGCTCTTTCTGGTGTCAGGCATTGCTTCGGTTCGCGCTCAGGAAGTCGTCGGGGTGTCCGGCCGGGTGGTCAACGGGACGGAGGGCGCGGCAGATCCGGCCGGGTTGACCGTATCGCTCCATTCCTTTTCCACCGGCTTGGAGGGGGTCAACACTCTGGAAACGACCACCGGCGCCGGTGGCGAGTTCCGGTTTGGAGAAGTCCCATCAACTGAAGGCTTGGGCTATGCCCTGAGCACGGACTACTCTGGCAAGAGTTACAGCCACCTGTTGGGACGGGAAGACTTGACGCAACCTGTAAATTTGACGGTGTACGAGGCCACGCAGGACGTTTCGGTGATCGAAGTAAACAGCCACGCCATGGTGATCGCTGCCGTGGATAAGACCGACAGTCTGATTGACGCGGTTGAGGTCGTGGGGCTGGCAAACGTTAGCGACCGGACGCTGGTACCGGACTTGGCCAATGCCGGGCCGGGTCAATTCAGCTTCCTGCGTTTCTCCCTTCCGCCAGGGGCCACCGGCTTTGATATTCAGACCGACTTGCTGGGTGGCGAGATTATTCCGGTGGGCACGGGTTTCGCCGTGACCGCTCCAGTAGCGCCGGGCAGCCACACCGTCACCTTCTCCTTCCGGTTTCCCTACGACGGCGCCGGGATTTCCTACCGGCAGAACCTGTTGCAGGGCGCTAAGACTTACCGGGTCTTGGTCCCGCAGTCGCTGGGCCCCATACGGGTGCCCACCTTGGCTGCCCAACCGGCGGTGGAGATTGAAGGTGTATCCTATGCGGTGTGGCAGGCGTCGGATGTCCCACCGGGCCAGGGCGTCACCGTCGAGTTTGCCGACCTACCCCTGCCCGGGTGGGGTGAGCGCGCAGCAAAAGCCACAACCAACGCCGCATTCTGGCGGGCAGCCATCCCTGTTGCGCTGGTGGTTGCGCTGGTGGGGATCCTGGTATACGGTGGACTCCGCCCGTCCCGCGTCCCGTCAAGTCCCGGCGGGGCTACTCCCTCGCAGGGTGCGCCCGGCAACGGCGCGGCGTCCCGGCGGGAACGGTTGGTGCGGCAAGTGGCGCTGCTGGACCGTCAGTTCGAGGATGGAACCTTGACCGAAGCTGACTACCAGGCCAGGAGGGCCGGTCTCCGTGATGAAATAACGGCGGCTCCACCTGAATAACATCCGAAAAGCGCCCCGGAGCGTACACTTGAACGAGACGATCGCAGAGTCTTTTGAGTCCGCCCGCAGTGGACCGGTCCAAAGAGGGCAGGGCAACAAGGAAGTTGTCCAAGGGCCCGGGGTGAACGATTGAATGGACTTTTGAATGGATTTTGCAGTCGTCCTGTAACCTTGAAATACCGCAGACCGCAGCGCTTAAGGTGAAGCTGAACGCGTCCAGGAACCATGAACGAAGAGGATCATCATTAGTCCGGTAAATGAACCTCAGGTTGCAATGCCTCCCCAGAGGATGGGCCTCCGCGCCTGGATGATGATGGCTGTCGGATTTACGCTGGCGGCGTTCTTGGCATTGTTGTTTTGGGGCTTGTTTTCCTTCGAAGGCTCCGGTGGTCTTGGTATCAACCAGGAATTTGGAGATGTGCACGTCAACATCAAAACGGCGCCGGGGTTCGATCTGTTGCTGTTCGACGGAGAAACCTGGCATCTGTCGGACCAGACAGGCAAAGTGGTGGTGTTGGATTTCTGGGCGTCTTGGTGCGGCCCCTGCCGCCAAGAAGCCGGGGTACTGACCGACGTCTATCGGGAATATACCGGGCAACCAGTCGAGTTCGTCGGAGTGAATATCTGGGACCGACGGTCCGACGCCCTGGAACACCTGGAGAGCTACAGCGTACCTTATCCCAACGGGGTAGACGACAACGGGACCATTGCAGTTGACTACGGTGTCCGGGGAATCCCGGAAAAGTACTTTATCGGCCCTAATGGTGAGGTGCTCCGAAAGTACGTCGGCCCGGTGACTGCCGAAGCTCTGCGGGAGGCGCTGGATGAGGCGTTGGTAGAATTGGCGCCAACCCGTTGATTCAACCCGTTGGCCGTAGGTCCCTCCAACCCGTCTTGCCCCCGAATCACGGGGGCAAGCTCTTGAAGGGCTTTCTTGTTGAAGACTTCTCCCTGGAACTCCCGGGGACATCACGTAGTACAGTTGGCGGGAGCCCGGTCCGGCCTTCGGCGCGCCTGGGCCGGTGTTGAGGCGGAATCTGGAGGAGACGATGGTTGAACCCGACGAGCCGGTGGTGGTTGCGATGGACTGGGGCGGCACCTGGGCCCGGGCGGCGGTTGCCAACCAGAACGGTGAACTGCTGTGGGAAACCCGACAACCCAACGTGCGCAACGGCTCCCGGGAACAGCTGCTGAACGACGCTGAAAGCGTGCTGCAACAGGCCATTGCCCAGTGCCGAGACCGGGTCATCGCCGGGATTGGCATTGCTGCCGCCGGCCCCATTGACGTTGAGACTGGCACCTTCCACGCTCCGCCCAACCTGCCCATGCTTGACGGGGTATCCCTCAAGTCACGGTGGGAGTCCAAGTTCGGGTATCCGGTTTTCGTGGGCAACGACGCTAACCTGGCGGCGCTGGGGGAGTATTACTTCGGCGCGGGACACGACGCCCGCCGGCAGGGTCGGCAGGTCCGCACTTTGATTTACGTGACGGTCAGCACCGGCGTTGGCGGCGGGGTGATTGACCACGGGCGGATGCTCCTGGGCGCAGAGGGGATGGCCGCCGAGGTGGGGCACATGGTTCTTGACCGCAGCCCCAATGCTCCCCGCTGCAATTGCGGGAATTACGGGTGCCTGGAGGCGTTGACCTCGGGTATCAGCATCGCCCGCATTGCCCGGCAGAGGGCCGCCTCCTTTGACGGAACTACGGATGACGGAACTACGGAGTTGTCGGGAATTGCGCCGGATGACCTGGACTCGCGGGCGGTCTTTGCGGCGGCGGCCCGGGGCGATGTGCTGGCCTGCCGGGTGGTGGAAGAAGCCACCGAATGGCTTGCCCTGGGGCTGACCAACCTGCTGCATCTGTTTAACCCGGACATCATCGTCCTGGGCGGCGGCGTCACCGACGCTCTGAGACAAAACCGGCTGCTGGAAGCAATTCAGGGCCGGATGCGCGACCAAGCCATGAGTCCCCGGCACCACAACTTCAGTCTGGTCGCCACCAACCTGGGTTACACCGGGGGTATGGTGGGCGCCGCCAGCCTCGCTTGGCAGCAGTTGGGGTTGACGCCCAACTCCACCGGCTGAGCGCCCTCCTGCTAGACGATATACCGTCCTCCGACGACGTTCACCCGGTCGCCGGTAATGTAGGACGACTCATCGCTGGCCAGGAACAAGCAGGCGTTGGCGATGTCGTACACCGTCCCCTGCCGCCCCATGGGGATCCCCTGGACGTGCTCGGCGGAACCGCGGCCCGTGTCCTGGAACTCCGGGTACCACTCCGGGTTAAGGCGTTCGGTGTCGATGGAACCGGGGTTCACCACGTTGGCTCGCACGTTGTAGGGGGCCCCGGCGGGACTAAACCCACGGCGGCCACCGCCCGCACCATTCCCAAAAGGCCGTGCTTGGCGCTGGTGACGGAGATCGTCTCCGGGCGCCCGGTGATGGCCGACTGCCCGCCCATGGCGATTATGCTGCCGCTGCGCCGCTCCATCATGCCTGGCAGCACCGCCTTGATGAGGTAAAAGGCGGGGAACAGGTTGGTGCGCATCACCGTTTCCCACTCCTCGTCCGAAACTTCCAGGATGGGCTTGTGGGGACGGATGGCCACGCTGCTTACCAGCACGTCGATTTTGCCCAGCGCGCCAATGCCCTCGTCCACCATGTCCCGAACACTCTGGGGGTCGGTGACGTCGCCCAGGACCGTGTGCGTATTGGCGCCCAACTCCCGGCACTGGGCGGCCACCGACTCCAGCTCTGGCCGGCTGGCCCGGGTGTTCAGGACCAAGTCCGCCCCCTCGCGGGCGAAGGTCAGGGCCACCTCCCGCGCAATGTTGCGGCTGGCCCCGGTAATCATGGCGGTCTTTCCCTGCAAGCGCATACTGCCTCTCCTGTTGGCCGTCGTTGGTGTGACTTTGGCGTGACTAAATTGGCAACCGGCTACTGCTGGTTGCCCAAGCCCGGGTTTGCGGCGGCGGCCAGGGCCCGATCAAACGTCTTGACTTGAACGACCCCCCGCCTTTGGCAACTGGCCAGGTGGCAAAGGTCCCGGGCCTGCAGGTTAGGGTGTTGTTCTTGCAGACGCCTGGCTTCCCTGACGTCGGCCTCTTCCAGAGGCCATACTTCCACATCGAAGATAGAGATTAGCTCCATCGCCTTGTCAAGGGTGGCCAACCGGCCTTCCCGGAAATATACGTGCAACAATTCCTGCAGGACTTCGGCGGACGTGAAAAGTCGAGTCCGGTTCCTCCTGGCACCAATCAGGAACTCCCGTGCCTGGTCTTGTAGTAGATGCCGACCGCCCACCGTGTACATAAACACATTGGCGTCGACGAAAATCATACGTCGGGTAGCCCTTCTCTGATGGATTCATCGAGAACGCGGAGGTGGTCTTCCCATTCGGGCTCCACTCCGGCACTGTCGAGGGCATCGATTTCCTTGAAGAACGCCCGTATATCCTTTTCGGTTTTTGGCGGGTAGGTGTGTCCCCTTTCCAGCAACCTGGCCTTTAAGTATCCGTCTATGTCCTCTTTTGACTCAGATTGTTTCGCCGGGTCCAGCCTTTCGAAAAAAGGCCCAAGAGGGATCGGTGAATTCAGAGGGTCTACTTGCTCCGCTTCAGGCACAAGTTGTTTGTAAACCTGGATCAGGGATTTGCGAGACATTGTTCGTTTCCGGTATTCCAAATGGGCCATAGCCGCAGCCCTGAGCCAGGCGCTCAGCGTCATTCCCTCAAGCCGCGCCTGCTTGATGAAGCGGGCCCGGTCTTCATCGGTGATTGAGAACTGGATTCAGACCATTACCCTTTTCCGTACCTCCCAAATCGGCCAGCACATTGTGCGTATAAGTGCATTATACACATCGGGACAAAAACGCATCCGCCCCGGCCGGCTGACTCTCAGCTCAGTCATCGCCCTTCCCTCTGTCTTGACCGGCTGTCTTGACCGGCCCGCCGGTTGATGCCAGAATTGGCCTACCGGCGTCCTGCGCCGGGGCTAAGACGACTAAATTTGCGCAGCATCGACAAGGAGCATCAGGCATGAGGTGGTGCAGATTCCAGAACGGCGATCAGGCTTCCTACGGTATCATCGAAGGCGACAATGTTACCGAGGTTTCAGGCAGTCCCTTCGGCGAGCACGCCAAAACCGGCAATACCCAACCCCTGTCATCGGTGAAACTGCTGGTCCCGGTCATTCCGGCAACCTTCTACGCGGCCGGCATCAACTACCGCGAGCACGTAACCGAAATGGCCCAAGCCCGCGGCGAAGAACCCCAGTTTCCGCCGGCCGCTGATGTTGGCTACCGGGCCAACAACGCGCTGACCGCCCACGGCGAGCCGATTATCGTTCCCAAGGACGCCACCGAGGTCTTCCAGTACGAGGGCGAGTTGGTGGTGGTAATCGGCAAGCAGTGCAAGGGCGTTTCCGAAGAAGAATCCCTTGACTACGTTTTCGGTTACACCATCGGCAACGACGTCAGCGAGCGCACCTGGCAGCGGGGCGACCGCACGATGTGGCGGGCCAAGAACACCGACACCTTCAAGCCGATGGGACCCTGGATTGAAACCGAGGGCATAGACCCGGAAAACTGCGAGGTCAGCATCAGCCTGAACGGGCGGTTCATTAGCAAGTACAACCTGTCCGGGGCGATATTCGGCGTTCGCGAGTACATCAGCCGCATGAGCCAGTACCTGACCCTCTACCCCGGCGACGTGCTCTGGATGGGCACCGACGGCGCGCCGGAGAACATGAAGGACGGCGATGTCTGCGACATTGAGATCGGGGGCATCGGCACCCTGACCAACCCGGTCCAGTGGCAGAAGTAAACGCCTGACCGCTTATCTACCCCTGAAATTGGAAGCCTGAGATAGACCTGCCCCCTTCGGCCTTCAACGGGTTCAGGCCGAAGGGAGCAACCCTACGCCGAGTCGAACCCGGTCTCGGCGGCCCAGGCTTGCAGGCCCCGGCGGAAGGCCAGCGCGCCCATTGGGGCGATGACCGCCTGAAGCGACTCAAGAATCTCCTGCGGCGTCGCCCCTTCTTGCAGCGCAACCCGCACGTGGGCCTGAATCTGTTCCACGTCGGCCCTCAGCGCGGCCTCGACCACTATTTGCAGCAACTCCTTGGTCTTGCGGTCCAGCGTGCGCTGACCGGTGTAGGTGGCCTCGATGAAGGCGTTGTACTTCTGCGCCCATTCCAGGTCGGCCTCGGCCATGATGCGGTGCATTTCCAGGGTGTAGCCCCGGTTAGCCGAGGTTTGCTCCAAAAAGGCTTGAGCTTCGTCGGTAGACATCACCGTCCTCCAAGTTTGGTTGTTGCTTTTGGGGATGCCGGTCCGGGGTCTCCGGCCCTGCGATTGTACCCTTTTTGACCTTGCCGGGCATCGGCCCGACAGTTTCTGCGGGTCGGCTTGAGCGTGGTACAATTGGCCAGTCCTGTCCCCCGCCCGGGTTGGCAAAGGAGGAAAGCAGGATTAGGCCGGGAAACCTGGCCGCAGGTTCCCAGGAGGTGACGCCACGGAGCAGCAATTCCCACCCAATTACTTTCAGCGGGAAGACGATTCCAACGACCGCCTGTTCTACGCCAACCCCCGCAAAGTCGTACACATAGACGACGGAGCCATCGCCACCGTTGGACGGCTGTTCCGGGACTTCGTACCCTCTGGCGCCGTGGTGCTGGACCTGATGAGCAGTTGGCGGTCGCATTGGCCGGCGGGACACCCCAAGAGCCGCATGGTGGGTTTGGGCCTGAACGCCGAAGAGATGACCGACAACCCGGACTTGGACGAATACGTGGTCCACGACGTCAACGCCGACCCGGTGCTGCCCTTTGACGATGAGATCTTCGGGGCCGTGGTGATAACGGTGTCGGTGCAGTACCTCACCAGCCCCGTCGTCACGTTTCAGGAAGTCAACCGCATCCTGCTGCCGGACGGCGTGTTCATCGTCACCTTTTCCAACCGGATGTTTCCCACCAAGGCAGTGCGTGGCTGGCGCAGCGTCAACGACCGGGAACACCTGGACCTGGTGGCTTCTTACATGGACCATGCCGGCAACTTCACCGGCGTCCAGGGGGGCCTGGCCAACCCCCAGGAAGCGCCCCCCGGGGACCCCCTGTTCGTGGTAATGGCCCGCAAGGGATCCGAAGAAGAATCCCCTGAGTAGGTTCAGCCCCCCGTTCTCAGGATGGAGTGGAGAGGAGTCATCCCCGCCCCGGCGGGGTGGCTGCCAGCGCCGCTACTCCTGCCGCCGATACTGTCACGGCGAAGGCCAGGAACGGCAGCCAGTAGGAGCCGGTGGCGTCGAACATGAACCCGGCCAGCACCGGGCCGATCACTTGCCCGCCAATCTGTGCGCCAATCGTCAATCCCCGGATGCTGCCCAGGTATTGCCGCCCGTAGTAGTCGGCATAAGCCAGCCTTAGCAGCAGATGGTATCCGCCCACGGCAATTCCCAACGCCAACGCGGCTGCGATACCCCAACCCAGCGTCGAGCTGGCCACGATGCCCAGCGTTCCGGCGGCCCCGGTGAACCCGGCCAGGCACATCAGCAGCCGCAGCGGCGCCCACCGGGCCAGCGCCCCCCACAGGATGCCGCCAATGGCCTGGGCAATGGCGAAGACCCCCGCCGTCAGGGCCGCCGATGCCGCCGGCATACCCTGTTGGATGAAATGGGGGACCTGGTGAAGCGTGACCCCGGCCTGAACCATGAATCCCGCCACGGAGAACAGCGCCAGCAGCCAGAACGCCCGGGTGTGCAACGCCTCCGCAACGGTGAGGTTGACCTCGACGTTCGATTCCAAGCCCAACCGGGGCCTGGTCCCCGACGCTGCTGCTGCTGGTGACGTTCCGGCTCGTGACGTTTCGGTTGCCGCCGGGGGTGGGTCTGCCGCAAGGCCCAGGTCTTCGGGACGCCGGGCCATCACCAACCAGACGGGCACGACCCCGATGACCAGAACGAACAAGCCTAGCCAGGCCCAGCCGGCGCGCCAACCCCACCCGCTGATGATGAACTGCGCCGCCAGGGGCATCACCGCCAACCCGGCCCCCTGCCAGACGCTCAGCAACGATAGGGCGAAGGGCCGGCGGCGTATGAACCAATTGCTCAGCGCGGTAGCCGTCCCCAATTCCAGCGGCCCGGCGAAGGCGGCCCGCGCCGGTACGTACAGCGCATAGAAGGTCCACGGTTGCCCAATGAAGGATAGGCCAAAGGCGCACGCCCCGATAACCGCAGAAGCCCCAGCCACGACCATGCCGGAGCCGTGCCGGTCAATCACCCGTCCGGCCAGGGGGGAAATCGCCGCTGCTGCCAAGCCACCCACGCTGACCGCCCCGGAAAACAAGGCGCGCGACCATCCGAACTCTTCGGTCATGGGGACGACAAAAACGGAAAGAGTGGCCACCGCCAACAGGGAACGGGAGGAGTATCCGACGCCCACGGCCGCGCCAAAGACGACCCATCCGTAGTAGAAGCGGGTCCTGTGGGCCAGCCTCATTTGCCAGGGCCGCATCAGCCGACCCGGAGGGTCAGGACGTACCCGGTTGTGCTGCTAGACCGGCGGGACGATAAGGCGTAGGCACCGCAGTCTCCAGCGGCAATCTAGTCCTCCGGGGGAATGGCCAAGACTGGCAGATGCGCCGACCGCAGCGCCCGGCCGGTGGCGCTGCGGTCGGCGTCTTGGCCAACTCCTGGACATGGGGCAGCGGTCGCTCCGAGTTTTCCGACCCGTTCAGAGGAACCACAATGTTCGAGTACATCACCGCTCTTGATTCCCGCGTCCGTTACGTCCCCGGATTCTATCCGCCAGCGGCAACCCCCATCTGCCGATGGTCACTTGATGATAGTAGGGCAAGAATTGAGTGTCAAACCGTGCCTGAACGACGTAACAGTTCAGACTTGGTGAGGTGAATTGTTTTCAGCCAAGGCTTTCAGGCAACTGCTAATTCTTTCCAGGGGGTTTGGGGGATGAATCCCCCAACGTAACCCAACCACTATATTCCGGGATCGGCCCCTCCCCTTCCCTCCCCTCAACACTGAACAGTTACTGAACGACTGCTTGGTCCTCAAGCAGTTTGTCCCAAGGTACTCGAAGGACTTGGTTTCGATGGGCGCGCTACACCCGGAAGGTCATTCTCTTGGAAGGTTACTCCCATGACTCCGCTGCCATTATAATGCTTCACATGGAACGGGAAGCGGCCATCCAACGTCTGTGGTCAGACCTTGCCGCCTGCGATAGCCGGCTTGGCGGTGGGCATATCGAAACCGTCGGCATCCGGCATCAACTGGCTCACGCCTGCCGCGCTGCCAAACGTTTCGATGAAGCGCTGACGTTGTTCGAGCAAAACGTCGCCATCTGTCGGCAAATTTTCGGCCACGACCACCTGATTACCCTGCGCCGGCGCAGCAGTTGGGCCAATTGCTACTACGCCGCCGGACGTTACGATGAGGCCGTCGCTTTGTTCCAGGACATCCTGGAAAACCGCGAGCGTGCGTTGGGTCCCGACCATCCAGACACGCGGCGCAGCCGAGGAAGCCTGGCCAACTCCCGGCGTGAGGCGGCGGGCCGCAACTCTCCTTCCTCCTGAGGCGATGCAACCCCGCTTGTCCCAGGCGGCCCAAGAGGAGCTTTCATGGGGTGACTGTCTAGCCATATCGAGAGAAAATGGCGCTTTTTTAGGAGTCACAATCCCTTCCCCGGATTCCATACCGCCCGCCCCCGACCTAACGGGCGGCCCGGACTGGGTAACAGTTCAGGGTTGAGGGGATCGGAGAGGCTGATGGCGGAATATGGGGGTTGGGTTACGTTGGGGGATTCATCCCCCAAACCCCCTGGAAAAGAATTGGCAGTTGCCTGAAAGCCCTGGCTGAAACCAATTTATCCCACCAACCCTCAACAGTTACCAGACCGGCCCCGACATTGACATCGCTTCCCCGCTGCGCCTACCATGCGGCATACTTGCCCCGAGGAGCCTGATTATGACCATTACCCGACTAAACACGCCCTACGTGGTCCACGGCGCCCAGGACCCCAGCGGCACCATCCAGACCCGCGGGATGGTACGCCAGCCGGGCATCACCTCCGACACTGTTGGAGTTTCCAAGGTGTGGATGGGCCTGGTTACCGCCGCCCCCAACGATTACGGCCAGCCCCACCACCACGGCGAGGCTGAGACCGCCGCCTACGTTATCAGCGGCCGCGTCCGCGTGTACTACGGCGAGAACTTTGAGGAGGTTGTGGAAGCCGGCCCCGGCGACTTCCTGTTTGTCCCGCCCCACACGCCTCACATCGAGGCCAACCCCTTCGACGAACCCCATACTGCCGTGCTGGTGCGTGCTCCCGACAACATCGTCATCAACTTGGGCGAGTAAGCGGGAAATCCGGCGGGGCTGGGTTCAACCGGCCTCGCCGGGTATCATCCGCTCATTCTGGAAACCGCTCAAGCCTTGAGGGGGGTGAACCGTGATTATCGAACGCAAGCTGCAGGTCATGGGAGCTGAGTTGGTCGCGCCGCCGGCGCCCCTGGCCAACTTCATTCCGGTGCAACGGTCGGGCAACGTCCTGTACGTCGCCGGGCACCTTCCCCGCAAGTCCAACGGCGACATCGCCTTTTTGGGCAAGGTGGGCGGCGGCGTCACCGTTGAGCAGGGATACGATGCCGCCAAGCTGGCCGCGGTAAACTGCCTGGCCAGCATCAAGGACGTCATCGGCGACCTGGACCGGGTAAAGCAGGTGCTGAAACTGCTGGTGATGGTCAACGCCGTTCCCGAGTTCGACCGCCACTTCGTGGTAGCCAACGGCGCCTCGGACCTGCTGGTGGAGCTATACGGCGAACCCGGACGCCACGCCCGCTCCGCAGTAGGCATGGGCAGCCTCCCCCGCGGCAGTTGCGTGGAAGTAGAAATGGTCGTGGAAGTGGCCGACTAGGACACCGGGACCTCAGAACTGCCGGTAGCGGTTGATGATGGGTAGCCGCCGGTCTTTGCCGAAGGCCCGGGGGGTGATTTTCACCCCTGGCGGGGCCTGCCGACGCTTGTACTCGTTGCGATCAACGAAGGATATTACCTGGCGCACCGCCGCCGGGTCATATCCCATCGCCTCCATTTCCCGCAGGCTGTAGTCCTCCTCCACGTAGGCCTTGACGATGGGGTCCAACTCCGCGTAGGGCGGCAGGGTGTCTTGGTCCGTCTGGTCGGGCTTCAACTCGGCGCTGGGGGGCTTTTCGATGATGGCCTGGGGGATGGCCGGCCTGGGGTGTCCGTGTTCGTTGCGCCACTCGGATAGCTGATAAACCAAGGTCTTGGGCGCGTCCTTCAGCACCGCGAACCCACCGGCCATGTCGCCGTAGAGGGTGGCGTACCCCATCGCCATCTCGCTCTTGTTGCCGGTGGTCAGCACAATCCAGCCGAACTTGTTGGAAATGGTCATTATCACGTTGCCGCGAATGCGCGCCTGCACGTTCTCCTCCGCGACGTTGGAACCGGCCCCCCGGAAATGCTTTTCCAGCATGGCGTCGAAGGCGACGTGGGCCGGCTCAATGGGGACGACCCAGAAGTCTATGCCCAGGTTGTCGGCCAATTGCCGGGAGTCGGACACGCTGCCCTCCGATGAGTACCGGGAGGGCATCCCCACGCCCAGGACGTTTTCCGGCCCCAGGGCATCCACCGCCACCGCCGCAGTCAGCGCCGAGTCAATCCCTCCCGATAGGCCGATAACCGCCTTGGTGAAGCCCGCCTTGCGGACATAATCGCGGGCGCCCAGCACCAGCGCGCGGTAGACTTCCTCCACGTACTCCAAAACGTCGGGGATGGCTGCTGGGGCCAGGTGTGGCCGGGCGGCGGGTTGAAAACCGGAAACCTGGACCTTCCTGGGCTGACCGATTTCCTTGAGGATGGTCGGGTTCTCCTTGCGCGGGCGGGGGTCCCGCAGCCGGGACCGGAACACCGACTCGACGTCCAGGTCGGCGACAATCAGGTCTTCCTCGAAGGCCGGCCCCCGGGCGATGGGTTCCCCCGTCGCGTCGCACACCAGGCTGGACCCGTCGAATACCAGCTCGTCCTGTCCGCCCACCAGGTTCAGGTAGGCGACGATTAGCTCGTTGTCCGCCGCGCGGGTAGCAATCATCTTTTCCCGGTAGGTATGCTTGCCGGCGTGGAAGGGAGAGCCGTTGATGTTGACGATTATCTCGGCGCCGGCATTCCGCTGAACGGCGATGGGGCCCACCGGATACCAGATGTCCTCGCAGATGCTCACGCCCACTCCGGCACCGTTGATGGTGTAAACCGGGCAAACGTCTCCACGGCGGAAGTAACGGTCTTCGTCGAAAACCCCGTAGTTGGGCAGGTACATCTTGCGGTAGGTGTCAATGAGCCGGCCGTCATACCCCACGGCGGCGGCGTTGGCGATGTCCGGTCCCATTTCAACGTAGCCAACCACCACCGCCAGACCCCGGGAAGCGGCTATAACCTGCTCCATAGCCGCCTGATTGGCTTCCAGGAACGAGGTCTTGAACAGCAGGTCCTCCGGCGGGTAGCCGGTGATGGCCAGCTCGGGGAATGCCACCAGGTCGGCGGCCACGTCCCGCGCCCGGCCGATGTACTCGATTATCTTGGCCGTGTTGCCCGGGATGTCGCCGACGGTGGTATTGATTTGGGCCAGGGCCAGACGAAATGTTCGGACCATGCTCGCTCCGGCGGTAATTTGCCGAGGCAGAATCCGGCGGTAAGCCGGGACCCCGACAGGTTCTGGGGTATATCTTAACCCCTGCCGCCAATACTTTCATGCCGTGGTAGCTCTCTGTAACAGTTCAGACTTGGTGAGATGAATTGGTTTCAGCCAACTGCCACTTTTGTCAGGGGGTTTGGGGGATGAATCCCCCAACGTAACCCAACCCCCATATTCCGCCATCAGCCACTCTGCCCCCCTCAACCCTGAACAGTTACGCACAACTTCCAACCCTAGCGTCTGCCGCCTTGCCGTGGCATAATATCCCTTGGCTTTGGGGCCTTATGGTGGTTAATCAAACGAAGGTAGACAATAGCTTGTCCCCCCACGGCGGGGTGTTGGTGGAACGGGTCGCCCCGCTGACGGGCGGTTCGTCAGACCCTGCTCTGCGTCTGCCTAGGCTGGAGATCCGGGACCAACTGGCCCGGGAATGTGTCAACCTCGCCTACGGGTTTTTCTCCCCTTTGCAAGGGTTCATGGGCCGCGCCGACTTGGATTCGGTGGCCCGCAATATGACCCTGGCCAGCGGCTACGTCTGGAGCATCCCTATCATCTTCGACCTGTCCGCGGCGGAAATGGCCCAGCTAGGCGTCGGCGTGGGAGACTCGCTGCTGCTGACCTATCAGGGCAAGCCCCTGGCAACGCTGGACATTGAGGAAGTCTACGACTACGACCGAGAATTTTTGTCGCAGCAAGTTTACGGCACGACCGATACAGCCCATCCCGGCGTCCAGCGCACCAACGGCTATCGTGACCGTTTCGTCGCGGGGCCGGTGACGCTGGTAAATCCCCCGGCCATCAACCCGCCCTTCGACCGCTTTTGGCAGACGCCCCGGCAGGTCCGGGAGACCATTTCCCAACTGGGCTGGTCCCGGGTGGTCGCCCACCAGAGCCGCAACGTCCCCCATTCCGGCCACGAATGGCTGATGAAAGGGGCTTACCTGGCTTCCGAGGCCGACGGCATCCTGGTCAGCGCCGTCATCGGTGAGAAGAAGCCGGGCGACTACATTGACGAGGCCATCGTCCTGACGCACCAACGGCTGCGCGACGCCGGTTTCTTTAAGCCCGACGTCCATCAGACCTCCGCCCTGATGTGGGATATGCGCTACGCCGGCCCGCGGGAGGCGGTGTTTCACGCGCTGGTTCGTAAAAACCTGGGCTGCACCCACCACATGTTCGGGCGGGACCACGCCGGCGTCGGCAGCTACTATGACCCCTACGCCGCCCACCGGATTTTCGACGACCTGCCCGATTTGGGCATCAAGTCGGTGCTGACCCTGGAATGGTGGTACTGCCCCGCCTGCGCCGGCGTCGCCTACGAGGGCCTGTGCGGGCACCCGGAACAGCGGCAGGAACTCTCGGGGACGTTCATCCGCAGCATCATTCAGGGCGGCGTGGAACCTGCGCCGCTGACTCTGCGCCCCGAGGTTCTGGAAGTTGTGCGGCAGTGCGCCGACGAGTACGGGTTCGGTTCGCCTTTTGTGGGAGACCAATACCTGGAAAGCCGCACTCCGGTAATGACGATGCATGACGTCGATTGTGAACGCTGCCCTTGTACCTGTACCCGGGAGGAAGCCTAGCGCGTCACAATGCCCCCGCCGCAAAAGCGGGGGTTTCTCATTTACGGCACTTAGTTCAACACTCCCGCCCAACACCTTTCAACGACTTGGGATGGGTTGGCCCAAAATTGCCGGGCCGGAAGGAATAAACTGGAGGAAGTATGCCCACCTACGTGAACCCCAACGCCTGCAACGCCTGCGCCGAAGAGCATCTGGGGCCGCTGTGCGTTTACATCTGCCCCAACGACCTAATGGTGCTGGACCTGGACCAGAACAAGGGTCTGAACCAGGAGCCTGAGCTTTGCTCCGAGTGCTACGCCTGCGTCAAGCTGTGCCCGCAGGAAGCCATCCACGTCCGGGGTTACGCCGACTTTGTGCCCCTGGGCGCCGAAGTCCAACCGCATCGCGTGGACATGGGCCTGACCTGGACGGTGAAGTTTCGCGATGGCCGGGAGTTGGAGTTTACCTACCCGTCCCGCACCCGTCCCGCTGGCACGGTGGTGCCGCACCAGAATTTCACCGAGGACCCGGTGGCCGACCTGAAGGGCCAGGGCCTGGCCGGCGAATCCCTGTGGCTGGGCGTGGACCAACTGCCCACGATGCAACGCTAGGCAGTCTAATGCCAGCCATTCTGGGAACGCTGCCGTTCCACAACTAACCAAGGGTCAACCTAGAGGAGAATTTCATGGCGCTACCAACCACCGAAACCGTTGAGTGCGACATCTTGGTCGTGGGCGGCGGAATGTCCGGCTGCGGAGCTGCCTTTGAGGCCAGCTATTGGGGCCGTGGCCTGCGCATCGTCATCGCCGAAAAGGCCGTCATCGAACGCAGCGGCGCCACCGGCGAAGGGCTGTCGGCCATCAACTGCTATATGGGACAACGCTACGGCTGGAACACCCCGGAAGACTTCGTACGCTACGTTGTCAACGACATGATGGGCCTGGCCCGGGAGGATTTGGTCTACGACGTGGGCCGTCACGTAGACTCGTCCGTCCACCTGCTGGAAGAGTGGGGACTGCCCATCTGGAAGAAGGACAACGGTGAGTACGAGCGTATCGGCCGCTGGCAGATTCCCATTCATGGCGAGTCCATCAAGCCGGTCACGGCGGAACCGGCCCGCAACGCCCTGGGCATGGAGAACATCTACGAGCGGGTGGCAATTACCCACCTGCTGACCGACGACAACGACCCGAACCGCATCGCCGGCGCCATCGGGTTCGCCGTCCGGGAGAACAAGTTCTACGTCTTCAAAGCCAGGGCCGTAATCATCACCTCCGGCGGCGCGTCCAACGTCTTCCGTCCCCGGTCGGTCAACGAAGGATTGGGCCGTACCTGGTACTCGGTTTTCGCCACCGGCTCTGCCTACGGGCTAATGATTCCGGCGGGCGTCGAAATGACCCAAATGGAGCACCGCTTCGTCCCCACCCGCTTCAAGGACGGATACGGCCCGGTGGGAATGTGGTTCCAATATTTCCATTCCCGCGTCACCAACGCCCTGGGCGAGGACTACACGGTTACCCGGGACGATGAGCTGCGCAAGTACGAACCCTACGGCTCGGCGATTCCCACGCCCACGCCGCTGCGCAACCACCAGATGTTCCTCGACATTCAGGCCGGTCTCGGTCCCATGTATATGCGTACCGAGGAAGCGATGCAAAAGCTGGCCGGCGGCGACGCTGCCAAAATGGACCAGGTGCGCAACGAAGCCTGGGAGGACTTCCTCGACATGACCATCGCCCAGGCGTTGACCTGGGCGTCGCAGAACATTTCCCCGGAGGTTACGCCCTCCGAGGTGGTGCTGGCCGAACCCTACATCATGGGTTCCCACTCCGGCGAGGCCGGCGCGTGGGTCAGCGGCCCCGAAGACCTGGCCCCGCCGGAATACTTCTGGGGCTACAACAAGATGACCACCATCCGGGGCCTGTTCGCCGCCGGTGACGGCGTGGGCGCCGCGCCCCATAAGTTCTCCTCCGGCTCCTTCACCGAGGGCCGGTTGGCCGCCAAGGCTGCGGTCAACTTCGTGACCGACCACGGCGAAACCCCCACCGTCAGCCCGGACAGCGTTCGGCAGTTGCAGGAAAGCATCTGGGCGCCGCTGGAAACCTTCGACAAGTACAAGGGCGAGTCCAGCTCCGATGAGGTGAATCCCCACTTCATCAATCCCAAGCAGGGCTTGGTGCGCTTGCAGAAAATCATGGATGAGTACGCCGGCGGGACCTCTACCGCGTATACCACCAACGCGGCCACCCTGGAGCGGGGACTCCAACTGATGGAGATGTTCCGCGAAGACCTGAAGCACCTGGCCGCCCGCAACCGTCACGAGCTGCTGCGGTGCTGGGAGTTGGTGCATCGTGCCTGGGTCGGAGAAGCCCACATGCGCCATATGCTGTACCGGCAGGAGACTCGCTGGCCGGGGTACTACTACCGGGCCGACTACCCGGCCCTGGACGACGCTAACTGGCGGGTTTTCGTCAATTCCCAGTACGACGCGGCCAATGACCGCTGGGAATTGAAAACCAAGCCCTACATCAACCTGGTCAAGTAGGTTTGCCGGGGAGCCGCCGGTTTTACTCCGGCCTCCTTACTGGCTTGACAAGTGTCACCAACTGACGATGAGAGTACCAATGACGGCGCCGCCAGCCCCGGCGGCGCTGTCCCAGATAACGACCGGGAGTCTCCACGTTCGGGGACAGCCACCTCAGACATAGCCGCCCCGGGCACAGCCTCCCGCGATGCCTCTCCTTCCCGGCGGCGGGGCCTTCAGACCTTTTCTTCGCTTCAGGCCAACCCCAACTGGCGCTACCTCTTCATCGGCAGCCTGTTCGCCAACGCCGCCCAGTGGTTGCAGCTCATCACCATCGGATGGCTCGCCCTGGACGTCAGCGGCTCCCCTTTCCATTCCATCATGGCCGTGTCGGTCCGGGCTCTACCTACGTTGCTGTTGGGACCTTGGGCCGGCGTACTGGCCGACCGCTGGGACCGGCGTTGGCTGGCAATGGTGTCCCAGGTAGGACTGGCCGCCGCCGCGGTGGTCTTCGCCTGGATGGTCGCGGCCGGACAGGTCACATCGGTCTGGTACATCTACGGGTACACCCTGGCTGCCGGCGTCGGGTTCACCGTTGTTCAACCGGCGCGGCAGGCATTGATCGCCAACACCGTCCGCCAGCCCGATATGCCCAACGCCCTGGCTCTCAGCGCCCTGGCCGTCACTTCCATGCGCCTTTGCGGGTCGGCCCTTGGCGGCATTCTGCTGGAAACCGTCGACTTCCATTGGAATTTCTTTGTCGAAGCTGGCCTGTACGTCGCCATGGTCCTGTTGCTGATCCCGATGAAGACGCCCTACCGGGAACCGCCCACGGCCCGGGAACACTCCCCGCTGAACAACCTCAAGGAGGGGCTGACCTACATCCTGGGGCACCGGATAATGTTCAGGCTCATGGTTCTAAACTTCGCTCGCACCGCGGTCTTCAGCCCTCTGCTGCTCCTGCTCCCCGCCTACACCTCCGGGGCGTTGGGAGAAGGCGCCGCCGTGGGCACGGCCATGATCGTCAGCATGGGCGTCGGCGGGGTGACCGCGACGTTCGTAATGTCTACCTGGGGGTTCTTCACCCGCAAGGGGCTGGTGACCCTCATAACCATGTGCTCAGGTTCCGCCGTCGTGTTCACCCTGGGACTGTCCCATTGGGTCTGGCTTTCCGTGCCGGTGATGGTGGTGATGGGCCTCTCCCAAAGCCACTTCATCGTTGCCAACCAGGTGATCGTCCAGGGCATCGTTCCCGACACCCTGCGCGGAAGAATCTCCAGCGTCTGGCATTACGAGCAGGGCCTGATTCCCATGTTTTCCGGGTTGATTGGCGTGACGGCCACCTTCATCGGCATATCCTGGGCCATGACCGGGTTCGGCTTGGCGGCTCTGGCCCTGGGTCTGCTCTTCCTGTGCACTTTCAAGGACGTGCGGCAGGTGGAGTGACCTTGCCATCAACCCCGCCATCTACAACCCCGCTCATCCGGAGAGCTGTAACTGTTCAGTGTTGAGGGGGGTAATGGCTGATGGCGGAATATGGGGGTTGGGTTACGTTGGGGGATTCATCCCCCAAACCCCCTGGAAAGAATTGGCAGTTGCCTGAACGCCTTGGCTGAAACCAATTCACCTCACCAAGTCTGAACTGTTACGGAAAGCTTGCGCAATAACCTCGCCTGTCGCGCCGATGGTATAATCGCCGCCAATAGGTCATTAGCTAGAGAACAATCAAGCCATCCCAATCACCTCATCCAAGGCGTAACAACAAGGAGTAACAACAATGAAAGTCGGATTCGTCGGCCTGGGCAACATGGGCAATCCAATGGCCACCAACCTGGTGAAGGCAGGCCACGAGTTGACCGTCCACGACCTGCGCCGGGAGGCAGCCACCAACCTGCTGGAAATGGGCGCCAACTGGGCCGATTCCCCCCGGGAAGTAGTACCGGGCAACGACGTTGTGTTCACCTCTTTGCCGGTGCCCCGGGACGTGGACGCGGTGGTTCTGGGCGAAAACGGCATCATGGAGAGCGCCACGCCCAACACCGTGTACATGGACCTGTCCACCAACTCGCCCACCTCCATCCGGCGGATTCACGATGTTTGCGCCGAGCGTGGGGTCCCGGTGCTGGACGCTCCGGTTTCCGGCGGGGTTTACGGTGCGGCGGCGGGCACCTTGGCGGTGATGGTCGGAGGCGACCAGGCCATCTTTGACCGTATGAAGCCCACCCTGGACGCCATCGGCAGCCACGTCGTCTACTGCGGGCCCATCGGAAACGGTATGGTCTGCAAAATCTGCAACAACCTGCTCAGCATGGGCATCGGCGTGCTGATGACCGAGGCCCTGACCTTGGGCGTCAAGGCCGGTGTTGACCTGGCTACTCTGGCCGATGTCATCGCCAACAGCTCCGGCGGCAACCGTCGGCTGGTCGAGAAGTTCCCTCGTTTCCTTTTCAAGGGCAACTTTGAGCCCGGCTTTGCCACGGCCCTGGCCGCCAAGGACGTGCGGCTGGCCACCGACCTGGGGCGGGAGTACGGCATCCCAATGGAGCTTTCCAACCTCGTAGACCAGCGCCACGTCGAAGCCATGTTCCGCGGCTGGGGCCCGGAAGACTCCGACGCCGTATCCAAAATCCAGGAAGAAAAGGCGGGCGTGCAACTGCGGCTGCCCAACGTTTAGCCCGGAGCATTTGCCAGGGCCCGCAGTAGGGAGCCACCACTCAACCTCGCGCTGTGGGCCGCATGGCATGAAAGCGGATTGGATCGTCCACCGGAATCCAGCCGCCCGACCAACTGTTTAGCCGAAGGAGCGTCCCTAATATGACCCAAATGTCCCCAATGCAACCCTTTGAACAGCCAGATGACCCGGTTGCTGACTACCGCCAGCAAGCACGCCAGTTTCTGGCCAAGAGCCGTCAATACCTGGCCGACGATGACCTGCATCAGGCCTCGGAGAAGGGCTGGGGAGCCGCCGCTTGGATGGCCAAAGCCGTCGCCGAAGCCCAGGGCTGGACATATCGCAAGCATGATGAGTATTGGGACGTCATGTATCGGGCGGAGCAAATGTCCGGGGACGAACGCTTGGGGGACTTAAAAGGAGTGGCCAGCCAGTTGCACGGCTATTTCTACACTCGCAAACGTTTTCTCCACGCCGACGACATTGGCCGGCGACTGGACCGGATGGCAACTCTGCTGGACATTCTTGAGCCGCTGACCGAATCTGCCCCTAACTCGTGAAGGCGCCTGACGGAGAAAATCAACCATGACTACCAGTTCTGAACGCTCCAACATAGTGGAGACCAGCGACACCATCGAGGCCATTGAGGAATGCTACCGCATGGGCTGGAGCGACGGCCTGCCGGTGGTGCCGCCCGAGGAGTACAAGGTGCGGCAGATGCTGGCCTACGCCGGCATGACCGGAGAAGAAGAACTGCTGTCGCTGGAAATGCGCCGCCGGGTGCTTACCTCGGAAAACGCAGCCGCCAACGCGGTGATGGCCGGCTGTCTACCCGAGTATTTCCCGGTGCTGGCCACCGCCCTGCGCACCTTGGACGAGGAGAAAAACTTCATCCACATGGCTGCGGCGTCCACTAGTTCCCCCAGCATCTTGATGATCGTAAACGGCCCCATCCGGGACCAGATCGGCATAAATTCCAAAGACGGCCTGTTCGGTCCGGGATTCCGGGCCAACGCCTGCCTGGGGCGGGCCGTTAGGCTGTGCTTTATGAACGGCTTCGACGCCTGGCCCGGCACTCTCGACCGGGGCACCCTGGGCAACCCCACCAAGTACACCTTCTGCATTGGCGACAACGAAGAGGACTCGCCCTGGGGGCCGCTGCACGTCAGCCGGGGTTTCCAGCCCGAGGACAGCTGCGTAACGACGGCGGTGGCCTACAACGCCATCACCGTCAACAACCGTTACAGCAACACCGGGCGGGACATCCTGCTGTCCCTGGCCGACACCATCAAGTCCACCGCCCTGTCCCACCGCTTCCCTGCTGAGTGGGTGATCGTCTTCGGCCCGGAACACGCTATAGCTCTCCAGGAAGGGGGATGGTCGCGCCGCGACATCCAGGAGTTTCTCATCGAGAACACAGCCCGGTCCCGCAGCGAGCTAATCCGTCTCGGCGCCAAGATGGGACCGGAGCAGCCCGGCGACGACCGGCGGATGCTTCACTGCTCCCGGGAGCCGGACGAAATTCTGATAACCCTAGGCGGCGGCACCGGCGGCCGTTACAGCGCGGTAATAGACACCACCGGGTTTAAGATTCGAACTAGGAAGATAGAGATGTCCTGAGAAATGGGGAATTGTTGCGGCGGTCTAGGAGAACCGGTAGTAGGAGAACCGTCAGTAGTGAAACCGTAGTTGCGCAATGAACACCGCGTTCCCTTCTACCTGGTAAACGATTCGGTGTTCCCGGGTAATCCTCCGTGACCAGTACCCGGCCAACTGGTGCCGCAAAGGTTCCGGCTTGCCGATTCCCTGGTGCAGTGAACGCTGGATTTCCTTAATTAGGTTGTTGATGGGGTTGAGAATGTTCCGGTCGGTGCCCTGCCAGTACAAATAGTCTTGCCAAGCGTTTTCCGAGAATACCAAGTTCACTCGGTCAACTCTCGGGTCGTGCCCCCGCCGGACTTCAGTTCCGACACCGACTCCATCAGTCTGATGGCGTTGGCCGGGCTTCCCAGCAAGTAGGCGGTCTCTTCCAGGGAGTGGTAATCTTCCAAGGAAAACATCACCACTGCTTGCCCGTTCCGTCGGGTTATAATCACCGGAGAATGGTCGTCGCAAACTTGGTCCATGGTTTCTGCCAAGTTGCTGCGGGCATAGCTGTAAGTTATGGACTTCATAGCGATTCTCCGATGCAATTCGTTTCGTTTAATTCATTTCGTTTATTGTACAAGGGCCGGGCCTGCTAAACAATTTCCAGGTTCGGATGGGCCGCCGGATCCCCGCCGGAAGCGCCAACAGCGATAAGACAAGTTACCTTGCGCTGTTGGCCGACTGGCATAAAACCGGAAAGGAGGGACAGACATGGATTTCGGCATCTTTACCATGTTCACCGTCCGGGAGGACGATACTCAGGCTCAGGCTTTTCAGGAGTGGTTTGAGGTTGCCCGGGCCGCCGAGGACTTGGGGCTGGACACTTTTTGGGTGGGCGAGTCCCACTTCCGGCCCGAACGGGCGGTCATGTCCGCTCCCCTCATCGGTGCCAGCGCCATCGCCGCCCAGACCCAGCGAATCAAGGTCGGCCTGGCCGTGCAGGTGCTGCCCCTGGCTAACCCTCTCCGCGTCGCCGAAGAGGCAGCTATCGTTGACCACATCAGCCAGGGCAGGTTCGTGTTCGGCGTAGGGCGCAGTTCGTTCCTGGAGTCTTACCAGGGTTACAACATTGACTACGCCGAAAGCCGGGGACGGTTCGCCGAGTCCCTGGAAATTATCCTCAAGGCATGGGGTGACGAGCCCTTTTCCTACGAGGGAGAGTTTTACCAGTTCAACGACGTAAATTTGGTGCCCAAGACTTACCAACGTCCCCATCCCCCGGTGCGCGTCGCCGTAGAAAGCCGGGACACCTTTGCCATGACCGGCAGCCTGGGGTTCCCCATCTTCATGCGCTACCAGATGGACATACCCGAACTCCAGGACCTTTTGGCCCAGTACCGGGACGCCCGCCACCTGGCCGGGTTTGACGGTCCCAACGACGTAATTTTGCAGGTTGGAGCCTATGTGGGCGAAACCGCCGAGCAAGCCTACGCCGACCCCAGGGACAGCACCCTGCACCGAGTGCGGGTCATCCAGCAGAACCTCAGCCAGACGGGCGACGAGGAAACCTACCAGCGGCTCAGCCGGTCGGCCGGTTTGACCTATGACGAGCTTCTGCCGCGCCTGGCCTTCGGAACCCCGGAAGCGGTGGCCGAGAAAATCCAGAGCTTCCGGGAAGATTTGGGCATAACCGGGATCTCGGTGGACGTGAACCCCGGCGGACAGATTCCCCACCACCTGGTAATGAAATCGGTGCGGCTGCTGGCCGAAGAAGTAATACCACGGTTTCGTTAGTCAGGGGTTGCCACCCCCTCCGGTTCGTCCCGGCGCGGAGGTGGTAGCCTATCCAATCCGTTCTGCCTGAGGGACTCGAAGGATTTCCTCATTGAGCCGCCCGATTGACCCGCCCGTCTTGAAGATATTTAAGGGTCCGCTGTGGCGATAATCGAAAGGCCCTGAGGAATCCCGCCAGGCTTGACACCTTCTCCCGGTAGTGTACGCTCGGTTAACATAAACCCAAACGCTCGTTCCTGCTTCAAGCCCGACGCTGGTCCTCGAGGAGAGAAGACTTATGACCGCTCCCACCGCCACCAAGACCTTCGTCAACTGGGTCCACTCCACCCGATACGCCGACATCCCTGCTGACGTCCGGAACACCACCATTCTGGCGCTTTATGACGACACGGGCGCAAACTTGGCCTGTTCGCTATTGCCGCTGGCTCACCGAATAGTTCACTATGCTTCCTTGGTGGGCGGCCAGCCCGACTGCACCATGGTCGGGTTCCCTCAACGGACCTCGGTCCTAAATGCCGCCCTGGTCAACGGGACCATCGGCCACGGCAACGAGGTTGACTGTACTGACGATACGGGGCAGCCCCGAACTCTGCCAGCTATCATCGCCGCCGCCCTGGCTTCAGGGCAGGCCGCCGGGGCTTCCGGCCAGGAAGTGGCGCGCGCGGTGGCCCTGGGGCACGAAATGTCCCATCGCATCCACCGGGTTCAGGATCGCGTCGAACAGGAAACAGGCAGCAAGTCGGACCCCATCGACATGGGCCACTCCATGGGCTCGGCAGTGGCCGCCAGCGTATGCCTGGGGCTTGAGCCGGACCGCATCGAAGCCGCCCTCAGCCTGGCCGCAACCATGGTAGCTGACGTTATGCCCCCCATCGACCGGGAACGTGAGCACATGGTCAAGTCCTTCATGCGCGGCGGCGTGGGGGCGCGCAACGGAGTTGCTGCAGCCTTCATGGCCCAGGCAGGTTTCGACGCTCCAACGGACATCTTCGACGGTCCCAGGGGGTTCTTTAATAGCCGCCTTGGCATCGAGGGGCCCGGCCCCGAGTTTGCCGGGGCTTTGGGGCAGGAATACAGCGTTGGCCGCACCCGTTTCAAGCGCGCGAGCGCCGGCGGCCCCAACCAGGGCCCGAGGCTGGCCCTAGTCGAACTTATGGACGAACATGGGTTGACCCACAATGACATAGCCGAAATTCATGTGGTTGTCGGTCCCGGCGGCCTCACTACCATAACCACCGTTCCTCATCCCACTATCTACTACGGCGATGTGTTGGGCAACGCCGCCGTATATGGGGGAATCGGCTTCCTGCAAGCCCACGACGAAGCCTACTACAACAGCCCCGAAGTCTCCTCCCTTAGAGAACGCATCCATATCCGGGCTGACGAGACCTGGCCGACCCGAGGCGACGAGCGATACCGCGGTTCGGTAACTGTGACCACCAAAGACGGCCGGCAACTCAACAAGGAAAGCCTTTGGCGGCGTATGTCCGAGGAAGAGGTTAACGCCAAGTTCATCTACTTGGCCGGTCTCCGCATAGGCGAGGACAAAGCCCGGGAGTTGGGCGAAGTTTTGAAGCAATTGGACTCCGTCGACAACATATCCGATGTCTTGAGTCAGTTGGAGATTCCCGAGGCCCGTTTGGAAGACCTCTAACCCTCGCTGAGACACCGATGTACGGACACCGATGTACGTAACAGTTCAGCCAAGGCTTTCAGGCAACTGCCGATTGTTTCCAGGGGGTTTGGGGGATGAATCCCCCAACGTAACCCAACCCCCATATTCCGACATCGGCCACGCGAATCCCCTTGACCCTGGACAGTTACCGATGTACGAGGCTTCTTTTCGCCGCCGTCTTAACTATGCGATAATGTGTCCTGAATCACTCGACCCCGGTTTCTAGCGGGCGGTTTCAGCGTTGGGATCCCGTGGGGGTGGAACGCCCCAGTTAAGAATTGGTACGATTTGGCACGGAAAATTAATTTTGCAGGTGCATCATGGCCGAAACAGTAACCATCCGGAACATGAGGCTGGTCAACCCCAAGGGCGTGGACCTGGACTCAGGCGAGTTTCGCTTGAACCAGCGGCCCAGCGACCTTAGCGGCAAGCGTCTGGGGTTGATGGAAAACTCCAAGGATAACTCCGACAAGCTGCTTCACGAGTTGGGCGAAGTCCTCAAGCAGAAGTACGACCTCGCCGAGGTCAAGTACTTCAGCAAGCACCACGCATCGGTGCCTGCCAAGCCCGAGGTAATTCAGGACATCCTGGACCAGGTGGACGTGCTGATTACCGGCGTGGGTGATTGAGGGTCTTGCAGTTCGTGCAGTGTGCACGACGGCATTGAAATGGAGAAGCTGGGCATTCCCACCGCCTCCATTGTCACCCACGTTTTCATCAACACCGCCAACGCCATGACCAAGATGATGGGCGTCCCCGGCTTCGACTACGTCGTCGCCCAGCATCCCTTGTCCAGCCTGACCGATGCCGAGGTCAAGGCCCGGGCAGAAGAACTCGCGCCGGAAGTCGAGCGCATCCTGCTGGGCAGCAACACGGCCAAGTAGGGCAAGGCAAGGGCGGCGTCAAAGCAGCGTCAAGGCGGCGATACCCCCCACGACCATCACTATCGCCGCCAGCTTCACTGCCAGCGTCGAGCGGTCGAGAGGCTCGTGCAGCAGTCCGATGGCTGCGGTGCTGAACAGTGTGCTGTAGATGAACACGAAAATGGGCCGGGTGGCGGTGACCGTGGCCACCAGCGAGACCGGCGCCAGGCTGATGGCGGTCACGTTCAGCACCACCGCCAGCGGCGCCAGGCTGTACTCGGCCAGAAACAGCGTCAGGGCGGTTCTCCAGTCCCGTACCGCCGTGCCCAGCATCCGAAAGTCCCTGGGCCGCGTCAGCGACACCATCACCAGCCCCATCCCCAGGTTCCGCAGCCCGAACACCAGGCCCACCGGCAATTCCTCCAGTGCGTACTTGCTGGTCACCAACCCCAGGGCGGTTAACCCGCTGGCGCCCAGCAGGATGGGCAGGCTCCGGTTAAGCCGGATGAACATTCCCCCGCCGGACCCCCACAGGGAAATCGTGGACGCCCCGGCTACCACGGTGACGATGGCCGCCCACTGCCCCGCGGACAGGGTCTCGCCCAGAAACACGACCCCCAGGATGGCCACGAACACCGGGAAGGTGTGGATAATGGCCGAGGCTCGGGACGCTTCTTCCAGCTTGTAACCCCAGAACATCATGGACAGCGCGCCGCCCCAGAGCAGGCCGGAAAGCCCTGCGGTCAGGACCCGAACCATGTCGGAGCCCGCGGGCAGCCCGGCAACCGCCAAGACGCCGCCGCCAATTACGAGAAGAGGGATGCACGAGCCCGCGTAAAATGCGCCCAAGCTTGGCATACTGTACGACGCCAGCCGCTTGTCCAGGGCCGTGACCATGCCCAAGGTGCCGGCGCTGAGCAGGGCGACCCAGATGAAGAGGTGGTCCACGGTCAGACCGGCAAGAATCGAGGGGCTAAAGGATGGGGGCAACCTGATGTCGGATAAGGGATAGCCATTGGGCCGTCATTATACCACCCCGCAACGGTTGTCCCGTGACCCGGCGGATAGGCTGACCATAGGGCGGCGGTCGTGGCTTCCAGTCCGGTAACGCCGGGTTCTCCGGCCGATGCCGTGTAGGCGAGAAGAGTCCAGGGTTGTGGTATCATTTGCCACAACTGGCTCGGTATCCCGATTGGCGGTACCCTGCCGTTGCGCGGATTTGGATATTCCAACAACGCCGTCCTCTTTACACTAGGCTTTGATTCGATAAGGCGAAACGATAGTCTTACTTAAGGTAACTTATGCCTAACCCACCTCTGCGCATCCTGTTTTTGACGCCGTATTTCCGGCCTTATTTGGGCGGGATTGAGCGGGCTATTGAGCAGCTGTCCTTCGGGTTGATGGACACGCCCGACGTGGAGTCGGTGGCGGTGCTGACTACCAAGTACGCCTTTCCCCGGGTCGCCCATCCCGAATGGGCGGATCGGGACGCCACCCCGGAAGGCATATCCATCTACCGTCTGCGGGGTTTTCCCAAGAAGTCAATCCCCCTTTATTCGGTGCCCTTGGTTTGGTTCTCCCCGGGGCAGGTGCGGCAATACCTCGAAGAGTTCAACCCCAACGTCGTTCATTTCGTCGGCGACGGCTGGTTCTGGGGGCATTTCTGGTCGTGGTTCTGGTTCCGGGGCCGCGCCCGGTTCGTCTTCACGCCCTCTTACCACACCCTGCCGATCATCCGTTGGTGGTTGCGGCCCATCAACGGCTTTATCTGCCGTGTCATGCACTCGGTCGTCTCGCTGACTCAGCAGGAAGCCCGGCAGGTCCGCCGGGACTACTGGGCCCCGGCCGACAAGCAGAGCGTCATCGGTTGGGGGGCGTCACCGCTGACGGAGACCCGCCAACGCCCGCCGGAGGACGACGCGGTTAACGTTCTGTGCGTGGGACGGCTGGGCGAGCACAAGGGGCAGGGTTGGTTGCTGGACGTCTACCGGCAGGCCCGCGCCAGGTTCGACCGGCCCTGCCGGCTGATTCTGGTGGGACGGGACGAAGGCGGCGAAGCGTCGTTGCGGGCCACGGTGGACGCCGCAGGGCTGGCGGAGGAAGTGATTTTCACCGGCGAACTGAGTGACGAAGAACTGGCCCGGCAATACGCCGGGGCCGATGCGTTTGTCCTGTTCTCCCACTACGAAGCCTTCGGGTTGGTGTACTTTGAAGCGATGATTGCCGGCGTGCCGGTCTTGACCCACGACGTGGGAGCCAACCGGGAGTTGCTGACCCGGGGCGCGGTGGTCGTCCCCAGGTTCGACCTGCCGGAGGCCGTCGAAGCATTGGTTCGGCTGGTCAACGACCAGGGTTACCGCAAGCAGTTGGGAGAGGAAGCCAGAGAGTACGCTTACGAGGACTTTACCTGGGAGGCGGTCTCTCGGAAATATCTAAGTGTATATACGGCCACGGGGTAATAGTGGTGGCGCGGGTATGGTAAGGATGTGCAGCCTATCACATAGGCCGAGGGTCGCTGAATTCTTCGCTGGGATCGGATTGTTGCGGGAAGGATTAGAAGCTGAGGGATTCAAGGTCGTCTTTGCCAACGACATAGACGAGACAAAGCGCAGAGTCTACCAAGCGAATTGTGACTCGGTGGAGTTCGTGCTTTCGGACGTGAGGTCTCTTGCAGGTACAGATGTTCCGGATGTCGAATTAGCCGTTGCCTCTTTCCCTTGCACGGACCTTTCAGTCGCTGGGCGGCGTGCCGGGTTTCAGGGCAAAAGCTCGGGATTGGTGCATGAGTTTCTCCGTATTGTCAGGGAGATGTGTTCCCGTAAGCCGCAGGTTATTGTCTTAGAAAACGTGTTGGGATTCGCCACCTCCAACAATGGGGATGATCTGCGGGCCACTGTGTCGAATTTAAACACACTCGGTTATGTCTGCGACATTGTTGTCTTAGATGCCGCAAAGTTCGTCCCCCAGAGTCGCCCCAGAATATTTGTCATCGGATGGACTAGGAACCGTACTGAACCTGAATTGTGCTTTGCGTCCGATGTTCGCCCCCGTGGATTCTACGGTTCCAAGAACGGAATCCAGAATTGGGGTTTCGTACTTTGCAGTTGCCCGTGCTCCCCAATTGTTCCCAAACTCTTGCTGATGTAGTTGACAGACTAAACCCAAACGATCTTACTTGGTGGGATGGAGAACGTTTGGGAAAGTTTGTTAACTCCCTTTCGCCAATTCAATCCGCTCGTTTGGATGTACTAAAGGTATGCCATTCAGTGCGCTGGGCTACAGCCTATCGGAGGACGAGAAGCGGGCGGGCGGTTTGGGAGATACGGCGCGACGAAATTAGCGGTTGTTTAAGAACGGGTAGAGGTGGTTCGAGTCGGCAAGCATTGGTCGAAGCAGGGAAAGGTGAGGTACGGGCCCGTTGGATGACAGCCAGGGAGTACTGCCGACTTCAAGGTGCGCCTCATATCGACTTGGCCGGTATATCAGAGAA
Organism: Dehalococcoidia bacterium; assembly: GCA_965262735.1. Lineage (GTDB taxonomy): Bacteria > Chloroflexota > Dehalococcoidia > Lucifugimonadales > UBA3495 > CATOSK01. The sequence goes on along the minus strand of CBDHFS010000001.1, from coordinate 161,677 downwards.
TCAAGGGAGATTCGCCTTGGGAGACGCAGTTTGTGTACCTGCGGTATCCTGGCTTGCGAGAAACGCCCTGGTCCCTTTGCTATCGCTCCAAAATTGTAAGTCGTCCGTTACGGTATGAAATCGGGGGACCTATGACGCAACCGAACGCAAATTTTGAACCTCCAGAGGAGGTGCTTGCGATTCGTGAGGAACTAGACGGTGCTCTAAACTCCCTTGACCACACTGGCAGTCGAGTTGGAGATGCGAAGGTCGGCGTTTATGCTTTTTTCGACTATGATGGGGAACCAATATACGTTGGTCAGACTGCGGAGCGACTCAGGACCAGAATAAGGAGACATCTCACAAATCAAAGGACTGATGCGGTGGGCATGAATGTGCTAGACCCCTTCGAAGTGGCCGAAGTGGCCGAAGTGGCCGAAGTGGCCGAAGTGGAGATGTGGCCCTTTTGGCATTTGGCTACCAACTTTTCCAAGGAAACCCTGAACTCTGCTGAATACACTGTGTATCTGGGAGTATTGGAAAATTCAACATTTAAAGCGGTGTTGAACGAAGCACCTATACCAGCAACTTCGGTGATAACACTGCCCCCTTCGGTGAGAAAAATGATAGTACCGTCTGCCATATATGAGAGGCGCAAACACCCAGACATTAGAGTCGCCAGGAGAGCTGCTACTATAGCGAAACTGGCTCAGGTAATCAGCGAACGCCAAGTGAAGGCCGGACTCAGGGGAACCCTTTTGACCCAAGCAAGGAGACTGGAACACTTGGCCGCACTCCGTTTGGAAAACCTTTCCAATTCCGATTAGGTCGAACATTGAAGAATACTATGGCTGATAACGTATCTCCATGGCAGCGAAGTAGGACTATGGCTGCGGTAAAGAGCAAGAACACTTCCTGCGAGTTGCGAGTTCGCCGCGCGATACATCGGGCCGGATTTCGGTTTCGGATACATCGAAAGGATGTCCCCGGCAACCCAGATATCTTGCTTCCCCGCTATCGGATAGCAGTGTTCGTCCATGGGTGTTTTTGGCATTGGCACGGCTGCAAACGGTCCAGAATGCCCCAATCCAACGTAGAGTATTGGACATCCAAGATTAGCGGAAACATAAGGCGTGATGAGGTGAACTTCCGGAGTCTTGAGTTGTTGGGGTGGGAGGCTGTTGTAGTCTGGGAGTGCGACATTACATCAATGGCCGACGCTCTGATTGAGAAGTTGTCGAGGATGCGGGAATCCCGTCGTCAAAACGTGATGCCAGCCTGACACAACGTGTTTATAGAATTACAGGAGTGGCTAATGGACCGCCAAGAGCTTGAAGAAGGCGCGCGCAAGATTCTGCTGACTAACCTGCGGCAGGGTGTGGCCGACTGGAACGGCAAGGAGTTCAGCTTCGTGGTGCCGTCCCTGCGGGGCTACCCCTTCCAGTGGTTCTGGGACTCCTGCTTCCACGCTATTGCCTTGACCCATCTGGACCCGGCGCAGGCCAAGGCCGAGTTGACCACGCTGATGAGCGGCGCGTTGCCCAACGGGTTCATTCCCCACATCATTTTCTGGGAAATGGACAAGCAGCCCGACTTCCTGGCCCGAAACATTGTGGGCATGACTTCCCCTAACTACAGTTCGACCATGCAGCCGCCCATCATCGCCTATGCCGTCGAGCGGGTCTACCGGGCTACGGGGGACGAGGCGTTCAAGGAGATGGCTCTGCCAATCCTTACCGGGTTTTACCGCTGGTTGCGGGAGAACCGGGACCCGGACAACGACGGTCTGCTGGCGGTCATTCAACCCGAAGAAGCCGGCACAGACTGCTCTCCCAAGTATGACGACATCCTCGGGTTGGAAGAGCTGAGCAATCAGGGGTTCATCGCCGCGCTGCGGAAAGTGTATGCCGCCTACGAACCGATGCGGGGCGACGACCGGGCGATTCTGGCGGCGGACATCTTCCATGTGGAGGACGTTCTGGTCAACTCAATCTACGCCTTCGGGCTGCGTTCCCTGGTGAGGCTGTTGGGGGACGCCCCCGAAGCTCTGGAGTTTAGCCGGGAAGCCGACCGTACCTTGGAAGCCCTGCTGGCCAAGTGTTGGGATGAAGAAGCCGGGGCGTTCTTCGACCTGTCCGGCGTGGCCGAGAATCCGGTCAAAGTGGTGACCATCAGCTCATTGATGCCGCTGATACTGGCCGACCTGCCCCGACCGGTGGTGGAACGGCTGGTCAACCGCTGGGTTACCTCGACGGATGACTTCTGGCTGCCTTACCCGCTGCCCTCGGTGCCTGCCTCAGACCCCAAGTTCATGCCGGGAAATCCCCGGGGCTTCATCTGGCGAGGCCCCAGTTGGATAAACACCAACTGGTTCCTTTCCCACGCGCTACGGGGCCACGGCTATGGGGAGTTAGCCGATGTCATCGTTGCCAAGAGCCACGAGTGCATTGAAAAGTCGGGTTTCCGGGAGTATTACCACCCGTACACGGCGGAGGGTTTGGGCGCCAGTGACTTCGGCTGGTCCACCCTCATCCTGGATTTGTAAGGCCGCCACTTTGGGAAGAGGCCCATTCCGGGGACGGGAGACCGTTCACCCCGATGCTCTTGAAGGGCTTCCTTACGAAATAGGTCTCCCAGGTGGCAGGGCCCAGGAAGCGGAGACTGGTTCCATCTCCGGGCTTACGCCGTTGGCGTCGTTTAACTCGGGCGGGTCCTCGGTCGCCGGCAGGAACTCGCTCCCCGACTCCAGCCCGTTGCCCAAGGGCCAGAGCGCGGACATCACCTGCGCCACCACTTCATGCTCCCGGTCGAGGTTGAAAGTGCTGCGCCGCCGGGTGCGGCCGGTCTCGGCGTCTTTGTCGACGTGCTGGCCCCGCTTGAAAACGCCACCATTGCCCAGGGCCCGCAGCAGATTGGTGACGTAGGTCCTGGAGTGCATGGCCGACCAGTGCTGCGAAATTTCCTCTTGCCCGGCTTCCAGACCGGCATCCAGAGCTTGCCGGACCTCGCCAACCAGGAAGTTAAACGCGACGTGGCTGATGCCTTCCTGGTGTTCCAGGGTGTTCGCCATGACGATGAGGTCAATGACCCGCTCGTGGTCCTGGCCGTCGCCGGGGCCGTCGGGAAGCCCCAAGGCGGCCAGAGCCTCAATGGAGGCTTCCGGCAACTCAGGTCGGCCCGGGCCGGGTTCCGGATCCGGCTCCGTTGCTTCGGGCGCCCGATCCTCATCTGCAACGGTATCCACGGCATCGGCAGCTTCCGCTTCAGGGGCATCTACAACCTCGGCGGCGACGGGTTCAGGGTGCTGTTCTGCCGCAGCGGTGTCATTGTCCCTGTCGTCAGAAATGTCGTCGTCGGGGGCCGGAGTTCCCCGGACATCGTCATGCGTATCATGGTGAGCTTCGGCAACAGCTTCTGGCGGGTCGGGTTCTTCGGAAAGCATTACCCAGTCCACCAGCCCGACGGTTACGAGCTTCAGGTTGCCCTCTTCGGCGACCCGGAGCATCATCTTCTTGAACCCGGAAAAGCCCAATTTCTTCTCGTCGAACCCGGGGATATGCCGCATCAACCGCTGCTTCAAAGAGGTCAACAGGGGCATACGTCCGGCAAGACGCTCCGAGCGCACCAGGTCCTCGATAGCCCGGATGACCTCCGGCAGCTGCTGTCGTCCGGGGCTGTTCAGGCGTCCTGAGTTGCGCCCGTTGCCGACCTGCACCGGCTCGGCCGGGGTCACCGGGTCCACGTCGACATCGTAGAGAATTAGTCCGTCCACTTGGTCGGACAGCCGGCGAGAGGTGCTCCAGGACACCCCAATGATGATGACCCGCTTGCCCATTGTGCGCAGGGTGTTAATGACGTGGATGAAGTCGGAGTCGCCGGAGACCAGCACGTAGGTGCCGATATTGGCATATGAGTGGGCGCACTCGATGCAGTCGGCAGTCATCTTGACGTCCACGCTGTTCTTGACCCGGGCGGTGCGGTTGGAGTCCGACGGCGCGCCGACGATCGGCAACCGGGTGGGAACGTACACGGGTTCAATTCCTGCGGCGTACAGTGCAGGAGGGTCTAGGGTGAATTGGCTGGCGCCCCGCAGTTCGGGGGCGCGGCTGACCCAATCGGCGTAGGCTTTGGCCACCACCACGCGCCCGTAGTTGGCGACCTCTTCCTTCAGGGCTGAAACGTTGGGGTGCCGGTGTCCGCCGGCCAGGCTAATCTTGAAGTTTTCCCAGTCAATGAAAAGCGCTACGTCGTCGTGCTGCTGCGAAATCAATTCCATGCTATGGCTGCGTCCCAGTCCCCGTTTCTATAATTTTGGCTAATATCTACCACAGTTTAAGCCTTGAGCGAAAATTTAGTCAAGAAAAATGTCAAGCAGCAATCGAGCGATGGTATGGTTTCTCAAGTCCGGTTTTGCTGAATCCTTCGCAGGGCTTCCTAATTCACCTGCATAGACTGGTTCATCGTGGAGTTGTCGAAGGTCACGTGGCAGCGACAGTTAAAAACCTGCAAGGCTGGGCGTAACTGTTCAGGGTTGAGGGGAGCGGAGTGGCTGATGGCGGAATATGGGGGTTGGGTTACGTTGGGGGATTCATCCCCCAAACCCCCTAAAAAGTGGCAGGTGGCTGAAACCGATTTACCTCACCAAGTCTGACAGTTACGGCTGGGCCCTTGCCCTGTAACTGTTCAGGGTTGAGGGGAGCGGAGTGGCCGATGGCGGAATATGGGGGTTGGGTTACGTTGGGGGATTCATCCCCCAAACCCCCTGGAAAAATTGGCGGTTGTCTGAAAGCCTTGGCTGAAACCAATTTACCTCACCAACTCTGAACTGTTACCTTGCCCTTGACAGGGTTTCCCGATTGTAGCAGAGTACCTTGAGATGCACAGGCAGAGCCTCGGTCATCCTGAGGCTTGTGAAGAACGTCTTTGTCGAACGAGAATTCAGGAGGTATGCCGGGTATGGAAGAAACCCCGCTGCGGGTACTGGTGGTGACGCCCCATCCCGACGACGCAGAAATTTGGTGCGGGGGAACCCTCGCCAGGTGGATTCAGGAAGGCGCCGAGGTACATTACGTCCTTTGCACCGATGGCGGCAGAGGCGCCGAACAGCCCGGCATCACCTCCGAGCAGTTGTCGGCCACCCGCGCCCAGGAGTTAATGGAGGCCACCCGCGTCCTGGGGGTCAAGGATGTGGCGATGCTTAATCATCCCGATGGGGAATTGGAGGACACCGGCGAGTTTCGGAAGGAGTTGGTGCGCTTGATTCGACGGATTCGGCCGGACACCGTGATTGCAGCCGAACCGTACCGCATGGACTTGTCCTGGCACCGGGACCACCGGGTAGCCGGCCAGGTGGCCCAGGACGCGGTCTTCCCCTACGCCCGAGACCACCTCCACTTCGGCGACCTGTGGAGTGAGGAAGGGCTGGAACCCCACAAGACCGGGACCATCCTTTTCTGGGGCACCGAGCGGCCCAACGTATTCGTTGACATTGCGGAGACCCTGGAGCGAAAAACAGCGGCGGTCCAGGCCCACCGTTCCCAAATGACCGGCCACTCCGAGGCTGAAATTGCGGAATTTGTGCAGGAACGCGCCCGGGAAGCCGCCGCCGGCAACGACCTGGAATACGCCGAAGCCTTCCGCCGAGTATCCTTCCGAACTGACCCGCCAGCCGCCCAACAACAGACATAGGCGGTTAGAAGAGACTGAGTTCAACTCGCTCTCCCCGGATTTACGGGACGGGTTTTCGTAGCCGGGGATCGTTCCCTAAATTGGCGACTCCCCGGCGTTCTGCAGCATCACCTCGCGGAGCAGCGGCAGGGGCGGCGCGCCGTGGGACAGCAGGGCGTCGTGGAAACCCTTTAGCGAATAGCCGGCGCCTTCCTGCTTCCGGTAGTCGTCCCTCAACTTGAGAATCATCAACTTACCCAGCGTGTAGTTCAGATAGCCCGGGTCAAACGTCCCCCGCATCGCCTCCCGTCTGGCCGGTAGCTCCTCCATGTAGGCATAGTCCATAAAGAACCTCGTAGCCTCTTCTGCCGTCATCCCGCCGGTGTGCATCCCCAGCGAGCACAGATACCGGCAGTTGCGGACCAGCGCCTCCAGAAGTTGCGTCACTTGCAGTTCCGGCTTGCCCCGCCCGTAGTCCGTCTCCAGCATCATCTGCTCGGTGTAGTGTGCCCAGCCCTCGGTAAAGGCATAGGACGTGGCAACCCGGTTGACCAACTGCAGTTCGGCCCCGTAGCGGTTGTGCAGGTGGTGGACGAAGTGCCCGGGGTAAACCTCGTGGATGGACACGATGCGCAGCGTGGCGTAGTTGAAGTTGGACAGCCATTCCTCTTGCTGTTGCGGCGTCCAATCGTCTTCTACTGGCGTCACGTAGTAAAAGGACTCGGTGGCCCGGCTTTCCAGCGACCCGGGGCTGTCCATGGCGGCGAAGGCGTAGCGCATATAAGCCGGGGTCTCCACCACCTGGCAGCGGTCTTGCGACGGAACACTGATGAGGTCCAGGTCGATGAGGGACTGCCGGATGTCTTCCAGCATATCGCGGGTCTCCGGGATTAACGCCGCGGCGGCGGGGTGGTTCCGGGCAATCTCCGCCACGATTTCCCGAACCGGGCGGGCCGGGTCAATGGATGCTGCGACTTCGGTCAGGCGGTCCAGGTTGTTTTGCAGGTTGGCTTGTCCGAGCTCGGTCACTTGCGACAGGGGGACGTCCAGACCCTCCCCGGTGGACAGCATATCCGAGTACAATCGGCTGCCGATGGCGAATTCCTCGGTTGCTCCCCGTCTCCGGTCGCGCAGGCTCTCGACGAAATTATCAATGGCGGCGGCGGCGGCCTCGCGGGCCGTGTTGAACCCAGACAAGACCCCGGCGTCGTCGCATTCGGCGGCGGCCTGCGCCAGGTCTGCCCGGTAAAACCGGGCCATGCCGGCGTAGCTCTCGATGCTCATGTCCAGCACCGGACGGCCCACCTCCGAGGCCAGGTAGGTGTCCAGTACGTGCAGGAAATCCGGAGCCTGCTCCATCGCCTGCGTTGCCGACCGGAGCCGGTCAGCCAGGGGCGCATAGCCCCGCCGGACGTACCCGCCCATGTTGAGATACCCCACCTGGCGCATGGGGTTTCGCTCCACGGGCCGCATCTCCTCCAGGTTGAACAGCTCCCGGCGTAGGAACAGGTCCAGCAGGCGCGCGCTCAGACGTTGACCGGGGTTGAAGTCGGAAATGTCCGTCGCCGAGAGCTGGGCGAGGCCGTGTCGGATGCTCTCGTTACGCCGGCGGGTTGATCCCGGGGAAAAGTCCGGCAGTCGTCCGTCGTACTCATGCCGTCCGATGCGGGACCCGGCGGTGGGGTAGAAGTCCCAGTGGTTGTGGACTTGCTCTTGGGCCAGACGTTCAAAAGCCTCGTAGGAAGCGCCGGTTGTCATGGCTGTCCTCGTTTATCGCGTAAAATTCGTGCGCAAATGCGACCGGCCCGGACCGCCTGCAAGGACGGCCGGGCGGCGGTGGGGGAGCCGGGACGTAGTGGTCAGGCGGGCCGGCGGGGGGCAGACCGTTGTTATTCGACGACTTCGCTGATGAGGAATTGAGGCGAAATGTCGGTGAAGTTGGGTATGTCGCCCATAAGCTCGCGCCCGTGGGTCTTGAAGCCCTCGTGTACGTTGTCCACGGTGTCGAAGTAGAGGGCGCCTACGGCCACGTACCGGGGCGGCGCGTTGGGGTCAGTGTCGGAAACGCCCTTTTCGACCTCGGTTCTTACCAGACCCGAGGAATCCAGACGCTCGTGTACCAGCGGCATGTGCCGGTTGGCGTAGTAGTCTATGTCGAAGCTCTTGCCCTCTTCGTTGGGGTAATAGACCGAAACTTTTATCATCGTTGCTACCTCTTGGAGTCGGAAAATGTGACGGGAAACCACACTGGAATAAAGCCTCAAGAAGCCTTGCTGTGGTTGTCCCACTGTGATTGTCCCAATTGTACAATAAGCCCCCGGCGGTTACTACTAGGAGTTTGTCTACGGACAGTGCCATAGGAATAAGGAAGTCCGTTGAGGGCCACAGATTCTGTCCTGAGGATGTGGGGGAATGAAAGGGTTCTCCCAGCGATCGGATTGCCGAGACTGTCTTGAAAGGCGCCTGTTAGCCGTAAGCCAAACGCGCCCGGCGTCAATTGTGACGCCGGGCGCGGAAAAGACCCTGAGTTGAAACTAGGTTACTTTACTTCCACCGAGGCGCCCGCCTCTTCCAGCTTGGCCTTGATGGACTCGGCCTCGTCCTTGGCGATGGCTTCCTTGACCCGGGTGGGGGCGGCTTCCACCAACTCCTTGGCTTCCCGCAGGCCCAGGGAGGTTACCTCGCGCACTGCCTTAATGACGTTAATCTTGTTATCGCCGAAGCTCTGGATCATCACGTCGAACTCCGACTGCTCTTCCTCGGCGGGGCCGAGGTCCACGGGCGCGGCGCCTGCGGGGGCGGCCATAGCCATCGGAGCGGCGGCGGTAATCCCGAACTCGTCCTCCAGGGACTTGACCAAGTCGGAGAGTTCAAGAACGTTCATGCCCTTGATTGCATCCAGGATTTCCTCTTTGGTAGTCATTCCTTCCTCCTCGTTATTTCTTGCTTGACTAAACCGGGGGTTTCCCGGTTGTCCCTATGGCGGGGGCTTACCTGCCGGGAAAGCCGGTGACGCCCGCGCTGCCCGGCGCGCCGGGGTCGTTATCCTCCGGCCCGGTGGGGCCACCTACCCGCACCTTGCCGTTCCATTCCTTGATCGTCACCTCCACCAGGGTTGTGACGCCCAAGTCTTGCGACGGCGGGGCGTGGTAGTCCTGCCCCACGGTGCGCCCCGGAAAGTACCGTTGCACCATCGCGTCGAACAGATCGAACTTCTCCGCCTCATCGGTGACCTCCCGCGCCGTGCCGAATACGACCGCGCTACGGTAGTTCATCGAGTGGTTCATCGCCTTGCGGGAATATACCAGCCCGTCGGTCATAGTAACGGTGACGCACACCGGCGAGCCGCCGGACAAATGCCGCAACAGGCGGCTGCGGACGGAACCGTGCAGGTACACCCGGTCTGGACGTTCCGCGTCGTAGTGGTAGGACATGGGTATCACCACCGGCCCGCCGTCCTCCACGATTCCCACGTGGGCCACCAATCCCTGGGCCAGAACGTTGGCGGCCTCTTGGGGAGCCGCCCGTTCCGGGTGGTTCTTGATAATGGTCTTGTCCGTAGTCTGGGGAAGGGTTTTGCCGGGTAGCGTCATCGGTTACTCCGCCTCAACCTCGTCGCCGGATGGGTCATCTGCGGCGGTTTCCGGCCCGTCGGCAGTTTCCGGCTCGTCGGACTCAAGCTGTTGGATGCGGGCTTGCAGCAGTCCGCCGAAGCTCCACAGCGGCCCGTTCAGCACGTTGATCAAGCCTGAAATGGGGGACTGAATTTGCCCCAGCAGCTGCGCCAGCAGTTGCGGACGAGGGGGCAGGGTGGCCAGCCGCTCCACCTCCCCGGTGGGCAGCGCCGGTCCCGTTCCGACCACGGCTCCCTGAATGGTCAGGGCCGACCGGGTAGTGCGGATGTAGTCGTGCAGGGTCTTGGCCACGTCCACCGGCTCGTCATAGCCAAAGGCTACGGCGGTGGGGCCTTCCATAATGTCCTTCAGTTGGGGCATTTGGGCGGCGTCGGCGGCCAGGCTCAGCAGAGAATTCTTGATGACGACGAACTCAAACCCGGCTTCCCGGGTGCGCCGACGCAGGTCGGTCATTTCGTTGACCGTGATGCGGCTGTAGCCGGTGGTCACCGCGATGGAGCAACGCTCCAGTTTGTCCTGAAGTTCAGCCACTTTGTCTTGTTTTGCTTGGGTGGGCACTATCGTCTCCTTTCCTCGGGAGGGTTGATTAACGTCGGGTGGCAGACCGGTTTAGAGAGTAAGCTCGGGGGTGGGAACCAGTTGATGATTGGTTGTGTCGGCAATCAACCCAAAGCTTTGCAAAGAAACGGCTCCCAGCAAGTACCGGTCTTCCTGGCTGAAAACAACCGGGCTGATTCTCTCCTGGTCTCCGATCCTGAAATTGGCTTGTCCTAATCGGTAGGTCTGTACACGGCCATCCGCCAACCGGAAAGACGCAGAATCTATCGGTGACAGGTTTAACAGTTGTTCCAGTAACGATGTGGGAAACATGGAGTAAGTCGCCCCGGTATCAACCAAAGCGTCTACCCATTGAAATTCTCCGATGTCGGGGTTGGCGACCCCGATCCGTGCATGGAAAATTCCCATCCTCCATTTCCTGTCCAGGTGGTCACTTGCATGAAACAAAAACCCTGCGCCTTAATGCAAAGCGCAGGGAACATTTTTTTGAACGCTGAAATCCGACTGGAAGCGTCCTGGGCTGTTCTTGCGCCTCGGCGGGCGATGGTTCCTTAACCCCGGCAGGGGACCCGCTGTCTCCGGCTGTTCAGTTTTGAGCGATTATACACCAATTATTCCGGCGGTTTAAGCCCCTGCAATGCGCCCAAGTCCACCGACAGGCTCGGGCCCATAGAAGTGGTGATGTAGGCCGTGCGCAGGAAAGACCCCTTTACCGCCTCCGGCCTGGAACGGACGATGGAGTCAATCAGCACGGACAGGTTTTCCATCAGGGTTTCCGTCTCGAAGCTAATCTTGCCGAACTGGCTGTGGATGATGGACGTGCGGTCGGTGCGAAACTCCAGTCGGCCGGCCTTGGCTTCCTGAATGGCGCGGGGAAGATCCCGCATCTGCACCATCGTGCCGGTGCGCGGGTTGGGCATCAAACCCCGGCGGCCCAGGACCCGTCCCAGCCTGCCGATTTTGGGCATGATTTCCGGCACCGCCAAGCCTACCTCAAAGTCAACCCAGCCGCCTTCAACCTGCTGAATAAGGTCGTCGTCGCCCACGAAATCGGCGCCGGCTTGCCGGGCGACGTCGGCGGCCTCGCCGTTAGCGAACACCACCACCCGGACCTGCTTGCCGAGGCCGTGAGGAAGCACCGTCACCCCGCGCACCATTTGGTCTGCGTGGCGGGTATCGGCGTTGGTGCGGAGATGAATCTCCATGGTCTCGTCAAATTTGGCGGTGGACGATTCTTTGAGAAAATCGATAGCTTCCTGCGGCTGATATGCCCGGTCGAGGTCTATCGCTTCGGCCACATTGGAATACCGTTTGCTGTGTTTGGGCATCCTTAACCCTCGCTTTCAATCCGCTGACCCGGATCTCCCTGATTGAAGCCGTTTCCCCCGTATTCACGAGGGGCAGGCTCTGAAACTCCCTAAGGGAACCCTTTCTTCGGAAACCCCGTCGTCCGGAGTACCTTGAAGGACTTCTTTAATCGCTAACGTCGATGCCCATGCTGCGGGCGGTGCCCTCGATGATGGCCATAGCCTGTTCCACCGATGAGGCGTTCAGGTCTTTCAGCTTGGTCTCGGCAATTTCCCGCAGGGCTTGGCGGTCAATTGCCCCTGCCCGGCCTTCCCGGAAGTCGCCCCGGCCCTTTTCCACCCCCGCGGCCCGGCGCAGCATATCCGACGCCGGGGGGGTGCGCGTTACGAAGGTGAAGGAACGGTCCTCGTACACCGTCAGGTGCACCGGGATAATGGTTCCCGCCTGGGTGCCGGTGCGCTCGTTGTACTCCTTGACGAAGTTCATAATGTTGACACCGTGCTGACCCAACGCCGGGCCCACCGGCGGCGCCGGCGTAGCTTTCCCAGCTTCGAGCTGCAACTTGATGATTGCCCGTACTTTCTTGGCCACCGGTCCTCCTTAGGTCTGTTCCACCTGCAAGAAATCCAACTCTACTGGCGTTTCCCTTCCGAAGAAGGAAACCAGCACCCGGACTTTGCCCTTGCCCTGGTCCACGTCGCTTATGGCCCCGATGAAGTCCACGAACGGCCCCTCGGTGATGCGCACCGTATCGCCCCGCTCCAACCCGATGGTTACGCGCGTCGGGCCCGACTCCACCTGTTTCAGAATGGCGTCAAGCTGGCTGTCTTCCAGGGGCACCGGCTTGGGCCGCTTGTCGTAGTCGTCCTCGCTGGACACGAACCCGGTGACGCCGGGCGTGTTTCGGACCACGTACCAGCTTTCATCGTCCATCTGCATTTGCACCAGAATGTAGCCCGGGAACAGCTTCCGCCTTTCCGAGCGGCGTTTGCCGTCCTTGAAGATGACCTCTTCCTCCGTGGGGACGATGACCTGGTAGATTCGGTCCTGCATGTCCAGGCTCTGGATGCGCAGGTCCAGGTTCTTCTTAACCAAGTCTTCCTGCCCGGAGTACGTATGGACGATGTACCAGTGGGGGTTTTGGTCTTCTTCGATTCTGTTCAGGTTGTTTACAGTCATAAAAGATCGTCCCGGCGCGCAAAGTTGAGCTACCAGGCAGGTTAAGGGTTGCCCTGCATCGGGGAAAAATGCCCTAGAAAATGAACCGCGTGAAGACCTCGGAGAACAGCCGGTCCAAGCCGCCCAGGAAAACGCCCACCGCAATGGCCAATACGATGACCACCATGGTCAGGCGGGCGGTCTCTTCCTTGCTGGGCCAAACCGCCTTGCGCAACTCGGAAACCACTTCCTGCAGGAAGGTAACCGGATTACTCCGACCCATGGCGCGCATGGGATTTTGGGGACGGCGGGCAGAGACCCGGGCCATTCGATTACCTCACTTCGCGATGAACCCGGTGGGCCCGGCATCGGGAACAGTATTTCTTCAGCTCCATCCGCTGGGTATCGTTCCTTCGGTTCTTGACTGTTCCGTAGTTGCGCTCGCGGCAGTCGCTGCACTGCAAGGTGATAACACCACGAACGTCGGTGGTCTTTCTTGCCATCTTCTAACCCCCAGCCGTTTGATCCGCTATCCGCGGGGCCCTCGTTCCAATAGTCCGGGACCGAGTAGGACTTGCCCAGAGGGCCCCAAGACCAACGATCCGGGGCCTTCAACAAATACTTCCCTAGTCCAGCATCTTGGTGAACACGCCGGCGCCTACGGTGCGGCCACCCTCGCGAATCGCAAAGCGCAGGCCCTCTTCAATGGCCACCGGAGTAAGCAGCTTGATGGTCATGGTGATGTTGTCGCCGGGCATGACCATCTCGACGCCTTCCGGCAGACCAATCTCGCCGGTAATGTCGCTGGTGCGGATGTAGAACTGGGGCTTGTACCCGGGGAAGAAGGGCGTGTGCCGTCCGCCTTCCTCTCGGCTCAGCACGTACACCTCGGACTCAGCCCTGGAGTAGGGACGCATGGAGCCGGGCTTCACAATCACCTGCCCGCGTTCCACTTCGTCCCGGTCAACGCCCCGCAGAAGGATGCCCACCGCGTCGCCGGCCTCGGTGGTGCTCAGCAGCTTGTGGAACATCTCCAGTCCGGTGGCCACCGTCTTGCGAACGTCGCCGTACCGGATAATTTCAATCTCTTCCCCGACTTTCAAGGAGCCACGCTCGACCCGGCCGGTCACCACGGTGCCCCGGCCCTTGATGCCGAAAACGTCTTCCACCGGCATTAGGAACGCCTGGTCGGTGATGCGGGTGGGCATCGGGAAATAGTCATCCATGGCCTGCACCAGGTCCAGGATGCCCTGCTCGTAGTCTTTGTCGCCTTCCAGCGCCTTCAGACCGCTGCAACGGATGATGGGGGTGTCGTCGCCGGGGAACTCGTACCGGCTCAGAAGCTCACGGACTTCCAGTTCCACCAGCTCCAGCAATTCCTCATCGTCCATCATGTCCACCTTGTTGAGGGCAACGATGATGCTGGGCACTTCCACCTGGCGGGCCAGCAGAATGTGCTCCCGGGTCTGGGGCATGGGGCCGTCGGGTGCGCTGACCACCAGTACCGCGCCGTCCATTTGGGCCGCTCCGGTAATCATGTTCTTGATGTAGTCGGCATGGCCGGGACAGTCCACATGGGCGTAGTGGCGGGTCTCCGACTCGTACTCAACGTGAGCGATGGCGATGGTCACGCCCCGGGCCTTCTCTTCGGGGGCGTTGTCGATTTCGTCCAGTCCCTTGAAACTGGCCAAGTTGCGCTCCGACAGCACCCGGGTAATGGCGGCGGTGAGGGTTGTCTTGCCGTGGTCTACGTGGCCAATGGTGCCCACGTTCATGTGGGGCTTGGACCGGTCGAACTGCTGCTTTGCCATTTGGGTTCCTCTCCTTTGATTCTGCTAACCGCCCTGGTTCGGTATTGCTGGTTTGATGTCCTAGTTTGATGTCAATGGAGCCCAGAGGCGGGATTGAACCGCCGACCCCGTTCTTACCAAGAACGTGCTCTACCGCTGAGCTATCTGGGCCCGTACCGCTATCTGATGCCCTGCATCCGGTCATTCAAACACTGCCGGGCAATCTGTGTTCCAGCAGGACGTATCAGGTTTCCATTAACTTGACCGGGTCTGGGCCTGACTGGTCCGGGACCGGCATGACGTTGGCTGAGCCGTGTCCCGGCGCGATTACGGTGGTGGAGGGGGCAGGATTCGAACCTGCGAACTCCTTCCGGAGGCCAGATTTACAGTCTGGTGGCTTTAACCGCTCACCCACCCCTCCGCGCTGAACATAAACGGGTCGGCTTTACCCTTGGTTGATCTACCTCGCAAGCACCCGGCGGCTGACCCTGGCGGCGGGTGCGGACTAAAATTTCTCAGAGCCCCAGAGGGGACTCGAACCCCTAACCTGTCGATTACAAATCGACTGCGCTACCGTTGCGCCACAGGGGCAAGGTTGTAAAATGAGTGGTGACACCAGAAAAAGGCCCCGAAGTCGCGGGGCCTTTCCTTGCGCCACTTGCCGTTCAATGGAAAGTATATATATTTATGCTGCCAGCAGTCAATAGCCGCCGAATGATTTACGACCGGTCCGGTGAGTGCATCGTTGCTTCTCTCCAAGCCTTTCCAATCGCATCCTCAAGACACGGCCCGCCTTCAGTGGGTATTCTGGAGTCCTGCCCGGCTTTGTCTTAGTTCCGTTGTCCCGGAGGCAATTGCCCCGGAAGCGCATTGTTTGTTGGTTGGCATACCGCCGAATGGTGGATATAATCGGCGGGTTGGATGATGTCAGCGGCAAGGGTTGTTTCGTGGTCAGTGTTTGCCTGTTAGCCAATGCCCCCAACGGGGCCCATGCGTTGGCCAGCGTCGCCGGAAAGGCGGGGCTTTCCTACAGCATTTGCGAGGACCCGGACTACTTTGCCGGCGTCGATGAGGAGCCGTCCCCCGAGGCCGCACTTCTGGACCTGGCATCCTTGGGAGTGGCCCAAACCCGGTCTTTGATTGCCCAGTGCCGTGAGGCTAAGCTGCCGGCAGTGGTCGTCGTACCGCGGGAATCCACCGCCGATTACGACCCGTCGCTAAACCCCGACGAGTTCATCCTCGCCCCATGCCACCAGGACGAGTTGCTGGCCCGGGTGATG
Source organism: Dehalococcoidia bacterium (assembly GCA_965262735.1). Taxonomy (GTDB): domain Bacteria; phylum Chloroflexota; class Dehalococcoidia; order Lucifugimonadales; family UBA3495; genus CATOSK01. The sequence goes on along the minus strand of CBDHFS010000001.1, from coordinate 146,302 downwards.
CAGGCGATTTTCCGGGCGAAAGGCCCGGCAGGGCAGCAAGTCCTCAGGGTAGACAACCTGGTCATTGACCTGGAAAAGTACGACGTTTCCCTGAGCAACCGGCACGTCCCGCTTACCTACAAAGAGTTCCAACTGTTGGTGATGTTGGCGTCAAACCCCGGCCGGGTCTACACGCGGGAGGCGCTCCTCAGCCAGGTCTGGGGGTACGACTACCTGGGCGGTACCCGCACCGTGGACGTTCATGTCCGGCGGCTGCGCTCGAAAATCGAGGATCCGGACCATGCCTTTGTGGAGACCATTTGGAACGTGGGCTATCGCTTCAAGTCCGATATGCCCGACTAGCCTCCGGCGCACGCAACCCTCTCCGTCCACCCGATTCCCCTTGAAACTCGTTCGTCCCCTGGCATCCACGGGCCGCTGCCGCCCGGGAGTGGCCAGGGGTCAGTGACTAGTGGCCAGAAGGCCCGGGGCGGGGGCTGGGCGAAGGCTTAGGGACACGCTGAGGGGCAACACCGGCGTTTTCCCAAAAGCGGACCCACTAGCCACTAACCACTAACCACTGGGTAGCTGCCGGGGGGCTTAGCTGACTTCGCCGCTGGCGTGGTCCAGGAAGCGGGCAACCTGGCGGGACAGGGCCGCGTGTTCCGGCGCCGCCAACTCCGGGTCGGATTCCATTAGCTGCGACGCCTCCCGGCGGGCAGCGTTAAGCAAGTCCCGGTCGGACAGCGAGGCCATCCGCAGGTCGGGCAGTCCGCTCTGGCGGGTGCCGAAGAAGTCGCCGGGGCCGCGCAGTTCCAGGTCCACCTCGGCCAACCGGAAGCCGTCGTCAATCTGCTCCAGGGCCGACAGGCGTTCCTTGGCCACGGTGGAAGGGCTGTCGCAAAGCAGGATGCAGTAGCTCTGGTGCTCTCCCCGTCCGACGCGGCCCCGGAACTGGTGCAGTTGGGACAGGCCGAACCGGTCGGCGCCCTCAACCAGCATCACCGTGGCGTTGGGCACGTCTATCCCCACCTCGACCACCGCGGTGGACACCAGAACGTCCAACTCGCCGTCCCGGAACTGGCGCATCACCTTTTCTTTGTCCTTGGGGGACATCCTGCCGTGAAGCAGGCCCACCCGCAGGTCGGGGAATACGTCTTCCGACAACCGCCGATGGTCCTCCACCGCGGCCTTGGCGTCAACCTGGTCCGATTCCTCGACCAGAGGGTAGATGACAAACGCCTGTCTGCCGTCCCGGACTTGCCGGCGGACGAACCCGTGGGCGGCGTCCCTCCGCTCCGGCCCCAGCCACGTGGTCTTAATTGTCTGCCGTCCCGGGGGAAGCTCGTCAATGATTGAAATGTCCAGGTCGCCGTAGAGGGTCAGCGACAGGGTGCGGGGTATAGGTGTGGCGGACATGACCAGGGTGTGCGGGTTTTCGACGCCCTTTTGACGGAGGGCGGAACGCTGCATTACCCCGAATCGGTGCTGCTCGTCCATCACCGCCAGGGCCAGTTGGGGCATTTCGACTCCCGATTGAATGAGGGCTTGAGTCCCCACCAGCAAGTCCAGTTGGCCGTTGCCCGACAACTCGGTCAGTTCCCGCCGTGCCCGCTGCCGGGTGCTGCCGGTCAGCAACCCCACCGACACCGGACGGCCCAAGGCTTCCAGATAGGCGGTCACCCGGTTGCCGTCCTGGACGGGACGGGCCAACCCGCCCAGCAGCCCGGAAATGGTCCGGAAATGCTGTTCGGCCAGCACCTCGGTGGGCACCATGATAGCCCCCTGGTAGCCCGCTGCCGCCGCTGCCATCAACGCCGCCAGCACCACCACGGTCTTGCCGCTGCCCACCTCTCCCTGGAGCAGCCGGTTCATGGGCGGGCTGCCGCGTTTCAGGTCGGCCAGGATTTCGTCAGTGCAGCGGCGCTGCGCCCCGGTCAACGAAAAGGGCAGGGATGAGATGAACTTTTCAATGACGTTGGGGTCCGGCTTGACCGTCACGCCGGCCAATCCCTGGCTCCACCGGCGGCGGCGGGCCAGGACCGCAAGTTGCAGAGTAAACAATTCCTCAAACGCCAGGCGGCGGCGGGCCTCCAGAGACGTCTCCGCATCGTCGGGGTAGTGGGCCTGCATTATCGCCTGCGCCAGCGGCATCACGCCGACCCGTTTCCGCAAGTCGTCGTCCAGGGTTTCGCCGACTCCCCCCAGCCATTGGCTCAGGACCTGCCACACCAGGCGGCGCAGGTTGCGGGCGGTCAGCCCGGCGGTCAAGGGGTACACCGGCACCAGGCGGGCCGTGTGCATGGGGGTTTGGCCGGGTTCCAGGGGTTCGTACTCCGGGGACTCAAACACCAGCCGGCCCCAATTGCCGGAGGCTTTGCCGCTGATGGCGAGGCGGGAGTTGGTCTTCAGCGAGCGGGCGATGTACCGCTGGCCGAACCAGATGACCTTGATATTCCCGGTTTCGTCGCTGAGCACCGCTTCAGTGGCCTTCAGGCGGCCGTTCTTGCCCAGCGAAACTTCGCGGGATTCCCAAACTTGGCCGATGACCGTGCAGTCCACGTCCGGCTCGACTTCGGAAATCCTGACGATTTGGGAGTAGTCGGAATGGCGGCGGGGAAACAGGTACAGCAGGTCGCGGATGGTGCGTACCCCCAGCCGTTCCAGCCGGGCGGACAGCTTGGCGTCGACGCCGCGCAGCCGGTCCACCGGGGCATCGATCGTCAGGCCCGCCGGGGTTGAACCCGCGGTCGCCGAGGCGGCGGCGATCCTGGCAGCGTTGGTCTTGGCGAGGTTGGTCTTGGCATTGGTCTTAATGGGGGGCTTGTCCCCGGACGGGACGAGTACCTCTCCCGGTGCAGATTGCCCTGCCGCCGCTGCTCGGGCGCCGGTATCCCTGGCCGGAGACACGCGAGGTGGGGAATCGGGTGGGCCGGGGTCGAGCTTGTCCGTCGGGGGCGGCGGTGGACGAGAATCGTCAGCCGGGAGTAGCCGGGCCCGCAGGGCGGCCGCCCAGCGCTGCCGCTCGTCGGGGGACATTCCGGCGTATTCGCCGGGCCGGATGAACCTTTCGGCCCCGGCGTTGGCCAGGCTCTCGTTCAACGAATCCAGCCAGCGTTCGATGAATCGGTCAACCCCGCCGGTGACGGCCCGGTTGTTGAAACCCCGCGCCTGCTCCAGGTCCAGGACTCGTTCCAGGGTCTCCAACCACGAAGAAGGTGCGTCAGTCTGCTGCTGTTTCATAAGGCTGGTGGATGGCTGGTGGAGGACTGAAAGTTCCCGTTGGCCGGATTATATACCAGCCGGGCGGCCTTCAGGTACAAGGAATTTACATAAGCCGCAAGGACTCCCAAACCAATCCAAACCGTTCGGGCCGAGGTCCTGGAAGGACTTCCATGTTGACCGGGCCGGTGACAGTAACTGTCCAGACTTGGTGAGGTAAATTGGTTTCAGCCAAGGCTTTCATCCAACTGCCACTCAACTGCCACTCTTTTAGGGGGTTTGGGGGATGAATCCCCCAACGTAACCCAACCCCAATATTTCGCCGTCAGCCACTCTGCCCCCCTAAACCCGAATCCACCGATGGACAGGGATGGACGGCGTGAGGACAGCGGAAGGGGGTGAGGGAGTTACAGGCGCGATAATCCGGGCTCGAATTCGGGTAGATGGGAGGTTGGCGGCGGTCTGCAGGCGCTTTGGGGGGCGCCGATGTCGGCCTGCAGTGGCTGTGGCGAGCGAGATGGCGGGATAGGACACGGCAAGAGGCGCTCGCGGACTGGGCTGGCGCGAGTTTGCGGGGACGTTGGGTTGGCTGGCGGGTCAGTGGCGGACGGGCGCCGTCAGGCTGGGAGTGGAATGGCTCGCAGTCGGGCCAGGGCGCGGCTGAACTGCTCCTCCCAGGGCCAGCGCTTGGGAAGATGCAGGGTGATCCGGCGTGCCGAGCGGGTGAGCCGTCCGGCCAGGGCGAAGAACCGCCGCCGGAGGGTCTTGGTGGTCACGGTCCGCTCACCGAGGCCGATGCGGGCGGTCCAGCGGGCCAGGTTGTGGGCCATCACCTGTACCGCCAGCCAGGCGCCGTTGGCAGCGAAGCGGCCCGAGGGGAGATGGTTCAGCCCGACGCCGTACTTGAGGTCGCGTATCGCATTCTCGATCTCGGCGTGGCGGCGGTGGTCGGCCTCCAGTTCCAGGGTCTCTCCGTCCCGGTCGGTGATGAAGCCGTGATAGCTGTAGGTGGCGAAGAGAGCCAGTTGAGAACCGGGCGCCGGCTTCACCCGCCGGACGATGAGCCGCACCGGCGCGGCATCCGGCTCGCTCTGGAAGGGGGTGTAGGTGGTTTCGGCCACATCGGCGGCGCCGTCCATCCAGTAAGGAATCGGCGTCCAGGCATCTTCGGGTATCGCCTCGATGAGATTGTGCAGGCTTTTGTGCTGGCGGATGGTGATGGAGAAGCGGACGTCCATCCGGCGGCAGACGGCGGCCACGGCGTGGGTATAGAAGCCGCTGTCGGCCCGCATGGTGAGCTGCCCGCTGGCCCCGCCGCAGCGAACCCGTCCCACCGTCTCACGCAGGAAGTGGGCGGCGCCGCGGACGGTGTTGGACCGGCCCTCGCGCAGCCGGGCCATCAGCACGTCGCCGGTTCCGGCGGCGACGGCCAGCAGTGGGTGATAGCCCCGTGCACCGGTATAGCCGTGGTGGCGGGCGCCCTCCTTGGCCAGTCCGTAAGTCTCGCAGATCGTCGAATCAAGGTCGATGGTGAATGGCGCGTCGCCGGGTCCGGCCCCCGCCTGCCAGGCCCGGGCCAGCAGCTCGCGGCTCACCCGGTCCAACTGACGGACGTGGCCCCACCTGAAGCTGCGCAGGAAAGTGCCCAGGGTGGAGGGCGCCTTGACTACGCAGCCGAGAGCGCAGGCCGTCCTGCCAGTGCGCAACACATCGGCGTCGTCGATGCAGTCGCCGCCCGCCAGAGCGGAGGACACCAGCGTCATGATCTTGTCTCCGGTGTTGGCCCGGCCCGGCGCTTCGCCCAAGTCCAGGTGCTCCTGTACCAGTTCGGGCAGGCCCAGGCGCCGGGCCAGGGTGGCCGGAAGGAGCAGCCCAGCGTTGGTCACCAGGCGGTGGTCGTCGAAGGCGATACGGATGCGGTCGGGGTGGCGGCGTGGTAGCATCTATTGGGTGCTCCTTTTCTGGGACCGGTTTGCTGTTACAAAACCATTATCCCAGATTCAGAGGAGCACCCTTTGGCCACTTCAGGACGCTGACCCGACGCCCTCCTTCGGTGGATTCGGGCTAAACTCTGAACAGTTACCAGTGACAATGCTTCCTTGACGCTGTTCCGGGGCCAGCCTAGAATGAAATCCACCGTTCCCGGACGCCCGGCAGCGGCTCCCGGCATCGACCGACCCACCCGAACGCACCAAACCGAAAGGCGGCAACCTGGAAATGGCGTACCAGCCGGACGGACCAGCACCGAACCCCGCCGGAGAGGGCGCAGCGGAGAGCCACCACCCAACCTTGCGCGGCGACGCGACTGGCATGACAGCCAGCGGTTCCGAGAAACGCCGTAATGGCGCCGACCGGGTAATATCGGGAGACTCCCTGCCGGGCGACACCAATCTGGACCTGTCCCTGCGTCCCCGACGCCTGGACGACTTTGTTGGACAGGCGCCGGTCAAAGACAACCTGAGCATTGGAATCCAGGCCGCCAAGCTGCGCGGCGAGGCGCTGGACCATGTTATCGTCTACGGCCCGCCCGGCCTGGGCAAGACCACCCTGGCCCACATCATTGCCCACGAGCTGGGAGTCAATATCAAGGTCACCTCCGGCCCGGCCATTGAGCGGGCCGGGGACATGGCCGCCATTCTCACCGGCCTCCAGCAAGGCGACATGCTGTTCATTGACGAAATCCACCGGCTGAACCGGGCAGTAGAGGAAGTGCTTTACTCAGCGATGGAAGACTTCTTCCTGTCCTGGATGGTGGGCAAGGGTTTGGCGGCGCGCAGCATCAACCTGCGAATCAGCCCCTTTACGCTGGTGGGCGCGACCACCCGCTTCTCCCTGATTAGCGCGCCTATGCGGGACCGGTTTGGGTCGGTGTTCCGGCTGGACTATTACGATCAGGCGGAGATGGAAGTGGTGGCGCGCCGGTCCGCTGGCATCCTGGAGTTTGCCGTCGAGCCCGAAGGCATTGAGGAAATTGCGTCGCGGGCCAGAGGAACCCCCCGGATCGCCAACCGGCTGCTGAAACGCTCCCGGGACTATGCCCTGGTGGAGGCCGACAATCTTCTGACCGGCAAGGTGGCGCGGGCGGCCCTGGACCTGCTGCGGGTGGACCGGCTGGGCCTGGACGAGTCGGACCACCGCCTGCTGACCAACATCATAGATAAGTTCGGCGGCGGCCCGGTGGGCCTGGACACGCTGGCATCATCGTTGAGCGAGGACTCAGACACGGTGATGGAAGTCTGGGAACCCTACCTGCTCCAATTGGGCTTCCTCCAGCGCACCGGACGGGGCCGGGTGGCTACGCCCCTGGCTTACAATTACCTGGGGCGGCCGCTGCGTCCCGGCGACGCTCCCCCGGATCAGGGACGTTTCTCCGGCCTTTAGCCCCCGCCCGGGGACCTGGTGACTTCCCGTGCTTTACGCTGGCGGCGATAGCGGGTAGTATTCCGGGCAGGATTCCATGAGCCACCGTCCGCCTTGACCGCCGGTTTTTGCCCGGCCATCTCGGTATCATCAGCCATTCGCTGTCATCAAGGTTGCCCCAACGGGATGCAAGGAGAGAGCATGATTTACGAACTGCGAATTTATGAAACCATCCCCGGACGTCTGCCGGCGTTGAACGACCGTTTCGCCAACCACACCATCGGCTTCTTCAAGCGTCACGGCATCCATGTCGTCGGGTTCTGGACCGAAGACATCGGCACCAGTAACCAGTTGGTCTATATGCTGGGTTTTGACAGTCTGGCAGACCGGGAACAGAAGTGGGCCGCTTTCCAGGCCGACCCCGACTGGGCCCGGGTGCGTGCCGAGTCCGAAGTAGACGGCCCTATCAACGCCCGGGTCCGCAATGCGATTCTGCGGCCCACCAACTATTCCCCAATGCAATAACCGTAGACATCTCCGCTTGGCGACGCAGGACCGCCGAAGTCGGGCTGAGGGACCCTTCCCCACAAGACGATTGTAGGAATTCCTGCTAGGGATCAGTGTGAATGGGGTGGGCTACGTTGGGGGATGAATCCCCCAAACCCCCTGGATAGGGGGGCGCTCCGAGGGTCTTTCGGCGAACCGATTGAGGGACTTGGCAATCGGCTTGGTTGCCCGCTCGGTTTTGGCTTGAATGGCCCGTCCCAGGGGGCTAGAATAACCCGGTATTGGGAGACAACATAACTTTCTGCCCAGCCGCTGAAACCCTTGTAGTTTGTTATTCTCCCAATTCCCGGCGCGATGGTTAATGGGAAGCAGGATTTGAACGCTAGTTTACCCGTGACAGAAACACTGACCGGGGAATCGCCGGACACCGGACGCGGCGTTGCCGATGTGTTGCGGCGCGCCCGGCAGATGTCAACCCTGTCCGAGGATGACGCTGCCGCGTTGGCTGGCGCAGATGGGGCGTCCCGCGACGAGATGTGCGCCGTCGCTTCGGAAATCCGGGACCAGGGCAAAGGCCGAGTGGTCAGCTTCTCCCCCAAGGTGTTCATCCCTCTGACTCGCCTGTGCCGCGACTTTTGCGGGTACTGCACCTTCCGCCAGGACCCGGCGTCGGCGTCCAGCCTGTACATGACCCCGGAGGAAGTGCTGGCGGTGGCCAGGGCTGGAGAGAAGCTGGGCTGTACCGAGGCCCTGTTTACGCTGGGGGAGCGCCCGGAACAGCGTTATCCGGAGGCAGCGGAGTGGCTGAAAACCCGCGGCTACACCTCTACGCTGGACTACCTGACCCACGTTTGCCGGCTGGTCTTGGAGCAGACCTCGCTGCTGCCTCACGCCAACCCGGGCACCATGAGCCGGCGGGAAATGGCAACCCTGAAGCCCTTCAACCCGTCTATGGGGCTGATGCTGGAAAGCGTTAGCGAGCGTCTCTACGCCCCCGGCGGCCCCCACGAGTTTGCGCCCAGCAAGCGGCCTCGGGTGCGTCTGCGGACCACCGAAATCGCCGGGGAGCTGAAAATCCCCTTCACCAGCGGGATTCTCATCGGCATAGGCGAGACTCGCCGGGAGCGCATTGACGCGCTGCTGGCCATCCGGCGGCTGCACCGGGAACATGGGCACGTTCAGGAAGTTATCGTCCAGAACTTTCGGGCCAAGCCGCAAACCCCCATGAGCGGGGAGCGGGACGCCGATGCTGAAGAACTGTTGTGGACTGTGGCCGCCGCCCGCTTGATACTAGGCCCGGACGCCAATGTGCAAGTGCCACCCAACCTGAGCGCCGCCGACTACGAGGTCTACTTGGACGCTGGAATCAACGACTGGGGCGGCGTTTCGCCGTTGACCATTGACTACGTGAATCCGGAGGCGCCGTGGCCGCTGCTGGCCGACCTCCGGGACCGGAGCCGGGCCAAGGGGTTCGAGTTGCGCCCCCGTCTGCCGGTGTACCCGGAGTATTTCCTGGACCATCAGGGGGCCATCAACGGATCTATCAACCCGGACTATCTGCCCGAGGTTCTGCGGGCCAAGGCGCGGGGCTTGACCGACGAATCGGGTTACGTTAAAGGGGGAATTCAACGCTATGCCGGAACACATTGACGAACGCCCGGACATCCGGTCCCTGGATTCCCTGGTCGGAGGGCTGCAACCCCCGGTGGCCCGCGTCCTCGACCGGGCGCTGGATGGCGCCGACATATCCGTGGATGAGGCCAGCATCCTGTTTGAGACCACCGGCGCCGAGTTCAACGCCCTGGGCATGGTGGCCGACGAACTCCGCCGGCGCACGGTGGGCGACCTCGTAACCTACGTGGTCAACCGGAACATCAACTTCACCAACGTCTGCATCAAACGCTGCGGTTTCTGCGCGTTCAGCCGGGACTACCGGGAAGAGGAAGGATACTTCCTGCCGGTCAACGAAATCATCCGCCGGGCCGAGGAAGCCCGGAAGTACGGCGCCACTGAGGTCTGCGTTCAGGCCGGCCTGCCGCCGCAGATGGAGGGCGACCTCTACATCAAGCTGTGCCAGGCGATCAAGGATGACCTGCCCGATATGCACATCCATGGGTTTTCCCCGGAGGAAGTGCTTTATGGCTCCATCCGCTCCCAATGCACCATCCGGGAATACCTGGAGGGCCTGCGCGACGCCGGGGTGGGCAGCCTGCCCGGTACGTCGGCGGAAGTGCTGGACCAGGAACTGCGGGACCTGATTTCGCCGGGGCGCATTACGGTCAAGCAGTGGGTCGAGGTCATCACCACGGCCCACGAGTTGGGCATCCCCACCACGTCCACGGTCATGTTCGGCCATGTCGAGACCAACGAGCAAATCGCCCGGCACATCGCCTTACTGCGGGACATCCAACAGCAGACCGGGGGGTTCACCGAGTTCGTGCCCCTGAGCTTCGTCAACTCCGAAGCCCCCATGTTCCTCAAAGGGCTGGTCAAGGACGTCCGCTCCGGCCCCACGGGGATGGACGTTATCAAGGTCCACGCCATCGCCCGAATCATGCTGAACAACTGGATTCCCAACATCCAGGCGTCCTGGGTAAAGGAGGGCAGCCGTATGTCCCAACTGCTGCTGACCACCGGCGTCAACGACCTGGGCGGGACCCTGATTAACGAGAGCATCTCCACCGCGGCGGGCGCTCAGCACGGCCAGCTCATGCGTCCCTCGGAGTTCCGGCAGATGATACGGCAGGCGGGACGGGTCCCGGCGGAGCGTTACACTGGCTACGAACTCAAGCGGGTCTTCAATGACACCGACGAAGAGCTGGACCCTCTGGACCTGGTAGGCGAGAACGTGGAAGAAATCTTCGGCTCCTACAACCGCCTGGTGAAAATGGAAGGCTACCGCTTCGAGCATCCCCGCCGTGCCTCCGCCTCCGGCGCGGAAGCCCGGCCCTGACCGCCGGTTGCCGGACGGCATGACGGGTAAGACGCTGGCGCTGGCCGGGGGTGTGGGTGGGGCCAAGCTGGCCTTGGGCCTGTCCCGCATTCTGTCCCCGGAACAGTTGTGCATCGTGGTCAACACCGGCGACGACGAGACCTTCCACGGGTTGCACGTTTCCCCGGACCTGGACACGATGACCTACACCCTGGCCGGGCTGGTGAACCCGGAAATGGGCTGGGGGGTGTCCGGTGACACCTTCAACGCGCTGGAAATGCTGCGGCGGTACGGGGCGGAAACCTGGTTCAACCTGGGCGACCGGGACTTGGCGACCCATATCCGCCGGACGCAGCTGTTGGCCGGCGGTTCCTCACTGTCGGAAGTGACGCGCGAGTTGTGCCGGAACCTGGGGGTGGCCGCGACCGTAATTCCCATGAGCGACGATCCGGTGCGGACAGTCCTGGATACGGACGCCGGCGAACTGCCGATGCAGAACTACTTTGTCCAGCATCGTAGTGAGCCGGCGGTGAATGGTATAACCTATCGCGGCGCGGAATCGGCGCAACCATCCTCGGACTTCCGGGGCGCGTTGGATGACGCCAGTTTGGTGGTATACTGCCCGTCCAACCCCCACCTGAGCATGGCCCCCATCTTGGCCCTCCCCGGTGTGCGGGAATGGCTGGAAGGAATGAGGTCCCGCGCGCTGCGGGTGGCGGTCAGTCCCATCGTGGGCGGTGCGGCGGTCAAGGGGCCGGCGGCCAAGATTATGGCCGAGTTGGGCCAGGAGGTGTCCTGTGCCGGGGTTGCCCGGTTTTACCGGGACATCTGCGATGTGCTGTTCATAGACGAACAGGACGCTGAGTTGGCGCCGGCCGTAAAGAAGTTGGGCATAGAGCCGGTGGTGGCCCCTATCATCATGGCCGACGAAACGGATAAAATACGGCTGGCACAGCGGATCCTGGAGTTAAACGACGGCTGGAAATGACGGACGCACCATCAACGATCCCCATTATCCCCATGAAACCCCTGTCCCAGGGCAAGTCACGGCTGGCCACTGAAATGTCCCGGGAACAACGGGCGGAGTTGGTGGTGGGTATGTTGCGGCGGGTCATTGCCGCCATCCGCAGCGCCAACATCGGCCTCTTCTGGGTGGTCGGCGGAGACGACCGGGTAATGCACCTGACCCGCAACTCCGACGGCGTCTGGTTTGAAGAGATGGGCCGGGACCTGAACGACACCGTGACCAGGGGGTTTGAGCGGGCGTTCAAAGACGGCCACTCCGCGCTGTACCTGCCGGGAGACCTGCCGTTTATCAAGCCCAGCGATGTCATTGGGCTGCTGCGGTCGTCGGAGCGGGGCAACAACGTTACGTTGGCCCCGGCTCGCCGGGACGGCGGCACCAACGGCATGGTTGTTCCCCACGGCATCCCCTTTTTCCCGGAGTTGGGTCAACGCAGTTTTGCCAAGCACCTGTCCCAGGCCGCGTCCAAGGGCATCTCCGTAGCCATCAGCTACAGCCAGGGGTTGGGGTTCGACCTGGACACCATTGATGACTTGGAGTCCTACGGCCACATGGAACCGGGGCTGTTGCAACGCTTGGTCCCCCAATGGGACAACCTCGCCCACCGCTAACGCCTCTGGCGCTCTCGTTTGTCCCGCCGAAGGAAGGAATGTCCGAAACCAGCGTTAAACTAGGGATACTGCTGCCGACCAGGGGCTTGCTTCTAGCAGATTCGCCGCCGGCCAACGCCGATCTGGTGTTGCGGCTGGCCCAGAAAGTCGAGGAGGCCGGGTTGGACTCGGTGTGGGTGGGCGACAGCCTGACCGCCAAGCCGCGGCTGGAACCGCTGGCCGCTCTGGCCGCCATTGCCGCCCGCACGAGCCGGGTGCGCCTTGGGACGGCGGTGCTGCTGATGGCGCTGCGCCACCCGCTGCTGCTGGCCCAAACCCTGGGCACGTTGGACCTCATCTCCGGCGGGCGGGTTTTGATTGCCGCCGGCGCCGGCGGCGCGTTCAACGACGAGCAGCGGCAAGAATGGGACAGCGTGGGGGTTGAGGCTTCCCAACGGGCCCGCCGCCTGGTTGAAATGGCCCAAATCGTCAAGGGTTTGACCCGGGGCGAGACGGTGTCCTTTCATGGACGGCACTTTGACCTGGAATCCACGGTCATGCTTCCCAAGTCGGTGCAGCCCGGCGGCGTTCCGCTCCTGATGGCCTGCCACGGCCGCTCCCAAGTCCGGGAACGGCAGATCCGGCGGGCGGCCCGCTGGGGCGACGGGGTTATTTCCATTTCCGACACTCCGCCGGAGTACCGGGAGATGGTCCGGGACTTCCGGGCAATGGCCGGAGAGTTGGGCCGGGATCCCGGCTCCCTGGAAGCCACCATGTACGTCACCGTGAACGTTGACCCGGACCGGGACAAGGCCGGCGCCGAGGCCGAGCGGTGGCTGCTTGGTTACTACGGGGCAAACATCTGGGGCAATCGTTGGGGCCCGTTCGGCGACCCCGCCGCGGTGCAGGAACGCATTGCCGAGTACGCTGAGGCCGGGGCACAGACCGTCATCGTCAGGTTCGCGTCTTTTGACCCGGAGCGGCAGCTCGACACCTTCCTGGAAAAGGTTGCCCCGGCCTTCCAGTGAACCGAGCCCCTAAACCGCGCCGCCGGGACGTGCGCCGGTGGCGATTTGGCAATGAAGGGTGGATGATGGTAACATTCCAGACTTGGTGAGATGAATTGGTTTCAGCCAACTGCCACTTTTTTCAGGGGGTTTGGGGTATGAATCCCCCAACGTAACCCAACCCCCATATTCCGCCATCAGCCACTCCGCTCCCCTCAACCCTGAACAGTTACGGAGGATGTTGAGTTGTACCCACTCGACCTGTCCGGCAAAAAGGGCATCATCTTTGGCGTTGCCAACGACCGCAGCATCGCCTGGGCCATCGCGCAAGTCCTGGCCGAGGCCGGGGCGCAGTTGGCCTTTACCTACCAGAACGACCGGCTCAAGGACCGGGTAGTCCGCCTGGCCAACACCTTGGACGGGTCCATCGCCCTCCCCTGCGACGCCGCCGAAGACCAGCAAATCGTTGATGTGTTCGACCGCGCTAGGGAAGCCTTCGGCGACATATCCTTCCTGGTCCACAGCATCGCCTTCGCCAACCGGGAAGATCTGACGGGCCGGTTCTCCGACACCGGCCGCGACGGGTTCCGGCTGGCATTGGAGATTAGCGCCTTTTCGCTGATTCCGCTGGTGAAACACGCCGCGCCGCTGATGACCAACGGCGGCAGCGTCATCGCAATGACCTTCCAGGCTTCCCAACGCGTCTACCCCGGATACAACGTCATGGGCACCGCCAAGGCTGCCCTGGAGCACGAGGTAAGGCAACTTGCCGCCGAGTGGGGCCCGCAGGACATCCGGGTCAACGCCATTTCCGCCGGTCCGCTGGACACGCTGGCCGCCCGGGGTATTCACGGATTCCTGGACATGAAGCGCATCCACGCCGAAAAAGCCCCGTTGCAGCGGAACATCACCGCCGCCGAGGTGGCGAAAACGGCGCTGTTCCTGTGCAGCGACCTTTCCAGCGGAATAACCGGCTCGGTAATTCCCGTGGACGCCGGCTACCACATAATGGCGGTATAGCTGGTTAAGGGAATGGGGAGCTAAGGAAGTCTTCGAGCGTCCCTGAGCTTGCCCTCTTGGCTGCGGGGATGAATGGGCGGGGAATCGGGGTGGAAAACCCGGTTAGGCCGGGGGACTTTGCAATTGCCGTTGGTCCTCGTCCGCCTTGCTGTCCAACCCCAACTGATGGTAAGCCTCTGCTCTGCCGGCCCAGGCCTCGGCGTACAGTGAGTCCAGCGCAATCGCCTTGGTAAACTGGTCAACGGCTTCCTGAAACTTGCCCTCGCTAGCGAGTTGCAGCCCCAGGTTGGTAAACCCGGCTGCGGTAATCGGACGACGGAAAGTCGGCGAGGCGCCGGCGGTTGCCGGTTCGGGTATGACCGGCTCCGGGACAACCGCCTCTGGGGGAGAAAAAATGCTGTCCCCTGCCAGCGTACCGGCATAGGCGGCGTCGCCTTCCGGCTCCCGGCTTTCCGGGGAGGCCGCAATGGGCGTCTCCATGACCGGCGTGGGTGGTTCTGCCGGCGCGGCGTATTGCGCTTCCGGCTCGGGTTCCGGCGTTGGCTCGTCAGCGTCCGGTTTGATTGCCTCCGGCTCGATTGCCGGGGAGACGGTCCGGGCGGCCTCGCGGGTCGGAGGCTCCGCCACGCTGCTCATGGGGGAGTCGCCCGTCAGGTGCGCGTCTTCGACGTAGGGGCGGCTCAACTCCCAGCCGCAATTGACGCAGAAGGAATGGCCCGACGCATGATAGGCGTGGCACTTGGGGCAGGTCACAGCCTCCGGGGCGGGCGCAGATGCCGCCGTTGGAGGTGGTTTCAGGAACAACAGCGCCACCATCGGCCCCATGCCTATCACGGGCGTCACATCGGTCAGCGTCTCAGTGACAACAATTATCAACAGGGCCACGCCGCCCCAGATGAGGGGATTGCGGCGCTTCACCCGAGCCAGCCGCGCCGTCCACAGGACAATCAGCCCCAAGGACAGATATTGTATTGCGTCCCAAAGTGGGGATTCTGCTCCGCCGAACATACCTCTAACTTCACTGGCCCCGGGCCCACTGCGCTTACATTCCAGTATGACTATACACGCAATCGCTACTCCCCGACAACACCAACCGGCCCGGCGAGCCCAGTTATTCGATTTGGGACAACCAGAGAATCCTTCTTAAACGGGTGATAAGTCTGGAGGGGTGACGGCCTGCCGTTGACACCTGCCGTTGCGTTTCTTTACGTTGATAATAGCCAGGTAGCACCCCGGCCCTGCCACTGTCAAGCCAAAACTTGCTGGCGGAGGCCAATGCCGCATTCTACCGGGCCAAACCTGGTCCTCGTCCGCTCCGGCGGGCCCAACCCATTGGCGACAAAAGGCGACAAAACCCTGCCAAACCGCGAAATTCCCATGACAAAAGCAGCGTTAGACCCGGAAAATCGCGACAAAATACCCACCGGCCCCACGCTCAAATGTCACAAAATGTCGCTTTTTGTAGTATGTTTCAGCAATCCGGCCCCATCGCTCCTGCCCAGGCAGGAACCCGGACCCGGGTTTTCGGTTGACCGGGAGCGGTTCACGGAACTGAGATAGCCCCGGCCCGGTGGCCGGCGATTATGTGTTGACAAGCCGAGAGCCAAAGGGTTGGTATGACGCTCAATATGACATAACAATTTTGAGCAACCGGCATTCCGCGTATATACTATTATCGTAATTGCTGCCAGAAAGCGAAAAACCCAGCGGGACAGTGCATTTAACCTGTCCCATCCAAGGAGGTTAGACATGGCTACCAAAATGACGTTGTCGGTCCTGAAGGCCGACGTGGGTTCCATCGGCGGGCACACCAAACCTTCCCAGCGCATGATGGACGCGACCCGGGACGCCGCGGCCAACGCCGTCAAGCGGGGATTGCTGCTGGACACTTTCGTTGCCCACACCGGCGACGACATCGCGATTATCGCGTCCCACACCAACGGGTCCAACGACACCGACGTGCATCAATTCGCGTGGAACACCTTTTTGCAGGCCACCGACATCGCCCGCGAGTATGGCCTGTACGGGGCCGGGCAGGACCTGCTGGTCGATGCTCCGTCTGGCAACATCCGCGGGGCGGGGCCGGCGGTGGCCGAGATTGAGTTTGACCATGACCCGGTCAAGACCAACCCGGTGCGCCCGGCCGAGTCGTTCATGGTGCTGGCGGCCGATAAATGCGGCCCCGGCGCTTACAACCTGCCCATGTTCCTGGGATTTGCCGATCCCATGTACTGCGCCGGCCTGATGCTGCCCCGGATTAACGAAGGCTTTACCTTCAACATCATAGACATGGACAATACCGAGGGCGACAGCATCATCTCCCTGAACGCCCCGGAGGACTACTACAAGATAACCGTGCTGCTCCGGGACAACGAGCGGTTCGGCATCGACTCCATAGTCTCCAGGCACACCGGCCAGACCGCCGCGGCCATATCGGCGACCCGGCTCCACAACATCGCCGGGTCCTACACTGGCAAGGACGACCCGGTGGCCATCGTGCGCAACCAGGGCATCTTCCCGGCGCCGGAGGAGCTGATTTCCCCCTACGCCAAGGCCCACTACATCGGGGGCGACGCCCGCGGCTCCCACACCATGCCGCTCATGCCGGTGGCAATCAACACCCCGGTGGTGGGTATGTACTGTCTTCCGCTGGTCTCCTGCGTCGGGTTTTCGCTGACCGCCGCCGGAATGTTCTCCGACGCCCACATCGACTTTTTCGACAACACCGCCTGGGACCACGTGCGGCTGCTGGCCCAGCAGAAGGGCATCGAGATGCGCTCGCAGGGCTGGTCGGGCGCTGCCATGCTTCCCTATGGGGAGTTGGAGTATTCCGGTTTCCGCCACAGCATCGGGGATCTGGTAAACCAGTTTGCCTTCCGCAACGGCCACGGCCTGGAGATTCCGGCCCCACAAAAAGCCGGCGCCGGCGACGGCAACTGAGGGACTACCCCAAAACGCTGCCTGAAAGTCTCAGGTTAAGGGAGCAACAAGGAAGTCCTTAACGAGGAAGCCCTTCAAGAGATTGGTAACTAAGGCTAAATCACGGCAAGCAATAACAACGCCCCGGGGAGCATCCCCGGGGCGTTGGCCGGTTTCAAGAATCCTGGGTAGCCGGGTGTGATTACAGGATGCCGTGGCGCTCGAAAATCCGGGCTAGTTCGGCGATTCCGTCGTAGTTGGTCTGCGGCGATGGGTGGCCGAAGCACAGCCGGGCGCAGTTGGCGCCGTGGCCGTCCGGCGAAAACATGGAGCCGTTGTAGTAGCCGACCCCCTCCTCGAAGGACTGCTCCTGCAGAGCTGCCAAGTCTATCCCCTCGGGCATTTCCAGCCAGACGTACAACCCGCCTTCGGGCTTGACCCACCTGGCCGCGTCACCGAAATTCTCACCCAGCGACGCCAGCATCGCGTCCCGCTTGGCCCGCAGCGCGTCGTTCTGCTCGTTGATGTGTTCGTACATGTGGTTGCGCAGGTACTCTTCCACCGCCAGCGCGGCGAATTGGTTTACCCCGCCGCCGCCCTTGAAGCTCATCGCCCGCTGCCGCACTTCCGGGGGCGCCACCAGGTAGCCCAACCGCATGCCGGGAGCGACGATTTTGGAGAAAGACCCCACGTAAAGCACCTGCCCGGTGTCGTCCATCGAGTGGATGGAAGTTACGTTCTCGCCTTCGAACCGCAGGTCAACGTAGCAATCGTCTTCCAGGATGGGGATACCCCAATTGCGGGCGATGTCCAGCACCCGGCGGCGGCGTTCCAGGGTCATGGTCCAGCCCATTGGGTTCTGGAAGGCCGGAATGGTGTACAGGTACTTGACCCGCTTGCCCTGCCGCTCGGCCTCGGCGATGGTCTCTTCCAGCGCTTCTGGGATTATCCCGTCGTCGTCGCACTTGACGCCCCGCACGTCGGCGCCGAACAGCCGCATCTGGCGCAGGGTGCCGAGGTAGACAAACTCCTCGGTAAGCACCACGTCGCCGGGGTCGGTGAGGGCCTGAATAATCATGGATATGCCCTCGCCGGAGCCGGAGGTCAGCACAATGTCTTCTATGTCCACCGTCATGTTGCGGTCCCGCAGCAGCTTCTCGGCCACCAGTTGACGCAGTGACGGCAGGCCGTCCACCACCGGGTAGTAGGCCAGGTCCCGGCCCTCCCGGTCCAGGGCTGTCTTGAGGGAGTCCACCAGGCCGTCCAGAGGCAGGGTTTCAGGGTCGGGGTAGGCGACGGCAAAGTCGTACTTGGCGTTGCGGTTGCCGCCCCGGTTGCTCACCGGCGCGTGGGCGGAGAAAAACCCCTCGTAGTTGAAAGATTGGGCGTCGGTCATTTTCGCTACCTCCTCCTTGGGGACTGCTGGGGGACTGGGTCCGACGGGCCCGCATTTAGCGGATCATCAGGATTGAAATGGGCCGGAATCGTCACTGGAAGGTTCGCTACTGGAAGGATCACTTCGAAAGATCACTCCGTCAACCGCAGGGACAGGTCCCGCAGTTGTACCGGGTCCACGGGCGCCGGCGCGCCGAAGAGCAAGTCGGAGCCACTCTGGGTCTTGGGAAAGGCGATGACGTCTCTAATCGAGTCTGCGCCGGTCAGGAGCGCGACGAAACGGTCAATGCCAGGGGCGATGCCCCCGTGGGGCGGCGCCCCGTACTCAAAGGCCTCAAGGAGGTGGCCGAAACGCTCTTCCACCTCGTCCGGGTTGTGTCCCAGAACCCGGAATACTTTCTCCTGCAACTCCCGCCGGTGGATGCGGATGCTGCCGCTGGCCAGTTCCGAACCGTTGCAAACCAGGTCGTAAGCCTGCGACTCGATTCCTTCCAGTTCGCCGGTGTCCAGGCGACTTTCCTTCCCCGGCGCCGGGGCGGTGAAGGGGTGGTGGGACGAGTCCCACCGCTGCTGCTGTTGGTCCCACTCGAAGAGCGGGAAGCCGGTCACGAAGGCGAAGGCCAGCGCATCCGGGTCGGCCAAGCCGAGGGCGGCGCCCAGGTGGTTGCGCATGGCGTCCAGCCATTGGTTGACCTGACGAGGCTGTCCAGCCATCAACAGAATCAAGTCTCCAGGCTGCGCGCCCATTCGCTCGGCCACTCGGCGGGTCCACTCCAACGGCATCCTCAGGCCCGGCGACAACAGCGCCGAGTCTTCGTTCAAGTCCTCCAATGAGCCGCTGCCCTGCAATCGGATGTGGCTCATGCCGGCGGCGCCGAACCCCCTGGCGGTGTCTTCCAGGCGCCGCATATCCGAACCGCTGTTGATTCCCAACCCCGGCACGGTCATGCCCTTGATGATACCACCCGCGTCGGCGGTGGACCGGAAGACCCGGAACTCGGTCTCCCGGGCCAGGTCGGTCATGTCGGCCATCTCCAGGCCGAAGCGCAGGTCCGGCTTGTCGCTGCCGTAGCGGGCGATGGCGTCGTCATAGGTCAACCGGGGGAACGGCGTCACCAACCGCTTCTCCGGGGCGACGGTTTCGACCATCCCGGTGTACAAGTCTTCGGTCAGGGCCAGAATTTCCTCTTGCTCGACGAAGCTCATCTCCAGGTCGAGTTGGGTAAACTCCGGCTGCCGGTCGGCCCGCAGGTCTTCGTCGCGGAAGCAGCGGGCAATCTGGAAATACTTCTCCACCCCAGCCACCATTAAAAGCTGCTTGAGCTGCTGAGGCGACTGCGGCAGGGCGTAGAAGCTGCCCTTCTGGAGCCGGCTGGGGACCAGGAAGTCCCGGGCGCCCTCGGGGGTGCTCTTAATTAGGATGGGGGTTTCAATTTCCAGGAACCCCCGGTCGCTGAGGAAGTCCCGGATGTACTTGACCACCCGGTGCCGCAGGGTCAGGTTTCGCAGCATTGCCGGCCTGCGCAGGTCGAGATAACGGTATTTCAGCCGCAGGCTCTCGTCAGCCGAAACCTCGTCGGTGATGTAAAAGGGCGGGGTCAGCGAGGAATTGAGCACCTCGACGCTCTCAGCCATGACCTCCACATCGCCGGTGGGCATGGCCGGGTTTTCCGACCCTGGGGGCCGCCGCAGGACTTGACCATGCACTTTGATGACCCACTCGGACCGCAGTTGGTCGGCAATGGCGTAGGCGTCCGGGGATACCTTCGGGTTGAAGACTACCTGGGCCACGCCGGAGCGGTCCCGCAGGTCTACAAAGATAACGCCGCCGTGGTCACGACGGCGGGCCACCCAACCGCAAAGGGTCGGGTTGCTGTCGGTATGTTCGTCGCGCAGCTCGCCGCAATTTGTGCGTTTCAGGGTGGTTCACTCCCTCAAGGACTTTGAGAAACTATCTTGACCAGCCCGCCGGTTGGGGCGGGCAACTAATCCAGTCCTGTCATTCTGGGACCCGCCGGTTTACCCGTTGGCCTGGGGCCGCTGCATCGTTCTTCTTGGCTCCCCTCGAAGGACTCCGTGCCCGCTAGCCGGCGAACTGCTGGAAAATGTCGGCAAAGGGACTCTCTTGGGGCGCCAGGGCTTCCGCCACCAACGGGGCCAGACCATCGGGGTCGCTTACCGGAGGCCAGCATACCGTCTGAAGACATACGTGGGCTTGCGCGGGCAATCCGGTCGGGGCGGCGGTGAATTTCAGGACCACGTTGGGATGGGACAGGTTGACGGCGGCCTGAATCATGGCCAGCGTTTCGGGTGATTCCGGGTGTCCCTCGATGCCAACCTCCAGCGGGTGGTTCAGCAGATGGTCCACGGACAGGGCGTAGCCGGCGGCGAACTCCCCATACCCACGATTGGCCTCGGCAAAGGCGCTGAGTGTGCGCCGGGCCGCTTCCGGCAGGGCATCGTCACCAGTGGTCTGGTGCAGCTTGAGCAGTCCCTGGACGGCGGCGATGTTCTCCGGCAGCGGCTTTTCCCGGACCGCCAGGTAGCCGACGGGTTCGGCGACGTTCTCGATGTCGAAGAAGCCACCGCGGGCCGGATCGTAGAAGCGCTCCAAGATCAAAGCGGCGGCGTTCCTAGCCTGAACCAAGTATTTCTCTCCGGCGTTGTCTGGCAGCCCGCCGGACAGGTTGGCCGCGTCCACCAGCGCGCTGAGCAGGTGGGCCCAATCGGTAAGCAACTGGCCTCCGTCGGTAGCTAACCCGCCTTCTGCCGTGTAAACGTGGGGGAGATCGCTAGTTTCCGCCATTGCTCCCAAGTTGTCCAGCACCCGGCGGGCCGGTTCAACCAAATCGGGCCGTCCCAGCTTCCAGGAAGCCTCCAGCAGCAGCGACCCGGCCTGGGCGCTCCAACCGGCGTAGCAGTGGGGGTCTACCGGAGGCGCGGGGCAATTGGCCCGGGCTGGCACGGCCAGACCGAAGTAGTCCGAGTGGGCGCCCTGGCTGCCCCGGAACCCGCCCGCTTGAAAGTCGTAGAGGTTGGCCAACAAATAATTGACCGCGCCCTCGGCTGCCCGCCGATAGCGTTGTTCTCCCAACAGCAAGGAGGCGTCCATGAAAACCCGCGCCAGCCCGATTTGGTCTTCCAGCATCTTCTCGTGCTGAGGTTGGGTCCAGTCATCGGCGCCGCAGTACCGGAAAAACCCGCCGTCAACGCGGTCGGTCAACTCGCCGTCCAGCATGGCGTTGAGGGTTTTCTCCAGCGCCGCCCGATAGAACCCTTCCCGTGCAACCCGGTACAGGTGCAGCAGGAAGTCCAACACGGGAACGCTGGGGAACTTGGGCGATTCGCCAAACCCACCGTTGCGGGCGTCGTAGGCGCCCATCACCCGACGGGCCATGCGGTCAACCAAGTCCGGCGTCAATTCGGCCCCGGCCGACACCTTCGCCGTTTCCTCCCGCCGCTGGCGCAACAGTGAATTGGCCTGGTCGTACAGGCCGGACTTCTGCTCCTGGTACGCCCGTTCCACTTCCATCAGCATGGCGAGGAGCTGGTCGGGCGGCAGGTAGGTTGCGCCGGCGGCGTAGCCACCGTGTCCGGTCAGGAAAACGGTGGAGGGCCAGCCCCCGACGTTGTACCGGGCGTTGATGTCAGGCCGGTGGTCGTTGTCCACCCGGACCGGGATGAAATGTTCGTTGACGTAGGCCGCCACGTCGGGGTCGGTATAAGTGGTCTCGTCCATGACGTGGCACCAGTAACACCAAACGGCGCCGATGGACAGCAAGACGGGCGTTTCCCGTTCCTGGGCCTGCCGGAAGGCGTCCGCGCCCCAAGACAGCCATTGAATCTGTCCGCTGGGGGAAGGGGCCCGGTCTCCCGTCTCCGCGCTTTGGGTCATTGACTCACCAACGTGATTCACCAACGTTTCTGCTCTTGACGAAGCCTGCCCCCACCACTGCCGCCATTGGCGGGATATAGGGAAGACTGCGTCGAATTACGTTAGCATAGCCACCACCGATTTTCAACGAATTGGGGCATCAGCCAGAACAATCGCGTTTCAACCGGGATGGCTTTTGGCAGGTAATCCTCTTCCCAGCCGCCCGAACCCCGCCGGAAGCGCCCGCAGCGATAACACAAGTCGCCTTGCACTGCGGGACGACTGACAAAGGACCCGACAGCTTGCAGTCACCGGCGGCGGGCTTGCAGGGCTTCCCAGACCGCGCTGGGCTTGACCCCGGCGGAGGCCAGCAGCACCAGGGAGTGGTAGAGCAGGTCGGCAACCTCTTCCGGCAGGTGTTCGCGGTCGCCCTCAACCGCGGCGATGGCGGTTTCGCCGGCCTCTTCGATGACCTTCTGCGCCACCCGGCCGACGCCCTGCCTCAGCAGGTCGGCGGTGTAGCTGCCCTCGGGCAGTTCCCGCTGCCGGTCCTGAATCACCGCAAAGAGTTCTTCCAACACGCCGGAGCCGGACTCGGTAGGTTCGTAGTCCTCGGGCAGGCCGTCCATCGAGTTGAAGAAACAGGACTGCTCCCCGGTGTGGCAGGTAGGGCCATCCGGCTCGACTTTGAGCAGAATAGTGTCGGCGTCGCAGTCCAGCCACGCCTCTTTGAGATTCAGGTAATTGCCGGAAATCTCGCCCTTATGCCACAGGTCTTCCTGGCTACGGCTGTAAAACCAGACCTGCCCGCCTTCGACGGTCCGTTTCAGCGAGCCGGGGTTCATGTAGCCCAGCATGAGCACCTGTCCGGTGTTGATGTCCTGGGCAATGGCGGGGACTAAACCTTTGTCGTTCAGCTTGACTTTCATGGTTGTGATTCCTACACGGTTCCAGAGGATTGGGACTGCCCGGCCAGCCAGCCAGCCAGCTCCAGCAGGCTTTGCGCCCGGTAGTCCGGCTCCGGAAGGTTGGGGTCGGACGCGGTTCCGTCGCGGTTAATCCAGAATGAGTGCAGGCCGGCGTCCCGTGCCCCCTGCACGTCCTCGTATTGCTTGTCACCGACGTACACCGCCTGTTCGGGGCGGAGGTTCAACCGGCCCAGCATATCGCGGAAAAGCTCAGTCCGGGGCTTGTAACAGCGGGCGGCCTCGGAGGACAACGCCGCCTCAAAGGTATGATTGATCCGGCTCAAGCACACGCCGAGCACACACTCGTCTACGTTGGAAAGCACCGCCAGACGGTACTTGTCTTGCAGAGAGTCGAGCGCTGCCAGGGTGTCTGCGTGGAGCGGGCGTTGTCCCATGTCCCCGATAAGCAGGTCAACCGCTTGGGCGGAATCGCCGTTTAGCCCCAGGGCGGCGAAAGTCCGCCGGAAGCTTGCTTCCCACGCTTCGCGGTAGGACTGAAACAGCGCGTCGGCGGCGATGCGCCGCGCCCGGAAAGCGTTGTCTCCTGACGACCATTCCTTCCGCAGCGCCGTCGCGGTTACGTCCAACTGCTGACGGTCAATGACCCGCTGAAAGCTGGCGACCCAAAAATCCTCGCCATCCTTGACCAGGGTGTTGAACATATCGAAAATCACCGTGGTAATGGCACTCATACGTCCGCAATCCTCCTGAATAACCGGCCCACGCCGCCGGGCCAATCTGGGCCAATCTAACCGGAAATCGCCCCGGAAATCGCCGTCATGCCGCCGAACGCCGAACCGGCACGCCGCGCTCTGCCAGGTAGTCCTTGGCCTGAGCAATGGAATATGTCCCGAAGTGAAAGATACTGGCCGCCAGCACCGCATCGGCGGCGCCATCCGTGAACGCCTGGTGCAAGTGTTCCAGGTTGCCCGCCCCGCCGCTGGCGATGACCGGTACCGGCACCCGGCTGGAAATAGCCCGGGTCAATTCAACGTCGTACCCTGCCAGGTGACCGTCGGCGTCCATGCTGGTCAGCAAAATCTCCCCGGCGCCCAATTCCACGGCCCGCAAGGCCCACTTTACCGCGTCTAGTCCGGTGGGGTTGCGCCCCCCGTGGGTGAACACTTCCCAGCGGGAGTTGCTGTCCAGCCCGACGCCCCCGGTAACAGTGGCCGCCTCGGAGGTGGCCTCAATCCGTTTGGCGTCAACCCGTTTGGCGTCGATGGCGACCACGATGCACTGGCTGCCGAACTGGGCCGCGCCGTCCCGAATCAACTCCGGGTTGTTGATGGCCGCGGTGTTGACCGAAACCTTGTCCGCCCCGGCGTTGAGCATCCGCCGGGTGTCCGCGATGCTGCGGATTCCTCCCCCCACGGTCAGGGGAATGAACACCTGCTCCGACACCCGCTGCACCACGTCCACCATGGTGTCCCGCGAGTCGGAACTGGCGGTGATGTCCAGGAACACCAACTCGTCGCCGCCTTCCCGGTTATACAGGGCTGCCAGTTCCACCGGGTCGCCGGCGTCCCGCAGAGAAACGAAGCTGGTGCCCTTGACCACCCGCCCGGCGTCAACGTCTAAACATGGAATTATCCGCTTGGTCAACATTTACGATAAACAACCCATTGCTTGAATGGCTTACCGGCGCTCGCGCCGCCCAATCGAGTATACCACCAGGGGCCTGAATTTCTTAATCTACGGCCCACTTTAGTCCGTTCGTCCTCGGGAACCACGAGGGCGGCCTTGGAAAGACTGGAAGGACTTCCGTAACAGTTCAGAGTTGAGGGGAGGGGAGTGACCAATGGCGGATTATGGGGTTGGGTTACGTTGGGGGATTCATCCCCCAAACCCCCTGGAAAAATTGGCGGTTGCCGGAAATCCTTGGCTGAAACCAATTCACCTCATCAACTCTGAACTGTTACGGACTTCCTTCCGGGTTGGCCTCAGCCGTCATTGGGGTTAGAATTACCCGACTCTAAACTGTGGAGGTTAACCGTGGCCATAACGTTGGATGAAGCAAAGCGCATTCTGGACGGCGCCATTGCCCAGGCCGAGGAATTCGGCATCAAGATTAGCGTGGCGGTGGTGGACAACGGGGGACGAACCATTGCTATGAACAAAATGGATGGGGCGATTTGGGCCAGCGCCTACGGGTGCGTCGGCAAGGCCATCGGCTCGTCGGCCTTCGGGCGTCCCACCGGCGAGATGCAGGACCGCGCCGACCAGCCCACTCCCCGGGGCATCGCCGAAGCCTCCGGCGGCGGGATGATTCTGGGCCAGGGCGCCGTGCCCATCATCCGCGGCGGGATGGTAGAGGGGGCTTGCGGCGTAGGCGGCGGCACCAGCCAGCAAGATGAGGACTGCGCGCGGGCCGGAGTAGGGCGCATTTAGAAACGTGCTAACGGCTCCTGTCAGTCTAACGGCCCCTGTCAGTCGAAAAGGCAGTCTTGGGGGCCGTCGGGACAACCGGGTCGTCCTCACGGGACCATTGCCAGTACCGAGGCCGGGGACCCGGCGCCGCCACGGATTGGCAAGGGACCGATGGACAGCGTGGCTCCGGTTGGGGGAAGCGAGTCCAGGTTGGCGAGGTTTTCCAACACGATCCTTGGCTCCACCAACACCAGCCGGTTGACGGCAAAGGTCTGGTCCTGCCCGCCGTCTACACCGTGGGTGTCGATTCCGATTCCGGCGATGCCGCGGCGTTCCAGCAAAAACCGGACGGTTTCGACTCCAAAGCCGGGAAAGTGCGCCCCACCTTCCCGGTCCAGGTTCAGGTATTCTTCCGGCGATCCCCACCGGTCCTGCCACCCCGAGTACATCAGGACCACGCAACCCCGGGGAACGTGGCCGAACCTTCTTTCCCAAGCCAGGACGTCGGCCATCGTCGCCAGGTAGTCCGGGTCACCCCCCGCCGGGTGCGCCAGGTCAAACACCACGGCCGGGGCAATCAGCGATTCCGCCGGGTACTGGTCAACCCCGATTCCCCCTTCGTAGAAACACACCGGAGCGTTCAGGTGGGTGCCGGTGTGCTCCCCCAGGGAAATCCGGCGGAGGAAGTACCCGGTGGCAGTGAAATCCGAGTGGGGTTCCACTGCCACCGGCGGGTCCCCGGGCCATTGGGGAATTCCGGGATGCAGCGGGTGACTCAGGCTCACCACCCGTCGGCAGGCGATGAAGCGGAGCGGCAATTGTTCTTCCAGGCCCGGCGCCATTTCCCGCCGTCTAACTGGCCCAGCCAGACGGATGGTTTGGCCGGGCGAACAGATCTGGCCACACCGCGGGGCCGGCCGGGCGGTGTTCGGCCAAGCGCCGGTCAATCCACTGCATGGCCTCCTGCGAAGAACGTACCGAGGCCATCTCGGCCCGTTGCGGGCGAACGCCGTAAATGGTGTAGCAGACCGCGCGGATATCCTCGTCAATTAAGTAGCCGCGGTAATAAATGTTCTTCCCTGCCGCCAACACTTCTAACATTCAATCACCCCTCCGTTGCAAACTATATTCGGTAGGACATTACGACTTCGTTACCGGCTATTGGGTAGTCCGCAACTGACCCCGTCCCGGACCCATTCCCCAATGCCAAGTGCAACGTACAAATGTTCTACTTAAAACTTGCAACAGTCAAGCGGCAAATGTCACAAAACAAAACCATAGCAAAGTCCTTCACTCTGTTCATACCTCAAACCCTGGAAAAGCAGGTTTCCAGGGCGCCTTAACCGTTCTTCCTGCGTCCCCTGAAAGGACTTCCCTGCTTCGCGGAGTAAACCCGTTTCGCGGAGTAAACCCGTTTCGATGAGGGCTAGTTCGTTTCAGCCACCACGATTACAGCCGGGCCGCCCAGCCTGCCGGTGTTGTCGTTGCCCCGGTAGACAATTCTCGTCATGTGGGGCCGTGTTGGGGAAGCAAAGGCCACGGTGGAACCGGCGCCGCCGGTGACTGCCATCGCCTGAAATTCCACCGACACCAGCCGGAAATGGGCTGTCGCCGGCTGCCCCAGCGTCCCGGCGGCGTATCCGATGCGGCCCAGGTGAT
This sequence comes from Dehalococcoidia bacterium, assembly GCA_965262735.1. Lineage (GTDB taxonomy): Bacteria > Chloroflexota > Dehalococcoidia > Lucifugimonadales > UBA3495 > CATOSK01. The sequence continues at coordinate 119,476 of CBDHFS010000001.1, read as the reverse complement.
TGTCAACCGCGGAATACAACTCCACCGGCAGCAGTTGGCTGCCCCGCATACCGACCACCTGAAAGACCAGGGGGTCAAAGTCCAGAAAAACCTGCGCACCATCCACCGGGCTGTCGGTCCCGGCGCGGAGCCAAACCGTCATGGTGAACCTGCTGTGGGGAGTCACCGCCGTGGCATCCACCACCAGGTCTGCGGACACTGTCCGAACGATTGGTGTGGGTTCGGGGGTGGGAGTAGGCGTAGGATATGGTGTAGGCGTAGGGGGCTGGGTGGGAGTCGCCACAGGATATGGAGTTGGCCTGGGAATCAGCCCGGGGGTTGCCACAGGATATGGAGTTGGCCAGGGAGTCGGCGCAAAGGTCGGGGTAGGATACGGAGTAGGGGTAGAGATTGGCGTGGGAGTTAGCACAGGTGCAAGAGTGCTGGAGGGGGTTGGGGTTGCCGCTCCGGCGGGTGCCGGTAGTGTCTCAGCCGGTTCAATTACCGTTGGACCGGGTATCAACCCCGGTGTTGGCGGCTTCGGCTGAGGAAGGGCGTTGTGTAGACGCTCGCCCGTTTCAGATTCAAACTGCTGGCTTATGGAGATCGGTTCCGGGAAGGGCAAGGCTCCGGGCAGGGGAATTTGGGAATCGGTGAGAGGGTTTCCGTCCGGAAATTGGTCCTGGCGGGGCCACTCCGGCGCGTTGGAAGGACTACCCTGGGGCGGTAAGTACAGGCATAGGGAAAACAGGGCGGTTCCGCCGGCCAGAACGGTCATCAGGGCGAGTTTAACCATCCCGGAGAGAGCAGGGGAGACTTGGGCTTCCCGTTTACGCCGGAACCAGGGGAACCGCGGCGGCGTTAGCCGCCGGAATGTTCGGAAAGCGCCGCCAGGAATTGTTCTACCCCAACCGTGGTTTGTGAAGAGTCGGCCATGTTGCGGACCATTACCTCGCCCCGCTCAATCTCGTCGTCGCCAATTACCACTGTGTAGGCCACTGCCAGGGCGTTGGCCTGCCGCATCTGGCCTCGCAATGCCCGCGTTCCGTTGCCCAGGATTGCTCCTACGCCGGCCCGGCGCATCCTGGCTGCCAACCCCACCGCCACGGGACGGGCGGCGGCTCCCACATTGACCACCAGATATTGGGGGGTGGGCAAATCAGGGACTTCGGCCCCGGCGCGTTTCAAGTTCAGCGTCAACCGCTCGATGCCCGATCCGAAGCCGATGCCCGGGGTCGGACGGCCCCCCAGTTGTTCGATGAGCCCGTCGTACCGGCCTCCGCCGCAGATGGTGGACTGCGCTCCCACGTCGCCAGGTTGAATCTCGAACACCGTCCTGGTGTAGTAATCCAGCCCACGGACCAGGCGGTGGTCCACCGAAAACGGTATTCCGATGCCTTGCAGGTATCCCTGAAATTTGTTCCAGTGTTCCGAGCACTCAGGGCACAGGTGGTCCACCGACCGGGGAGCCGATTCTCCCAGTTGGCGGCAGGTCTCTACCTTGCAGTCCAACAGCCGCAGGGGGTTGCGTTCCAGCCGTCCGCGGCAGTCCTGGCACAAACTGGAAACGTGGCCGGAGTAGTAGCTCTTCAACTCGGCAATGTAGTCGGGACGGCAGGAGGAATCGCCGATGCTGTTGACGAACAGGTTGATGTCGCTCAGCCCCAGGGACTGCATCAACTGCCAGGCCAGCTCGATTACCTCGGCATCCACCGAAGGGTCTGGGTCGCCGATGGCCTCGACTCCGAACTGGTGGTGCTGACGGAACCGGCCCGCCTGGGGCCGTTCGTAGCGGAAGACGGGGCAAACGTAAAACATCCGCACCGGCTGGGGTAGATTGTGCATCCCGTGTTCCAGGTATGCCCGGCACACCGGGGCCGTTCCTTCGGGCCGCAGGGTCAGGTTGTCGCCGCCCCGGTCCTCAAAGGTGTACATCTCTTTTTCAACGATGTCCGTGCCCTCGCCCACCGACCGGATAAACAAGCCCGAGTCTTCAAAGACGGGGCTGTCTATGCGGCCATACCCGAAGCGATGGGCAATGCCGGCGGCCTTGTCCTGGATAAAACGCCAGTACTTCTGCTCTCCGGGCAACAGGTCGGTGGTGCCTCGCGGCGCTTGAAACAACGTGACTACGTCTCCGGGCCAAGTTTGTCGCCGGACGGGGCAACACGGGGTCCCTGCAAGCGGGCGCAGCGTTGAGACCAGTTACCCTGCGCTGCGCCCCGAGTCGGACGAAAGCCCCGCAGGCAGCGGCTAAAGATTACCGGAAGGGTACAATCAAAACAACCCCTAAAGCAACCTTGTAACAGTTCAGACTTGGTGAGATGAATTGGTTTCAGCCAAGGCTTTCATCCAAACCGCCACTTTTTTAGGGGGTTTGGGGCAGGGAGTTTGAGGGATTCATCCCCCAACGTAACCCAACCCCCATATTCCGCCATCAGCCACTCCGCTCCCCTCAACCCTGAACAGTTACCACTCCTGAACAGTTACCACTGACATCAGCCAATACCAAAACCGCCAGGGTTGTGTTATTCTACTCCCTGCGCCTTCCTGAGGAGCCACTACCGGAGCTACCCCGGCCATGGCCCATCGAAGCAACGCCCGCCGATTACGGCGTCACAACAACGAACAGAGGCCATTGGCATGGACGCTTCCCAGTTATTTCCCACGCAGGCTAACCCCAAGATTCCCGACTTCGGCCCCGGCGACACCGTTCGCGTGAACTTCCGTATCCGCGAGGGCGAGCGGGAGCGGATTCAGGCATTCCAGGGGGTTGTCATCCGCCGGCAAAACGGCATCGGGCCGGCGTCCAACTTCACTGTCCGGCGCATTGCCGGAGGCGGCATCGGCGTAGAGCGCGTCTTCCCCCTATATTCGCCGCTGATTGACTCTTTGGAAGTCACCCGCCAGGGCAAGGTGCGGCGGGCAAAGCTGTATTACCTGCGGGGGTTGCAGGGCCGCGCGGCCCGCATCAAGGAAAAGCCCATGCCCCGGCGCCAACGTCCCCAGCAGGACTAGCCCAAGGCTCGCGCCCATTCCGGCAACGCACAGCCGTCACCAGATGGCTGGTTTATGGAGTACGCAGAAGTCGCAGTTGATGCCCCGGTGGGTGCATCGCGCACTTTTTCCTATCACGTCTCCGGTCGTTTTCCAGTCGAACCCGGTCAATTGGTGTGGGTGCCCTTCGGAAGCCGCACCCTCCAGGGAATCGTGGTCGAGTTGGCCCCGGCTCCCCAGGTTGAAGCCACCAAGGACATCCTCGAGCCGGTAGAACCCTCTCCTCTCCTGACACCGCTGGCCCTTCAGTTGGGCCGTTGGATTAGCCGCTACTACTTGGCGGGCCTGTTTGATTCCCTGTCCTTGTTCCTGCCCCCGGCATTCAAAGCCCACGTAATTTCCACTATAACCCCAGGCGATGACCGGTGCGGCGACCCCGACAATCTCGAAGGACTGACCCGGCCGGACGAAACCGCTGCGGCGGTGGATGCGCTGCGCTTAGCCAGGCGGATGCCGGAGTCCGAGTTCACCAAAGTTTTGGGCAAAGGCGGCATCCGTGCGGTGAACCGGTTGGTGGACCGTAAAATTGTGCAACGGAAAGTTTCCCTTCCCCACCCCGGACGGTTCCGGTATGACTGCCAGATCGTACCGGGTTCTGCCCCGCAACGGTTGGCGTTGGTGGCCGACGGTTTGAGCGAACGGCAGTCCCGGCTATTGGAAGCTGTGTTTGATAGAACGCAGCCCATTCCGTTGACCACAGCCAGAAAGGAATTCGGGGCCTACACCGTCGATTCCTTGCTGGACCGGGGGATGTTGGGCTTGGAGTGGACCAGGACCAGCCCATCGCCGGTCTCCCACGCCGACGCAGGCATCCACGTTGGCCGCCCGGCCCTGACTCTGACCGCCGCCCAGGCCACAGCGGTGGCCCGTATCATCGCCTCCGTTGACGACCCGGCGGTCCAACCCCGCAGCTTCTTGCTGCACGGCGTTACTGGCAGCGGCAAGACCGAGGTCTACCTGCGCGCCATCGAACGGGTGGTGGAGCGAGGCAGGCAGGCCATCTTCCTGGTGCCGGAAATCAGCCTGACCCCTCAGACGGTCGAACGGGTCAGCGCCCGCTTTCCCGGCCGGGTGGCAGTGCTGCACAGTCGGCAGAAGCAGGCGGAGAAATTCAACCAGTGGTGGGGTATCCGGGACGGACGGTATGACGTGGTGGTTGGCCCCCGCAGCGCGTTGTTCGCCCCGGTGCCCAACCTGGGGTTGGTAGTTATTGACGAGGAGCACGAGGCAACCTTCAAGCAGCAAGAGGGTCAACCCCGGTACCACACCCGGACCACGGCCCTGGAATTGGGACGCATGTCCGGCTCGGTGGTGGTTCTCGGCAGTGCGACGCCGGACGTTGAGTCTTATTTTTTGGCCGAGCAGGGACGGTATGGACTGTTGCAGCTTCCCCACCGAATCAACCCGGACGGCGATGCCCGCCCCCTGCCGCTGGCCAGGACCGAGATATGCGATATGCGGGAAGAGCTGCGGCAGGGGAACCGGAGCATCTTCAGCCGCGTCCTGGAACAGGCGCTGAAAGATTGCGTCAGCCGGGGTCAGCAGGCCATCCTGTTTCTGAACCGGCGGGGTAGCGCGCCTTTCGTCCAGTGCCGCGACTGTGGTTACGTCGTGACCTGCTCCGGCTGCGCGGTCTCGCTGACCTATCATTCTGGGGACAGTTCCGGCAGCGGCCCGGCCGGGCCGCTGCTGTGCCACCAGTGCAACCGGCGACGCCGGATGCCCAGGAACTGCCGGCAGTGTGGGGGCAGCCGCATCCGGCAGTTGGGCATCGGCACTCAGCGCGTGGAGCAAGAAGTCTCCCGGGTCCTCCCCGGCGCTAAAATTGAGCGTTGGGACATGGACGCGTCCCGGGGTGGGGACGGCCCGGAGGAGATGATGCGGCGGTTGGCGTCGGGCGAGACCCAGGTGCTGGTGGGCACCCAGATGGTGGCCAAGGGGCTGGACGTGCCCAACGTTACCCTGGTGGGCGTGGTCTTGGCCGACGTTGGCATCAACCTGCCGGACTTCCGGTCCGGAGAGAGAGCGTTCGGGCTGTTATGCCAGGTGGCGGGCCGGGCGGGCCGCGGCTCGGTTCCCGGGCGGGTTATCATCCAGACCTACAGCCCCGGCCACTACGCCATAACCGCTGCGGCTAACCAGGACTATTCTCAGCTTTACCAGCAGGAGATCGCCGCGCGCCGCGAGCAGGGCAACCCGCCGTTCAACCGGCTGGTCCACCTGGTCTGCCACGACACCAGCGCCGGCGTTTGCCAGCGTCAGGCTTTGGCCACGGCCAGGCTTTTCCGGCAAATGGTTGCAGTCCAGGGGTTGGCCGACGTGGAGATTGTCGGGCCTGCTCCTGGAATCCCTCAGCGAGTGCGGGGACAATACCGCTGGCATCTCACCCTGCGGGGCCGCAACCTGCACCGGTTCCTGGAAGGCGCAACTCTGTCCCCATCCTGGACGGTGGACGTGGACCCGGTAAGGGTGGTTTAGAACAACCTCCGATTGTACCATCCCAAAGTTGTACCATCCCAAAGCCGTTGCCAATGCCATCGGGCCGGCGGATTCAACGTCGAATCTGTGGGCAATGCCCTGGGTTACGGGAAGCCCCGGCTTTACACCCGCAAAACCCGCTGGCTATAATCAATGTTGAGTTGCAACTCCTTTTCGAGAGGCTAGTGTACGTGTCCCTTTTGACTATGCGGTTCGTGCCGGACGCCGTCCTGCGCGAAAAAGCCAAGAAAATCGGCAAAATTCCGGCCAATATGCGGAAGTATACCGAGGACATGGTTGAGACCATGCACGCCGAAAACGGCGTGGGTTTGGCCGCCAACCAGGTTGGGTCGCTGCAAAAAGTGGCGGTTATCCAACTGCCGGACTGGGACGAACCCCTGGTGCTAATCAACCCCGAGATTGTCCGGCGGGAAGGCGAGCGGGAAATCGAGGAAGGCTGCCTGAGTATCCCCGGCTACCGGGGCACCGTAAAGCGTTCCGAGCGGGTCCGGGCCCGTGCGCTGGACCTGAGCGGCAAGGTTGTCCGCATCCGGGCCGAGGGTCTGCTGGCCCAGGCGTTGGAGCATGAGACCGACCACCTCAACGGTATCCTCTACATTGACCGGCTGGTGTCCCAGGACAGCCTTCGCAAGATTGGCTACCAACCCTCGGATCAGGACGATGGGGATAACGACGACGAATCGCCGGACGCCCCGGCGGAAACCACCGCCACGTCTGAAAAATCAGAAAATTCGGACCCAGGCCAATAATGACATTGCGGTCCACCTCGTCGTTTCCTCACCGTGCCGGTCAATTGACCGGCCCCGGCAACCTAGGTGCGCCGGCGGCTACCGTGGCCGGTCTTCCCGCAGAATTCATACATTGAGCCAATCTTTGATCCCCCCTGCGTTGCACCCTTCAGACGAGCGCCCGGAACTTCTGGCCCGGCTGGCGGCTTTCTTTCAAGACGGTCGGGAGTCGGCGTTTCTGGTCGGCGGGTATCTGCGGGACTCGCTCCTTGCCCGCCCCTGCGATGATGTGGATTTGGCCGTGGCCGGCAGCGCGGAGGACACGGGCCTAGCCTTGGCTCGGCATCTGTCCGGCGTGTGGGTTCCCATCGGCCCGGCCCATGACACCGGCCGCATCGTGATTCCCGATGAAACACGGGGGCAGTTTCATGTCGATGTCACCGGGTTTACCCACGGCATCGAACAGGAGTTGCGGCGGCGGGACTTTACGATGAACGCGCTGGCGCTGCCCGTGTCCGAGTGGCGCGCCGAGCATTGGGCCGAACGGGTCATAGACCCAACCGGCGGCATCGCGGACCTGGCCAGGAAGCAGGTGCGGGCCACCGGCGACGGCGTGTTCGCCGATGACCCCTGCCGCTTGCTGCGGGCCGTCCGCCTGGCTGTGGGCCTCAACTTCCGGCTGGAGCCGGACACCGCCCGATCCATCCGCCGCCACGCCCACCGCATCGAGGGCGTGTCCCCGGAACGGGTCCGTGACGAACTGCTGGCAATTCTTTCCGGCGACAGATCCCGCGCTGCCCTGGAAGTGCTGGACCGTCTGGACCTGCTTTGCCGGATTATCCCTGAGCTAGCCATCACCAAGGGTGTGGACCAGCCGAGGGTCCATTACTGGGACGTCTGGGGGCATTCCATCCATGCCGTGGAGACTGCCGAACTGGTGACCAAGGGGCACCAGAACTCGGCTATTTACTCGCTGGTCCCGTGGACGCCGGAGCAAGAGCGGCGCTTCGCCGAAACGGTCAGCGACGGCCACACCCGCCGCACGATCCTCAAGTTAACCGCGTTGCTCCACGACATCGCCAAGCCCCAGACCAAGGCTAAGGACGCCACCGGCCGCACCCGGTTTCTGGGGCACTCCGAACTGGGAGCCGAAATGGTCGAACACCGCTTGGGGCAGCTGCGGCTCAGCTCCCGCGGAATCGCGATGGTGTCCAAGATGGTGGAACAACACCTCCGCCCCGCCACCATGCAACAGGGCGCCGACTTGCCCACCCGCCGGGCCGTTTACCGCTACTTCCGCGACCTTGGCGACGTGGCAATTGACACCCTTTACCTGGCTATGGCCGATTATTTGGCCGCAAAAGGCCCCGAAGTTACACACGACGACTGGGCGCGCCATGCTAAAATTATGACGCACATTATGCAAACCTCCGCCGAGCAGCCCTCGGCGGAGCGACCCGTCCGCCTGATTACGGGCCACGATCTGATGCGCGAGTTCGCGCTGGAACCCGGCCCGGTTATCGGCGAAATGATCGAACGAATTAACGAAGCCCACGCCGCCGGCGAAATCGCCGACCGGCAGGAAGCCCTGGACTTGGCGGCGGCGCTCATTGATGACCGCCCGGATGATCTCAGGTCCGGCAATCCAGGCAACCAGGAGTAATTCATGCGGGGACGCAGCATCCGGCTGACGATTCTCATTCTGGCCATTATGGGCCTTTCCATTGCGTCGCTGGCCTTCTCGGAAATCAACATAGACATCCCAGGCTTCCCGGAAGTGCGGCGCGGCGGCACCGGCCCGTTGGGTCTGAAGCTGGGCCTCGACTTGCGGGGAGGCGCCCACCTGGTCTACCAGGCCGACGTGGGCACCAAGCTACGTGCCGCCTTTCCCGAAACAATTGACCTGATTTCCGCCGACGAAACGGTGAACGAATACTTGGCTGACGCAGGTATTACCGACGTTGAGACCCGGCTGGTCAACCCGACGATGCTGGAGGTCAAGACACCCCTGTTGGATGACCCAACTCGCCAGGAATTGCGGGCGGAGCTGGAAGACAGCCTTGGGGTTATGGAGCAATTCCGGGTCATTGACACGCCTCCCCCGGACGCCGACGACATGGAGGGGGTCATCAGCATCATTTCCCGCCGCGTCAACCTTTTCGGCACTGAAGAACCCATCGTGCAGCAGTTCGGCGACGACCGCATCATCGTCCAACTGCCGGGCGCCGGCGGTTCTGTCACGGAAGTCGAGTTCGCAGAACCCGCCGACCTGCAGGACATAACCGGCCTGCTCCGGGACATGGAGTTCATAGACTACACCGTCACGCCGATGGGCGACCGGGGCTACCGGATAAGGATTCCGGTATCCCTTGACCGCGCCCAGCGGAATGACCTGGAAAACGCGCTGGCCATCGAAATCGGCGTCATTGAAAGCTACCGGACGACCGGAGGCATCGAGGCCGCCAAGTCCCTTATCGGTGAGACGGCCCTGCTGGAGTTCCGGGAACGCGCCTGCACCGACGCCACCTGCGTCCAGTTCACCGACGCTGACCTGGGTCTTACCGGCGACGATTTGGTGGACGCTTACGCCTCCACGGCCCAGCAGACCGGCGAATGGACGGTGAACATCCAGTTCAACGACCGGGGCGCCGAGATTTTCGGCGAATTGACCCGGCGCATCGTTGGCGACCCCACCAAGCGCATTGCCGTTTTTCTGGATGACGAGCTTCTGATCGCGCCGGTGGCCCGTGCCTGGATTCGCGACGGACGCAGCCAAATTACCGGCAGCTTCGACCGGGACGAAGCCCGCACCCTGTCCATTCAACTGGAGTCGGGACGCCTGCCCGTGCCGCTGGAGCTGATCCAGGAAAGGGAAGTGGATGCCCTGCTGGGGTCGGAATCACTGGAAAAAAGCCTGATGGCCGGACTCATCGGCCTGGGCCTGGTCATGGTGTTCATGCTGGCCTACTACCGCATGGCCGGACTGGTGGCGGCGGCGGCCCTGGTGTTTTATTCCATAGTCGTGCTGGCCATATTCAAGATGATTCCGGTCACGCTGACTCTGCCCCACATCGGCGGCTTCATCCTGTCCATCGGCTTAGCCGTTGACGCCAACATCCTGATTTTCGAGCGTATGAAAGAAGAAATCCGGGTAGGCCGCACCCTGGCCTCCTCAATGGAAGTCGGGTTCAACCGGGCCTGGCCGGCCATTCGGGACGGCAACGTTTCCACCCTGATAACTTGCGGCGTCCTCCTCTGGTTCGGCAGCCGGTTGGGCGGCGGGTTAATTAACGGGTTCGCTCTGAGCCTGCTCATCGGCGTGCTGGTCAGTATGTTCACCGCCGTCGTGCTGAGCCGCAACGTGCTGCAACTAATGGCCTGGGCCGGGCTGTCCCGGCGCATCAGCCTGTTTTCACCGGAGAAACTCCAGCGTCAGACAACCACGCCGGGACGACCTCAAGCCGCGCAAGGGGGCCGCTAGTCATGTTGAACATTGTGGGAAAGCGCGGCTGGTACTTCCTCATTTCCGCGCTGATAATTCTGCCCGGGCTGGTCTCGATGATAATTCCGCCCGGCTGGTCTACCCTGAACTCCGGCCTCAACCCGGGGATTGACTTCACCAGCGGCTCGGTGATGGACGTAACCTTCCACGACCCGGTGACCCAGGGCGAAATCCAGCGCCGCATGACCCGCCTGGGCCACCCCGAAGCGTTAATCCAGAGCACCGGCAGCCGCTCGGCGCTCATCCGCACCAAGGTATTGGCAGATGCCGAGAGCGGCGGCGTGTCGGAACGCCAGAGGGTTCAGGACGACCTGGAAGACAACGTGGGCTCCATCAAGGCCATCGTTTTCGACTCCATATCTCCCATTATCGCCCAGGAGACGGTGCGCAACACCTTCCTGGCGTTGCTGGCCGCATCCGTGTTCATCCTGCTGTACATCTGGTATGCGTTCCGGCGGGCGCCCCGGGCTTACCGTTACGGCATCAGCGCCATTATCGCCCTGGCCCACGACACGCTCATCGTCCTGGGCATCTTCTCGATTCTCGGACGGGTGATTGACCTGGAGGTCAATTCCACCTTCATCATCGGCATCCTCACCGTTGCCGGATACAGCGTCAACGACACCATCGTCGTGTTCGACCGCATCCGGGAAAACATTATCCGGCACCCGGAGCGGGCCTTCGACTCCCTGGTGAACCTGAGCATTGTCGAAACCATCGGACGTTCCCTCAACACCAGCTTCACCACCCTCCTGGTGCTGCTGTCCATGCTGCTCATTGGCGGTCCCAGCATCCGCGGTCTGCTGCTGGTCGTAGCCATCGGCGTGATCGTGGGGACTTACAGCTCGGTGTTCATCGCAGCGCAGTTCCTGGTTATCTGGGACCGCCGCGAGTTTGGCAACATCTTCAAGTGGATGCGCCGGGCGCCCGCCGCCACCGGCGCGGCGCTCCTGTCCTTGATTGGCAAGTAACCCGGGTTGGTGGTTATTTCCGAAAGGGAATTCGTCAAACTGGTGCGGCTGGCTTACCGGGGACTGCCGCAGCACATCCGCCGTTGCCTGGACAACGTCGACATATCCGTCGAAGACTGGCCCAGCGCCGACGACCTGGCTCTGCTGGAATCACCCGGCTCCCTGTTCGGCCTCTACACCGGCATCCCTCTTACCGAGCGGGAAGGCACCGGCCCCCAACTGCCCGACCGCATCATCCTGTTCCGCCGGCCGATTCTTGAACACTGCGCCACGCCGGAAGAAGCGATGCAGGAAATCCGGGTTACCCTCTGGCACGAGGTGGGGCACTACCTGGGGATGGACGAAGACGCCCTGCACCGTCTGGGCTACGGCTGACCCCGCCTCATTGACCAAACCACGTTGACCAAACCATTGACCAAACCACGTCGACCAAACCGCCTTGCACAAACCCCCTTGATTAAGCCTCCCACGGTCAACGCCGTATTGCAACAATTGTTGCATCGCCTGGGCCGGTTGGTCGGTTCCGGTTTCGGCTCCGGCTTATCCCCGGTGGCCCCCGGCACCGCCGGCAGCCTGGTGGCGCTGGCCGTCTACTGGGCGCTGCCTGTCCAAGGCTCGGACATCGCCCTGTTCCTGATGATCGCCCTCGGGTTCCTGGCCGGAATCTGGGCCACCGGGACCCTGTCCACCGCGGACGACCCAGACCCTTCAGCCGCGGTTTGGGACGAATTCGTGGGCTTATGGATGACCTGCCTGTTCCTGCCCAAGGAACTGCCCTGGCTGGCCGCGGCCTTCCTGGTCTTCCGCATCCTCGACATCCTCAAACCCTGGCCCGCCCGCCGGGTGGAAGCCTGGCACGGCGGATTGGGAATCATGGCCGACGACCTGCTCGTGGGCGTCTACGGCGCCGTCCTGCTGAACGCCGCCCGGCTGCTGTTCTTCAACTAACCGCCGTAACTAACCCCCGTGCAATTAACCCCCGTACAATTTTCAGGGGGTTTGGGGGATGAATCCCCCAACGTAACCCAACCCCCATCCCCCAACGTATACTTAACCCCATAACCCGCCACTCAGCTCCCCTCAACCCTGAACAGTTACCATAGACCCTGTTGTAGGCCGGCGGCCGTTCTGATATATTTGCATCCCACTTATCCGGAGGGATCGCATAGTGGTCTAGTGCGGGCGCCTGCTAAGCGCTTATCCTGTTAACGCGGGATCGTGGGTTCGAATCCCACTCCCTCCGCCAGATTAGTTAGTTAATTGAGCGTAAAACAGGAGTTATTGAGACTAACCCGGATAATTATATACCACTTTATATACCACGTAATTCCCGGTGATTTGGCTCACCACCCAGGTGAATTTATCGGCTTTCCCCACGGCCACACCGGAATGCACCCGGAAATGGCGATCCCCTTGGCCAAATCCGCAATCCCAGTCGACCCAGCCTGGTTTCGGTGGTTCCCCAGTATCCGCTGGATTGTTGACCATGCCTGACAAGTCGATGTACCGGCGCGGACCCCGCCATCAGCCTCTCCGCAACTGCTTCACCTACGTCTCCTCCACACCGCCGGCTCCTTCCTTCTGCTTCCTTGGGTGTGCCGAAGCGCAGTTGGGATCCCGCGCGTCGCGGGTCTACGCGGACCAACCCCGGGTTCCGGGCCATCGCAACCGTCAAGGTTCCCGCAGCAAGAGCAGGACCCCGGCCGGACTGCTGCCCCCTTCCTTAACCAGCCGGGCTCAGACAATCTCAATGGAGGACGGGCGTTGGTCAGCGCCGATGAAGACACAACTGTGCTGCCTGGCCGCCAAAGCTGGCGGCCCTGCCCAGGAGAAGCGGGTTGCACACCACCTACCTGGGACTGCAGCAACGCTCGGCAATCAAAGCGTTGCCCGCGTCGTATCGCCGGAGGTTGGTGGCCGAGGTTTGGGCGGTTTCGTCCGGGGGACGGCTCCTGTATGACGCCGTCGGCGCCGTTCGGCCTGAAAAGCGGTTTCCGAAGTTCAGGCTGAGGTTGCGGGTCGGTTGGACCGGGTCCGGCGGGCCCAGCAGGTCACCCCGGTTGCCGTACGGGTAGTTCAACTCGGCGACCCACTCCAAGCCTTGGAGCATCAACAACTCGAAAACCTGGGCCAGGTTGCATATCCCGGAAGTCACCGCGATTGCTCCAGTAGGTTTGAGGGCGTGGTCCGCAAAGGCGGCCAGCGCGGGGATTGACGGGAGGGACCGGAAGCCGCGATGCGGGTTGGTGATCATGATGTCCACGCTGCCCGGTTCAACCAGCCGGTGCAGGCCGGCCACCGGCGGGAGGGGCAGAGTGATGGTCTGGCCGGCAGCGCTGGACCGGGCGGAATCTTGGGATGCAGCGTCCTACGGCCGGGGCGTTTCGTCTTGGATCTAACGGACATCCTGGGCAGTGATTCCAGACTCGCCACGGAGCGTCCGTGCCACCGCCCTCTGCTGGACCTCCGCCGGCTGGTCGATGAATTTGGGGGCATCGCTGATCTTCACCTGCCTCTGCTCAACTTCCTGTCTTAGTCCGGGGACCGCCGGGCCGTCTTCGCAACCCACCCTGCCGGCATGGGCAACCAACCCGCCGCTTATCCCCAACAGCTTGGCGGCAATCAGCCGCCTCAAAACCTTCGAAGAATGAAGCATTTCGCACCTTTTCCATCCCATCCCTTGGTGTCCGTTGTTGGCTGGCCGTGGCCCGTGGACGAGGACAGCCGGCAGGCTATTGTTGGCCTCTTCCTTTCATCAAGGTGTCGTCATCAAGGTGTCGCCGTATCACGTCCTAGGCCGGGATGTGCTTTACGGGTCCGTATCGTAGGCAAGGAAGTTGTAACGGGGTTCCACGCCGGCCTTGCCACAGGGTCAGTGCCGGTGCCGTCCGTCGATGACCTCACCGGGCCGGGCGGCGATGGGTTCGATCAGCCGGTATTCTTCGATGCTTTTTGCCAGGCGATTGAAGTCATACCTGGACATCCCGGGAAGCAGCCGCGCCAGGTCGCTGGTGGAGTGTTCGGGTTGTGGGTCCATGCGGGTCTGACCTCGCTATTGAGATGAGGCTATTGTCACCCATGGTGGACAGCCGGCGTTTTGAAGTTTCGCATCGGCCAGGTTCGGATGACTTCGCCGCATGTTTTTTCAACCGGGCCGTCGGAGTTTCCGTCCATGGCCGAGTAAAAACATGCCGCCGGACGGAGCAACGGCGGGGCAGAATTGGGCCGGCGTTAACACCGGCAGGGGTTTGTTTCGGGGTCCCGCCCAGGTGCCTGGGCGGGTTCCCCTGAATCCCGGCGTTCACGATCCCTTGGGCCGCGGCCGCCACCCGTCGAGGATCCGGTATATGGTGCGGGTGGAAATGCCGAACCGGAGCGCGGCTTGCGCGACAGTTAAACGCTCACGTTGGATGATCTCCAACCGTTCCCGGTATTTTCCCTGACAGCGTTGGGTAATTGAATACCAACGGGCTCCAGGTCCGGGGGCGGCTTCCCCGGGGGCTTCCTGCCGGGGAAGGTTCGCCGCGCCCTAGGGCTCTTGGGGATACATGTGGTGGCCGCATCTGCGGCAGTTGGAATAGGCGCCGAATTGGTCTCTGGCGAACTCGAGCAACCCGCCGCATCTGAGGCGGTCGTCCGGTCCGCCGGGGTTGGCATTTTTTCGTTGCAAGGGTCGTTCTCCAGAAATAAGATGTAGGTTGCCGATGGGAACCGGTCCGAGAGGGCTTCGGATGCTCCCGGGACGCCGCAGCCCTGCGCCCGCCTTTTCGACCCAGACAAGGCGGGCAGCCATGTCCAGCCGTCGCTCCCGGTCCAGGTTTGGGGTCGGATTCATGCGGTTGCATGGGTTGATGAGCGGCCTGGGGTGGGGCGCCGCCCCAACCGATGATCACCGTGCCGGCCGTGCCTTCATGGAGGATCCCGGGATAGTCGGAAAATCGGTGGGGACCCAATTGGACGGGGTCGTGGTGGAACGGGGCGAAGTCCCCATGCCTCTGGCCGTGTTTGAACACAAGCGCAAGGCCGCCATCCTGGAAAACGGGGCCGCCCCGCGCTTTCCCGTGTGCCCCGGGCGGCAGCACGCGGGACATCGCCCGGGTGCCGGATTGAGACCGCTTATTTACGGCTCAAGCAAGCTCGTTGGCCCTGAAGTTTGATGCGGTTGATGGGGGTGTTGATGGAGCGGCGGGCGGAACCTCGGACGGCCAGGGTGGCGCCCCGGTTCGTCTCCTTCCAGCAGAGGAACTTGGGTCCGGTTGGGTTGGGGTGTCCTCAAGCTCCCCCGGCGCCGGTGTCCCTGTTCCGATGATGGCGGCGGCAGCGGGGAGCATGGTTGGGGAGAGATTTGCCGCGCCAGCCCGGCCACTGAACCAGGGCGTGTCCGGCCAACAACCCACAACCGAAAAACGATTTTGTCTCAGGCGTCAAAGCCCGGGAAGGCCATCGTGGGGGCCCGCATGGTTACAGTTCATGCCCGTCTTCCGTTGATGCCCCGGGGTCAGGGTCCCGCTCCCCATCGCGCTGCCCGTTGTCTGCTGCCTCACAGGACAACCGGGCTTGAGGCCCGCCCATCCCTCAAACCCGCAGACGCGGCCCTGCCCCGCCTCTGCGGAGGGTGGAGGATCGCTAATCCCGGAAGTGCCTGGTCCCGCCCTCCGGCAGTTCCAGCCTGGGTTTGGCGG
Organism: Dehalococcoidia bacterium; assembly: GCA_965262735.1. Taxonomy (GTDB): domain Bacteria; phylum Chloroflexota; class Dehalococcoidia; order Lucifugimonadales; family UBA3495; genus CATOSK01. Next base: position 104,058 of record CBDHFS010000001.1, on the reverse strand, counting down.
TAACCCCGGAGAAGATATCGTAGAACACCTGCGGCTTGGCGCTATGCGGAGCCAGGGGGTCGGGACAATTCGCGGCAAAGGTGGAGCTGATGATGGGAGAATTGTCGGGGAACTGGGGGTTGCCCCGGGACCCAACCACGACGAACTCGATGTCGAACCGGCAGGAATTCGGGGGACGGATACCGCCTGGTTTCCTCCAGACCAGGGTGAACCGGTAGTCCAGTCCCCACCGGCGGATTATCCCGAACGCGTCCGGCATGCGGTCCTGAGGGGTCCATAGGAACACGAAGCCGTCATCGGTCAGGGGAAGGTCCATCCGGCCGATTTGGTCAATGGTCATGGGCTGGCGACCGTTCTCCCGGTCCGAAACCTCCTCCGGGACGAATGGCCCCGCCGGCCATGGAGGGTCTACCACTATGGTCGGATACAACCGGACGGGGGGACCAGGTGTAACGGACGGGGGGACCAGGATGGAGTCATCTTCCTGCAAAATGACATGGACGGCCGAGGTCAGGGTCTTGGCCGTGCCTTCCTGAACGGCTTGCAGGGCGCGTCTCAGGATGTTCGCCGGCTTGCCGGCAACCCGGGCGGCATCACTGACCGAGACCAAGTCCGTCTCGACGGCCTCCCGGAGTTCCGGCGGGGTTGTCCCGCCCTCTTTGAAGACCCGGGCGGCCTGGCTGACCGTACGTTCCGAGACGCCCAGCAGCCTCGCCGCATCGGCCTGAGTGAAACCGCCGTCTCCGGGACCAACACGCATTTTTTCGGCTTGATCCGGGCTGCGGCGGTCCCCGCCATGGGTGGAGAGCCGGGACAGCTGGTGGGCGATGTATGCCCGTTGACCGGTGGTAAGGTGCCTGCGCACCACATTTTTATCCAAAACGAACCGGACCGGATCGGTGTCTTCCGGCAAATGGACGAAGTGCCGCTCTTCAAACTCGAAGCCAATCTCGCTGCCTGCCTCGTATCGGTGACGGCCGTCGACGATCTGCTTTTGGTAAACCGCTATGCGATCGCGCAGACCCACTGTTCCAATACTCTCACCCAGTGCGCCCTTTTCCTCCGGGGTCATTTTTGGGAACAGGTAGCACAGGTCGCTGAACGGGTACATTCCTGGCGTAATCATTCGTGACCTCCCTCGGTAACTGCTGAGCGGCGATGCCGGATTGGGTCGAATGTCCGGTAGGGCACAACCGCATGTCGCTGTGTTGATAGCATAAATGCGGCCGGCGCCAGGTTTTGCAGTTCGTGACCCCCCAGTCGCTCATCTCGCGGTTGTTTGAACATGGAACTGTTAGCAAAGAGTGACACAATCATGGGTTGACAGCATTGCCGGGAAGCAGCCCCCGGGAGCAACGGAAAGGTCCAGGAAGGACGGACCTGGGAAGGCGCCTGGGCTTAAACCCCGCGCTGATGCGGGGTTCTGCCGGGTTCTGCGGCGTTCCGTTTCCCGGCGGCAGTGCCAGGGTTAGCGTCCCTCCTGGTCAGGTACAGGTGGAGGACAGTTCGTGTTGGCGGTCGGGACAATGCATCAACCCCTGCGCGGCAGAGGCTCCCGACCCTGGTGTCAAAGGCGGCGCTGAAGTGGACCACGCGGGCGGATCGGGGGTATGTCCTGTGGGGGTCTTGCCGGCCACCGCCGGTCGGCGGGCCATACAATGTCAGGGTTCTCCTGGTGAGTTCTCCTCAGGTGAATCTGCCCGCGCTGTCCGGATGCGCTGGTTTATGGTGTGGGTGGAAACGCCGTCTGCGGACGCCAGACGGCGAATGGCCACCGAGCGCGTCATCCCGGTGGCCATCAGGTCCTGGAGGGCGCGGACAGTTTCTGGGGGGCTGAGTTTCTTGCCAGTGCGGACTGGTTTGGTGGACTTGCGGGCAATCCGGGCGTAAACGGCATGCTTGGTGACGCCCTCCTGGGCCGCGATCCGTCCGATGGCATCGTCCAAGGTATCCCCCTGGGCGATCAGGGCTTCTACGGCGGTTTCCGTTGCCGTGGGGGGGCGGTTGCCGCGGCTGCGGACTCGCCGCAGCTGGGCAACCTCGCTGGGGGTCATGTCCAGGACGCACTTGGGCAGGGCGCACGACAGGCATGATGGGCTGAACGGGCAGCCCGTGTCCTCGTAATAGGGGACGCGGCCTTCTTCATCCGGGGGGCTGGGAATGCCGGGGTTGATGAGAGCCGGAGGTGTTAAACGGTAGGGGAAATGACTGTCATTGTCTGGTGGCGCCATCTTGCTTACTCCAAAGTTGTTGTTGGTGTGGTAGGGACTGCCATCCCGGCTACGCCCCCGATTATGCGGCGGTCCGTGACACGATCACGGACCGCCGTTTCGGCGTCCGGCGGCAGGTGCATACCACAGCGCTGCCGCCGGCTTCGAGGGCCTGAGAATGGGACATTGTTCCCGCGGGCGGCCAGAGGCCCAAGCTGGACGCCGGCCCTGCATCGGCTCGGTGGGCCGATTCGTCCGATGCGGGGCGGTTCAGCTCCGTCCATCGGTCCGGATGATCGTGGCCGGCGTGATGACAATCCCAAACCGGTGCCCCAAAGGGCCGGTGTCCAGCAACCGCACCGGCGAACCCAGGGCCGCAGGAACCGCCGCTGCCAGCAGCGGGAACTTGGCAGCCCGCCCACGGTGGAATGGGCCGCCGACCTCCCTGACCGCCATCCGTCCCGCCTTGGATGGCCTGGGGCGTTACCCGGGGTTCCGGCTGTTCCGGTGGTTGACGTTCTTGCCATTCCCCGTCATGGCGCCTCGCAATCCGATGATGCAGCATCGCCATAGGCCCAAATGGGCTATTTTTGGAGGTTGAAGGCCCCGGAGGCCATAATCGGCATAACATGGCCGTTCCTGCCCAAACTGGAGCCATCAGAGACAGGTCGGGAGCTTACCCACCCTCCGCATTGCGGTGCAGGGCCTGCCAAATCCGATCCGCCAGGCTCCGGCCGGCGTGGTCTCCCACTGGCCGTTTGCCGCCGGGTTGCTCTGCTCTCCACTCCACCTGCCGGATGACCGTTGATCTCCTGGACGAAGCCTCCTGGGGGAAGAGGCTGGCCCTGGGTGAGAACATCATCGGCCGTCATCATGGCGGAATCGGCGACATGGAGAGTCTGGGAATCCGACTGATATTTGCCCGGTCACCCCAGGCAAAGGGGCGAGGGGAGCGGACTGCGGGAACCTTCCAGGACCGGCTGGCGACGGAACTACGGCTGGCCGGGGCGGCCACCATGGAGGAGGCCAAAGCCGGGTTGAAACGGTTCCTGCGCCGGTTCAACCGGCGTTTCCGGTTCCCGCCCCGGTGCCCTGAGCCCACATTCCGGCCCTTGCAGGAGGGCTCGCCTCTGGGGTAGACCCTGCGCTTCAAGCATCTAAGACGAGCAGCCAGGGACAACACCGGGAAATGCCCCAGGCACACCCCGCAGTTGCTGCCCGGTCACCAACGCCGCAGCTATGCCGGGGCAGTTGGGGTGGCGCTGGAAGGGCTGGATGGCCGGCTGTAGGCACGGCATGAGGGACGTATTATCGCATCCCCAGAGGCGCCGCCCAGCCCGGGATCTCTCCGCCGCTTCGGAGAGCCTTCGACCCGTGTTGCCGTCCCGTCCCCCGGTCCCGGGGGACGGGGCAAAAGAATATGGCCATGTCACCGACGAAGAGGACCTGCCTGCCATCACGGGAACGGCTTACCGCGTAAACCGGCTTTTTCGGAGAGAGGGGAGCCGTCTGATATGCGTCGTGGGAGCTGGGCATACCCGGAGCATTTTGGCGCCCAGGCCATCAATCGGGCAGACCGTAATACCTAACCCTCCCGGGTCGGCCAGCCCCAGTTCCGGTGCGCTTCCATCTCCCTATCCGGTGGTCTGCCCACGGTGGATTATCCTGTCAAGGTGGGTAGGGTCACCCGGTTCCCGGTACTCCTTGGGGAGTCTCAATTACACGAGTTGGCCCGGCCACGGCCAATCGTCTGAGGGGGTACATATATAGAGGCCTTCCTGACGCTTGGACCTTGGGTAAAATTTTAACAGGGGTCTCCCGTGAGGGATATGGGCCTATTTCAGGCACGGACCTGTTAGAAAGGAATTTTTTTGGGGCGTGTCACGAAATCCGCTGTGCTGTTCCTCGTGGCATGTGTGTTAAGAGATTATCAAAACAGGCTTTGGGGGTGCAGGGGGGGTGGTTGTTATAGAAAATGAGTACGAATTCCTCACCGACGATGGGTAAAATTGTTTCACCCCGATCTGGACCGCGGTCACCATGCCGTCTGTCTCAAAAGGTCTCTGGCGCGGCTTCCTGGCTGGTGATTCCTGCCCGTCGGGCAGGGCCCGATTCATGGCCTCCATGCCCCCGGCTAGGGGGCTTAGAAGTCCTGGCCGGTGTCGACGGTCATCTCGGGCGGCTCTGGAGCCGGAGCCGGAGCCGGAGCCGGTAGACGACTCTCCATCTCAACCCTCAAGGCGTTCGCCAGGTCCTCCAGGGCGTTGGCTACGATGTCCAGGCTGTATGTGCACAGCTCGCATGGGCAGCCGTCGGCATGGCTCCCCAGCCGCCAACTCAGGGCCTGGCGCATCGCCGAGTCCCAGCCATGGGCGAACCCCCTTTCGTAGCAGTTGCACTCATCCTGGCAGTCTCCGTGGTTCACGTCGGCCATCGTTTCCCTCTCCTATATCGGCGGCTATCGGCGGCAGCCCGAGGCACTGCTCGACCTGGTCCACCCCGTTGTGGAACTGCCGCCGGACCCAGGGGACCCGCGAAGGCCCCGACGCGGAGGGCCCCCGCCATCAGTCAACATCGGGAATTTCATTCCCAGCCATATTATTTCCGTCGCATGGTTCACCATTGGCTGGTTCACCACGTCTCCCAGTCGGTCAAGACGCACGTCCTATCCGGCAGGGGCTTTCCTATCCGGCAGGGGCCTTCCTGGCCTCCTCGACGCTCCTCCTGGCGTTTGCGCAGGATTCGCCCGGCTGCTCGATGCCCAGCCCCTCACGGCCCTCGCGCTCCGCGGCTATGGCGGTGGCGCCGTTCCTCGGCACCGGCGCCAGGTCCACCCGGTTGTCCGGGGCGCTGCGGATGCACCGCTCGGCCAGCATCAACAGGAAGGTGGCGCTGCCCTTCCGCCAAGCCTTCGGGATGGTCCATACCGTCCCGTGGCCATTGGCCCCCTTGGACAGCCGGAAACCGGGGTGGGCAGCAGAAAGTAGGCAGGAAGGGTCCTGGTGCGACCTATTCTTGGTCAGGCTCGTCTTGAGCTTGGGATGCAGCGTTCTCTCTGATGTGCTTGAGGCGTGAGCTGCCGCCCCACCTGACCCGGAAGTGGAAGCGGGAGGTGGAGGATACCGTGCCCGGCGCCAGGGCCGCCATCGTCACCTCCATAACCGACCTGGAAAGGCTGCGGCTCTCCGTAGGCTCCGCTCCCCTCTTCGCGGTGATGTCCCGGGAGCGGGCCAAGCTGTCCTACCGCTGGTCTCCCGCCGTGATTCAAAGGTGGGCTGATAGACGACAATTAGTCCTGCTGGTAGCGACGACTATTTTTGCCGGTCGATAAAGGGTAATCATTCGGTACGGAGGCGCCGATTGATTACGGACCGACAAGTCAGACTATTGAGGCAGAAACGTATGGAAGGCAAGACACAGGAAACGGCAGCGGCCAAGGCTGGGATGAGCGTGCGTTCAGCGCGCAAGTGGCAGAATGGCCCATTGCCGTCGCAGGCGAAACCGGAGCATCGGTGGCGCACCCGGCCCGACCCCTTCGACGGGGTGTGGGAGGATGAGATCGAGCCGCTGCTAGGGAATGATCCGACTGGCAAGCTGAAGGCAACGACAATTATCGACTGGCTGGCCGAGCAGCATCCCGGGCGGTTCAGCGCATCCCAGCTGCGCACGCTGCAACGACGATTACAGGATTGGAGGGCGCTGCACGGTCCGGAGCGGGAGGTGTACTTCCCCCAGGAGCATCCGCCGGGACGGGAGGCCCAGTTCGACTTCACCCACTGCGGGGAACTCAGGGTGACCATCGCCGGACAGTCCTACCCCCACCTGCTGTTTCAGCTGATACTCAGCCACTCGGGATGGCGCTACGCCGAGGTCGCCGCCGGTGAGACCTTCCTGGCGTTGCAGCAGGGATTGCAGGCCGCCCTCTGGACCCTGGGCGGCGTCCCCCAGATACTGCGCAGCGACAATACCTCGGCGGCCACCCACGAGGTGAAACGCAGCCGCGGCCGGGCGCTTAACGACAATTACGCCGCCCTGCTGGAGCACTACGGCCTCCGGTCCACCCGCATCAATCGCGGCCAGAGTCATGAAAACGGCGTCGCCGAACAGGCCCACTACCGGCTCAAGGACGCCATTGATCAGGCCCTCATCCTGCGGGGCAGCCGCGCTTTCGACACTACCGACGACTACGCCGACTTCGTCCGGCAGATGGTGGAGAGACGCAATCGTCTGGTACAGGGAAAGCTGGAGCAGGAGATGCCTTGCCTACGCTCCCTGCCGCCAGCTCCGGTGCCGGAATACGTCAACTACCAGTCCAAGGTGCGCAAGTGGAGCACCATCCAGGTAGCGGGACATGGCTACAGCGTGCCCTCTCGTCTCATCGGGAAGGAGGTGCAGATCCGGCTGTACGCCGACTGGGTGGAAGTGTACTACAAGGGCCACCCGGTGGAACGGATGGAGCGGGTGCGTAGCGAGGGTGAAGCCAACGTCAATTACCGCCACGTCATCGGCTCCCTGGTGCGCAAACCGGGAGCCTTTGCCCGCTACCGCTTCCGGGAGCAGCTGTTTCCCACCATGCACTTCCGCCTCGCCTACGACGCGCTCCGGGAGTGGCGCGGTGAGCGTGCCGACGTGGAGTACGTGCGCATCCTGCACCTGGCGGCGACCACCATGGAAGCCACGGTGGACAGCGCCCTGTCGTTGCTGCTGGAGGCCGGCGAGGCCTTCGACTACGCGGAGGTGCGGGACCTGGCCCAGCCCAAGGCGCCCGAAGCCCCGTCGCTGACTCTGTCTGGGAAGCCGGACCTGAAAATCTACGACCGCCTGCTCACGGTCAGCCTGGCGGCGGCGGGGGTGTGCGCATGACGGACACCAGCGTGATACAGGACCGCATCGGCCAGCTGTGCGGCCAATTCAAGCTGCCCACGGTGGGCGCCCAGTCGGTAACCCGTTTCACCGCCGCCGGCCACGGCGGCGCCCTGCCCACTTTCCTGGAGGTGCTGGAGCAGGAAGCTGAGGATCGCCGCCACCGACGCATCAACCGGCTGCGCCGGGAGTCCAGGCTGCCCTCGGGCAAGACTTGGGAAACCTTCGAGCATGACCGGATCCCCCTGGCGCTGCGGCAGCAACTGGACCACCTGGCCCAGGGCAGCTTCGTGGATCGTGGCGTCAACGTGCTGGCCTTCGGACTGCCCGGCACCGGCAAGACCCACGCCCTGTGCGCCCTGGGCCACCGTCTGGTGGAAGCCGGCCACTCCGTCCTCTTCGCTCCGGCCTACCGCCTGGTGCAGGAACTGCTGGCTGCCAAGCGCGACCTGGACCTGCCCCGACGGCTGCGCAAGCTGGACAACTTCGACTTCCTGCTCCTCGACGACCTAGGCTACCTGCCCCAGGGCGCTGAGGAGTCCGAGGTCCTCTTCACCCTGATCGCCGAACGCTACGAGCGCCGGTCGTTGGGCATCACGTCAAACCTGGTCTTCTCGGAGTGGGAGCGCATCTTCGCCAACCCCATGGCCACCGCCGCGGCCATTGACCGGGTGGTCCATCACTCCGTCATCCTGGAGTTTGACGTCCCCAGCTACCGCACCAACGCCGCCCAGCAACGGGGCCAGGCCAAGGAGGTGAACCGGCAAAACTAATTGACGCCAACCGGCAAATATAGTTGACGCGGGACACACATCCGCAGCCGGGGCGAAGAGGCTCAGGCCATCAAAAAAGAAGCTGGCTTCAAAGCCCGCCGCTGGGTGGTGGAACGCACTCACAGCTGGATGAACCACTTCCGGCGCATTTTGGTCCGCTGGGACAAGTCTCCCGGCAACTACATCGCCTTCCTTCATTTCGCCTGTGCCCTTATCGCTCTCAGAGCCGCCGGGTTATTAGGATAGGCTCTTAGCGCTAGTACCGTTTCAAGCTGGTCTTGTCGGATAGATATGGTGGAGTTTACTGCGGGCGTCCTGAGTGGAGAACCGCCAATCTATGACGGCGCCAGCATCGTTGCGCTCGCGTTCGAGCGCGGCAACCTCCTGCCGCAGCAGCACTTCATCGCCGATCCGGCGGTTCAGACACTGTCTGCTGAAGACGCTCAACTCGATCTCAGCCAGCTTCCATGAGTGGGAGTGTAATGAGTGGGAGTGTAATGAAACTCCAGCCGTTTAGCGATGCGCCGGGCTTCGGACGGCTCAAACGCTTCGCAGAGCGAGCCGGGCTTGTGGGTGTTCAGGTTGTCCAGGACCAGCCCGATCACTTCGGCGTCAGGGTATGCGCCGTCCACCAGCCACTTCATTTGATGAGCGAAGTCCACGGCAGTGCGGCGCCCGGTCACCTCGACATGCCGCCATCCACCCTTCGGCTCACAGATCATGAACAGGTTCCATGAACAGGTTCCGGGTCCCGTTTCGCTGGTACTCAGTGTCATAGCGTTCCACCCGTCCTGGGGCGGCCTTGATGGGCGGCCTCACATCCCCGGTCAATTGCCTGGAGGTCTCGTCGAAACACACTACCGGACGCTCTGGGTTGTACTCTTGGTGGTACAAGTCCAGCGCCTCCTCCATCCGCGCCACGAACTCCCCGCTCACCCTGGGGATACACCACTCTTTCTTCTTCCAGAGCCTGCCCCGTTGCAGAACGGGGGCTTGAGTTCATTTTTTTGAGTATCTGGCGCACTGTCTCCAGGGAGACGCTCCCGGGAGATGCTCTCAGCAAACTCCAACTCCACCACCTTGCTGGCAAGCAACTGGAGTGTCCAGTGCGCGTGTCCTTCGGGCGCTGCGCTGCACGCGAAGGCGATCAGACCCTGCCCTGTACTGGATACGGGTGCGCTTCCTGCTTGCCGTCCAGCTTGCGCTCCCGGCCCGGCCGCGGCCGGTCATTGATGACGGCCTCAAGCCCTTCCTCCACGTACCGCTTCCGCGCTCTGGCAACGGTGGCGGCGTTGATCAAAAGCACATCAGCTATCTCACGGTCCCGAAGTCCTTCGTCAGCTCTGAGCAGCGCGAGCGCCCGCTTGACGGCGCGGACTGACGGCTTGCCCCGGCGGGAAACCTCATTGAGACGGGAGCATTGAGACGGGAGCGTTCGGACTCGGCCAGTTTGACTTTATACTTGATGGCAGCCATGCCTGGGCACTCCCTCACAGAAAGATCATCCCCAAGTATGACTGCCTTCTCATATGCTTACAAATCTATCTGGAAACGGCACTAAACCAAAGCCAAGGTGGGATGTACATTTATGGGGCGATGAGGATTGGCTGGGGTGCCCCAGGGGAGTTCTTCTATCCGCACTTGGAGGACCGTCCGGCATCGCCGTTTGACCTCTCCCCTTTGCCTATATCCGTATGCACATTTCACCTTGGCTTTAGTTTAGGGCCTGCCCCAGTCCTCGGCTGGCGCCGGTGACGATTGCGACCATTCCGTCCATCTGACCCATGGTCCCCATGCCTACATGAATTGGGCCTTGACCCACCCTTCGTTGAAGGGGGTCCAGAAGTGGGACGTTAGCTTCAGGTGTTTGAACATCCAGACGCCGTTTACCCTGACGTACTCTTCGTCGTACCTTGCCGATCCCCATACCGCCCGGTCGCCGTCTGCGTAGGTGCACGCTTGGAACAGGTACCAGATGCCGGTGGCAGCGTCCCCATTAACCTCGATGATGGGGTTCATCACCATGTGAATGGCGAAGGGCAGCCTCTTCGAAGCGTTGACGAAGAAGTTGCGGATTCCATCCCGTCCTTCAGCTTTGCCCCGAATGCCGCCGTCCCAAATCGCGTCTTCGACAAACAGGCTGGCGATCTTGTCGGCGTCATAGTTGTCGTCGCAGTAGGTGCAGTAACGGGCCTTGAGACGCTTGATCTCCTCTACATCTTCCAGGGCCCGAAGCCTGCGTTCGATGTCCTCTAAACTCACCATCTGCTTTCCTCCGAAAGGGTACGCTGACCTTGATGGCTCAGGCGGCCTGGCCGCCGTCCATTTCCATACATTCACCCGCGATAAATTCAGCCGCCACTGGGATGCACTGACCTCGTACCGTTTCATCCTCGCCCCCCTCCCCGCACGATTGACCCAGAGTAACACTCTACTTCCCTGGTCTAAATCGTTGCCTCGCTTCTGCTTTTTGTTTTCCCCCAATTGTCGATTTGTCCTGTTAGTCCAACCGTTTTGAATTAATGGTCTTGGGAATTCGCAACCAGAAGGGAGAGGAGTATGGCCGGGCAATCAGGTCAACCAAAACTGGTCCTCGTTTACTGGGCCGGGTAATTGTCCAGCCACCACCGGGCGATGTCGATGCGCCGGGGCAGCCAAACATCGGGCTTGCCCTTCACATATTCCAGGAACCGGCGCAGCGCCGCAGCCCGGGCCGGCTTGCCGATGATGCGGCAATGGAGTCCCACCGACATCATCTTGGGGTGGGTCGCTCCCTCCCGGTAGAGAGTGTCGAAACAGTTGCGCGCCGACTCGAAGAAGTCGTTGGGCGTGGACAACTGGCCGCGCCAGAACCCGTAGTCGTTGACCTCCAACGAGTAGGGCACCACCAGCCATGGGTTCCCGTGGACCTCAGTGTAATAGGGCAGGTCGTCGTTGTAGGCGTTGCAGTCGTAGACGAACCCGCCTTCCGCCACCACCAGTTCCCGGGTGTTCACGCTGGGTCCGTAACGCGTGTACCACCCCAGCGGCCGCTGCCCGGTGGTGCGGGTGATGGAGGCCACGGCCTCATGGATGGCCTGCCGTTCAGCCTCCCGGTCCATCTTGTAGTATTCTTCCCAGCGGTTGCCGTGGCCCATTACCTCGTGCCCCCGGCGGACGACCTCCGGCCCCACTTCCGGGTTGCGCTCCAGTGCCAGGGCGCAGGCGAAGAAGGTCGAGTTTACGCCATACTCGTCCAGCAGGTCCAGGATGCGCCAGACGCCGACCCGGCTCCCATACTCGAAGAAAGACTCGTTTGCCAGGTCCCTCTCTCCCCTGGCTACCGGCGACGGCGACTCGCCAACCGTCTCGCCATGAGGGTCCCCATCCAGGATGGAATTTTCCGACCCCTCCTCGTAGTTGACGACAAACGATACGGCAATCCGGGCGCCATTGGGCCATTCCACCACCGGCGGATTGGGGCCGTAGCCAATCAGGTCGCGTCCTGCCATAAGATGGCTACTCCTTTGCATCCGCCAGGCTCCCCTGCAAGAGGGCCGGTCAGCCGCCCCGCCAGGGGTTGATTCCGGTGGTCTTCATCCGAAGCCGGTAGACTGAGCTGCGGGCGGTGAAGTACATGGTGCGGTAGTCAGGGTCGCCCCAGGCGCAGTTGGCCGGAATCTCGGGCAGACGGATTATCCCCACCAGGGAACCGTCCGGCTCGAAGACCCAGACTCCCCCCGCGCCGGTGCAGTACACGCGCCCTTCGGTATCAACCTTCATCCCATCCGGGACGCCGTCCTCCGCCGAGTGCATGTTGGCGAACAGGCGGCTGTTGCTCACCGAGCCGTCCGGGGCCACGTCGTAGGCCCGGATGTACTGGTGGGTACAAACCTCGCCCCGTTCCTTCTCCGCCGCACATTCGTCGTCGCGGCGGGTATTGTCGGCATACAGAATGGTCTCGTCGGGAGAGAAGGCCAGGCCGTTGGGCGATTCCAGGTCGGTGACCACGGCGGTCACTGTGCCGTCGGGGGCGATCCGGTGGATGCCGTGGAAGTCGATTTCCCGCTCTTCCGGGGGCAGGCGTCCGCCGGGGCTGGTGAAGTAGATGCTGCCATCGGAGCGGCACACCACATCGTTGGGCCGGTGTATCCGCTTGCCCTCCCAGCGGTCGGCGATTACGGTGATGGAGCCGCCGGGTTCCCAACGGGTCATCTGCCGGTTGTCCCCTTCGCACATTATCAGCCTGCCCTCAAGGTCGAAGGTCAGGCCGTTGGCGGCCCCGCTGTTTTCCCGTATGACCTCGGGTTCGCCGCCGGGCGTCAGGCGATAGATGACGTTGATGCGGTTGTTCACGAATAACAAGTGGCCTTCCGGGTGCCACAGGGGCCCTTCGGTGAACTCGAACCCGGTGGCCAGCCGCTCCGCCTCGGAGGATTCTACGATTTGGTCCAAATTATCGGGCATGGTAGCCTCCTGAAACTGGTTTGTCGGGATGGCGTTGCTCCACCGATGGACTGATGACCGTCTCCCTCAGACTTTCGGAGATTTGGCGGATGCCGTTTTCCAACCGATGATATGGCTGCCAGGCCTCCATCTCTTGCCTGGCCACTTCGTTGACTCGTATCCGCCGCTGACTATACCATGCCCAGCAGGCCGGGGGCCGTATAAGCAACGGTCCGGCGGGACTGATGCTCACGAAGAGCGACCCCGTTAAATCGATTCTGGAGGTCGAGGATGGCAGAGACAAAGGGTAGAGGAATGTTGATGGTCTTTACCGATGTTGCCCCCGAGGTGGAGGAGGAGTTCAACCGCTGGTACAACGAGGAGCACCTGCCGGAGCGGCTATCCATTCCCGGCGTGTTGAGCGCGGCCCGGTACGAGGCGCATCAGGGTGGCCCCAAGTACCTGGCCTGCTACGAGCTGGACCAGGCCGAGACCTTCCACTCCGACGCCTGGCGTCACCAGCACGAGAACCCCACGGAATGGAGCCAACGAATGTCCCCCAGCGTGGTGGGGCAGAACTACATTCGCAACCTTTACCGGCTGATTTTCCCTGACGAGTTGCCTCGGGAAACCGCCGAGGGCGACATGTCCCCGGCGCTTCTGGTGGGCCGGATGTCGGTGCCTCCGGAGTTGGAAGCGAAGTTCAACGACGCCTACAACACGGAACGTCTGCCCGAGTGTTACAAGGTCCCCGGCTACATTCGCAATCGCCGGTTTGAGGCGGTTGAGGGACAACCCAAGTACATGACGGTACACGAGATGGAATCCGTGGCCGTGTCGGAAAGCCCCGCCTGGGACGGTTGGCGAACCCTGGTAACCCCGGTCTGGAACAGCGAAATCCGGCCCCACATGGTGCATGAGACCGGGTCTCCTGGGATATACCAGCGCATCTTTCCGGCCTAGTGGGCCCTGTAGTTTGACGGGAGTTCGGCGGGCAGGGGACCATCTGATTGTCGATGAAGACTCCGTGCCCGCCTTGGCGGACGTTCCGCGGAGTTCAAACCTCCAGATCCGGTGGTCCGTAGGAGAGCAGGTGGCCGGATATGCGGCACTTGCGGCCCGCCCATGGACCGCGGAAGATCCGCAACACACGTTGAAGACTCAACCACCGCTTGGGTCCACGACCTTGAGCAGGATCACTTCAAGGGTTAATGGAGCTTGGCGGCGCGGGGGTGGTTGGCCGCCGCCATTTCCTCGGGTGTCAGACCGGCGAACCTTTGCGGACGATAGGGCCCCAACACCGCGTCCGCCGGCGTCCCGTCGCAGATTTCCTGGGCGGCCAACTCGCTCAATGCCGGAGCCAGGGTAACGCCGCTGTGGGTGAGGGCAACGTACAGGTTGGGCCCCTCGGACGCAAACCCCATAACCGGATAGCCGTCCAGCGGCATGGGACGCCAGCCCACCGGCACCGGAACGGCCTGCGCACCGGCGAGTCCCGGCAGATAGCGGCTGGCCCGGACCAGCAGGTCGTCGGCGTGGGCCTGGGTGTCGTCTTCGGCCAGACTCTCCTGGTCGCCTTCCCCGATCATCAGGCGACCGTCGGCGCACTGTCGCAGATGAATCTCCCGGCGGCCATCGCCCAGGGGCGGCGCGTATACCACCGGCACATTGTGGAGCAGGGGCGGCATCGGGTTCGTCCGTATCACCACCCCGGGACTTTCCGCCTGGGGCACTTTGATGCCAGCCAGGGCCGCCAGGCCGGTGGTCCCGGTGCCCGCGGCGATGACCACTGCATCCGCATCCCTGAAGCCAGAGGTGGTTGCCAGGCCGTGGATCCGGCCATCATCATCCTGCTCAAATCCACAAACTTCCGTGTCCGGATTAATCTCACAACCCATTTCGCGAAGGCGGCGCAGGCAGGCATCGACCACCATCTGCGGCTCCACCTGGCCTTCGTTGGGACTGTACTCGGCGGCGGCCACCGGGCCGACGTCCAGCCCCGGTTCCAGGCGCTTAAGCTCGCCCGCGTCGATCAGGCGTGTCGGGTAGCCCCAGGACTGTAGCTGCCGCACCCGGGCCACCAACCCTTCGGCGGCGACCGGGTCGGATTCCCAGGAAACCTTTCCGCCCCAGCGGAGGCCGACGCTGTCCGGATCGCCATCATCGCCCATCCCGGCAGCGCAACGGGGCCACATCTCCAGGGAGCGGCGGTTCAGGTTGTGATACCCGATGGGTTCTTTCGCCCCGGCATTGATCCAGGCAAAGCTGTGGCTCGACGCGCCATGTCCAGGCTGGCCCTTGTCGATGAGGGCGACGTGGACGCCGCGATGGGCCAGGCGCCAGGCGATGGCGGCGCCCAGGATGCCCGCGCCGATGACGGCTACTTTTTGAGGTTTCTCGGGAATGGCCATTAGATGCGTCTCCTTCCACTGCGGTGGCCGCGGTTGCGAGGACTTGCCAGCAAGGCGCGCGGCGACCCGGTGTGCCCCGCCTCAATGTCATCCTGATACTTGAGCATGATCCCCAAGTTGTCCCGGATACCTCCATCTTCATGACCGGCACCGAGGGCCTGGGCTGGTAAAAGTCGGTGACGCAGTCCTATGACCGGAACTTGGGCATCACTTCCTTGGCGAAAAGCTCCATTGAGCGCAATACCCTGGAGTGCTCCATGCTGCCGAAGGACATGCTGGCGCCAAAGTACCCGATGCCGTGTTCGTCCCGTAACTTGGTGATTCGCTGCACACATTGCTCCGGCGTGCCGAAGTAGGCAGTGGTCTCCAGTTCCGACTCATAGCTGGCCGGTTCGACGGTCCGGGTTCGGCGCCAGTGGTCCAGGTCCACATTGATTTCATCGCCGTGGGTCAAGTTGCGACGATAACCGCCAAGGTCCCGTACCCAGGTCAGGGACGGCCGGGGGTATTCCCGTGCTGTCTGTTCGTCTTCCTCCAGGTACACAAACCGGAAATAGGGCATTTCTTCTATAGGAAGTTCCTTTCCGGCGGCGGTGCAGCGTTCAGTGTAAAGGGAAAACAGACCCAGGTTATCGGCCTCCGGGGTAGAAAAGCTGGTCAGGATGGGAAGGTCACGTGAAACGGCAACGTCCACGCTGGCCGGGGTGCGGGATACGGCTAGGTACACCGGGGGATGGGGCTGCTGCACCGGCCAGGGAGCTATCGTAAGGTCTTTCACCTGATAAAATTCCCCTTGAAAACTGAAATCGGACTGGGTCCACAGCCCCAGGATAATGTCCAGGGCCTCTTGAGTTCGCCCGTCCCGGGTATCAAAGTCGACATTGAAGTTGCCGTACTCGTAGTCCGCCGACCCGCGTCCAACTCCGAAGTCCAGCCTGCCATTGCTCAGCACATCCAGCATGGCGCTCTCTTCTGCCAGGAAAATGGGGTTGTGGAAAGGCAGGACGCTGACGCCGGCCCCGATTCGGATCTTCCTGGTGCGTGCGGCGATGTGGCTTAGCAGCGGCATCAGGGAGGGACAGATGCCGTACCGGCTGGAATGATGCTCCGCAATCCAGATCGAATCGAAGCCCACCTCTTCGGCGTATTCAATCTGTTCCAGCATTTCACCGAAGATGCGGCTCTGGGCGCTGGTCTCCGGCTCGGTCCACGAACCCAGTAAAAAAAGGGCGAACTTCATGATGGAAATGGGCCTCCTTCAAGCTGGCCTGGAGGGAATTCAATAGACCTCAGAGAGTGTCTGAGACCTGTACGGCACTCGGCCCGTCATTCCCGCACCCGCCGGAATCCACCATCGTGGCTCTGGGATCAGACCCGTGCGGGCACGCCAAGTTTATCTTCTAGCGTCCTCTTGGGGCAACACTTGCATTTGCCCCGGTGTAAAAGGCGGCGTTAAAGTGGACCACGTGGGCGGATCGACTGGCTGATTTGGGGCTGTCGAAGTTCAGCATAAATGTCCGTCGGACTGTTCGGCAGAAATGTCACTCGGTTGGTCTGCGATGGTATCAGATGGAGCCGATGTTGATGCGATCGAGGATCGCCGCGTCGGCGGGCTTTCCGCATCGATGTATCTTCTCACTGTGTCTCTGTGGATTCCCAACTCCCTGGCCATCCGTCGAATGGACATACCCTTGAGCTTGGCATGCTGCACCGCCTTCCATCTTTCCTGCTGCAGAAATGTCGGCTTCCGCGGTGATGGAACTACGTACAACTCGGCTACGGCCGCATCGTCAGTCGCAGCGGCGTGATCGTCTTCGTGTTCTGTCTTTGTGTTCAGCGGTTCGAGAGTCGTTGCCCAAGGTTCTGACGAGTGCTCAGAATCGGGAGTCGGGACAGGGGCAATTGAGGAAGTCCCGTTGGCGCTGCGGAGAATTTCCGGACTGGGCGGCGCCTCCTGGGCAGCAATGATGCGTCCCTCATACTGCACGGGCAGCCGGCCGTCCAATCCCTCCAGGACCTCCACAACCGCTCCGGCGTAGCTGCGGCGCTTTGGGTCGGGAAGCAGTTGCAGGGTGTGCCTCTGGTACTTCACGGTGTTGTCCCTGGCTACTCTCCTGCGGTGCTTGAAGCACAGGACCTGCTCCAAGGGCAGGTCCACCTGCAAGGGCCGGAATGCGGGCTCAGGACACTGGGCCGGAACTCCAAAACGCCGGTTGAACCTGGGCAGGAACTGCTTCAACACGGCCCTGGCCTGTTCAACGGTGGTTGCTCCCGCGAGCCGGAGTTCCGTGATCAGCCGGTCCTGGAAGGTTCCGGCCGTCCGCTCCACACGCCCCTTTGCCTGAGGCGACAGGGCGAATATCACTTGAACCCCCAGCTATGCCATTGCCCGTCCGAACTGGGTGGCCGTACCGGCGGGCTGATATTCCGACTTGTGCTTGAAGACCGGGTGCCGGTCGGTGTGGAGAGCGACGGGTATGCCGAGGCGCCGCAGCAGGCCCCACATCAGCCGGAAGTAGCTGTTGGTATCCTCCTGCTCGCAGAACAGGGCGTTGACCACGCAGCCGGTGGCATCGTCCACCGCGAACAGTATCGTGAACTGCGGTCGGTCTTAGCCCAGCCACCGGTGATAGCTGCCGTCCAACTGGATCAGCATGCCCTCCCGGGGCATGCGCTGGCGGCGCACCCGGTGCTTGGGCGGATGCCTTCGCCGCGGACTGTTCAGCCCGGCGTTGACCAGGATGCGCCGCAGGGTGGTCCTGCCGATGCCGATGCCCTCACGCCCGCTCAGCAACTCGCTGAGATGCGAGTGGTTGGCACCTGCGTACCTGGTACGAGCCAGGTGAACCACATCGGCCACCACGGCATCGGGTGTGGCGTTGGTCGGCCTGCGGCCCCGGTGACCATGGACGAGGGCAACCGCGCCTCTCTCCTGATAGGCTGCCAGGATGCGCCTGGCGTAGCGCGGGCTGACTTACCTGGGGCGGCCCTATCCCGGCAACTCCACGATAGATATCCAGCACGGTCCGTTACCCAATGGGACTGTCTCCGACAAGGTTAGCGTGCCGGAATCGGGATTGACGCTGAATATGGCCATCTGGCCCGAATCCTGGCCGGGCGAGTAGATGTACCGGTCCCCGGGGCCAAGGCACAGCGCGTTGGGTCTTGCCTCTGAAGCAACGATGCCGTTGGAGGCCAATTCGCCGGTGCTGGTGTCCACCGTGTAACAGGCGATGCTGTCATGGCCCCGGTTGGGCGCGTAAAGAAACCTGCCCGCCCCGGTGATCTGAATCTGGGAGCAGGTGTTCCTCTCGGCAAAGCCTTCGGGGGGAAGAGTGGCAATGGTCTGGAAGATCGACAGCGTTCCCGCCGCGGTGTCAAGGTGGTAGCCGCTCACGCTGCACCCCTGCTCGTTGGAGAAGTAGAGGACGTCCAGGGAAGGATGAAAGCAGAAGTGACGGGGCCCCAGGAATTCCTCCAGTTCCACTATCGCCGGAGAGTTGGGGGTGATGTGGCCCGTGTTCTCGTCGAACTTGAACTGCCAGATCTGGTTGGGGCCGTTTCCCGCGATGTGAGGAACGAAAGCGTAGCTGTTGGCCGGGTCGGTCTGCATCGCGTGAGCCCCGGTCGCCGTTTCCAACGATACGACTGGGGCCTCTCCCACCGACCCGTCGTCCCCGATGGGGTGCACAGCCACCCGTGCTCCCTGGTAATAGGATGACAGCACGAACCTGCCCCTCCGGTCCGTGTTGACGTAGACCGGCCACGAGTCCAGCGGCACCGTCCCCGTCTGCGTGAGGCCTCCGCCGGATTGATCGATCCTGAAGCTGGTCAACCGAGGGGTTTCCCGAGTGCCGCAATACAGGTGATTGCGGTCGGGACTGATTGCCAGGGTGAACGGCCCGCCGGGGACAGCCACGTCGCGCTGGTGCGTGAGACCTCCGCTTTCGGGGTCCACGGTAAAGACCGAAATCTTGTTGTCCTCATTCACGGCGACATACATGTAGTAGGGCATAATTCCCTCCTTAAATGGTCAGCGAAGCGGCAAATTCCCGTACCTGTTGGGTGCATCACTCCGGGTGGACAGCGTTGATGCCGTGGCCCAGGCAGAGATAGACCACCAGCCGACAGTCCGGCAACTGCTCGGCCATGAACCGCTGCTGGTCCAGGGTCGAGGTGGGCGATTCCTCTCCCACCAGAAGCGGCGTCGGAGTTTCGACCTCCTTCAGGTAGGGGCTGAAGTCCACCGTATCGAGGTATGCCTGGAGGCTCCGCCCGATGGAGGAAGACGTCCGGTCCATTTCGGCAATGTACCAGTCTATGAGTCCCTGGGGCGCCACCCTGGTGTCCAGCCGGTTGTTGATGGTGACAGTGGACCAAGCCCCCCACGCTCGGGCTCAGGGCGTCGTCCGTGTCCCCTCCCCGGCCGGACCGCTCCCTGCTCGGCAGCCGGCAGGGGGTGTTGCACAGCACCAGCGCCCGGACCCGCTCGGGGTGCTTGTGGGCGAAGTTCAGTCCGAGGATTCCTCCGAAGGATTCTCCCACATACACCACATCCTCTATACCCAGGTGGTCGAGAATGCTGCTCAGGTTATCGACAAAGACGTCCAGGGAAGGCTCGAATTGGTCCTCGTCAATGACGGACCCGCCCATGCCTCGCACATCGGGGCGCAGGACACGGAATTCACCCGCCAGCAAGGGTACCCAGTTGTGCCAGACTTGCCGCTCCGGGAGAACCCGTGCTGCAACAGCATGGTCGGCGCGGACTGCCACGGATCGGCGAAATCATCGTCGTGATAGGGCAGTTCCACTCCGGAACCGGCGCCCAGAAAAAGCATGGCTGCGCCTCCGAAGCCTCTGAGTCCAGTCCCACGCGACAATGGTTTAATCATACAGGCGTTATCGCAACCGGGATAAATGCGTCAGCCAGTGGGCCCGAAGTCAGGCTGTTGCGCCCACCTCATTCCCTTCAGGTCATGCGTTACTTCCACGGTTTCGCCCTTTGAGTTTCGCAGCCCCAAGGGGTGCTGCACCAGCTCGATCATGTTCCCGTCGGGGTCTTGGATGTATGTGGAGTGCCCGCCGCTGTAGGCGCGGACCGAGGGTGGAGAATAGGGCACTTCCAGCGCATCCAGGTTGGCTATCATCTCCTCCCAGTCGTGAATCTCCACGGCAAAATGCCCCGATGGATTGGGAGTTAACGTAAGGGTGCTATGAATTTCTCCGTTCCCAATCCGCAGTTGCAGTTGTCCCTGGTTCAATTCCGGGCCACGGTCGAGATACTCCGCGCCCAGGACTTTCTCATACCACTCGCGGGTCCGCTCCTTATCGCTGATCTGGATATGGATGTGCTGGATCATCGCAACCCTGGACATGACCTGCCTCCTTTCGACCTGATGTGTTCTTATGTCCGCGCCAAGTTCTGACTCTGAACCCGGCGCAGCAGTTCCTCCTCCAGGTGGTCGGCATCGAAGGTCTGTGACGCCGCGGCGACCTGGGCGTCTACCTCTCGCACCATCCGATCTGCTTCGGTTTCTTCCGGGGCTTCATGGAGTTCCTCTTCCCTCTCCCGGCGGCGCTGCACGTCTCGGGCGTGTTCCACGAAGAGCCGGCGCATGGCCACCACCACCGAATCGGTGGCTGATGGATACTCGGGGGAGGCGTACTGAACGTACTTCTCGGCGTCGTAGTCCTGGTTCCTGAAGTTGAATTTCAGCTCCCAGTTCCGGTAGGGCCAGGTCACGCCGCTCCAGAGCCTTCGGACGATGCTTGGGCGGCTGGTGTACCATTTCACGTTCAGATACACCATTCGGGTGAGATTGGCTTCCACGGACACTGCCCAGCGGGTGCTGCGGAAAAACTCGTTGTTGCCGCCGGTCCGGGACATCCCGGCAAACCTGGTCCCGTTCCATTCGTTTACGTCGGGACTGTCGGCCTGCCTCGGTTGCACCCGCCCGGGCATCTAGCCCCTTCCGAGAGCCTTCCGGTCGAAGAACCAGTTCCATAGCAATCGCCACTGGTGCAGGGGCCAGACTCCGCTCACGCTGGGAAAGTCCCTCTCTTCAGCATAAGTCACCTGTCAAGGACGGCCACAATGTGTACCACTGGGGCGTTGACGTTCAGCGAAAGCGTCCTCGCTAACTGGCCGGCATAAATGTCAAATTCACATCATGGAGAATGTGACTTTGACTCCCAAAGAACAGGCAAGGCTTCAGGTTCTGAACAGTTTGCTCGCTGAGCACATGACACTGGACCAGGCGGCCACGCTGATGGGTGTCACCACTCGCCACACCAGACGCGTTCTGGCAGCTTATCGAGAGAAGGGCGTTGCCGCCGTTGCTCACGGTCACCGGGGCCGCAGGCCGCCCAACGCGGCACCCGAGGCCGTAGGCCGATGGGTGCGTTTGGCTCGCACCAGGTACGCAGGGGCCAACCACACCCATCTCAGCGAGTTGCCGGGTGAGCGCGACGGCCTCGACATCGGCAGGACCGCCCTGCGGCGCATCCTGGTCAATGCCGGGCTGAGCAGTCCACGGCGAAGGCGTCCGCCCAAGCACCGCGTACGCCGCCAGCGCATGCCTTGGGAAGGCATGCTGATCCAGATGGACGGCAGTCATCACCCGTGGCTGGGCGATGACGGTCCCCAGTTCACGATACTGTTCGCGGTGGACGATGCCATCGGTACGGTGGTCGACGCCCTCTTCTGCGAGCAGGAGGATGCCCACAGCTACTTCCGGCTGCTCCAGGGCCTGGTGCAGCATCTCGGCTTACCCGTCGCCCTCTACACCGACCGGCACGGGGTCTTCAGACACACGCCCGGCTCCGGCCTCCCCGGGATGGCAACCCAGTTCAGCCGGGCTATGGAGGAACTGGGGATTCAGATGATATTCGCCCTGTCGCCCCAGGCGAAAGGCAGGGTGGAGCGAACGGCGGGAACGTTCCAGGACCGGCTGGCAACTGAACTCCGGCTGGCCGGGTCGAGCGGAATCGGGGAAGCCAACAGGGTGCGGGAACAGTGTTCCGAGGTCATTTACAATCAGCTCCTCAACGTCAAGGGCCCGGACTCTGCTTACCGTAACCGGGGAGCTACCTCCTGCCCGAATAGACGGGCCGATGTATCCAATAACTCCGGGGATATGGCGCCGCCCACGTTTGGCTCCATGATGACGCCCGACAGGCCCAGAAGGTCGCCCCACTCTTCGAGTCGCTGGGCCACGAAGTCGGGAGTGCCATAGATGAGGCGGTCTTCCAGGGCGTCCTCGTAGGTCATGTTGGCCAGCCGTTCGGCCCGCTGCACCCTACGTTCGCCCCCGAAGGAGGTGGCAGTCTGAATCAGGCCCTGGCGGATCCGGTTGTAGTAGCTCATGGTGCTCTCGTGGGGTTCGGTCACGGCACGGTCCATGTCCTCGGCCACGTAGATGCCGACGCGGAGAATCACGTCGCCCTCGCCTGGGTGTCCGGCTTCCTTCCAGGCGGCCCGGTACTCGGAGATGGCTTCGGCCAGGTCGGAGACGCCGGAGCCACCCAGCCCGGCGAATATGGGGATGCCCAGGCGTCCCATGTCTGCGAAGGTTTCCCGGCTGGATGCGGCGTAACGCAGCGGCGGGTGTGGCTGCTGGTAGGGTTTGGGAATCAGGCAAACGTCCTGGAAGTTGTAGTGTTCGCCCTGGTAGGAGAAGCGGTCTTCGGTCCAGGCCAACTTCATCACCTGGAAATACTCCATGAACCGTTCCCGACTCTCGGAGTAGGGGATGTCGTACCCGTCATAGGCCCAGGGAAACCCGCTGCGGCCGATGCCCAGGTCCAGCCTTCCCTGGCTGATGTTGTCCAGGGTAGCCACCTCCTCGGCCATGCGTACCGGGTGACCCAGAGGCAATACCAGCACCGCGGTGCCGACCCGGATGCGGCTGGTCCTGGCGGCTATGGCGGTGGCGAATATCAGCGGCGAGGCCACCACCGAGGGAATTGCCCGCCCGCTGCCCGGCGGGGCAAAGTGGCGTTCTGCCAGCCACACGCCGTCGAAGCCCCATTCCTCCGCGCTGGCGGCGGTGGTGAAAGCCTCGTCGAAGGCCTCGGACTGGGTTCTGCCTTCCCGGTAATCGCATTCCATCATCAGGCCAAATTTCATGCTTCACTCCTTGGGGGCTCGGTGCAAGGCTGGCCGAATGAGCCCGCAGTCACACCAACCATTTGGGCCAACGCTATCACTTACCGGCATCAGCGTCAAACGGGGAAAGGTCAGGCACCGGGCGCCGATCTGGGTGGTTGAGGTGTTCGAGGAGCGGAGGACCGGCGGAACAATACGGTCACATCTCTGGCATGTATCGGCGGAATGCCGGATGCAGCAAGAAGAAGGCTTGACGGCAGTTTAGGGCGAATTCCAATGCTTGGGGTATACGCCCCACCAAACTGGACTCCTTAGAAACTATCTCAAAACTTGAAGCAGCCCCCACCCCGTCTCGAGATAGTTTCATTGGGGGTTTGGGGGATTCATCCCCCAACGTAACTCCGTCCCCCCAAAGCCCTCCGAATTTTGGTTTTGAGATAGTTTCTAAGAAACTATCTCAAAACTTGAAGCGGCCCTCATCCTGTCTTGAGATAATTGCATCAGGGGGTTTGGGGGATGAATCCCCCAACGTAACCCAGTCCCCCAAAGCCCTTCGAATTTTGGTTTTGAGATAGTTTCTTAGTACTACAGCCGCACTAACGCTAACTCGGTACTTTCGGCCTCAAATAAGCTTAGTTTCATTGAGAGCAGAGACGTTGGCCGTAGCTAGACGTTGCGATTTTCAAGACCGCCCAACACTCCAAGCGACCATCCGCGGCTGTAGTATTAGAGCCTATCCTGATAACCCCTTTTCCGTGCGGGTGTTACCCGTTATTAGGATAGGCTCTTATAGCAGGACCTCCCAGCGAAAAGTTCGCAACTCAGTACGTGCAGGCCCACCGTGGTGGACTCGAACTCTTTCTCAGCCTAGGGGGTCTAGAGAAACCCGATCCGGTGGTCCTACGCATCGGGTTGCCGACTTCGGGATGGCCCGTGGATCAATCCGAGTGCTCCCGGGGACAGAAACGCGGCCACCCTGTGAGATGCTAGCTCAATCCGGGCGGTGTCCCGCTTACCGGTGCCTCACCCCACAAAACCCAGCCCAATCCTCCATCAATGGCCGGCGGACCTCAAGAAGATCGGTGTGCTGGATGTAGGCTTCCTGCGTCGAGTTGCCCAGGTTGTGGGCCAGCGCGGCCTCGCTGGGCAACCACGTGGCGTCGGCCCCCTTGGTCTCCAGGCACCACTGCTTAAAGCTAAACCAAAGCCAAGGTGAAAAGTGCAGAGACATGGGGTAAATTTGTGGAGGAACGAGGTTACCTTATCTGGGAAAGAGCGAGGGATGGTGATGGGTGTGAGAGATATGGACCAGTTTCTCGAACGATGGGAGATGGATGTGCCGGGCGTGCGCCGGCGGATGATTCTGGCGCCGGTGCCCCGGGAGCGGGAACGGTGGTACGCCCTGTGGCTTCTGACCCAAGGCTGGACCGCTCAGGCTACCGCCGAGGCACTGGAACGGGACCCCCACACCATTGGACGGTGGTTGGCCGCCTTCGGAGAGGGTGGGCCCACAGCCTTGATATTCGAGCAGTCCGGTGGTGCCCCCCCGCCCTCGAAGCGGTGCAGCAGGCGGCGCTGAAAGGGGCGGTGCAGGAGTTGCCCGCCAACTCAGGCATCGGACTGGCCAACTGGAACTGGAAAGTGGTCTGCCAGTACGTCTCCGAGCGCTTCGGTATCAGCCTGAGCCGCAGCACGTGCCTGAACTATCTGCGCCGGCTGGGATTCTCCTTCAAACGCCCCAAGAAACGGCTGCTCAAGGCTGATATGGAGAAACGGGAGGTCTTCGT
Organism: Dehalococcoidia bacterium; assembly: GCA_965262735.1. Classification (GTDB taxonomy): domain Bacteria; phylum Chloroflexota; class Dehalococcoidia; order Lucifugimonadales; family UBA3495; genus CATOSK01. The sequence continues at coordinate 79,482 of CBDHFS010000001.1, read as the reverse complement.
GGCGGAGTACGCCGCCTTGGCATTTCAGGCTCAGAAGGCCGGGGAGAAGGTCTTCTTCGCCGACGAGGCCCATTTCCGGGCGGACGCCGAGTTGCGGGGCAAGTGGGTCCTGAAGGGAGAACCGGCCCTGGTGCACTCGAGCAGCCCGAGGTACGGCGAGAAGGCCAGCTACTATTCGGCGGTGTGTTTGGAGACCGGCGAGGTGGAATGGATGGAGCTGGAGGGGAACAGCAACTCAGGAACATCGGCAGCCTTCCTGGGACAGTTGCGGGAGAGGCACAGCGGTCGTCTGAACGTGATCTGGGACAACGCGCCGGCCCACCGGGGCGAGGCGGTGAGGGAGTACCTGAGGACGCCGGGTCTGAACCTGCGGCTGTTTAACCTGCCAGGTTACAGTCCGGACTTCAATGCCGATGAGGCGGTCTGGGGCTGGGCCAGGGAGGAGGCGACCGGGAACCTATGCCTGGGGACCAAGGTCAAGGTGCAGGAGCGGGTTGGCAGCTTCCTCGTTGGTCTGGCCAACCGGAAAGAAGAGGTAAAACGCCGCTGCCGCACCGTCTTGCAATCAAGGGCCGGCACCCTGCTGCGCGACTCCCACTCCAACTCTCAACACCCCGGAAATGCACATCCCACCTTGGCTTTAGTTTAGTATCCCCTGCCCCTGATTTTGTCCAAATAACCGGGTCCACCTCAAACCACTCCATCAACTGGGAGGGACGCGATACATCATATAGGAAAGATCGGGACGTATATTCTGTATTACAGAGACCGAGTACTCCAGTTAATCTCAACTATTGGTGCAGTCGCATCGGTTTCCGGGATCGCCATCACGGGAATCGTGGCTTCAAATGCAATGCCCTGGTGGGCGATTCTGTTGTTCGTCTTCGCGGGTTTATCGACGATTCTCGCTATCGCACTCACGTTAAAATCAGAAGGTCCTACAAGTGTTCTTCACCATGGGGATCAATCATCCATTCGCGGATATTTGTTTGATTGGATTAAATCTGGGAGACACGTCGCGATATTTACCCGCGACATGAGTTGGTCCGATGATCCCCGTATGAGGGGTTTGCTCGAACACAAAGCACAAGCTAACGAATTGACTGTCGTATTGCCCAAATCTATAGATTTAACTGAACATTTGAGGGAAAAAGGAGCAACTATCGTTGCCTATGGCGATGCAAGCAACGTTCGCTGTTCATTTACCATCACAAACTTCCGTGCCCAAGGGTCTCGAGTTGCTATAGGTTGGAGGAGCGGCAATTATCACATCATCCAAGAATACTCAGCTGTCGACGACGATCCAGCTTATTATCTTGCCCACGAAATCGTGAATCTAGCAATTGAGCGAGCCAATGAACGAAGATAAATCACACGTTTCTATCCCTGCTCCACATAAGACTGTGGAACAATTGAAGCATGAATGGGATAGGATCGCTCCGTTCAGGCATCAACAGTTGTCAGAAAATCGAGACCTGAGCTATCGCGACGTTTTGTTGCCGGCTATTTACGAATTATTGGAGGCAGGCAATCTTCATGACGTTGTTGACTTGGGTTGTGGTACCGGTGAATTGACGAAAGAGCTTGCCTTGAGATGCGGCCACGTTGTCGGCGTAGACCTGTCCCCAGCCAGCATAGCCATTGCTCGGCAGGAATGTACTGGTATCCAAAACATATCCCTTTGGGCCTCTAGTGTAGAACGATTTTCCGACGATTGGTCCGGATCACTGTTTTCTGTCGCGGTCGCTAACATGGTGTTGATGGATTGCTTGGACCTCGACGGATTTTTGAATGCTGCGGGACATCTTCTTGTCGGCGATGGGCATTTTATCGCAACTATCACACATCCATGCTATTGGCCCCATTATTGGGGATACGAATCTGCCGATTGGTACAGTTACGGCAACGAACTAGCGATTGAAAGTCCCTTCCGCATTTCCGCCGAACAATCGTCATTCATTACGACGCACGTTCATCGTCCTTTATCGCAATATATAGAATCATTGTCCAAATCGGGATTCCATGTTGATCGGATGCTGGAGCCAGTTCCGGACGAGATGACCCAAGCCAAGTTCCCTAAGCCGTGGGCGTTTCCACGGTTTATTGCATTCCGCGCTCGAAGAATTTCCGAATGACCCAGGTGCCACAAAACCCAAATCCACAGGTGGCCTCCTGCCTGGCTGGTTATTGGGTGTGGCATTCCGCCAATGGGTTATTGACGGCCAATGGTGGCCGTAAAGGGCGAGATTACCAGGAATGATTGCAGCAGGTAATACTCTGTGGGCTCGGTCTGGCTCGGTCTGGCCAAACGGTTTGGTAGGCCTGTCAAACGTCGTCGGCGCGGTCAGGAATGGAGCGGCAGTGCGGGCAATGGAGGGGGAGCGCCACTGAACTGGATTTCTGAGGGCCAGTCTTTGGAAAGATTCAGTGTGAGTCGGCGGGCTTTTCGGGCGAGCCGTCCAACGAGAGAGAGGAAGCGCCAGCGAAGGGTAATAGTGGTTGCCAGAGCCCTACCCAGACCGATGCAAAAGGTCCAGCGAGCCAGGTTGGGGGTGTAAGCGGCGGAGTTAAAGTGGACCACGCGGGCGGATCGACTGACTGATTTGGGGCGGTTGAAAAATGCACCGTCTGCCGCCATCCATAGGTTGGAAGTAGAACTTATGGATGGTGGGATGGATGTTCCAGGTGGACGTGCACCTGCGGGTCCGACGAGGGGTGATGGTGGAGGGGATGAGCATTCGGGAAGCCTCCCGGGTGTTCGGTTTGCACCGGGACACGGTGCGCAAGATGCTGGCCTACTCGGCGCCGCCGGGCTACCGGCGGCAGACTTCTCCCCGGCGCCCCAAGCTGGAGCCCTACACCGGCGTCATCGACCGCATCCTGGATGATGATCACCGGGTCCCCAGAAAGCAGCGCCACACGGCCCAGCGCATCTTTGAGCGGCTCAGGGACGAGTACGGGTTCGGTGGGGGATACACCACGGTCAAGGACTACGTGAGGGAGCATCGGCGGCGGACGCAGGAAATGTTCGTGCCGCTCTCCCACGCGCCGGGCCACGCCCAGTGCGACTTCGGCGAGGCTCTGGTCGTAATCGGCGGAGTACAACAGAAGGCCCACTACTTTGTCCTGGACCTGCCCCACAGCGACGGATGCTTCATCAAGGCCTACCCGGCGGAGACCACCGAGGCCTTCCTGGACGGCCACGTCTCGGCCTTTGCCTTCCTGGGCGGGGCGCCCCAGAGCATCCTCTACGACAACACCAAGCTGGCGGTGGCCCGGATCCTGGGGGACGGCCGGAGGAAGCGCACCCGGGCCTTTACCGAGCTCCAGTCCCACTACCTGTTCGAGGACCGGTTCGGCCGCCCTGGGAAGGGCAACGACAAGGGGAAAGTCGAAGGCATGGTGGGCTACGTGCGGCGGAACTTTCTGGCGCCCATACCGTCCTTCGAGAGCTTCACCGCGCTGAACGCCCACCTGGAGGGGCGCTGCCTGGAACGGATGGACGCCAGGCTCCGGGGCCACACCGAGACCATCGGCCAGCGGATGGAGCGGGACCTGGAGGCCCTGCTGCCCCTGACTGCCGTGCCCTACGACGCGTGCGACAAGCAGGCGGGCCGGGTGAGTTCCCTGTCGTTGGTGCGGCACCGGACCAACGACTACTCGGCGCCGGTGGCCTACGGGCGCCGGGACGTGCTGGTGCGAGGCTATGTGGATGAGGTAGTCATCAGCTGCGGCTCGGAGATCATCGCCCGGCACCCCCGCTCCTATGAGAGAGACGACTTCGTCTACGATCCCATCCACTACCTGCCTCTCCTGGAGCAGAAGACCGGCGCCCTGGACCAGGCGGCTCCGCTGCAGGGGTGGGACCTGCCCGAGGAGTTCGGCACACTGCGCCGGTTGCTGGAGTCCCGGATGGGACGCAGGGGCAAGCGGGAATTCGTGCAGGTGCTGAGACTGCTGGAGACCTTCTCCGGGCAGGAGGTGCATGCCGCGGTGAAAGATGCCCTCCGCCTGGGAGCTCTCAGCTTCGATGCGGTAAAGCACCTGGTGATGTGCCGGCTGGAGGGACGGCCTCCCCGCCTCGACCTGGAGCTCTACCCCTACCTGCCCAGGGTGCGGGTCAGCACCACCTGCGCGGGAGACTACATGACCCTGCTGTCGGGAAAGGCCGCATGAACGACCGTCCCACGCTGCTGCTGGAACACCACCTGAAGGAGTTGAAGCTGCCCAGCTTTCTCCGTGAGTACGGAAAGCTGGCCGCCCTGTGCGCCGCCGAGGGAGTGGACCATCCCAGCTACCTGCTCCGGCTGGCCGAACTGGAACTCATCGAGCGCCACCAGCGCATGGTGCAGCGCCGGATCAGAGCGGCGCGATTCCCCGCCGTCAAGAGTCTGGACACCTTCGACTTCCTGGCCATCCCCTCGGTGAACAAGGTCCTGGTGGCAGAACTGGCCCGCTGCGAATACATCCAGCGCCGGGAGAATGTCATCGCTGTCGGCAACAGCGGCGCCGGCAAGACCCATGTCGCCCTGGGGTTGGGCCTGCCCGCCTGTCAGCGGGGGATGTCGGTGGGCTTCACCACCGCCGCCGCCCTGGTCCACGAACTGATGGAGGCCCGGGACGAGAGACGCCTGCTCAACCTCCAGCGGCAGATGTCCCGCCTCGGCCTGCTGATCATCGACGAACTGGGCTTCGTGCCCCTGTCCCCCACCGGGGCGGAACTGCTCTTCGAAGTCTTCAGCCAGCGCTACGAGCGGGGCTCCATCCTGGTCACCACCAACCTCCCCTTCGACGAGTGGACCCAGGTCTTCGGGTCTGAGCGCCTCACCGGAGCGCTGCTGGACCGGCTCACCCACCACGTCCACATCCTGGAGATGAACGGCGACAGCTACCGCCTCAAGCACAGCCGGGAGAACGCTTCCCCGCAGGCTTCAGAAGAACCCGACGAAGAATAGCCGCACCGCCAACGCCGTCTCCGCCTGTTCTTGTAACGCCGCCGCTCCGACCAATTTACTGCCGTCAGCCATAACGTCAGTGGTACACGATCACACCGCCCCAGTGGCCCAATATCTCGTCGCCCTTGTATCTTGGCTTGGAGGTGGATAAGTTTCTCTCTTGAAGGTGTGCGGGGTGCGGCAGACCGGCCCGCCCTAGGTCATAGAAGACCGTTGTCAAGCTTGGGTCGCCGCACCCTTTTCAGAACAGAGCCCGCACAGTTGCCTGGGTCAACCAAGCCCGCATCTGGCAAGGACGGGCCGACGGTTCGCAGGGAGGTTCTCATGGAGCAACAAGGTATCTACGTGGTATCTACGTAGGGATCGATGTGGCCAAGGCCCAGGTGGACGTCGCCGTCCGTCCTGGGGGAGACAGGCGTGAGGTCTCCAACGACCCGGCCGGGATCGCGGCACTGGTGGCCCAGATGCAGCAACTCAATCCCGCAGCCCTGGTGCTGGAGGCTACGGGTGGGTTGGAACTGCCCTTGGTGGCAGCCCTGGCAGCTGCCTCCCTGCTGATGGTGGTAGTCAACCCTCGCCAGGTGCGGGACTTTGCCAGGGCCACTGGGCGGCTGGCCAAGACCGATTCCCTGGATGCGGCGGTCCTGGCTCACTTCGCCGAGGCCGTCCGTCCTCCCCTGCGTCCCCTCCGGGACGCCGAGACCCAGGTCCTCAGCTCGCTGGTGGCCCGCAGACAACAGGTGATGACCATGCTGGTAGCGGAGAGGAACCGCCTCTCCAGTGCCACCATGGCCGTCCGGCCCAGCATTGAGGCCCACATCGCCTGGCTCAAGCAACAGCTGGACGACCTGGACCAGGGCTTGCGCCAGACCCTCCGCCAGAGTCCGGTATGGCGGGAGAAGGACGACCTGCTGCGCAGCGTACCCGGCATCGGAGACCAGATCTCTCTGACCCTGCTGGCATACCTGCCCGAACTGGGCACTCTCAACCGCCGACAGATCGCTGCCCTGGTGGGCGTGGCTCCCTTCAACCGGGACAGTGGTACCCTGCGGGGCAAACGCACCGTCTGGGGTGGACGGGCCAGGGTCCGCACAGCCCTCTACATGGGGGCGTTGGCAGCCAGCCGCTTCAACCCGGTCATCAGGGACTTCTACCAGCGCCTATTGTCGGCCGGCAAGCCGAAAAAGCTGGCTCTGACCGCCTGCATGCGCAAGCTGCTGATAATCCTCAACTCCATGCTCAAGTACGGCTCGTCCTGGAACCACCCGGCCACCAAGTCCCTCACCCATTCCTATTGACTTTCAAGACAGTTGCTTGACACGCCGACCAAGTGAGCGGACAAGACTGCGATGGGGCTTGAGGCCACGCTCCTATAAAGTCACTGCTCCCACAGCCGTTGGCACCGGTTGGGCCCTGCCTGCGCGAGGGTGGCGGCCTCGTGGCCGTGTCGGTGCCTGCCCGCCACTGCAGCGAATCACCTGTTCGGCGGGGAGACGTGGCGACCATCCGGAAGGACTACCGTGTGATGGGTGCCTTGGCACTCCCTACTACGAGACCTACGTCAAGGAAAGGTCCCCAGACTCCACAAGACCTCGGATGGTGCTGAGCATTATCACTTCAATGGAATGCGCCTCACCGTCCTTTTGGAGAAGGTGGGTTGTGCCCGGATAGCGTCGCTGATCTAGGTTGGGGGGAACTACGGGCTTCAGTTCGTACCCTGCAAAGCTCTCTTGGACGGTGCCCCAGCAAACGCAAATGTCAATGTGTTGATACTGCTTGGGCCCATTCTCGTCATCGATATCGGCGATCAAGCCGTCAAGATTATTCTTGTACTCGAGGGTGAGATTCCGCGTGCTAAAGGTGTCGCTATCCCCAAGTACGGACGGTGCCAGCCCTAAGGCGCAATCACCAGCGCGCAAGCCCATTTCGTTAGTGGCGCATCTGAAGAACACCAATGAGTCGTACGTCTGGCTCTGACTCGTCGCCAGAAAACGTATACCCGGGAAAACCCCCAACGCAGACAGTTGATGAAAGAGTCCCACGACATCTTGTTCGGTCAAGGGTTCGCTTTCATACGTGACCGGTGGAATATGTAGAGGACTGTGCTCCTGATGTTTTCGTACGTTGAACTCCCAATCCTGCTTGTTCCGCTCTACCTCTCGTTGCTGCACGGAGGGGGTCTCACCCGTAGCCCTGAGAAACGACCGCTGGTTGGCCAAGTACTGAACAGCTCGATTAGCTGCGCTCTTCGCAGCTTCCAGTACTTCGTCCTGCACTGTTTTACGACCTTGATCAGGGTGTGCGTTGTCGAAGTGGACCACAACGAGCACATTTCGGCTGAAACTCTCGTATCGCGTGGCATCAATGGGAAATATGTCAGCTAGCCTCTGACGGTTTATGGCGAGGACTAGGCCTGGTGAAAGGTGCCTCCTAGCCCTTGATTTAGAGAGGATTTCGTTCATTTCCCCCCATACACCACCCTGATATGAAACAAAAGCGTACAACGTCGGACTGTACGTGTTCAATTGTTCTTGGAAAGTTTCTCGTTCAGGGCCGGAATACTCCGCCCTAATCCTCTCAGTATCCCAAAAGATGTATATTCCATCTTGGCGTTTGAACTCGTTGGGAATTTCCGAGAGTTGCGGATGCTTTCCATAATATTGGCCGACGTCGAGAAAGCGAAAGTCCGGATTGCGGACTACTTGGTGGGGAAAGAGAAAACTACTTGGTTTATTAGACTGGACCGACTTCTCACCTTGCGAGTCAATCACGGTGAGCGAGAACTTGATATCGACAAGTGGTAGGCGGCCGATAAGAACTTGGCCGATCGCAGTCCGTGTTCGTAGAATCGCCGCCCAAGCATCAATGTGTGGAGTCAGGGCGCTAAGACTCTTAGGTCTTGTTGAAGGAGAGAACTGCAACTGTACGAAAGTGCCCCGTTTCAATCTCTTTAGTGGAGAGTCGTCATCATCCCTATCAACCATTGCAGAGTCTTGGCGTTCACCCCGCGCCCACGCATTGCCGTAACGCATGCGTAACGCGAAAAGTTCCCCACCCTCCGCTTTAGAGTGCAGTCTGAGGTCATCGGTTCCATACGCAAGAAGTGTGAGTCCCACACCCTTGTAGCCTCTATATCGGTGCTTATCGCCTCTACGAGCAATTATCTCTCTGTCAGCCTTCAGTGACACATGGGGTGCTACCGCGCGTGCTAAGTCGCCTTCCGTCATTCCGACGCCCGTATCTCGGACCGAAACGTAATTTTCCTGAAGGTTGATGGTTACGTCGAGGCGGAAGGGACCACGGTACCTATGAAGCTTAGCATCCTCAATTGCGTCGACAGCGTTCTGCACAGCCTCGGCTAAGAAGTCGTAGTTGCTGTTATAGCTTTCTAGTACTCCGGAGACTAGGCTCCGCTTGTAGTCGTCGTTCCGAACGATCAAGGCGAGAGGATCGTGGGGATAAGTAACTTTTCCTACCAACTCATGTGTCGCCATTGAATCCCCTAATGAGCACTGAGGCCAAGATCCGTAGGGGCAAACCTACGCTCCGACCATCGTTGCCAGTATATCACGGGCCTCACCCAACTCTATTGAGGAACGCCCCGGGCTCTCGGTAGGCCTAGCCGTGCCATCGTCCACTTGAGACCGGCCAGGGCGTCGCCAATATCTGAGTTGGACCCAGGAAACTGGACAGATAGCTAAGCGAGGGTTCTGCTCCTGAACTGAAGGCAGTGGTTGCTGCCAAGGAGGAGTGGGAAACGTCCAAAAGACGAAGGAAGCCCAGCCCGGTTTTCAAGGCCAAGGTAGCGCTGTTTGACGTCAACTACCTTTGCCGGAACGTGTTGCCTCACTGAGAAATGTTACCGAAACTTTAACACCTGGGGTCCGCTCCATCCAGCGCTAATTCCGGTATTTTGAGGTGGACCCCATTAGTTGGACAGAACCGGGGTGGAATTAAGCGAGAGTCCCGCTGCTCCTGCCAATGATACCAACACCCTGTCAATGGCGGTGGGAAGTTGGGCCACTGGGGTGTCGCTGTTCAGGATAAATGTCCGTTTAAGTGGCCGGCAGAAATGTCACTCGGTTATGCTGCCATGGTATCAGATGATGACGTCGTAGGACCCGCCCAGGGTCGCTGCGTCGGAGGACCCTCGGCGTCCAGATATTTCCTCACGGTGGCTCTGTGGATTCCCATCTCCCGCTCGATCGCTCGAAGCGACATCCCCTTGCGCCTGGCTTTCTGAATCGCCTTCCATCTCTCCCTCTCAAGGAACGTCGGCTGGAGCAGTGCTGCCGGTGTTGTCCCCTTGATCCCTCTCCTCCGCTGCCCCTGAGTCCAGGGGTTTGAGAGCCGCCGTCCAGCGTTCGCCCAGGCCGTGGGCGCCGGAGGTCGGGACAGGAACAGGTGCGGAAATCCTCTGGCCGTTTCGGATGAATACCGGACTGGGCGGCGCCTCCTGAGCAGGGAGGATGCGCCCTTCATGCCGCGATGTACTCCCGTTGCCGCTCGGTCAGGCTCGGCCGCCGGCCAGGGAAACGCCCCTCGGCCCGCGCCTTCGCATGTCCCGCGACCGAGCGCTCCATGATCGAGGCCCGCCACCACTCGCTGAAGGCGAGCACCATCGTGAGCTGGAGCTTGCCGGTGGCCGTGGCCGTGTCAAAATCCTCGGACAGGGACCGGAACTCCACTCCCGCCCAGTGCAGGCCCTCGATCACCTGCAGCCCGTGGGTCAGCCCCCTGGAGAGCCGGTCATCCTGCTGCACCCCTGGCTGGAATACCTAAAGTATGGCTTTTTACCAGCGGGTTTTCAACTGGGTTTTCCAGCCACCCCCTGAGCTACGACAAGGGAGAATTTCCAGCCACCGGCCGTAAACAGGGCTGTTTCCAGCCAGGGCCGCCGGCTCGGGCTGGCCCGATGGTACACCTTCTCGCCTCCCTTGCCATCTTCTCCATAATCTCCGGTTTGGGTACTGACGTGAAAGATGGCAGGCTAAACAAGCCTGCCATCTTTCTTGGGTGGTCTGTTTGGACGGTTGTTACCGTCATGTGGGGTGGTTGGTCAGGGTTCGTTTATGAAGAAACTCAGTTTGGGTTTCCGCTCGACGGGCGGATTGATTCCGGTGACTCAAATGCAGTTGGGGCCGCCGACCACCCAGTCTCGTTCCTTTTTCCCTTGGGGAGGTTTACGTCTCCTGAGCTTTTCCCTGAACTCGGCAAAGGACTCGGTGGGAGTCCCCTGGGGGTCGCTGTGCTTGGAGTCGTTCGTCATTGTCTCCTCCCTGGGTCGGAAAGTCTTGTCTCCGGGCTGGACCTGCGCCGTCTTAGCCCGTAGGTCAGAACGGCGTCGTAGCGCCGTACCTAGACACTCCCGCTCACGCGAGTCTTTCCTTGGCGTACTTGGTTACTGCTCTGGTGTCTTTGTCCTCCCATTCCCCCAGCTTGTTTATCGCCTTTTCCATGCGCTCACAGGACTCTAGTATTACAACGACGGTTGGCATGATAGGATGACGGGGTAGTTGGGGAAGGCTTGGGCAAGTGAGGCAGGGGAGTGGATGCTGCGGTTTTCGAGCAGGTGTACGGGGCCTTTCAGGGTTTTCACGCTTACTTCGCTCCGCTGTTTGGCCGCCGGGAGACGCGGGACCACAGCCGCCATTATCTCCAGGCCCTGCTGGTGCAATCCGGGGAGCGGCGCAACGCCGAGAATCTGTCGGAGGCGGTTCCGGCGTCAGCCAGGGTGATGCAGCGGTTTCTCGCTGAATCCCCCTGGGATGACGACACAGTCATAGGACGCCTTCAAGAGTACTTGGGACCCCGGCTTGGACATCCGGATGCGGTGTGGGTGCTGGACGGCAGCGACTTCCCGAAGCAGGGCAGGAAGTCCGTGGGAGTGGCCCGTCAGTACTGCGGGAGACTGGGCAAGGTGGCCAACTGCCAGGCCGGAATGTTCCTGGCTTATGTCAGCCCGCTGGGACGGGCCTTGGTGGACAAAGGGCTTTATCTGCCGGAAAGCTGGACCTCGGACAAAGACCGGTGTGAGGCGGCGGGGGTTCCGGAGGAGAGGCAGGGCTACCGGTCGAAGACCCAATTGGCGCTGAAGATGGTGGAGCGGGCCTTGGAGCGGGGACATCTGAGGGCCGGATGGGTTGCCGGGGACGACGCCTTCGGGATGTCTCCGTCCTTCCGGGAGGGACTGGCGGCTCTGGGGATGCGCTACGTGCTGGACGTTCCCGGCGGCACCACGGTCTGGCCGCTGGAGCCAGTCTGGACCAGTCCGGAGCATCAGGGGATCGGGCGTCCCCGCAAGCCTAGGCTGGTGGGCGGGCAGCGGCGCACCATGGAGGAGCGCAGTGATGAATTGCCGGAGGAGGCCTGGCGTGAGATTACGGTGGCCGAGGGAAGCCAGGGTCCCCGCAGCTACCGGTTCAGCGCTCAGAGGGTGCGTCCAACCAGCAGGCGGAAGCCTGGCGAAATCCACTGGGCCATTTACCGCCGGAACCTGGACGGCAGCGAGCCCCGCTACTACCTGTCCAACGCTCCCGGGGATACTCCCCTGGAGACCCTGGCATACGTGGGTGGCTCCCGGTGGCGCATAGAAACGGAGTTCGAGACGGAGAAGAGCGACGTGGGGCTGGACGAGTACGAGACCCGCACCTGGGCGGGATGGCATCATCACGTGGCCCTGTGCCTGCTGGGCGGAGCGTTTCTTCTGAGCCTGCAACAGGCTTGGGGGGAAAAAGATGCCCCGGATCACGAAACCGCAGGTCTACCGGGTGGTGCGGGAGATGCTGCCCCGGGAACGGTTCGGGCCGGCTGAACTGCTGCGGTGGCTGGAGGAGACGCAAGAATGCAACGAGCGGGCCAGACGCTCCCATGCCAAGCGCCGAGCCGCCCTTCGTGCCTCCCCACACGTCCCTCCTTGAACCGTCGTTGTAATACTAGGGTCTGGGTAGTGGAGAGCCCTCCAGGGTTCCTGGAGGGCCTTCTGGGGTGTTCGAGCTTCTGGAAGGCGTTGTCATGGGCCGACGGGTTTAGCCTGGTGGTGGCCCTCCCATCATTGTGAGTCCGCACTCGGCTGCCGCATTGAAGAAAGCCAGGGGCGGCTCTCCCTCTTTGGATTCCAGCGATGCCGCGACTCCTTCGGGTCCGCCCAGCATGGTCATGACGCACTGCAGACCTTCCCTGCTGTCAGGCGGCAGTTCCAGGGCCGGACTGGCATTCTGCCACTCCTCTTGGTTCAGGCAGGCGAGCGAGATCAGGAATCCCGCCATGCCCTGGACCATGGCGGCTTCCTCGCCGGACCCTTCCGGGTTGGTGAGCATCATGGCGCGCAGGTCGAAGTCCTGGAACCCGGTGCTGACGCAGGCTTGGGTGTCATCGCTCAGCGGTCCGGTCTGGTCCGTAAATCCCTTCAGGAATAGCTTCAGCAGGGTCTCGTGCTCCAGGCATCTGACCACCGCGTCCCGTTGTTCCGGCGATGCGAGCTCGGGGTTGTTCATCATCGCCAGCAACTGCTGTGGGTCTCCGATTTCCGCGAGGCAGGACTGCTCATCGGCGGACAGATCGGATATGAAGAATTCAGTGCCGTTCATCCCGACGGGACCGGTCTGTTCGGACTCCGGAGCCGTTTCCGAAGGTGTGTCGGTCGGTGCCGGCATTGCGGTCGGCACTGGCATTGTGGTCGGGATTGGCGTGTCGGTTGGAGCCGGAATTTCGGTGGGAGTTCCGGTGGGCTCCGGAACTTCTGCCTGAGGCATGATCGTGTCCGGAATGGATGCGGCCGTCGGAGCCTGGGCTACGACGGTTGGGGATGATGTCTCCGGGCCGGAACAGGCCAGGAGGGTGGTCAGGGCGATGAAGATCGCGCAACAAAGCAGCTTCGACATGGCAGCGGTTCTACTCCGGGGTATTTTGGGGAATATAGGGTGCTTCCGCATCATGGTTCTACGTCCTGCCGGTCATTCCCTGAAAGTCCAGTTGCAGTGTCCCGTCCGCCTCAGGCAGAGGACCCTTGGCCCAGCATCTCTCGCACAGCCTGAATACGCCGTCATCCTCCAGGATGTGAAAGTGCGTCTCCTCTGGGTCGGCCTCTGTGTCGCACTGGGGGCAGTGAGGAGCGTTTCCGCATTCGTTTATTCCCAGCCGGTCGAAACATTCTCTGATGTTGGCAGGGCATTCCACCCACGGGACTCCCATGCCCTGCCAACGGTTTCCGTCGAACTCCCCTCTGAACACGTTGGGGTCCGAGTCTAGGTAGTCGATCAGTTCCTGCCCTGTCTTCCATCTGGGGTGTCCCTCGATGGTCGATAGAGGGTCTATGTCGACACCGGCCACCATCGGGCCCAGGATGTCGCCACCGGACATTTCTCCGTCCAAATCTATCTCCCTGAGGCCAATGTTGTCGTGGTGGGCTTCTGTCATCTCAAATTTGACTGACCTTTCTATTATGGCGTCTATTTGCTCCATCTCGGACAGTGCAGGGTCGTCGGGCGGACTTGTAACCTTGTACTGGCTAGTGCCGCTTATGCTCATCTCCACAGCTCCCCCTCTCGGTATCTCGGAGGGGAGTGTGTCATTGAACACGGGAGATCCTTCCTGGTCACCGAATCCGCTGCCTCCCGGGCTGTTCTCTGCCTTGGCTTTGGTTTCCTTCCGGTTCTGCCCCTTTCTGCTCTTTCGCCTGTTCTTGCTGACTGGCATGGGGATCTCGCTCCCTCCTCTTCTGGTTCTGGATCCGCGGTGCTGTCATCCAGGGCGAGCTGGTCACGGAAAGTCCTGAGGCGTTCCTCCTCCTAGCGGGTGAGGATGCCGTCGGTCAACGCCTGGGCGACGCCCTGGGCGAAGCCGTCTTCGAGGGCCTGTTCGATGTCCTGGTCCGTGGCCCGGGATCGCTGGGCGATGGCACCCAGGGTTTGCCGGAGAGCGGCCTCGTTGAAGGTGTGGGCGTTCCGCATGGTCCAGAGCCCGTCTTCGTAGTTGCCGTGCAGTTCGTTTGTGATGCCTCGCAACAGCCTGATACAGTCATCGCTGGTGGCCAGATAGGCCGAATTAAGCACTTGTCTGAAGTCTCTGTGCCTCTCGTATTCCCAACCCTGGGCGATGGCCACGGCTTTGACCATGTGGGCGGCGGCGCCCCAACCCCTTTCGGATGCCTGATGCAGGTCGCTCTGCGTCAGGTACTCCCTGCTCTTCGCCAAGAAGTCGCGCGCCTGATTCACGTGGTCTGCAACCGCTTCGTTGTCTGATTTGGTCATTGGTCCTGCTCCAGCCGCCGGGCTGCGCTGTCGGATGCGGCCTTCATTCGGTTTCATACCATTCGTCGGGCAATTGCACCCGCGTGCGGCTGATTAGAGAAACCAGCTCACGACACTTGGAAGCATAAGGTTCCAATGCCTCGTAAGAAAGCTCGGTTCGCCCAATTTCGTCCTGACCACGGGTGCGAACCATTGCTGGGGGGAGTGTTCCGCCCGACTGATTGTTTTTGTCCTCTTCCGAATAAAGATTAAGTTCGATGTAAGTCCGCAAATCTGTTCGCCCGTGGGCAAGGTTGTGCCTAGTATGAGATATGTCCTCCGATAGACTTATGACTTGCTGAATTGCGTTGCGATGGGGTAGGCCCATTTTAGACAGCAGCCCCTGCATTGTTTTTTTGTCATTCGAGAAATGCGGTATGGTTCCTCTGTATTGCTCCGGTAGCAGCAGCGAGAAAAGGTTCTCTGCAAGGGCATAGTTAATCACGATTTCCCCAACTGAAATTTTGACCTCATCCGGAAGCGAAACGATCTCGCTTGCCCGTCTGGAAATGTCAAGCTTCAAGTGTATCTCCCTCATACATTGAAGCGCAGCCCCAGAATTAACAAACCCGCAATATGGGCATTCAAAACGGCAAAGGTTGGGTCCGTGGTTATCTGCGGAACACTTGACCTCTTGGATTGCCTGCCCACAGCGAGCGCATAACGCAGCTTCGTCTTCCGTGTCCCTTTCCCAATTGTCCATTGATGCCATTTCTCACCTCGCCATTTCCGCCAATCTCGCCACCAGGTACTCGTGGGGCCGGTGCCTTTGATCCGGTTGCAGCTGGGACATAGCAGTTGCAGGTTCTCCAGGTAGTCCACCCCGTCGATGACCCAGACCAGGGTCTCCGACTTCATGAGATTGAAGGGGATGGCGCCCATGATGGTCTGGCGCTGGGGGATGATGCCCTGGGTGACGTCCCGGATCACGCGGGCCTGGACGAGGGTGGTCTGGGCCCCGTTCCGGTTCAACTCCTCCTGGGTGAGGCCGAAGTGGTCGGCGTACTGGGCCAGGGCGTTCTCCTCGTCCAGGGATACCAGCCCGTCCCGAATGGCCCCTTCAACCGCTTCCTCCCAGGCCCTGATGAGAAGCTGGCGGCGGTGCGTGTTGGACATGCTGGTCCGGCGGAGGGCGTTGTCCAGCTCCTGGAGGGTGCCGCCGCCGCCTTGCCCTATGGCGGCGCTTCTGGCGAGGCTGGTGATCCGGTCAGTTGAAGCCCGGTCCAGGGTGGTGGGGCCGGTGATAACGCTGGGGAGATCATGGTCGGCCATCCGGTCCCGGAATGTTCTGAGGTTGGTTTCCTCGTCGGCGGTGAGGGTGCCGTCCTGCATGGCGTGGTTGACGCCCTGGGCCCAGCCGTCGGCGATGGCCTGGGAGATGTCTTCCTCAGCGGCACGGGCCCTGGTGGCGATGGCCTGGAGGGTGGAGCGAAGGGCGGTCTCGTTGAAACTGGAGGTGCCGGCGGCCTGGGCGGCGAGCTGGGTCATCTCATTCATGCCCGACTGGTGGGTTTGCCGGCACTGAGGGTGGTTCCGTTGCAGGATGCCGGTCTTCTGGCCGCAATGGCGGCAGGTGCCGTTGAGAGAGTCGATCAGCTTGGTGATGGGCATGGCGTTTCCTATCCTTTGCTGAATCAGCCGCTGGTGTCGGGTTTTGGTCCGGGTTATCGGGGGCTGTCTATGCCCTGGGATATTCCCATCATCTCAGTCTCCCGTCTGCCATCTGGTACGGTTCTGTGCCCGTGGTGACTCTTCTGGTGCTGCCCCTCTCGTCCCGGATCTCCCATTCCATTCACCCTGATTAGATAATTCCCATTGAGCAGATGACTTCTGACTGGCGAGTCGGGGGCTGTTGGCTCTGTTGGTCTTCACTCGGCTTGGGCAAGTCTCCAAGCATTTCGGTGAGCTCCTTGATGAGCGTATCGCCTTCGATGTTGTTGTGCCGCATAGCTCTGATGCGCTGATTGACGCTGTTCGGCAGTTCTCCGTTGAATGCCCTTCGCAGGGTTTCCAAGTGCTGGAGGAAGCCGGGGGTGTCCTGGTGGCCCAGTCTCATCTGGCCTATGTTCTGGTTGATGTACCTAATCACCTGGTCGTCCTTGGCGCGGGGTTCCAGGGGCGACGGCCGGGCCTGGTTGCCGGTCATTGCTGCCGCCGCGGCGCTCACACGGGTGTTGGTGTCCGAGGGGAGTGGCATGGCTTTCGTGCTTGGGTCGCATTCAACCTGTTTAACCAATTCAGCATGGGATAGCTCGACCCCTTCATATTTGGAATCCACCGCGTAGCCCTGTTTGGTGGACCCGTGGGAAACTAACACGATGGTCTTCCCCCCGTTAGGGTGGTTTGCGGATGGCATGGCAGCCCTGAGCCCGTTGGGCAGGAGCAGAACTTTCTGCCACAGGTCCGGCTGCTCGCGGCGGATGCTGTTTAGCAGGGCGTTGGCTTGCTGGGCCATGGCCAGGGTTTCGCTAATACTGTCCTGTTCTTCCGGCATTTCACCATCGTAGATGGCGTAGATTGATTGAGGGTTCACCTGCTCGCCGGTTTCCAGCACCGCGTTGTCAAGGCCAATCAGGTTGTGGAAAGCCTGCACCCGGTCGCCAACGGTCTGCCTGATGTTGATGGTATCCTCCACCTGGGGGTCCGGCAGCATATTGTGGAGGTAGATTTGCTCGTGTTCGGTGGTGATGCGGTCCACGCGGCCATGTCGCTGAATAAGGGTTACCGGATTCCAGTGAATGTCATAGCTGAAGACCCGGTTGCAGTCCTGGAGGTTCTGGCCCTCGGCGATTACATCGGTGGCGATGAGGATTCGAGTCTGGTCCGACTCAGGCAGGTCCGGTTGCCCATTGCTCTTGGGCGAGAAACGGGCGATTTTCTGCCCGGTGCGGCTGTCTCCGCCCATCAGCAGGTCAATATTGACCTCGGGGTTGTCCGCTTGCAATTCTCGGTGCAGGTACTGGGCAGTTACCTTGGACTCGGTGAATACCAGGACCTTTCCGCCGGCCACCCCGGGCGATTTTAGGAAACTCTTGATTTCGTGGAGTTTGGCATCGTCGCTGGGCTCAACGTCTTCCAATGCGCCGGCGATTTCAGCCAGAACCTGGTGGTCGGTTTCCAGGTCGTTCAGCCAACGGGGGCAGTCGAAGTCTTCGATGGGATAGGACTGCTCTCTGATGGTGATGTAGTTCTCATCTTGGTCCAGTTCGTCGAAGTCCAACTCCTCGTCGCGGGGGAGGTCTATGGTCAGCGCTTCTTCGCTGTCGATAACCCCGTCGTCCTGGCTGACCTTGCCGCTCAGTATCTGGTTGCGAAAAGCCCGGTTGCTTTCAATCAAAACCTGCAGAGTGCTTTGGAAGGCTGGAATGGATGACTCCAGCCGTTTCCAGAGGTTGGTGGTCATAATCCCGGCCAGGTTGCCGCGCTGGCTCTGCATGATGTTGGCATACTGGGGGAGGTTTTTCTTGCCGTCACGCAGATAGTTTGCCGGCTTGTAGCGGGCCGCCTGGTATTTTCTCAGCAGCCCGGTGATTTTCTGGATGCCGCCGGCCTTGCGATAGGCGTGGTCCAGGTTGTATTCCCGGTTGGACAGGCTGGGTTCGGGGAACCGGATTGGCTGTCCGTTCAGGGTTGTGTCGGGGTAATGGCGCAGGATGTCCTTGCGGCGACGCCTGATGAGTACGTGCTGGAGAACACTGGCTATCTTATCCGGGTCGGCTTGGGAACCATCCTGGGGAAAATATGAACTCAGGTTGCCTGGTGCCGGCAGATGGTGATTGTTCGGGTCCAGGAACAGTTCCAACTGTCGTAAAATGTCCCGTGGCGCCAGGTTCTGGGGCGTAGCCGACAGCAGGATTACTTTGTGCTGCCTGGTCCCCTTGAGCAGGTTGAGCAATGCCCGGCGGCGCTGGTTGTTGTTGCGGAAGCCGTGGGCCTCGTCAATTAGGACCGGGCCGGCGTTACGCAGCATTTTCTGCAGGCTGCGGTCGTTGGTGATATTGACATCGGTGAGCCGGCCCCGGCTCAGCACATCGGCATCTTTGAGTCCGAACTGGATGCAGGTACGTTCCCACATATCCCGTAGGCTGGCCGGGCATATTATCAGCGGGTCACCGGCGTCCTTCTCTTTGACCGTAAGCCGACGCAGGATTTCGGCGCCGATAAAGGTCTTGCCCATGCCCACTACATCGGCGATGTAGCAGCCATTGTATTGTTCCTGCATGGCCAGGCCGGCGGCCACCGCGTCCTGCTGGTATTCGGTCAACTCCACCGGGGGTGCGGTGCTGACGGTAAGTTCTTCGCCGAGGGTGTCGCCATAGAGTTCATACAGTACCTTGAGGTAAATCAGATATGGGTCCGGTGTTGCCATAGGCCAACTGTTTCGCAGTTGCTCTGCTACCTGAGCGGTAACGGGTTCGCTGTCGATCCACAGGCGCTCGAACCATTCCTGGATTTCCTGGATGTCGCCACCGTGGGTTACCGGGTAGTTCAACTCGGTGTTGCCGGTGAAGCCGGCAGTGGAGAAGTTGGTACTGCCGATGATGGCGGTGCCGGGGGAGGATTCCAGGCCAGTGTAGCCGATGTAGGCCTTGGCGTGCATCCGGTCCTTGACGTAGGCTCGCACCTCCACCTTGCCGCCAGCGATGAGGTCGGCCAGGGACTTGATGCCTACCTCGCTGGCATCGTCCTGGGGCTGGGCGGCCGCGTTGCGGCCCATGTTGTCCAGGGTTTCGTCGCGAGCGGCGGTTTCGGCCCGGCGATTCTGGGAGGCATGGTAGCCGTCAGCGGACTCTCGGGGGGTGTAACCAGCGACGATTTCCTCACGGGTGGGCCGGTCGGTGCGGCCAATCAGGATACGAACCCGGCCGGGTCGCGTCGCTAGCAGGTCGGTCACCTTGGTGAAGCCGGAGAGGTAGAAATAGCCCACGGCGATGTCCACGCTGTGGGGCTGGCCGTTGGCGTCGGCGAGAACGGTACGGAGGTGCTCTGTGAACTGCGGGTCGCTTCGGGCGTGGAGGATGGTCATGGATGTCAGCTCTACTTTGAGGTAGTACTCCTCATCAGTGGATCGCAAGTGTCTTGGGTTAGCCTCTAGAATATATGTGGATGGACCGCAATTTGTCTGGCGGCGCAGATTTGTTCTATGACGTCCTTGCGCCAGCAAAGGCCTAATGCAGCGTCTTGCTCATTTCCTCCAACGCGTCCACTGTAACAGCCCACAAATTCTGTTAATGTTCCGTTTAGGACAATGTCATCTCTTTGCCAGAAGTCTGGTGCGTCCATGTTCACATGTTCGTATGGATCCGTCATACTCCATATCCCTGTGTGGTTGGCGAATACGGGCGATCCTGACATTCCTTTGCGTGTCTGGGAATCTACAAAGAACGCTGGTAGGGTTACGCCGTTGCTCATGCCTCCGATTTCAGATGGTTGGCCTCCTATCATGATGTCGTAGTACGGCTCCGAAGCTATGTAACCGGACTTCCACAATGGCAACCCAAATCCCACGCTGATGGAACTAGGGAAACCGATGATATGCACGGTAGTCCCAGGTAGTACAGGGATTCTCTTGTCGTTGATTCGGTTGGCGGGGTTGTGCATGAACTCTGGGCAATTCGCGGGTCGGGGTAGCGGTAAGGCGACCACGTCACAGGTTCGGCCCAAGGTTGGGTGCTCGAACCACCTAGGGGTGTATTGCTCGTATATCTCGACTCGCTGAGCAACGGTTGTGAAACTGCCCTTTGGTACGATCAAATTAGGGATCTCGTAGCTTGACATACATGCTTTGATAAATGTTGGGAACTCCGGTGTGGTATTTGGGTCGAGTGGCTGGCTTGTCAGGAAGTCCCTACCTGTGAAATTGTGCCCGTTTGTAATCAGGAACCATTCATCTCCAAGTTCGTAGTAGAACGCGGTTCCTGTTGCAATTATTCTGTCTTCTTTCCACATCTGGATCTGAAAAGGGCTTTGTGAGTAGGTGCTACGGATTCCGTTCTCAGGCATTGTGGGCCGCCTTCTGTAACTTAACTACCGCCTATCGCGTCGGTACGCTCACCCTGAACGGGCCAGCCATTTGGCTATCGCGTCTTGCTCAGCTTCGGTTACACCGTAAGTACGGTAGACTATGGTGTCAATCTGTCGCTCCAAGTCTGCGATGTCGCCGTCCTGCTTTTCACGGCTTGCTACCAGTTGCGCCAGTTCCGACATGGAGTTTGCATCCGGGAAGATTATCGGCAATTCCCGCAGGCCGGACAGCGTCACCTGTCGGAAGTCGTCTTTTACTGCTGCCGTTGAACGACTCAAGTACAGGAACGACATCAAGCTGGAGTTCAGGATCGCCAGCAATGCCGCAAGTTTGTGCGGGTCGTCAAAGTTTGGCTTGACTGGCAGTAGTGCCTCTTTGACCACCAACGTCTCATCTGTTCGGGCGAACGACAACCTATTAGCCCGGTTTACCAACCGTCTGGTAAGTATTCTTGCGCCTCTGTGAAACGTCATTTCGCGCTCGCTCACAACTACGAATCTACGCTCGGATGATGCGCTGACTTCGTACCTTTGCACTTGTCCGTCAAAAAACGTGAGAGCGTGATCACTCTGGTTATCTAGGATGTCAAACTTGTATTCTGCTATTCCGCGTTTTGAGGATGTAATCTTTCCCAACGGCGTCGCTTTGGCTCCCACGCGACCGAAGAGGCTGGCCGCCCAGTCCAGCAACGGCACCCTCAGGCTGTCGTCACCGGACACGGCTGACCAATCTGTTGTCGTCATATAATCCGCAATCTGCGTCAAGTCCAGTTCGGCCCGCTTGTCCAGCGTAGCCAGGCGAAACTCCGACGGCGGCGGCTTTCCCATGGCCCCAATCGTGATCGCCGTGTCCACAAAGGGCGTTTCAAACACGTCATACGGGAGATTGACCACGCTTTGTAGCGCCATTTTGCCGAACAGATATTGCCGGAACTTTTTGAATCGCTCACCCGTTTCCCACGATGTGGGTGTGATGTACGCCATGATGCCGTTGGGCGCGAGATCGCCGGCCAGGCCCATGAAATTGGTGTACGAATCGGAATGGCCAATGGCGGTGCTGCGCCGGTCCTTGATGGTGATTCCGTAGGGTGGGTTGGCTATGACCACGTCGAAGCCGCCGTTCAGCATCACGTCGGCAAAGTCGATGCGCCACTCCACCATGCCAGCGGGTGCTGCGCCTTTCAGGCTGCCGCGCAACTGTGCTTTGGTGTTGTCCACCCGTTGCTTCAGCTCTGCCTTCGGCAGATCGTGGGCGGTGGTGTAGGCGGCGATGTCGTCACGCAGGCCGCTTTTGACGATGCTTTCCAGGGTGAAGTCGAATTGCTGCGGATCAGGTCCGGCGATGGTGTCGCCCACCACCATTTTCAGGTCCAGGTTGGGTAGCGGCTTCGGAGGACCATCCTGGTCGTAATCGACAGCCAGGCTGAGCCACAGGCGTAGCATGGCTGTGCTGACCGCCAGGGCGTCCTTGTCGGCTCCGTAGATGTTGTTGGTGATGATGTCCAGCTTCTGCAGGTACAGGCTTTCCGCCGTGTGGCCGGCGCGGAACAGGCAGTCGTTGAGGGCTAGGATTTCTTGGATCATCCCCAGCAGAAACGCGCCGGAGCCGCAGGCCGGGTCAACCGCCTTCATGCTGGATATGGCTTTGGCGATGTCCAGAGCCTGCTGCTGCGTGATGGCGTCGGGGTTCCGCTGGTCCACCAGGTCGGCAATTTTTGCGTCGTCCAGGCTGGTTATGCCTTTGCCTCTGAGGTAGCCCTTGATGGCCTCGCGGCACATGAAGGCGACCACTGGGCGTGGGGTCTAGTAGGCGCCGTTGCTGTGGCGTTCGTTGACTGTTTCCTCGAACAACTTGCCCAGCATCTCCGGGTCAACGGCTACCTCGGTGTCCAGAGGCGTGGCCTCCATGACGGTGAAGTTGTAGCGGTTGAACAGGTTGGTGAGCAGGGGGGCGACGGATTCGTCGGGCACTGTGAAGACGCCGTTGGCGGCTTGGTCGTCCAGCGGGGTCGGCTCAAACAGGCCGCCGTTGAGAAAGGGTACGTCGCCGATTGCGGAGTACAGCGTGGGGTTGTCACGCTTCAGGTCAAGGGACTTTTGTTTGTTCAGCCCGTCGAAGAACAGGTGGCTCAGTCGGTGCAGGTAGAAGTTGGTTTCGCCGTCGCTGGCTTGGTAGTCCCTCCACAGGTCGTTGAGGTAGTCGGTCCTGCCGTTGAAGCGTAGCCAGCCCTTGCGACTGACGAAATGGATGAATAGCAGGCGGTTGAACAGGGTCTGGGTGAACTGCTCGGCCTCCGTCTGGTCTATGGCGAGTGCCAGTTGTTCCACGGCGCGGTCGTAGGAGGCCTTGTAATCCCGGAAGAACTCGCTGGTGATGGGCTGTACGTTGAAGCTGGCTTGGAAGGCTTGCTGCGGCGGTGTGCCGTTGACGATGGCGTTGCCGACCTGTTCCAGGCAGTCAAGGGCAGTGCGGTTCCTGGAGTTCCAGTAGGCGGTGACCCGGACGACATCGTTGAGATGGTTTTTGTTCTCTGGCGTCGGGTTTCCGGTAACGAACTGGACGCCGCTGGCGTCGGGCAGGGTGAAGACCAGCAACGGGTAGCGTTCCTCGCCGCCGTATTGCTGGATCACCCGGTTGGCCGCTTGGATACAGGCGTTGGTGACGTGGGCGCGAGTTGCGTCCGTGTCGGACAGGTCGAAATGGACTGCGGTGTAATCCGGCCCGAACTCGTTGGCCAGTTGGCCTATGACGGTGGCGGCGGCGGGCAACTGGTCGATTGTTGTGTTGGGCAGCGGTGAGTTGCCTATGTCTATGACGGTGTCGTTGACCGCTGTGAAACCCAGCACACCGGCGGCGATTTGGCGCAGGGAGACGAGCCTTTCCTGTGGTTGCTGGTTTTCCAGGGCTTCCAGCCTGACCTGGGCGAATTGGCGGCGGTCCTGAAGGTTGCCGGTGGTCATCGGATTCTCCTGATTGGCTGTATGGTGAGGGTTGTGAGTTGCAGTTTACGACTTTTTGTTTTGGAGGGGTCGCCGAGTGTCGCTCCCGACCCGTCAACCCCTCCTGTGGATGGGTGCCCTGACCGCGCATCTTCTCTCCCCTGTGGACATGAAGCGGTTCCAGCGGGCCTGTTTGCCCCGGTCCCGGGCCGGGACGAGGGTTCCGCGGCCTGGGTCCGGGCGGTTGTCTTCAGAATATCCTGGTTTGGCCGGATGCCTGCTCCCTCTGTTGCCTGGCCCTCTCCCGGGCTTGCTTCTCGGCGCAGACGGTGCTTCTCGGCGCAGACGCTGCATCTGGTCTGGTCCGGGATTGCTGGTTGGTGGCAGTCTCTACATAGACCGGCAGCCTTTGCTTGACGCCGTTGTTCTTGGGCCTGTAGCCGAGCGTGCTCAAGTGATTTCTGCCGGTTGGCTTCGACCTCGGCAGGTGTTGGTTCAGGGCGGCGTTTGGGTTCCGATGCTTTTGGTACGGATTTCTGGCGCGGCTTGCTGACCTTTGGTTTCCGGGGTGGCTTTCGGGTCGTTAGCTTCTTGACCGGGGGTTTCTGGGCATTTTTGGATTTGGGTCCCCGGGCCTTCGGTGGCGGTAGCTCGAAAGAGTCTACTATGGTGATCAGGTATCTTTTAGCGGGAAGTACCCCCATAAACTCCGGTCTATCGTCCGGGGAAGGGGAGCCCCGAAACAGATACCAGCCCCAAACCCAATACGGTTAAAGACCGAAAGGGGAGAAGCGTAGATGGGATTCGCTCGGGACCTGGGAGCAGCAGCCACATTCGGTCTGTCATCAACCACCAAACACAAAGAAGCCCAGAAAACATTCGAAAATCGACGAACACTGCACCAGCAACGCCTGAACTCATACAACGATACCCAAGCCCAGCTACAGGCCAGCGTGGATGCGATGGATAGCCACTTCGCAGCAGCACAAGAAGTATTGCTGTCCACCGGAGCACTGGTCCCCGATGCCGGCGACAACATAACCTACGGGTGGTACAGGCCCCAGGAAGAAGTCGATGGAGTGGACAACAACCCGGACTACAAACGAAGTTCCATCGGGGCCATCCCAGCCTTCGGCATCGGGATGAGCACTCCAGCCGCCATCTGGACTCTCGTGGGAATCTATGGAACAGCCGCCACCGGAACCGCTATCGGAACCCTTACGGGGGCCGCCGCAGGTTCAGCGACAGCCGCGTGGATCGGGCGCGCCGTCACCATGGGAATGGGAGGAATGACCGTCGGCAGAATCGCGCTGGGGCCGATCGGAGTAGCCGCATCGTTGGTCACCATACCCATAGGCGCAGCCATCGCAGGAAACAGGGAGAGGAACTATATCAAGCGGACAAAAGAAGCGATGAGGAAAATGGACCGCTTGGAGGAAATCATCGGGCGGTGCCGAAGCCGGATGATGCAACTGAGGCCGCGAATCACAGTAACCACGGCAGACCTCCAAAGACACACGGGCCAGCTGGAAACCACGACGCCAGACACAACGGAAGCCCAAGAGATAGTGAGCAAAATCGACGCCGACATGCGCAGGGCTGCTGAGGCGAAGAACGAACTGGTGGAGATCATCAACCAGAGAGACAAAGCCATAAAAGCAGCAGGCATAGCCACCGACAGCACATAACGACAGAGAGAAAACCATGCACCTGAAGTACTTCGCCGATTCCTACGAGTACGTCAAGAGGGCGGTGATCAACGCCATCGCCGAGCCCCAGGAGTGGGTGGTTCACCCGATGCTATTCCGCAGCATAGACGGGGGGCGGCCTGGCGGAGGACTGGACATCGCTGAGTACGCCGCGTTCCTAGGACTGCCCAAGGAGGCCGTGCTTCCCGGAAAGGCGAGGACCAGGCAGCAACTCGTGGAGGACGTCGCCGGCCATCGAAGCACCCACCTGTTCCTGGACCCGGACAAGGGAATAGTGCAGGGGAACGGGGACACGGAGACGGTGACCGTGGGCCAGGTGAGAGACGTCGTAGGGCAGCGTCCAGACCGAATCACCCTCGTATTCGACCACGCCTTCAGGGACGGGGGCGACGCCCGACAGAAAGTAAAGGAGAAAAGGGACCTGGTGTGCGGCGAGGACCTTCACGGAGGAGCGGTCGTAGCACGGGAACACCGCACCGTCTGCTTCATCTGGCTGTCCACGGACGAAAGGAGCGCCGCAGCAGTGATGGACCGGCTCCAAGACCACCTGCACATCCCGGACCGGAGGATCATAGCCCCACAGTGATTCAGGACGAGACCCGGATATGCGCCACGGGGATTCCCATCCGATGGAGACGGAAGCGATGAACCAGAACATCAATCAAATCATCGCCTCATCCAAGGCGAAAGAAACGGAGCTACTGGAGGAGACAGAAGCGGTCATGGGCTCCTACTGCGATGCCCCGAGGGGGTTCATAGACTCAGATGGCGAATGGAAGACCACAGCCGACCAGGCATTCGACATAGACTTTAAACAGTGCAGGACTGACCCGTTCGCCGCGCGGGCGGTCAGCCTGAATATCCTGACTAACAGGGTATTGGAGACTGCCCATGACATCGCACGGCTGCTGAAAGCTGGCGCAGGTGCCCCTCCCATGGTCAGTTGGAGAGCTCTCTCCAGAGGTTGACCAAGATACCCGTGAAGTGGACCCCATTGTTTGGGTCCACGTCAGGTTGTTCTGGTCAGGTCAATCACTCCTTGTAAGCCATCATGGAATAGGAGTTAACCAGGCTGCATGAAACCAAATCGTGAAACGATTGAACGAATTGAAGAGTTCGCCCAAGTGATATCAGAGTCTTTGGGCGAAGCCTTCTCTCCAGAGGAGAACCCGAGGGGGTTTAGGAGGTTCATAAATATATCAAATTCGGCTGTTGCCGGCGAAGATGATGAGGTCGGTTGGGTATTTTTGGAAGGTAAAGCAGGCCAACTGTATATCACGGCGTTGGATTCGATTGAGAGTGACCCAGCGTTTGGAAACCTCGCGCGTGCTGACTTAGAAGCCGAATTAGACGACCTGGCACGGGATTTAGCAGTTAACCAGGAACGAGCAAAAACGTCCGAAGAACTTCATAAACGAATAACCAGCTTTTTATGTCGGCTCGCTCGGCCATTGGAGAAATACGAGGGCGCGTTCAACGTAGAGGGAGTTGAATTTGGTTCTGTGCCTTTGACAATTGGTGATGTGACATTCCAAGAATTCAGTACGGAACTTGCGAAAGATTTGGGTATCAAGGAAACACCGGGGGGATCTTGGGGATTTTTTGATAAGCTGGTTGGTCAGTCGGTCGGCATCGTCACCGTCAATGCCGGGTCTGACCGAAAAGCTGAGGAGCTAGCTGCGGGCGTGTTTGACCGTGCCTTGAATATTCTGAGAGTCTGCATAGTTTCTTCCAATCCATTCGCAATCTCGGACAACCAATTACTCCAGCGACGCGGCGAGTATCACGCGCTCAGGAAAGTCAAGCAACAAACGAAACTCGTGTCGTCCGGTGCAGCAATTGGTTTCCGGCCCCTTGACCTTGGTTTGACGGGAAAATCTACGGCCTTAACCAAGGACTTCATAGAACAGCTGGATCCTCTCTATGACGGCACGGTGCAGGTCAAACTTCGTGACGCCTTGTTGCGTAGCCTGGAATGGATTGGAGTTAGCATCACTCGTGAAAATTACGACCATAAGATTGTCGACTTGTGCACTGCGCTGGAGGCTGTGCTTACGACAGTAAGTGACGGGAAAAAGGGCGAGGCAGTCGCCTTCAGGATGATGCTCTTGTCCATGGCTATTGAGGCGCCTTTTCCTTACCCCAGAGATGTCTACCGCTTCTATGAACTCAGGTCGAGGGTGGTTCACGGTGCAGCGTTGGGTGTGTGCGGAGAGAGAGATTATATATATCTCCGCCGCATTGCCGAAAAAGCCGTGCTCAACACAATC
Organism: Dehalococcoidia bacterium; assembly: GCA_965262735.1. GTDB lineage: Bacteria > Chloroflexota > Dehalococcoidia > Lucifugimonadales > UBA3495 > CATOSK01. Next base: position 52,294 of record CBDHFS010000001.1, on the reverse strand, counting down.
ACATTCATTGGTGGTATTCAGGAAGAAGTGAATCAGCCGAGCCAACTCATCAAGCTCCTAGTATTACAACGACGGTTCAAGGAGGGACGTGTGGGGAGGCACGAAGGGCGGCTCGGCGCTTGGCATGGGAGCGTCTGGCCCGCTCGTTGCATTCTTGCGTCTCCTCCAGCCACCGCAGCAGTTCAGCCGGCCCGAACCGTTCCCGGGGCAGCATCTCCCGCACCACCCGGTAGACCTGCGGTTTCGTGATCCGGGGCATCTTTTTCCCCCCAAGCCTGTTGCAGGCTCAGAAGAAACGCTCCGCCCAGCAGGCACAGGGCCACGTGATGATGCCATCCCGCCCAGGTGCGGGTCTCGTACTCGTCCAGCCCCACGTCGCTCTTCTCCGTCTCGAACTCCGTTTCTATGCGCCACCGGGAGCCACCCACGTATGCCAGGGTCTCCAGGGGAGTATCCCCGGGAGCGTTGGACAGGTAGTAGCGGGGCTCGCTGCCGTCCAGGTTCCGGCGGTAAATGGCCCAGTGGATTTCGCCAGGCTTCCGCCTGCTGGTTGGACGCACCCTCTGAGCGCTGAACCGGTAGCTGCGGGGACCCTGGCTTCCCTCGGCCACCGTAATCTCACGCCAGGCCTCCTCCGGCAATTCATCACTGCGCTCCTCCATGGTGCGCCGCTGCCCGCCCACCAGCCTAGGCTTGCGGGGACGCCCGATCCCCTGATGCTCCGGACTGGTCCAGACTGGCTCCAGCGGCCAGACCGTGGTGCCGCCGGGAACGTCCAGCACGTAGCGCATCCCCAGAGCCGCCAGTCCCTCCCGGAAGGACGGAGACATCCCGAAGGCGTCGTCCCCGGCAACCCATCCGGCCCTCAGATGTCCCCGCTCCAAGGCCCGCTCCACCATCTTCAGCGCCAATTGGGTCTTCGACCGGTAGCCCTGCCTCTCCTCCGGAACCCCCGCCGCCTCACACCGGTCTTTGTCCGAGGTCCAGCTTTCCGGCAGATAAAGCCCTTTGTCCACCAAGGCCCGTCCCAGCGGGCTGACATAAGCCAGGAACATTCCGGCCTGGCAGTTGGCCACCTTGCCCAGTCTCCCGCAGTACTGACGGGCCACTCCCACGGACTTCCTGCCCTGCTTCGGGAAGTCGCTGCCGTCCAGCACCCACACCGCATCCGGATGTCCAAGCCGGGGTCCCAAGTACTCTTGAAGGCGTCCTATGACTGTGTCGTCATCCCAGGGGGATTCAGCGAGAAACCGCTGCATCACCCTGGCTGACGCCGGAACCGCCTCCGACAGATTCTCGGCGTTGCGCCGCTCCCCGGATTGCACCAGCAGGGCCTGGAGATAATGGCGGCTGTGGTCCCGCGTCTCCCGGCGGCCAAACAGCGGAGCGAAGTAAGCGTGAAAACCCTGAAAGGCCCCGTACACCTGCTCGAAAACCGCAGCATCCACTCCCCTGCCTCACTTGCCCAAGCCTTCCCCAACTACCCCGTCATCCTATCATGCCAACCGTCGTTGTAATACTAGAAGTCTGGACGGAAAGCCATTTGCCTGGTTTCACGCTACGCCAAGCAGACGTATTCCAGTCTTATACGGCATGGTAGTGCATGCAATACGTTTCAAGAACCAACTGTTACATCGATAATCGACGTTAAGAAAACGACGGCTTGGGGATAATCGGGGTTTCCGTCCGAGTTTCTAGGCCAGGCCGAAGCTGGCCGCGGAGTCACGTGCGGCCACGGTTCCGGGTTATCATCCCTCGGACGGACTCCTGAGCCGGACGACAGGGTAATACGAAGGTGGCATCTCCCGAACACCGGTGGCGACTGCCGGTGCTTAACCTCGACGGTTGGGCTGAAGCCCACATAACGGTGAATCAGGGAAGAGCGGGCAGGTCCGATCAGAGTGGTTCGGCTTTGGTCATCTGGTATCCGACACGAGGCTCGGTCACGATGCACCTGGGGTGGTTCGCACCGTTCCCCAGCTTGCGGCGGTGCTTCTTGACGAAGGTGCGCAGGGTATGGGAGCCGCCTCCGTGGTCGTGACCCCGGACCCGTCTCAGAACGCACTGCTCAAGACTCGGCCCGCCCCCGTGGAAAGCTCGACAAGCAGGTTGTACCCGTCCCCGTCAGTTCCACCGAACGTCCGGCCAGCGTCACCCAGTGCTCCGCAGGGCTAGACACCACCCGCTGGTTCAAAACCAGGAAGACAGGTTCCCACTTGGACTACTTCCGGTAACGGAAACCCTTGGGGAGTGAAAGCCAGGGAGTTCCTGCTAGGGCAACCGTTCCACAAACGGGGAGTATGGAACATCCCTATTTGCGGAACACTTCCCCGTTGCGGGAGCTGTTCCATAAACGTATACTCCCGGCATGGCCTCGATTTTCGGCTACATCCGCACCAGCCGGCGGCTCCAAGAGGGGGTCCCGGGGATGGACCCCGCCTCCCAGGAGTTGCAGCTCCGTCGGGCCGGCGTTCCCCTGGACTGCATCCACCGAGACGTCGGCGTCTCCGGCACCACCGGCACCCAGGAGCGCCGGGGCTGGCACCGGCTCAACGGCCGCCTCGCCGGCGGAGACACCCTGGTGGTGGTCGCCATCGATCGCATCGGACGGACTTGGCAAGACGTCGTACGGTCCATCTGCGAGCTGCGGGACCGGTGCGTCAGGATTCGTTCCCTGGCCGAAGCGGAGGCCCAGTGGACCAAGTACCTGGAGGCCGACGAAGGCAGCCCAGAGGCCTTCTTCGGGCAGGTGCTGGTGATGTTCGCGGCCTGGGTGGCAGACCAGGAACTTCAGTCCGTCAAGCGGAGGACGAAGGAGGGGCTGGAGCGGGCCCGCGAGCAGGGGAAGGTCCTGGGACCGCCGCGGAAGTTCAGTCCCCACCAGGTGGAGGCAATGCGGATGATGCGGGAGGGAGGCGCCAGCCTCCGGCGGATCGCCGCCGACTTCGAGTGCTCGGCCAGCACCGTCCTGAGGGCGCTGCGGCAGGAGGGAGTGGCAACACCGTGACCGAAGACGGGCAGAACCTGCTCATCGCCTACTCGCCGGTATTGCCGAGGGCTCGACCAAACGCCAGAGCGGGACACTGGAGGATATCTTGAAGCATAATGGCGGAGAACCCGGAACCGAAACGTCAGGATCGAGAGGTCCAGAATGACCAACAATTCAGATCCCTGGAAACGGGAACGCGAAGAACCGGTCGGCACATTGCCAACCGACGACCTGGGGAGCAGGTTTCGCTCCCTGGCGGACCAATGGCGGGAGGAAACGGGTATGCTCTCTTCGAATCACCAGATGGAGAGACACCCGGCCTACCGGGAAATCATCCAGATGGGTGAAGCAGCCATTCCACTGATACTTCAGGAACTGGAGGAAAGACCCTACCACTGGTTCGGGGCCCTCGTGACTCTCACCGGAGACAACCCGGTCCCGCCGGAAGATGCAGGCTACATTCAGAAAATGACTGTCGCCTGGATAGGCTGGGGTCAGCAGAAAGGATACATCACCCACAGCCATGATTCTGGAGCCACATAGGGAGATACTCTTCCCCAACCTGAATCGGACCGAATACCTGGTCACCAGCGATGAGACACCGGCATATAACTGCTTGGCATGGGCTGCCGGGGACTCCACACGGTGGTGGTGGCCCAATCCTGAAGACTATTGGCCGGACACGGCACCCAGGGAAGAAACTCTGGGTAGCTTCCGGGCTGTGTTTGAGAGCTTGGGTTATCAACAATGTGAAACCGACGAGCTTGAGCCCGGTTCAGAGAAGGTTGCGATCTTCGTCGATAACGAAGGCCTGCCCACCCATGCCGCCAGGCAACTGATGGACGGCAGTTGGACCAGCAAACTCGGCAGCTGGCAGGATATCCAGCATCAACATCTTCAGGCTCTGGCCGGCACCGCCTCAATCTACGGCGTGGTGGCGCTTATCATGCGCCGCCGCGATAACCGGACTCCCGGGTAAATGAGCCAGAACCACCGCACCCCGGCCCGTGTCCACCGGGGCATTGATGGCGACCTTACTGTCCAAACCTCCCTTCGCAACAAGGGGTTTCCGTACGAGTTTCTAGGGTTGTTCTCTCATCGTTGGTTTGTTCTCTGCGGCCGCCTAAAGTTGGTGGCCGGCCGCTTTCATCCCCCCCGGCACGGATTCGACCTGGACTACCAGAGTGTCGAACAATTCTCCCAGGTTGGGCTGATCCTCCAGATGCCACAACAAGTTCAGGGCCCGGTCACACTGCTGGGCGGTTAATAAATCAGCGGATAGACCTCGGAACTTGGCGTCTATTTCAGCGTCAGTCATGGGGTTGTTTGGATGCCCCTTGGGGTAGGCGGTGTGGGCGGATAACTGTTTCCCAGAGGTGGTAGTGACCTCTATCCGGCAGTTAATCTCGTCGGGATAACGACGGGTAAACTCCGGGTCCTCCTCGGCATTCATTCGGGATATCAGGGAGCGCAGATCTGGGTCCCCAATCCGCTGGTCACTGAAACTGGCGGGTGTGACAGCGCCATCCTGGAGAGCCACTGCAACCAGGTAAGGGATACTATGATCTGCCGTCTCCCGAGTTTTAGGTTGCCATTTTTCGGGCTCACTAACAGCTCTAAGTAGCAATTGGCCCGGAAGATAAATACGGATTGCCTCTATTTCCGCCGTGGTGGACAGCTGAGAGTGCAGCTCAACGGCAAGACCAGTCGGCCCTTGGGTGCCTCCTTGGGACGGGAAGAACTTGAGCCTGGTGTCGTTGATACTGTAGGGCTCACCCCAGCCACCCTCCAACCGTACTGGATTGTCCAACATCTTAGCCCACAGTCCTTCTGATCCATCGAAGGGCTCAAAGGGGCCAGTCATGCCCTGCTGGGCCAGTTGGGCAGCGAAAATACCCGCCCGGGTTCCACTGGGACCGGCACATCCCTTCCACATGGATAGCTCACCCACCCGAGTCTGGCCCAGAGCCAGATTGGGCACCACCGCCAGGGAGATGGCATGGCTCATTTGCTCTTGATCCAGGCCCATGATATTCCCGGCGCCACAGGCAGCCCCTAAGGACCTAAGGATGCCATGATCCCAACCCAGCGCTTGTTGCACGTGGTCCCCCACCCGGCGACCCACCTCGTAGTTCACCACGACGGAGGTAAGGACTGTTCGACCGTTACTTCCCAGATAGTCGGCCATGGCAAGGGCGCCGGGAATCGAATCACTGGGGTGACCGCCCACACTCATATCGTTATAGTCCAGATACCGCACCATCACTGAATTGGCAAAGCCAGCCATATCCGGGCTACTGTAGTCATTGGTGCCGAGGATGCGTGATGGCAAAGTACTCGTGACGGTTCTCGCCAGCTGAGTAGCAATTTTAGCTGGTTCGGAGAGGTAGCCCCCCATAGCACACGCTAGGGTATCCACCAGGACACGTTTCACCTGATGAACTGTCTGAGGAGTCAGGTTGTCGTAGTTCAGGCCGCAGGCAAATGAACTTAGCATCTCAGTTGTCCGATCCATTTTCGCTCCTCACCGTGCATGCAGTTAGCGTATCCGAGGCCGAAGATGCCGCGCCGGAACAGGCAGATATTCTTCGGCAGGCGCGGCGTGTTCACCATTCGGAAGGTCCAGTGGGTCTACCAATCCGCCCCTGCCGGGGCGGCGACCTCGGGGGGTTGAAGCGGGTCGCGCAATTCTACAACGCAGCCAGCGCCTCCACCATTTCCTTGGAACTGACTACCGTGCCCTGCCGAGGAAATACCTTTTCCATGAGGAGTTTGTGCACCTCAGGGTCTCTGTCGGCGCACCCATCCTCCACCACTACCAGCTGGTAGTCCAGGTCGGCGGCCAACCGCACCGTGGACAGGATTACCCCGCTGGTGGAATGGCCCATCAATATCAGGGTCTCGATGTTCTTGGACCGCAAAATCATGTCAAACACGCTTCCGGAGAAGGCGCTGGTGCGGTGCTTTCCGATGACAGGCTCCCCCTGCAGGGGTTTCACCGAAGTGTGTATCAGTTCTGTGGGGTCCGTCGGAAGCACTTCGCCCGAGTCTCTTCTGGCAGCGCGCGTCTGGTCGCGGTCTGACACCTCGGGGTAGCCTGGACGGAAATGGGAGATGCAATAGGCTACCAAGACCCCGGCCGTCCTGGCGGCGTCGAGTACCTCCCTGGCCCGGTCCAGGGTATGTCTCTCTTGGGCTACCGGGTTCTCGCCAATACCGGCGGTGGCGAAGTCGGCCATCAGAAGCATCGTCTTTTCTTTGTCGAGGTTGATTTCAGCCATAACAAACCTCCAAAGGTAAGGTTCGGTAACAGGGTGTTGTGTCTGTGTCTGATGGGGCCGAGTTTAGGGGGCCTGTCGGTTTGGTGTCAATTTCATGCCATTTTTGAGGACAGCGCCCTACGGGTTGAACCGGCCGAAGCGCAGGGTCTATCTATTCTCAATTCAAACCCCATAAACTCAGGGGGTTGGGGCCGGACCCCGCCCACCCGCCGGCGTTGAGACAAGTTGCCTTGCGGCGGTGGGCCGGGCTCAGAAACGTGCCCCGTTAACCCGGCGGTTTTTGTGGACTAATGAAAAGGCCCTGGGGTCGAAGCGGGACGAGGCGGCGTTTTCAACCAAAGTTGGTATAGGATAGGGCGGTATGGAAAATTATTCCCTGCCGCGGCTGTTGGCCCAGCGTAAAAGAGTCTTCTACGGTTGGTGGATTGCCATTGCCGGAGCAATCCAGGACGCGCTTAAAGGGGGAACCTTTAACGAGGGCTTCCTTTTTTATTTTTTGCCCATCACCCGAGACCTTGGCATCTCCCGGGCGGCCGCTTCTCTGCCCTTTTCCCTGGCCAAGCTGGAAGGCGCCTTCGAGGGTCCCCTGGTCGGCTACCTGATTGACCGGTTCGGACCTAGGAGCATGGTGATAGTTGGCGGGTTCCTGTCAGGTCTGGGATTCATACTGCTTTCCTTCACCCACAGCTACATCGCTTTCCTCCTGGTGTTCGTCTGCATCCTCTCCGTGGGTTTCAAGGCGGGATACAACCACGCCATGATGGCCTCCATCAACGATTGGTTCATCAAGAGGAAGGGGTTGGCCATGTCGGTTGTCTCCACCGGCAGCGCGGTGGGAGGACTGGTGATTACCCCGCTGGTGGCCCTGGTTGTGTTTACTTTGGGCTGGCGCAGCGCCGCCCTGATGTCCGGCCTGGCGATATGGTTGATTGTGATCCCGATGGCCCTGGTGGTGAAGCGTTCTCCCGAGAGCATGGGGCTGCTGCCGGACGGGGAAAAGCCCCAGGCAGGCACCCCAAGAGTCGTTGGGAGCGGCGTTCGCCACATTACCGGAGGGTTGGACTATACCGTCAGGCAGGCCATAAGGACTCCCGCTTTCTGGGTGTTTACGATGGCGCAAAGTTTTCGTAATACCGCCCACGGGGGGATATTCGTACACCTGGTGCCGGTCCTGGTCTGGAAGGGCGTGGACGAGAAAGATACGGCCTTCTTCATTATGTTCATGTTATTCAGCACTATGGTCTTGCGCCTCTTCATGGGCTGGATGGGCGACCTTTGGTCCCGGCAAAGAGTGGCGGCCATCGGCGTGTCGCTGGGAATAGTGGGTCTGTTATTGCTGGCCCGCAGCGACGGGCAATGGTGGCAGATGGCCGGGTTCGTGTTTCTTCTCGCTTGCGCCGAAAGCATAAATTCCACCGCCAACGCCATGGTGGGGGACCTCTTTGGACGCAGAAACTTCGCCACATTGCGGGGCTGGATGGGTCTTATTAGCAGCATTTTGCCAATAGGCGCTCCGGTTTTTACCGGACGGGTTTTCGACCAGACGGGAAGCTACGACCTGGCCATCCTTTCTTTTGCCGCCGCCTATGCGGCATCCGCCGTTCTGTTCTGGGTAATTCCGAAACCCCGGCCCCCGGTTCGGGCGGGGGGAACCCAGCCCCTTGAAGCCCAGGCCGGCATCGAGGAACCCCATTAAAGCCGCTTTACCTGCCCGGCAACGGCCTTCAGGTAGATGATTTGCCCAATCATGATTATAGTGGCGGGGACACGTCTCGTCAGAAATGTCGAGACCCGGAGCGGGAAAACTTGGGCGCGTGAATCAATAATGGCGATATCGAGCGCCAACCGGGGTCACGCGGGTCTGCGCTTCGCCGTCGGCAGCGTCCAAAATTTAGATGGTCCCCCAGGAGGAGTTCAGCCATGAAATTCGGACTGTTTTATCTGGTGCAAACCGACGAACTCCGTACCTCCAGCAACGAGTACCAGAGGTTATGGGAGTCGACGGATGAGGTGGTCTACGCGGAACAAATGGGCTTCGATAACGCCTGGTTCGTCGAACACCATTTCGTTCCTGACTGGTCCTTCAGCAGCACTCCCGAAATAACTCTTACCGCGTTGAGCCAGCGGACCAGCATCATGCGGCTGGGTTTCGGAGTAGCCCTGGTGCCCGTGCATCACCCCTTGCGGCTGGCGTCCCAAATCGCCACCATGGACATCCTGAGCAATGGCCGAATCGACTTTGGCGCTGGCCGCACCAAGAACTTGTGGCAGCTTTCACCCTTCGGTGTGGGTCTGGAAGACGCCAGGGGGAAGATGATTGAGTCCCTGTCCATTATTCCCAAAATGTGGACCGAAAAAGTGTTTTCCCACGAAGGGGAGTATTACCAGATTCCGCCGCGAGAAGTAGTCCCCAAGCCGGTGCAGCAGCCCCATCCGCCGATGTGGGTGGCGTGCACCCAGGAAGACACTTTCGAGATTGCAGGGCAGATGGGTCTGGGCTGTCTCTTGAACTCGATGGGCGGCATGGAAAAGACCGCCAAGTCTATCGCAACCTACAAGGAGTCCATCCAGAGCGCCAAGCCGGTAGGCTCGTTCGTTAATGACGCGGTCATGGTATCCATGATGACCCACTGTGATGAGACCGACCAACGGGCCTTGGAGCGCGGCGGAGAAATCGGGGCATGGGCCAGGAATACCAGCAGTTCCCGCCAGAAACGGGAGTGGGAAGGGGTAGACCCCGGCGCCGTGCCCGTTGACTACCAGGTATACGTGCCGGGAGGCGGATACCGGCCCGCGGGACAGGAAGACGCCATCAGCCCCGAGGAGTTCCTAGAGAAACGGGGCGGGTTCTGCATCGGAAGTCCCGACACTTGCATCGAAACCCTGGAGAAATACGAGGCCCTGGGCGTGGATGGAGTCATGTGCAACCTTCAGCAGGGGCCGACCACTCACGAAGAGGCAATGAGGACCCTTCGGCTCTTCGGCGAGTACGTCATTCCCCATTTTCGGGAAAAGGAGAAAAAGGCCCAGGCAGCGGCCAGGCAAGTTTAGCGCCGTGCTGAAAACCGAAACCCCTCCGGGTGAATCGGGGATGGGAACGCCGGCGCCTAGAGGGGTTTTTCGCGCCCAACTCTCCAGCATCGCGCACTCCGGACAACTGTCAGACCATGTTTAGGCGCCTCTTGGCGCATCTCCGGCCCCCAGCCTTGACGACCCACGGACATTCCCGGGGTGGAGCCGGTATCCGGAGAACGGGAGCGTAACCCGCTTGCGAGAGACTTCCAGAGTCCCAGCCCTGGTGGTTCTGCAAAACAGAGACTTCCGAGTTCTCTGGGGGTCGAGGGTGCTCCACGAGGCCTCCCGGCGAATGGAACTGTTGGTTCTCATCCTGCTCATCCGGGACATCACCGGCTCCTACTTCCAACTGGGGCTGCTGGCTGTCTTCCTCAACGCCCCCAGACCGGTGCTCTCCCTCTTTTCCGGCGTCATCGCCGACCGGCTGGACCGGCGGCTCATTATGATCACCGCCCACGTCTGCTATTTCGGGGTGGCAGCAGTCATTTTGTTGCTGCTCGTAGCCGGTACCATCCAACCCTGGCACGTGTTCGTCGTGGTCTTTCTCCAGGGCCTGGCCAAGGTGTTGGAGGACCCATCGCGCCGGACCGCGATGTTTGACCTGGTGGGCGCGGAACGTATCGCCAACGCAGTGGCGTTGGAGTCCATGACCTCTACCATCGGCAAAATCGCGGGGCCATTAACCGCCGGCATCCTGATTGCCGCCACCAGTTTCACCGGCGCCTATGTTGTCTTGACCGTGTTGGACCTGGCTGCCCTGTTGCTGCTGGTCCGGCTGAGGTTGCCCCATCGGGTCCAGGGCAGCGGTCCGCAATTGGCGGTCTGGCAAAGCCTGCGGGAAGGAATTGCCTACTCCCTGAGCAACCGGATGGTGCTCGGGGTGCTTCTGATTTCAATTGTGATGAACGCCATGGTCCTGCGCATTCAGGAGTTCATCCCGGTCATCGCCAGCGACCATCTATTGGTCGGCCCGTTCCTGGTGGGACTCCTGACCTCCAGCGAAGGTGTCGGGAATTTGATCGGCGCGTCAATAATTTCCTTGAAAGGAAATATCCACCACGGGCGGATTTTTGTTGCCGGCTCCCTGATTATGGCATCCCTGGTGCTGGCAGTAACCTTGTCGCCGTGGTTCGCCGTCTCCTTTGCGCTGTTGCTCTTGGCGGGCATCGCCCACGCCGGATTCAGCATAATGCAGAGCACCATATTGCTGTTGGCGTCACCGGCGGGCATCAGGGGGCGCATCGTGGGGGTGAACAGTCTGACCAACGGCGCCGCCCAAATGGTTGGCCCGTTGGAGATAGGAGCCATTGCCGATGCCCTGAGCATTACCTTTGCCATCGGCCTTAACGCGGGGCTGGCATTGCTTCTGATTCTCCCAATGGTAATTCTGACCCCCCTGGTTTGGCGGCCGGTTGGGGTCGTCTCCGAAAAAGCCAGGTAGCCCCAGAGCACGAGTCAGTGCCTTTTTGGGATTGCGCTAATTGTGCCCTTTGCCGGAAGTCGAATCTCTGTACTGCCCTGCCACCTCCCCCAAGTTCCTGGACCCGGAGACGGGCGAGAACGGGCAGAAGCAAACGTGAGTTATACGCGACGACGGACTTCCGTTAGCCTCGGGTTGGCACGCGGAATAACCGGGCCGTCGGTTCCGGGGCAGAGTTCGGAACAGCCGGGTGAGTAGCGGGGCGGAGCTGGGCCCAGGTGCAAGGCCAGGGTGGCCGGAAGGATCAGCCCGGCATTGTTGACCAGGCGGTGATCGTCGAAGGCGATGCGGATGCGATCGGGGTGGTGGCGTGGCAGCATCTTGTATCCTGACTTTGGCCCGCGACAATAGCTCATATGTGGCGGTCCGGAGCGCGGCAGACCGGTAGCATCTGGGTCATGGTAGACCGTCCAATAGCAAGGGTCGCCGCACTCCCTGACAGTAGAACCCGGACAGTTGCCTGGGCCAATCGAGCCCGAATCGTGCAAGGAAGGGTCAACACTGAAACAGGAGGTACAGATGGAAGGAGAAGCGAGGTTCGTAGGCATTGATGTCTCAAAGGCGCAGTTGGACGTTGCTGTCCGGCCTACGGGGAAGCGATGGACCCTGCCCTACGACCAGACCGGAATTGAGGGACTGATCCCCCAGATAGTGGACCTGGAGCCTGCCTTGGTGTTGTTGGAGGCTACGGGCGGCTTGGAACTGCCCTTGGTGGCCGCCCTGGCCGCTGCGGCGCTGCCTGTGGTGGTGGTCAACCCACGCCAGGTCAGGGACTTCGCCAAGGCCACCGGAACGCTGGCCAAGACCGACACTCTGGACGCGGGGGTCCTGGCCCATTTCGCCGACGCCGTCCGTCCTGAGGTGCGCCCCCTCAAGGACGCCGAGACCCAGGTCCTCAACTCGCTGGTGGCCCGCAGGCGCCAGGTGATGACCATGCTGGTCTCCGAGAAGAACCGGCTGGGCACCGCCATCGGCGCCGTTAGTCCCCGCATTGAAGCCCACATCGCGTGGTTGGAACAAGAGTTGAACGACTTGGACAAGGGGCTACATCAGACTTTGCGCCGGAGTCCGGTGTGGCGTGAGAAGGACGACCTGCTCCGCACCGTTCCCGGTGTCGGAGAGCAGCTCTCCCTCACTCTGCTGGCCCATCTGCCAGAGCTGGGCACGCTGAATCGCCGGCAGATCGCCGCCCTTGTGGGCGTGGCCCCCTACAACCGGGACAGTGGCGCCCTGCGGGGCAAACGCGCCGTCTGGGGCGGACGCTCCCGGGTGCGGGCCGTCCTCTACATGGGAGCGTTGGTAGCCAGCCGCCACAACCCTGCTATCCGGGACTTCTACCAGAGGCTGCTGGCAGCTGGCAAGCCGAAAAAGGTGGCGCTGGTCGCGTCCATGCGCAAACTGCTGGTTATACTCAACGGCATGCTCAAACATGGCTCCTCTTGGTGCGATATGACTCAGCCAGTCGCCGCTCATTCCTATTGACTTTCAAGACAGTTGCTATTGGGTGCTCCTTGTTTCTGGTTGGTTTTCTGTCTCGAAAACCATTATCCCAGAGGCACAGGAGCACTTTCTGGTCTCTTCAGGACCCTGCTACACCCCCTCCTTCGGTGGATTGGGGTTAACACCCCGCCACCTTTCTGCTATAGCTTCATCCCCTTCTTCCCGCGCCGGCCGTTCTTTGGCGGTGGTTCCTTCGGGATGGGAACGTGACCGCCCTTGTGTTTGGGCTGACTGGACTTAAGGGCATTGGGCTTGCCCCATTATCTGTACCAGCTATAGTGCGAGTTTTGCGGGTCAATCCGCTATTTCCGCCAGAGCGGCAAACTCCCTGGGGGACAGGTTCCCCAAGGCGCTGTGGGGCCTCTCCCCATTGTAGTGTCTTCGCCAGGTTTCCACCTTTTCCTCGGTATCCTCCAGGGACAGGAACCAGTCTTCATTCAAGCATTCCTGCCGGAATCTTCCGTTGAACGCCTCGATGAACGCGTTGTCCGTGGGTTTCCCGGGCCGACTGAAGTCCAGCTCCACTCCGTTCAGGTAGGCCCACTGGTCCAAGCGCCTGGAGGTGAACTCTGGGGCGATGTATAAACCCAAACAAAGCCGACACAGGCTGTCAAACGACCGCATCCGCTACAGGATCTTGGTGGAAGGTGCAATACTCACCCGAGCAGGCAAGAGCGGCATTTTAGCCCAATGAAAGTTTGGGAATGAAGCAAGCTACGGTCAGACTGACCGGGGCTTCCTTCATTCCTGGCGAATCTGCGAAATAGTCCTCATAAGCAGGCGTTACTTATGCTTTTGGCGGCCCCACGAAGGCCAACGTGCGTTTAACAAACCCCAGGAGTTCTGTGGAATTGATTTCCTCCGTTTGCCATGCTGGGTTTGTGTCGTGATGAAATCGGTTACCGTACTCGACAATATCATGAAGTTCTTGCAATGTATCTTTATTCAAGACCTCATCTGAGCCACAGACCTTATGATGGCAATCCTGAATGAACGAGCCAAGTAGTTTCCCCGGTGGGAAGTTCCCGGGGCAAGCAACTCTGAGAAATCCCTCTAAATGAAGCCGGATTGCTAGAGCCACTTCTTTCTTGGATCCGGACTGATTAGCGACATATTCTTGCAAGAGAAAGTACCGTTGATCGTGCTCGGTAATCGAGTCCTGGCTTACGTCCCAGGGGTGGATGGTAGATTCGTCTCCGTTCTGGACTATTTCCAAAGGGAGGCACTCTTTGCGGTCCGCACCGCTCCATATGCTGCAAAGGAAGCGCTTGTTATGCGAAAGTACGATGACCTGTCCAGCTCGCTCAGCTAGGTTTCGCACCGCTTGAACCGTGGTAAGAGAACGATGGTCGTCCAAGCTTGACATCGGGTCGTCTATGACGACTACTGTGTCGGCAAGATTCGGGTTCTTGTCCAGCGACGAGAAGAAAAGGGCGAGGGCGAGTGTGTTGCGGTCACCGGCGCTCAACGAATTACGAAAGGAGGGCTTACCTTGCGGATTGTTACTGCTCCTAACAGCTATTGACGTGTTGTTAATGACCACGTTATAGGTACAAGTAGACCCAGACCCACTGCCGGTATTTGTTGGATTGAGACTGTCGATGCGAAAACCAGCATTGAAACGAAGGAGATAGGCATTGACTCCAGTTTGTAATTCCGGAAACACCTTGGCCCGGTATCCTTCCAATGCATTTCTGGCTTCAGTTCTTTCAGCTTCTGTAAGGGCCTTGACTACCTTCTCTTGCAGATAGTCAGCGCATAAAGGAGCGACTTCCTGGGAGAAACGGGCCCTTGTCGCCTTCAGCTTATTCACCTCCGCAATGATTTCTTCTATGTTCGCCCCTTCTGCCTGCTTCTTAACTTCTAGGATTACGCCGTTGGAAACAGTCAACGTCTCATTGACGACCTTAATCTGCTCCCCATGCGTGTTATAGGTGCTAAGAACATTCAGCTGGTGCTCATTCAGCTCGTGTCGTTCTAACGGAGCGGCCTGCTTTGTTTTAAGTAGGGCTTTGGCCGTTTCTCTCGCGGCGTTCCAATCCTGAGCGATGACTCCTGTGTCTATCTCGAATGGCGACACATCATAGTAGTTAGCCCAAAACTGTCCCGTCTGCCTAGCTGTCCCAACTGCTCGCTCAAACACTGCTTGAGCGCCATCTGCGTGAGTGCGGTCCACATCCCCGGTCATCCCCGCTACGTCTCGCTTCAGTTGCGCATAACCTTCGCTAAAATAGGCACGATAATGGGCGATCAAATCCAACCCGTTAACGTCCTGGCCACAGAACGGGCAGACCCCATCATCACCTTGCACGCCACGCCTTATTCCATCGGCGACCCATGCCTCTCCACCTTCACCCAAGGTTCGCACATGCTCTTGGACCTGGGCTTCCGCTACCCTGTCTAGGTCTGGCAGGTCTGTCAACAGGATTCGCCTAATGGCTTCGATATCAAATTCTGGCAAATCAATCGCCACGAACAAAGGTCCAGTCCCCACAGCTTCTTGGTTGCGTGCAGCCATCAATGTTCGCTCAGCAGTCTCTATCCTCTCCTCAATGTCTGGCAATTCAGTGAGACCGCAGAATGCGTCCACAGATAGCCCACCACGTAACTGCTCAGGTATTGCATTAGACTTTTCTGTTAAGGCTGTGTTGTGTTGGTCAATGCGAGACACCACCTCTTGGAGACGACGGTTAAGTGCAACACCTTCCTCGCCAAGGATCAGCTCATGTAGATGCTGACGATGATGAGCTTCCACATCGAGGCCGGAATGTACGTTTTCATCCACGAAAACATCGTCGAAAATCTTCAGGTCAGGTATGGTTCTATTCCAGGCACCATTTTGAAACATCACGGTGGACGGTTCGCCTTCACAGTCAAGAACGACATGCGGAGGTTGCAGAGACCCAAGCCTCTGGCGTTCGGTAATGGGTAAGGGGTTTCCAGTTGCTAATGACCGCAATACGGCAGCGAATGTGGTTTTGCCACGTGCATTGTCGGCATAAATGAGCGATAGTCGTTTGAGGTCAAGCGACGCGGCAGCATTATCCGAGTCGAATGTTCCGATATTTCGGAGTAACTTGATGTAATGGATCATATTTCAACCTTCCCCAAAGATTGGCCTGCGCTCGGAACGAATTGCTCCAGGAAGACCAACATCGCCAGCAGCCGCGCAACCCGTTGTATGCTTGGGGCACAGGATTCCTTGTCAAAATCATTGGGCGGGGCCCCCCCACCTGCAACTCCCTTTCATACAAAGAGACCGCCCTCTTGGCGGTCTCGACCATGCGGCTGAAGAGAGGGGTTAACAATACACGCTAGCAAGAGTGACACCTACTGTCAACGGCTCGATTAGTCCTGATAGAAGTGCAAAAGTCCTCAAGCCTTAGAAACCGCGAAACTCTCAGGGGTGTAAACGCGATACTACGGGCGCAGGGATGCAACCACCTACGGAAAGCGCAACGGAAGTTTTGTGTGCAGCCGCAGAAACTAGGACATCCCCCTTCCAACTCGGCGAGCTTTAATTGCAGGCTCCATTCGGGAAGCGGATGACAAGAATGCCCTAAACCAAAGCCAAGGTGGGATGTGCATTTGCTGAGTGTTGGGAGTCGGGCCGGGAGTCTCGCAGGAATGTTTCGGCCCTTGACTGCAGGACAGTCCGGCAGCGCCGTTTCACTTCGTCTTTCCGGGTAGTCAGACCGGACAGGAATTTGCCGACCCTCTCCTCCACCACCTCCTTGCTTCCCAGGCACAGATTGCCAGTGGCCTCCTCTCTCGCCCAGCCCCAGATTGCCTCATCGGCGTTGAAGTCCGGGCTGTAGCCCGGCAGGTTCACCAGCCTAATACCCAGGCCAGGCGTACGCAGGTACTCCCGCATCGCCTCTCCACGATGGGCCGGCGCGTTGTCCCAGATCACGTTCAAAGGCCCGGAATGCCTCTCCCTCAGTTGCCTCAGGAAGGCAACCGAGGTTCCAGAGTTGCTGTTGCCATCCAGTTCCATCCAATCGACCTCGCCCGTCTCCAGGCACACCGCCGAATAGTAGCTGGCCTTCTCCCCGTACCTGGGGCTGGTCGAGTCCACCAGGGCCGGCTCTCCCCTCAACACCCACTTGCCCCGCAGTTCGGCGTCCGCCCGGAAGTGGGCCTCGTCAGCGAACAATATCCTGGCTCTGGTCCGCCCAGCCTCCTCCCTCAGGGCGGCATACTCCACCACGAAGGCCTCCCGCTTCTCCGCATCTGCCTTGAGCAGGCGCTTCTTGGGGCGCTTGAAGGCGAATCCCAAGCGGTGCAGGTAATTCAGGCAGCTGCTGCGGCTCAAGCTGACGCCGCAGCGCTCCGAGACATACTGCCGAACCACCTTCCAATACCAGTTGGCCAATTCGATACCCGACGTGGCTGGCGGTTGCTGCACCACCCCTTTCAACTCCTCCTGCTGCGATTGGTCAAGGGCGGGGGGGAACCCCCAGTCTGCTCGAAAATCAAAGCTGCGGGACCGCCCTCGCCGAAGGCGGCGGCCCACCGTCCGATAGTGTGCGGGTCCCGCTCCAGCGCCTCCGCCGTGGCTGCTGCTGTCAAGCCCTGGGCCAGCAGCAGCATGGCGTACCATCGCTCCCGCTCCCGGGGCGTGGGCGCCAGAACCATCCGCCTCCGCAAGTCCTTCACTCCCATCTGCCATTGTTCCAGAGACCAGTCTATCTCTCTCACGCCCATCATCAACCCCTCGCAACTCCTGAGACCAGCTAACCCAGATTCCCCCCAATTTACCCTATCCGTCTGCGCATTTCACCTTGGCTTTGGTTTAGTATTACAACGACGGATTACCAGAGCGGACCCAGATCTCGGCCTTGACGAACGCGAGCGACGCTCACATCAAGATGGCTTCGCCTCCCTCCCATGCGAAGCCGCAAGCGTCGTCGGCTAAATCCGTCGTTGTAATACTAGGAACCACAGTCTCTACAATGGAACTGTTTATAATATCGCTCAGGTTTGGAGGGGAGGCTGCACCCAGTCCTGCCGCCCCTGGATCAAGCATAACCTTTGGTTGGAGGGCGGAGGGACTTCAATATGGATAAGGTGAGTGAAATAATTCGGCTGAGCGCCAGCGACCTGGTGAACCACCTCGCCTGCCGGCGCCTGACGGAACTGAACCACGAGGTGGCAGTCGGCTTGCGCGCTGCTCCCGAGCATTGGGACCCCACACTGGACCTGTTGTGGGAAAGAGGCCTGGCCCACGAACAGGCCTACATCCGGCATCTGACGGATGCCGGCGCTCAGGTGACTAGGGTCGAAGGGTCGGGCCTGGAGGCCGCCACCGTGGCGGCAACCATGAAGGCCATGAAGGCTGGTAAAGAGGTAATCGTGCAGGGGGCCCTGGTCCAAGGACAATGGGGCGGGAGGATGGACATCCTGCGGCGGGTTGAAGTGCCCAGCAGCCTGGGTGGCTGGTCCTACGAGGTCATCGACACCAAGCTGGCCCGGGAAACTAAGAGCGGCACCATACTGCAGTTGTCCCTGTATTCCGACCTGGTGGGCCGGGTACAGGATCTGGTCCCCGAGCGGATGTACGTGGTCGCCCCGTGGACAGAATTCGAGCCTCAAGCGTACCGGACCGGTGATTACGCCGCTTACTACCGGCTGGTGAAGGCTTGGCTGGAGTCGGCCGTGGTCAAAGGAAGCGAGAGCTATCCCGACCCAAAGGAGCACTGCGGGATGTGCAGGTGGAGTCGCGAGTGCGATAACCGCCGGCGTCGGGACGATCACCTCTGCCTGGTGGCAGGCATCTCGAGCCTTCAAATTGGCGAGCTGACCGGCCGGGATGTGGCAACAACAGTGGGCTTGGCGGGGACACCTCTGCCTTTGCCGTGGAAACCAGAGCGGGGCGCGGCTGTCAGCTACGAGAAAATCCGTGAACAAGCCCGGGTTCAGGTGGAGGGCCGAGAGGAAGGCCGCGCGGTCTACGAGACCCTCGAACCCGAACCGGACGTCGGCCTGGCCATGTTGCCAGCGCCATCGGCGGGCGATATTTTCTTCGACTTCGAGGGCGACCCCTTCGTGGGACCCGGCGGCTTCGAGTATCTGTTCGGCTACCTGGCGGCCAACGAGAGGGATCAGCTGGAGTACACCGGGCTCTGGGCCCTGTCCACTGTGGAGGAGAAGCGTGTCTTCGAGGATTTCGTGGACTGGGTGATAGAGCGATGGGGAGAATACCCGGATCTGCACATATACCACTACGCGCCCTACGAGCCCAGCGCGATGAAGCGGCTTATGGGCCGTCACGCCACTCGTGAGGCCGAGGTTGACCGGATGCTGCGGGCCGGCCTGTTCGTCGACCTCTACCGGGTGGTGAGGGGCGGCTTGCGCGCCAGCGTGGAGAGCTACTCGATCAAGGAGTTGGAGAGATTCTACGGATTCACCAGGAAAGTGCCCCTAAGCGAAGCCAACTCGGCCCTATACGGCGTCTGCGCTCCCCTGGAGCTGGGCTCCCCCGAAGCCATCAAGGATGAACACAAGACTGCCGTGGAAGGCTACAACCGGGACGATTGTGTCTCAACCTTTCAGCTTCGCAACTGGCTGGAGGCCATCCGCCAGGAACAGGTTGACGGCGGCGCGGCAATCGAGCGGCCGGCGCCGGGAGAGGGACAGGCCTCGGACCAACTGACCGAATGGCAGCAGATGATCCAGGCCATGGGCGAACGTATCGCCGGCGACGTGCCCATACCGCCCGAGGATCGCAACCCTGAACAGCAGGCTCGGTGGGTATTGGCCAACATCCTGGACTGGCACCGGCGGGAAGAAAAGGCGGTGTGGTGGGAGTTCTTCCGGTTGAGTGATTGCTCAGTGGAGGAGCTGATTGACGAGCGGGGCGCTCTGGCCCAGCTGGAGTTTGTCGGCGCGGCGGGCGGGACAGGCCGACGGCCCATCCACCGTTACCGCTTTCCAGTTCAGGAGACCTCGTTGCGCGGCGGGGAGGAATTACGGATGCCGGGAGGGGACCGCTTGGGCAAACTGGTGTCCCTCGATCCTCAGGCTGGCACGGTGGATATTGACAAGCCTGCAGCCCTCTCCGACACCCATCCCGAAGCGGTGTTCGCCCACGACTTGGTTCCAACCGACGCGCACAAAAAGGCGCTGGTACGCATTGGGGAGCACGTGGCTGACAGCGGAATCGCCGTGGAGGGCGCTTACGGAGCGGCTCGGGCCCTCCTCCTGCGCGAAGCGCCGCGACTGAACGGTGAGCCCATTCGACGGCCCGGTGAAACCGCCCTGGACGCCGCGCTGCGCATTGCTGCCCAGGGAGAGTTCGGCGTTCTGCCTATTCAGGGACCCCCAGGCGCGGGCAAGACCTTTACCGGCGCCCGCATGATCTGCGAACTGGTGAGGCATGGAGCCCGGGTCGGGATCACCGCCAACAGCCACAAGGTGATCGTCAATCTGCTGGAGGCGACATTGTCAGCCGCTGCGGATCAAGGCCTGGAACTGCGGGCGGCGCGGAAGATCAGCGCCTACCAAAAGGACGAACCCCACGATCCCCGCATAGAATTGATCACCGACAATGGGAAGGTATTTGGCGCGCTGGCTGGCAGCTGCCAAGTGGCCGCGGGCACCTCGTGGCTCTGGGCCAGGCCCGAAGCCCAGGACTCGGTGGATGTTCTGTTCGTGGACGAGGCGGCGCAGATGTCCCTGGCCAACGTGCTGACCATCTCCCATGCCGGGCCGAGCCTGGTGTTGCTGGGCGACCCGCAGCAGCTGGACCAGCCCACCCAGGGCACTCATCCCGATGGCACCGAGGTGTCGGCCCTGGGCCACCTGCTCGCCGGCCGCCAGACTATATCAGCCGGTCAGGGCCTGTTCCTGGAAGAGACCTGGCGGCTGCACCCGGACATATGCGGCTTTACTTCTGAAGTGTTCTACGAGGGGAAGCTTAGTTCCCGTCCCGGGCTGGAGGGCCAACGGGTGGTCTCCGCCGGTCCTGTGGCCGGGACCGGCCTGCGTTTCTTGCCGGTGTCCCATCAGGGCAACCAGAACTCCTCCGACGAGGAGGCGGACCAGGTGGCTGACTTGGTCCGTAGCCTGGTCGAAGGAAAGTCCTGCTGGGTTGACCAGCAGGGGCTGGAGAAACCGGTGACCTTGGAGGACGTCCTGATCATCGCGCCCTACAACGCCCAAGTCTTCAAGATCCAGGAGCGGCTGCCCCGGGCGAGGGTGGGAACGGTGGACAAGTTTCAGGGCCAAGAGGCGCCGGTGGTGATTTACTCCATGGCAACCTCGACCCCGGTGGATGCCCCGCACGGGATGGAGTTCCTCTACAGCCTGAATCGTCTAAACGTGGCCACGTCCCGGGCGCGCTGCGTCTGCGTTTTGGTGGGTTCGCCCGAGTTGTTCGCGCCTCAGTGCCAGACCCCGAGGCAGATGCAACTGGCCAACGCCTTCTGCCGCTACCGGGAGTTGGCGGCGGAAATCGCCTATTGAAAGAGAGTAATTAGAAGACCACCATACTCATCGCCCGTTGCCTCGAAGTTCAATAATCGGTATTATGAAGGCCAATGGCAGGTTTATCTTATAGTCTAAAATGGCTTTGTTGAATGAATGGGAGGTAGTGTTAAGCTGGAGGCATGAAGCGAAGACAGCAAGCCTCCAAAGCTCGTCCCAAGAAAAGCGCCAGCACCAGGAAATCCCAGTATCGGATACGTAACTGGCATGACTACAACGAAAGTCTGGTCCAGCGGGGTTCAATAACCCTATGGACCAGCGAAGAGGATATTCGGGCCTGGAAGCCCGACGGCCCCCGAAAGCGGGGTGGACAGGTTCAGTATTCCGACGGAGCAATCCAGTGCCTGTTGATGGTGCGCAGCGTCTTTCATTTGACCCTGAGGGCTACCGAAGGGTTTCTCCGGTCCTTGTTTCACTTGCTGGAGTGGGAGTTGCCGGTGCCGGACTATACCACCCTCTGCAAGCGCGCCAAGCGCCTGGGGGTTTCCTTGGGCAGGAAAGCTGCTGGGCCCTTGCATCTGGTCCTGGACAGCACCGGGCTGAAAGTCTTTGGGGAGGGAGAATGGAAGGTGCGTCAGCATGGCTATACCAAACGGCGCACTTGGAGGAAGCTCCATCTGAGCGTGGACAGTGAAACCCAGGAGATCCAGGCCGTGGTGCTGAGTGAGGCCAGCCTGGACGATGCGGGAGCGGTGCCCGAGCTTCTGGACCAGAGCACCGAGTCAGTGGAGCAGATGAGTGGTGATGGGGCCTACGACAAAAGGAAGGTATATGAGGGCTGCGCTGCCAGAGGTATCAGGCGGGTAGCAATTCCACCTCGAAAGGATGCCCGTATCTGGCAGCATGGGAACTGTGCTGCCCCGCCCCTGGTGCGGGACGAGAACCTGAGGAGGATTCGGAAGGCAGGACGCAAGCGGTGGAAACAAGAGTCGGGCTATCATCGGCGTTCCCTGGCCGAGACTGCCATGTTTCGGTTCAAGACCATCTTTGGTCCCTATCTTCAGGCCAGGAAGCTACCGCAGCAGAAGGTGGAAGCCAAGGTAAAGTGTGCCGCTTTGAACCGGATGACCCACTTGGGAATGCCCGATAGCTATCGAGTAGCATAGCTCGATTCAAAGGGTGTTGGGGCATTTCATGTGCTGCCAATATTCATGCAACAAAGCCGTCTAAAATCCAGGACAACATAGGGAAAGATATGACGTTGAACGGCGTAGCGACTCATGAAGCAGTAGCGAATGGGGTGTCTCCTTACGGATCAGCTTCAGTGGAGCTAAACCTGCAAATCAATGACAGCGATTTATGCAGCGAACTCGCAGCGTATCCGGAAGGGCAGGAACGTGAGGAGTTCGCTATATCTGCTATGAAGATAGGCGTCATTGCTCTACGCCAGGCCCAGGGCCGCATAGACGCCGACCGTGTGCGGCAGGAGGGGGAGCGGTTTGTGGATAACATGCGGGTCGCGCTCGAAACCTACCAAAAGGATGTTACCGGGCAGATTGGCCTCTGCCTGAAAACCTACTTCGACCCGGAAGGCGGCCAGTTTTCGGAACGTGTCAAGCGGCTGACCGAAAAAGACGGCGACTTGGAAAGGGTTATCCGAGCACAGGTTGAAGGCAGCGATTCCGGGTTGGCCCAAACCCTGACCACCCATGTGGGCAAGGACAGCCCGCTGATGCGGACGCTGGACCCCGAAGCTACCACCGGCTTGATTCAACAGCTGACCCAGTCCACGGAAGCGACGCTGGTGCAGCAGAAGGAGATGATCCTCAAAGAGTTTTCGCTGGACAACGGAGAAGGCGCTCTCAGCCGGCTGGTAACAGAGTTGAAGACCAAGCACGGCGAAGTTGGCGACGCTCTGGACAAGCGCATCAGCGAGGTTACCGGCGAATTTTCGCTGGACAACGAGGATTCGGCCCTCTCCCGCCTGATGCAGGGGGTCGAAAGGGCACAGCGCCAGATCAGCAGTGAGTTTGATCTCAATGAGGATGGCTCCGCTCTGGCTCGGATGCAGAAGAAGCTGCTGGAGGAAATTGAAAAACAGAACAAGGCGAACACTGATTTCCAAACCGAAGTGAAGACTGCCCTCGCCGAGATGAAAGCCCGCAAGCAGGAATCGGAACGGGGCACCCGCCATGGCCTGGAGTTCGAGGATGCCGTATTTGGCTTCGTCAGTGAAAGGAGCCAGGGCGCGGCCGACATCGCTGAACGTACCGGAAATACCACCGGGCTGATCAGGAACAACAGGAAGGGTGACGTGGTCATAGAGCTTGGCCCGGAAGCCGCCTCTGCCGGAGCCAGGATAGTGGTCGAAGCCAAAGAGGACGCTTCTTACAATTTGAAGAAAGCGCTGGAGGAGATGGAGGAAGCCAGGAAGAACCGGGGCGCCGGTACCGGCGTCTTTGTCTTTTCCAAACGCACGGCGCCAGACGGCCTGGAGGTCTTCAACCGCTACGGCAATGACGTGGTGGTCATCTGGGACGCGGAAGACACCGGCAGTGACGTATTTCTTGATGCTGGCCTTTCGGTTGCCAGGGCCCTCTGTACGCGGCCCAAATCCATTGGCGAAGAAGTGGACGCAGACTTTGAGGCTCTGGAAAAGGCCATTCTGGAAATCGAACGGCAGGCCGACGGGTTGGATGAAATCACCAGGTCCTCAGAGACCATTCGCAGCAGCAGCGATAAAATCGCCAACCGCGCCCGCATCATGAGGGAAGGTCTGAGCAAGCAAATCATTATCCTGAACGAAAAGGCGGACGGCCTGAAAGAGTTGATAGGCAACCTTGCCTGATTCCAGGCTGTGCCGGCCTGTTTGGTGTTCCTCTTGGTCAGCTGCAGAAGGCGGAGTTAGAGCGGGCCTTTTCGTTGGACGTCAACAGCGCGGGCGGCGGAAATTTGGCGTAACTGTTCAGACTTGAGGGGAAATGAGCAGCCGTCGGCATTCCAGGAAGGGGTTTAGGCCCTTGGCCCGCCAGGTTCCGAAGAGGGATGCCAGAGTCATTTTGCTATCGCTGCCCTGTTCCGAGCGAGTCCCGCCGCTGATTTTACGGCTGATCACCAGGTGGCGGAGACTGCGTTCGGCGGCATTATTGTCAGATGGAGCCTCCGGGTGCGATACGAAGACGAACAGCTCCTTGATGTGCCGCTCAATCCGCCGGCAGAGCTTGGCTTGCGCTGCCAACGGGTCTTCCAGGAAAGGACGGCACAGCGCCAGCAACCGCTCTTCCAGCGCCAGTTGCCCCCGGGGTGGGGGCCGTCCCCCCGCCGCCCACTCCCTGGCCTTGGCGTAGAGCCGTTGCGCTCCATGATCCCACCGGGCCAGTACTGCGTCTTCCGGGTACAACGCCTTCAGCGCGTGAATGTCCCGCAGCAGGTGGGTGTCCCGCGTCAACTATATTTGCCGGTTGGCGTCAATTAGTTTTGCCGGTTCACCTCCTTGGCCTGGCCCCGTTGCTGGGCGGCGTTGGTGCGGTAGCTGGGGACGTCAAACTCCAGGATGACGGAGTGATGGACCACCCGGTCAATGGCCGCGGCGGTGGCCATGGGGTTGGCGAAGATGCGCTCCCACTCCGAGAAGACCAGGTTTGACGTGATGCCCAACGACCGGCGCTCGTAGCGTTCGGCGATCAGGGTGAAGAGGACCTCGGACTCCTCAGCGCCCTGGGGCAGGTAGCCTAAACCAAAGCCAAGGTGAAATGCGCAGACGGATAGGGTAAATTGGGGGGAATCTGGGTTAGCTGGTCTCAGGAGTTGCGAGGGGTTGATGATGGGCGTGAGAGAGATAGACTGGTCTCTGGAACAATGGCAGATGGGAGTGAAGGACTTGCGGAGGCGGATGGTTCTGGCGCCCACGCCCCGGGAGCGGGAGCGATGGTACGCCATGCTGCTGCTGGCCCAGGGCTTGACAGCAGCAGCCACGGCGGAGGCGCTGGAGCGGGACCCGCACACTATCGGACGGTGGGCCGCCGCCTTCGGCGAGGGCGGTCCCGCAGCTTTGATTTTCGAGCAGACTGGGGGTTCCCCCCCGCCCTTGACCAATCGCAGCAGGAGGAGTTGAAAGGGGTGGTGCAGCAACCGCCAGCCACGTCGGGTATCGAATTGGCCAACTGGTATTGGAAGGTGGTTCGGCAGTATGTCTCGGAGCGCTGCGGCGTCAGCTTGAGCCGCAGCAGCTGCCTGAATTACCTGCACCGCTTGGGATTCGCCTTCAAGCGCCCCAAGAAGCGCCTGCTCAAGGCAGATGCGGAGAAGCGGGAGGCCTTCGTGGTGGAGTATGCCGCCCTGAGGGAGGAGGCTGGGCGGACCAGAGCCAGGATATTGTTCGCTGACGAGGCCCACTTCCGGGCGGACGCCGAACTGCGGGGCAAGTGGGTGTTGAGGGGAGAGCCGGCCCTGGTGGACTCGACCAGCCCCAGGTACGGGGAGAAGGCCAGCTACTATTCGGCGGTGTGCCTGGAGACGGGCGAGGTCGATTGGATGGAACTGGATGGCAACAGCAACTCTGGAACCTCGGTTGCCTTCCTGAGGCAACTGAGGGAGAGGCATTCCGGGCCTTTGAACGTGATCTGGGACAACGCGCCGGCCCATCGTGGAGAGGCGATGCGGGAGTACCTGCGTACGCCTGGCCTGGGTATTAGGCTGGTGAACCTGCCGGGCTACAGCCCGGACTTCAACGCCGATGAGGCAATCTGGGGCTGGGCGAGAGAGGAGGCCACTGGCAATCTATGCCTGGGAAGCAAGGAGGCGGTGGAGGAGAGGGTCGGCAAATTCCTGTCCGGTCTGACTACCCGGAAAGACGAAGTGAAACGGCGCTGCCGGACTGTCCTGCAGTCAAGGGCCGAAACATTCCTGCGAGACTCCCGGCCCGACTCCCAACACTCAGCAAATGCACATCCCACCTTGGCTTTGGTTTAGGTCGTCGAGGAGCAGGAAGTCGAAGTTGTCCAGCTTGCGCAGCCGTCGGGGCAGGTCCAGGTCGCGCTTGGCAGCCAGCAGTTCCTGCACCAGGCGGTAGGCCGGAGCGAAGAGGACGGAGTGGCCGGCTTCCACCAGACGGTGGCCCAGGGCGCACAGGGCGTGGGTCTTGCCGGTGCCGGGCAGTCCGAAGGCCAGCACGTTGACGCCACGGTCCACGAAGCTGCCCTGGGCCAGGTGGTCCAGTTGCTGCCGCAGCGCCAGGGGGATCCGGTCATGCTCGAAGGTTTCCCAAGTCTTGCCCGAGGGCAGCCTGGACTCCCGGCGCAGCCGGTTGATGCGTCGGTGGCGGCGATCCTCAGCTTCCTGCTCCAGCACCTCCAGGAAAGTGGGCAGGGCGCCGCCGTGGCCGGCGGCGGTGAAACGGGTTACCGACTGGGCGCCCACCGTGGGCAGCTTGAATTGGCCGCACAGCTGGCCGATGCGGTCCTGTATCACGCTGGTGTCCGTCATGCGCACACCCCCGCCGCCGCCAGGCTGACCGTGAGCAGGCGGTCGTAGATTTTCAGGTCCGGCTTCCCAGACAGAGTCAGCGACGGGGCTTCGGGCGCCTTGGGCTGGGCCAGGTCCCGCACCTCCGCGTAGTCGAAGGCCTCGCCGGCCTCCAGCAGCAACGACAGGGCGCTGTCCACCGTGGCTTCCATGGTGGTCGCCGCCAGGTGCAGGATGCGCACGTACTCCACGTCGGCACGCTCACCGCGCCACTCCCGGAGCGCGTCGTAGGCGAGGCGGAAGTGCATGGTGGGAAACAGCTGCTCCCGGAAGCGGTAGCGGGCAAAGGCTCCCGGTTTGCGCACCAGGGAGCCGATGACGTGGCGGTAATTGACGTTGGCTTCACCCTCGCTACGCACCCGCTCCATCCGTTCCACCGGGTGGCCCTTGTAGTACACTTCCACCCAGTCGGCGTACAGCCGGATCTGCACCTCCTTCCCGATGAGACGAGAGGGCACGCTGTAGCCATGTCCCGCTACCTGGATGGTGCTCCACTTGCGCACCTTGGACTGGTAGTTGACGTATTCCGGCACCGGAGCTGGCGGCAGGGAGCGTAGGCAAGGCATCTCCTGCTCCAGCTTTCCCTGTACCAGACGATTGCGTCTCTCCACCATCTGCCGGACGAAGTCGGCGTAGTCGTCGGTAGTGTCGAAAGCGCGGCTGCCCCGCAGGATGAGGGCCTGATCAATGGCGTCCTTGAGCCGGTAGTGGGCCTGTTCGGCGACGCCGTTTTCATGACTCTGGCCGCGATTGATGCGGGTGGACCGGAGGCCGTAGTGCTCCAGCAGGGCGGCGTAATTGTCGTTAAGCGCCCGGCCGCGGCTGCGTTTCACCTCGTGGGTGGCCGCCGAGGTATTGTCGCTGCGCAGTATCTGGGGGACGCCGCCCAGGGTCCAGAGGGCGGCCTGCAATCCCTGCTGCAACGCCAGGAAGGTCTCACCGGCGGCGACCTCGGCGTAGCGCCATCCCGAGTGGCTGAGTATCAGCTGAAACAGCAGGTGGGGGTAGGACTGTCCGGCGATGGTCACCCTGAGTTCCCCGCAGTGGGTGAAGTCGAACTGGGCCTCCCGTCCCGGCGGATGCTCCTGGGGGAAGTACACCTCCCGCTCCGGACCGTGCAGCGCCCTCCAATCCTGTAATCGTCGTTGCAGCGTGCGCAGCTGGGATGCGCTGAACCGCCCGGGATGCTGCTCGGCCAGCCAGTCGATAATTGTCGTTGCCTTCAGCTTGCCAGTCGGATCATTCCCTAGCAGCGGCTCGATCTCATCCTCCCACGCCCCGTCGAAGGGGTCGGGCCGGGTGCGCCACCGATGCTCCGGTTTCGCCTGCGACGGCAATGGGCCATTCTGCCACTTGCGCGCTGAACGCACGCTCATCCCAGCCTTGGCCGCTGCCGTTTCCTGTGTCTTGCCTTCCATACGTTTCTGCCTCAATAGTCTGACTTGTCGGTCCGTAATCAATCGGCGCCTCCGTACCGAATGATTACCCTTTATCGACCGGCAAAAATAGTCGTCGCTACCAGCAGGACTAATTGTCGTCTATCAGATGTGGGCCGTGAAGCCGAACTCGTCCAGGGTTCGGCGCACCTCAGCAAAGTCGTACCCCTTATCCAAGCACAACCCCTGGGGATGCTCCGGGCTGGGTGCCGGGCGTGGCACCGGGAGGCTGTCCACCGTGGTCCGCACCAGCTTCATGTCGTGGCGGTTGGCCCCGTCCACCGCCAGCCCCACCGGAATACCCTGGGCTTCGGTCAACAGGCTGCGTTTGACCCCGCTCTTACCCCGGTCCGTGGGATTGGGGCCGGTTTTTTTCCCCGCCCAGGGGCGATTTGGTCATTGCCCCGTCCATGCTCAGCCAACTCCAGTCCAAGCCCTTCAATTCGTCGTAGCGTTCCAGTCCCGTCCGCCATAGCTCCAGGAACACCCCGGCGGCCACCCATTCCTGAAAGCGCAGATGGGCGGTGGAGCCGGAGCAGATGCCCGTGGCGTCCAGGGCCTTCCACTGGCAACCGGAGCGCAGCACGTAGAATATGCCGTCGGCGCAGGTGCGGCCGGGAACTCGGGGCCGGCCCCCGCCCAGAGGATGGGTATTCACATGCTGGGGGATCAGGGGCGCCAGCACTTCCCAAAGCTCGCCGGAAACCCGGAAAGCGCCGGTGGTGGCGTTGGTTGGCGTGGCCGGGCCCTCCCGCTTCGGCCGGGGCGGCCCGGGTTCTTTCGCTTTCGTCATTCTCCTAGTAGTCAGTCAAACTGGATTTAGATGGTAATGTGAAAGACTGACTGAAGCAGATACCCTGACTGTGGATAGTGTTGCTGGGAGGTGGGGGTATGGTCAGGGAAAAGAATGGAGTCCGGCTGACTGCGGAGCAGAGGGACCAATTGGAGCATCTGGTTCGGGCTGGCAAGAGCACTGCCCGGGTGGTTACGCGGGCCCGCATCCTGCTCAAGACCGACCAGGGTTGGCCTGCACCCCAGGTGGCCCAAGCCCTGGACGTGGTTGACGGCACGGTGTACCGGATCAAGCGGCGTTTCGCCGAGGATGGCATGGACCGGGCGCTCAAGGACCGGCCCCAGGCCCACCGGTACCGGAAGCTCGACGACCGGGGGGAGGCCCACCTGATCGCTCTGGCCTGAAGCCCGGCGCCGGAAGGCCACGACCACTGGACCCTGCGGCTGCTGGCTGGCAAGGTGGTGGAATTGGGGCTGGCGCCATCGCTGTCCCATGAGACAGTGCGGCTGCACTTGAAAAAAAACATCCTCAAGCCCTGGCAGAAGCGGGAGTGGTGCATTCCCAAGGTGAGCGCCGAGTTCGTGGCCCACATGGAGGACGTGCTGGACCTGTACGCCGAACCCTATGACTCCCAGAGGCCGGTGGTCTGCTTCGACGAGACCTCCTCCCAATTGTTGGCGGAGACGCGGCCGGCGCTCCCGGCTCGGCCTGGCACCCCGGCTCGGCCTGGGGTCCCCCTGCGGCAGGACTACGAGTACCGGCGGGAGGGCACGCGCAACCTGTTTATGGCCTGTGAGCCGTTGGCGGGTTGGCGGCAGGTGGCGGTGACCCAGCGGCGCACGATGCAGGACTTCGCCCATCAGATGCGCTGGCTGGTGGATGAAGCCTATCCGGAGGTCCCGGTGGTACGGGTGGTCCTGGACAATCTCAACACCCATCGCACGGCGTCCCTGTACGAGACGTTCCCGGCGGCCCAAGCCCGGCGGATTGCGAAACGGTTGGAGTTCCACTACACCCCCAAGCATGGCAGTTGGCTGAACATGGCGGAGATCGAGTTCAGCGTGCTGTCCCGCTGCTGCCTCAAGAGGCGCCTGGCCGATGAGGAGACGCTGCAGCGGGAAGTCCAGGCCCTGGTGACGGAGCGCAACGCCGCCCAGGCCACCATTAACTGGCAGTTCAACACCCAAGACGCCCGTTCCAAACTTCACCGTCTCTATCCCTTTGATTCCAAGATTGACTGACTACTAGTCTAGCCTGAATTTGGTGTTTAGGATAGGCTCTTAGTAGTCGGTCACGTCTGAAATAGCAGGATAATTTTCACGGGTGACAGTCAGTTCCCTAAATCTTGCTTCTTAGCAACTGTCATTTCTGGTATGACCGACCACTAGTACCGCGTCAGGGTGAAACCGATGGATAGATACGCCGAAGCTTATGCCGGGCATCGGTGGTGGAGAAGCTCCAGTCGATGGTTGCCTCAGCCTGATTACGCTCGATCTCCAATGCCGCGATTTCGCGCTTAAGCGACACTTCATCTTCAATGCGGCGATTCAAACATTGGTTGCTGAAGACGCTGAACTCGATCTCCGCCATGTTGAGCCAGCTCCCATGTTTGGGAGTATAGTGAAACTCCAGCCGTTGGATCACCCGTCTGGCTTCCTTTGGCTCGAAGGCCTCGTACAGGGAGGCGGGTCTATGGGTGTTCAGGTTGTCCAGCACCACTCGGATCCTCTCCGCCTCGGGGTAAGCAGCATCCCCCAGCCAGCGCATCTGATGGGCGAAGTCGGTCATGGTGCGACGCTCGGTCACTGCCACATGCCTCCAGCCCGCCAGCGGCTCACAGGTCATGAACAAGTTCCGGGTCCCGTTGCGCTGGTACTCGTAATCAAACCGCTCCCGCCGGCCCGCCTTGGCCGGGATGGGCGCCCGCTTCTCGGCCACCAACTGCTTGGAGGTCTCGTCGAAACAGACTACGGGCCGCTGGGGGTCATAGGGTTCCGCATAGAGGTCCAGCACGTCCTCCATGCGGGCCACGAACTCGGCGCTCACCTTGGGGATGCACCACTCCTTCTTCCGCCACGGCTTGAGTTCGTTTTTTTCAGCACCTGCCTGACCGTCTCCCGGGAGATGGAGTCGGTCAACTCCAGCTTCACCGCCTGGTCGGCCAGCAATCGCAAGGTCCAGCGGGTGTGCCCTTCCGGGGCTGCGCTGCAGGCCACGGCCACCAGGTGGGCTTCCTGCTTTCCATCGAGTTTACGCCGTTGTCCCGGCCGCGGCAGGTCATTGAGGGCCCGCTGCAACCCGCCTTCCACGAAGCGGTGGCGCACCCGGCCGACCGTGGAGGGGCCGACCAGCAGAGCTTCGGCCACCTGCTGGTCGGTAAGGCCTTCATCGGCCTTGCACAAAATGAGGCACCGCTTCACTTTACGCCCCGAGGATTGGCCGCGCCGGGTGATACCCAGCAAATGTTCCCGCTCATCTTGGGTCAAGTTCACTCGGTATAGCTTGGCCGGCATTCCCCACGCCTCCCCACAATCAAAGAATGCCTCAATTATATACTTTCTTATATTTGTCAAAAATAGCCGGACGCGGTACTAAACTGAAACCAAGGTGGGATGCGCAGAGGCTTCGAGTGAAGTCGGGGTGCAATCGGGTAGTGTGAAGGGGAAGCACAGCAGGATTGGTGTTGAGGATGAGCCAGATTGAGCAGTTCTTGGAACACTGGCAAACGGACGCTGGCGACCCGCGGCGGAATAACCCGGGCTTAACGTCGACCCCGGGCCATCCCCATCAGCTAAGTCCAGCATTGATGCCTTGAGATGTGCAACCCAGAGGCTTTCGGGTGATTACCGTGATCTGGTAAGGGTGAGTATTGCCACTGCGGAGCGTTCGCTTTGGCTGGTCATCAGGAAGTCAGTGATGGCGGCTTCTATTCTGTCCAACCAAGTGTTTGCAGTCTGGACGGTGGAGTTTGCTCTGGGGTTGTAGTCGGCGTTGTGGCGTTCGTCCTGGAGTTTGCAGAAGAGGCCGGCGAAGTTCAGGGTCTCGGCCGACACCCTGGGCTGGTTCCGTTTCACTTCCGGTTCCAGTTGGGATTTGGCATGGCCGTGGTTGAGGCCGCGGTATATTTGGGTCCATGCGTCGGCTGTCAGTTGGTCATGTACGGGATCGATTAGCGCGTCGGCATTGCTTGTTGTGAGAGCGTGGAAGGCTGCATAGTAGGCGGCGCTGATGGCCCGTCGTATTGCCGCCTGAGTGGGTTGGGTGGCAGCCGGCTGGGGAATGAGGGTTGCCCGCCCGGCAGCTATGAGGTCCGTCCAACTGATCGGCTCTGGGAATTGGAAAACTGGCTGTGCGCTGGTGGTCATGCCGGCATCTCGCTCCTGTTGGCGTAGACGATGGTTGGCCAGTCCATGTTCCGTTCTCTGCAGAGCGAGTTCATGTGCATGGAGAATTTGTTGAGGGTATGTGGGTCCAGTTTGGGATGCCCGTCCTCCAGGACCACGGTGGCCCTGATGTAGTCTTCGCCGTCGGGGCTGGGCCAGAATTCTGAGGTAACCTTGGCGATGACGAATTCATTGGAAAGGTATTGGGCCAGCTCGGCATGGACGAGGTTGGAGACGTGGGCCAGGGTTGCTGCGGGGTCGGTCATTCTGTTCACCTCCATGCGGGTTGGGTACGGGAATGTTATTGCTACCGTGGCCGGGGGTCAAGCGGGGGCGTCCGATGCGCTGGAACGGGATGCTCATGATATGGGCCGGTGAGTCTGGGGGCAGGCTTCGTGGAAGTAACGGAACTGTCGGGCCTCTACAATGCCGCCACCTCGGCTGCCTTCCTTTGGCAACTGTAGGCGCGGCGCTCTGAACCCTGCTGGCCGTGATTTCGGGCAATTCGCCAGCCCGTCGGGGCGACGCGCTGCGGGCCTGCCTGACCACGCCCAGGTTGCGCCTGCGCTTGGTGAACCTGCCCAGCTATAGCCCGCATTCAACGCTGACGAGGCTATCCGGGCTAGGTGCGCCAGGAAGTACTGCCAGGGGGTGAACCTGGACGAGTAGTTGCCGCTGCCTATCCCCTCTGGGCGTGACGACCATAGGCGCGGCAGCCACATCCCTGGCCCCATCCCCAACTGCCGGAACTGACGGGTGACCGTTGTGCTTCCGCCGCCAAGGGTCACCGAGGGAGCGGCAGCGGAGCGTTACCGGGCAGTCATCGACTCCCGCTACTCCGGCTCCCGCTCATCCCGCATCTGCTCCGGCAGTAGGAAGAACTGGCCGGGACATCCGCAGAGCCCCAACCCCTCGTTCACCGCCCGGTAGAAGCTCGACCAAACGTCCACCGGGTAGTCCGGGTCTTCCAGGAGGACCATGGCCAGCGTCCTCATCGCGTGCAAGCACTCCATATCCGCGCCTCCTGGCGCGGGCCTTGGATTTCCCCCGGGAGCGCCCACCCACGCCAGGAACGCGGGGGCGCCAGGCTGTCTCAAAATCGAGTAACCGCGCCGGGCGATGACGCCGGCTACGTTGACCCCGAAGGCGATCATCAGGTCGGGGATCAGGATTCCTTTCCGCCAGAGGTGGGCTACCGGGCCGGTTTCACCATCCCTGTCCGGGATGGCCAGAGCCGGCCCGTCACGGAGCATCGGCCCCCTGCCTGGGGGCAGTAAGTTTTTGAAATTGATTTCTGGGTTCAAATTCTTGACACCGTGCATCGCCAAACGAGCATCCAAATCCGTTACCGGTCGAATTTCGCGCTATCGGTGTCGAAGGTGGACAGTGTCCTGCTGCCAGGGAACCGCGCTGGCGCCACGATGACTCCGACGTTAAACCAGAGGCCTTGGTCAACCAGCCGCCGCGTTACACCCATCCGGCGTTGGGCCGGAGACTTGATTGCGATGATCCCGGCGTTCGGTCATATGTCGTACCGGAGTTGCCTGCGGGTCAGCTCAGGGGCCAGTATGCCGTTCGCGGTCCGGCATCCCGGGCCGGTCCTGCTACTGGGGAACGATCACCGAGCCAAGATGGCCCCAGCGCGAAGCCGGCACCCCTGTTGACCCATTGCCTCCTGACCCGGCCCATCCCGGCTTCGGCCTGCGGGCATGATCAGGTTCCTCAGATTAATGGCCGCGTTCAGGTTCCGGTCATGCCGGGTTCCGCAGCTGGGGCAGATCCACATGCGTTCACGCTTGAGTTTCGCGTTCACGGTCCCGCGGGCGTTGCAGGTCCGGCTGCTGGGGAACCATATGGGGCGAGTCACCTGGGTGTGCCGCCACTGGCCCTTAGCGTCCTCATCGCGTGCAAGCACTCAATATCCGCGCCACCTGGCGCGGGCCTTGGATTTCCCCGGGAGCGCCCACCCACGCCAGGAAGGCGGGGGCGCCACGTTGACTCAACATGGGGTAACCGTGCCGGGCGATGACGCCGGCCACGTTGATCTCGAAGGCAACCATCAGGTCGGGGATCAGGATTCCTTCCCGCAGTAGGCGGGTTACCGGGCCGGTTTCACCATCCCTGTCTGGGAATGGCCAGAGCCGGCCCGTCACGGAGCATCGGTCCCCTGCCTGGGGGCAGCATGGGGTTCTTTACAATAATCGAACATTGATGACCGCGTTCACATTCCGGTCATATTGGGGCACCGCACTTGGCGCACGCCGCCCTCGGTTCCGTCTTCAGCTTCCCGCGTTCGGCGTCGAAGATTTCGCCAGTCCTGCCATCCGGGGAGGACAACCGGGGAGGACAACCGCGGCGTGGCACCCGGACTTCACGCCGAGGGACCTTGTGAAACAACTCCTGCTTCGCGGGCCGCTGCCTCGGAGCATGATCGGGTGCCCCAGGCGGCCCGCCGGGTTCATGGTCCAGCGATCCTTGGGTCCACGCGAAGCGCGTCCATCCCAAGGGACACTTCGGTTCCGGCCCCACGGCCCCCACCTTGGTGTCAGGCCACGGGGACTCGGCGATGGGTTCCTTTTCCCCTCTAACCTACGGGCGTCGGCGTGGCGGTAGCATCAGGTCACTCGGGTTGATCGCCGCGTTCAGGTGTCGGTGATCCCTGCTTCCACGCGCGGGGCCATCCACCACCGTCCCGCCGTCAGTGCCGCGTCCGCATTCCCGGAGGGGCGGCACGTCTTTCACGATGCCGGGTTCGCCTTGGCATGAAGCCGACGGCCTTTGTTAAACCACGGCCTCCCGGCCTCACCCATTCCGGCGTAGCCTTGGGGGCATGATCAGCTTCCGGTGATCCCCGCTTCCACGCCTCCGGACACCCCGCTTCAGTATCGGGTTCACGGTCCTGCAGGCATGGCTGATCATGCCGCTGGTGAACCACTACCTCCTGACCCCGCCCACTCCGGCCACCGTCTGCAGGCACGATCAAATTCCTCAGGTTGATGGCCGCGTTCAGGTTCCGGTCATGCCGGGTCCCGCAGCTGGGGCAGGTCCAAAAGCTTTCCCGTTTCAGGTCCGCGTTCACGGTCCCGCAGGCGCTGCAGGTCTTGCTGCTGGGGAACCACATGGAGGCCAGGATCACCTCGGTGTGCCGCCACTGCCCCTTGTAGATCAGCTGCCGCTTGATGTCGCCCATTCCGGCGTCGGCCTGAGCCCTGGGGGTATTCCCCCGCATCAATCCGGCCACGTTCAGGTCCTCGATGACCAGGTCACTGAATTTCTTGGTTACCGTGCTGGTCATCTGGTGCTGCGCGTCGTGTCTCAGTCCCCGGATGCGCCGGTGGCACTTGTCGATCTTGCGCTGGGCTTCCCAGCAGCCCCGGGATCCCTTCTGCCGCCGGGCCTGGGCCCGCTGCCATCTCCGGAGTTTCTTCTCCATTTGGTAGCTGGACTTGGGGTTCTCGTAGACCTGTCCGTCGGAGTCGGTGCCCAGGGGGTTGATGCCGGTGTCGATGCCGCCGGGCCGGCGGGGCCTCTCCGGCCTCGGCTCCGGCGGCTTCCAGAGCTTCAGGCAGATGTACCATCTTCCGTTCTCCCTCCGGACGCTCGCCTCGTAGCAGATGCCTTTGGGCAGGGTGCAGGCCAGCTTGACGCTGCCCAGGCAGGGGAGTTTGATCCTTCGCTTACCGTCGTAGCGGATTTCCTTGACGCTGCCGGCGGCCAGGAATGAGCCGGTGCCGGTGAATGAAGGGCGCTTGACCTTCGGGACCCGGGCCCGCAATCCAGGGTTGCGCCAGTTGTCCATGGCCTGGCCGAAGTCCCGGAAGGCGCCGGTGGCAACGACCGCTGCTACCCGTGTGACGAAGGGATAGTCCTCCCGCTTGCAGGCGTTGAAAGCCTTGCTGATGTCCATCCAGCTGGGCCAGAGGAGCCGGTTCCGGCGGCAAAACCGGTGAGTCCGGACGGCCAGGTTGTAGCAGAACCGGTGGACGTCGATGGCCCGGCGGCAGTATTCCTCCTGCCGGACGGTCAATCGAATGGGAACCTTTGCGCCGGCGTGGAGCCAGCCGTCCGGGCAGGAGTTCTTGCGCCTGGACTTGCGCGCGGTGGTCTTTGGGATGTTGGCCATGGTGTTCGCACCTCAACGGGAGAGTCGGGGACTCTCGCCGTCGGCCAAAGGGCGGCGACGGAGCCCCACAACGGGGGCGCCGCCCGACGGGCGTTGAGGTGCGGACATCAGACCGCCGAGCGGGTTGCGGAATTTACGCTGCCCAGTGAAGGACGAAGAGTGAAAAGGTCACTTGTGCCCAGGGGTCCGGAAGCGCTGGACCGCTGGCCGCCAATGCAACGATGGTGTTCAGCAGTCGGCCACCCACCCGCTCGGGTTGACGACCACCTGCCCTGGGCCGGGGTCAGTAACTCAAAGTCAAAAGGCGACAGCCAGGCTCACCGGCCGTTGACCCGGGCGGCGGTTCATTCTCCAAAGGGTGTCCGCATCCGACGATTACTCGGCCGATGTGCCGCCCTGCTGGGATTGGGAGCGCCGGTATACGGCCCGCGGCTGGGCCCGGTGTCATGCCCTTGGGCACTGTCAGGTCTCTGCGGTTGACCGCTGTTTCCACATCGCGATCAGCACCGCTGTCATATGACGCCCGCGCCCCTCTGAGTTCCCACCGGGGAGTTGGGGTCCCAACGGGTTGGGTGGCAGGTCCTGTTTCAGCGGAGCGCCAGCGTGGTCAACGCGGTCCCGGCGTGGGGCCGGATTGGGGGACACTTTGCGCTCTGTATTCTTGGGGGAACCGTCGGAACCCGATCACTGCCGCCGTATTCAGACCGTCGTTTGCGAGTTGCCTGGACTGCCGGGTAACCGCACCTGGGCCTTCGGTGGTTGGCATTCCAACCAAGGCATGGGGCAGCCCGAGCGAAAGGGCGGCGAAGGAGCCCCACCCACGGGGCGCCGCCCTATGGCCGTTGCGGTCCGGACATGGATTCGCGGAGCGTTGAGCCGAGACCCCCCGAGTCGTCAGGATGTGGCAATGTGGGGAGTTCGTTTACGAACCGGGGAAGCTGGAACCGGTGCGTTCGTTCACATCCCGGAACTTGGGGATTGAGGCGGTGGATGATCGGCTGCTCCACCATTGCATTCACACCGACGCCGATGGGGCAGGTCCTGCTCCTGGGGAGCCACGCGTGGGCCGTCGTGGTCCCTGGGCGAAGCCGCCGGCCATTGTCGGGCCGTTGCCTATCCGCTCTCGGCGCGAGGACCACAGGCGCGGCAGCCGCATCCCTGGCCCCATCCGCAACTACCGGAACTGACGGGTGACCGTTGTGCTTCAGCCGCCCAGGGTCACCGAGGGGGCGGCAGCGGGGCGGCGCCAGGCAGTCACCGACTTCTGCTACTCCGGCTCCCGCTCATCCCGCATCTGCTCCGGCAGCACCAAGAACTGGCCGGGACATCCGCAGTGCGCCAACCCCTCGTTCACCGCCCGGTAGAAGCTCGACCAAACGTCAAGCCGGTAGTCCGGATCCTCCAGGAGGACCATGGCCAGCGTCCTCATCGCGTGCAAGCACTCCATATCCGCGCCTCCTGGCGCGGGCCTTGGATTTTCCCCGGATTATCCCCGGGAGCGCCCACCCACGCCAGGAACGCGGGGGCGCCAGGCTTTCTCAACCAAGTTTGGAATGCCGCCCGGATCACCAGTTGCTCCGGGCCTCGAGGGGGGCTGGCCAAAGGGGGGTCT
The DNA here is from genome assembly GCA_965262735.1 of Dehalococcoidia bacterium. Taxonomy (GTDB): domain Bacteria; phylum Chloroflexota; class Dehalococcoidia; order Lucifugimonadales; family UBA3495; genus CATOSK01. The sequence goes on along the minus strand of CBDHFS010000001.1, from coordinate 14,672 downwards.
TCCGAGCACGACTTCGGAGCTAGCGGTTTTGGGTAAGGTCGCAGAGGCGATGGCTAACGCGCGTCTTCATTCACTAAACACAAAGTCAGCGTTGCCAACCCCAAAGTCGGCGTTGCCGTTCTCCGATCTTCCGCAGTAGGCGGGTTGCCGGGCCGGTTTCACCATCCCTGTCTGGAATGGCCAGAGCCGGCCCGTCACGGAGCATCGGCCCCCTGCCTGGGGGCAATATGGATTCTTCACATGAATCGCGAGTGAAAGAATGATGACCGGGTTCACATTCCGGTCATGTTGGGCACCGCACGTCGCCCGCGGTTCCGTCTTCAGCTTCGCGCTTTCAGCGTTGCAGACCGCGGTTGTCCTGCCATCCTGGAAGGACAACCGCGGCGTGGCACCATGACTTCACGCCGAGGGACCTTGTGAAACAGCTGCTGCTTTACGGGTGCCTGCCTCGGAGCATGATCAGGTTGATCGCCATCTCCAGGGTCCGGCGATCCTTGCCTCTACGCAAAGCGCGTCCATCCCCAGGGTAACTTCGGTTCCGGCCCGGCGGCCCAGTTGCGATGGCACCCTGATGTTCGGCCACGGGGACTCGGCGATGGATTCCGCTTCCCATGCGACATAGGAGCGCCCGCATCACGGCGGTATCAGGTTCCCGAGGTTGATTGCCGAGTTCAGGTTCCGGTTATTCCAGCGTCCACGTCTGGCGCCCGGCAACGTCCGTTCCCGAACCTGTTTCGGGTTCACCGCCCCCCATACCCTGCCTCCCAACACTGGGCAACGATGCCGGCCTCAAGTCGCCGGTGTTGTGGATCAACCGCCCCCGGCATCCCTCAACCCGGCGCCCTGCCTGAGGGAATGCCCAGGTTTCCCAGGTTGGTTGTTGCGGTCGGTTTTCGGTGATCCCTGTCTCCACGCCTCTGGACGCCGCGCTTGAGTTTCGCGTTCACGCCCTTCCAGAACTGGCAGAGGTTTCCGCTTGGGACCGCTGCCGGGATGACCCTGGCGTGAAGCCAAAGGCCCCGGTAAAGGAACCTCCCGGCTATTTCGGAGTCGCCTTGGTCCCAGCGCCAGTCCCGAGTCCACGGTCCCGGATGGGAGGCCCGTCTTTCACGATGCCGGGGTCGCCTTGCCGTGAAGCTCGCGGCGTTTGTTGAACAACGGCGTCCTGGCCCCGCCCTTTGCGGCCACGGCCTGCGGGCACAATCAAATTCCGCAAGTTAATCGCCGCGTTCAGGTTCCGGTCATGCCGGGTCCCGCAGCTGGGGCAGGTCCACATCCGTTCCCGCTTCAGCTTCGGGTTGATGGTGCCGCAGGCGCTGCAGGTGCGGCTGCTGGGGAACCACATGGGCGCCAGGATGACCCTGGTGTGCCGCCACTGCCCCTTGTAGATCAGCTGCCGCTTGATGTCGCCCATCCCGGCGTCGGCCTGGGCCCTGGGGGTGTTCCCTCGCATCAATCCGGCCACGTTCAGGTCCTCAATTGCCAGGTCGCTGAACTTCCTGGTCACCGTGCTGGTCATCTGGTGCTGGGCGTTGTGTCTCAGTCCCCGGATGCGCCGGTGGCACTTGTCGATCTTGCGCTGGGCTTCCCACCAGCCCCGGGATCCCTTCTGTCTCCGGGACTGGGCCCGCTGCCATCTCTTCAGTTTCTTCTCCACCTGGTAGCTGGCCTTGGGGTTCTCGTAGACCTCTCCGTCGGAGTCGGTGCCCAGGGGGTTGATGCCGGTGTCGATGCCGCCGGGCCTGGGGGCCCGTTCCGGTTTGGGCTCCGGCGGTCGCCAGAGCTTCAGGCAGATGTACCACCGGCCGTTCTCCCTCCTGATGCTGGCCTCGTAGCAGATCCCCTTGGGCAGGGTGCAGCCCAGCTTGACGCTGCCCAGGCAGGGGAGTTTCACCCTGCGCTTTCCGTCGTACCGGATCTCCTTGACGCTGCCGGCCGCCAGGAAGGAGCCGGTGCCGGTGAATGAAGGGCGCTTGGTTTTTGGGACCCGGGCCCGCAGCCCGGGGTTGCGCCAGTTGTCCATGGCCTGGCCGAAGTCCCGGAAGGCGCCGGTGGCAACCACCGCCGCGACCTGGGTGACGAAGGGGTAGTCCTCCCGCTTGCAGGCGTTGAAGGCCTTGGAGATGTCCTGCCAGCTGGGCCAGGAGAGCCGGTTGCGGCGGCAGAACCGGTGGGTGCGGACGGCCAGGTTGTAGCAGAACCGGTGGACGTCGATGGCCCGGCGGCAGTAATCCTCCTGCCGGACCGTCAGGCGGACGGGAACCTTTGCCCCGGCGTTAAGCCACCCGTCCGGGCAGGAGTTCTTGCGCCGGAATTTAGGAGCGGTGGTCTTCTGGAAGTTGGCCATGGCGCATGCACCTCAACGTTAGAGTCGGGGCATTGCGCCTCTGGCCCGCCGGGCAGCGGGAGGGCGGCGACGGAGCCCCACCCACGGGGCGCCGCCCGACGGTCGTTGTGGTTCAGGCTTCGATCTTGTGGGCGGACGTCAAGGAGCACGCGGGATGTGGAAATGCGCGGAGTTCAACCGCCAACAGAGGGGAGTTGGCGCCGGAGCACTGGGACCAGGTCCCGGGACGTGGGGAGTCCGGTGGGGAATGACAAGCTTCTCCGCCGTCCTCCCTTCTTAATGGCGTCGGCTGCGTTGATGACGCCCGGTGGGCGGCCCCTCGACGGGGTCGGCGTTGTCCGGCATTCCGCGGCGGGTAAAGCCAAGCCGGTTTCGCCTCTCACCCTTGGAGTTGCCGCAATCGGCTCGTCCCTGAACCGGTCTCTCGGGTTGGACCCGGTGTGCACCTTCCGGTCATCCCGACTTCCACATATGGGTCAGCACCACTCTGATCCCTCCGAGAGGTTGGCGGAGGGTCCGGCACCCACGAGGTTGCTGCCCTCCAACTTATGTTCTGGCCGTGAATTCTGATTTTCCCAGATTCTCGAAGGCACGGCGAAGTCGGTGACTCCCACCGCGGCATCTTGAAACAATTTCAGGGCGGGCTGCCATCGCTTTTGCCCAACTCCCGAATAGACAGCCCCCTCGATCGGCGTTCCAAAAAGCATTGCCAAGGTACGTTGACCACCCATTCATTGTCACGGGCAATGTACACTTCACCTGGCTTGAGTATAGCTGGATTCGGATCCAAGCAAACACGTTGGTAGTGGTGCCCTGTTGATCCCGTAAAGGCGTGACAGGTTTGGGATCGCAGCGAATACGTAGTTGTCAACGTTCTACCCTACCGAGGGACTCGAGTTGGCAGATCCACTCTCCGAAGTGGCGGCAGTTGGTCCGCAATTTAACGATCCCTATTTTCCGGGCAACCAAAGGACCCGCGGATTGTTTCATTCCCTGATATTCCGGTATCTCGGTGATAATCCGCTTCGAAGGTGCGGTTGTTTCGCCCTGGTCGATCAGTTCCGGGTTGCCGAAGCTGGTGGCCATGACGGCCAGTCGTTGTACCTGCCTGGTTTGCCCGGGGAATTGTTCCTCGAGTTGAAGGGGATCCGATAACAGCAGGGTCTCAAACTCGTGCAGTTGCAGGTGGGGGATGAATCTCGGGTCTGCAATGTCTTCCCCGAGGGCCTGTTCCAGAACTCTGACTTTTTCGTAGGGGTCGGAAGTTCGCAGCGCTTCCTGGTAGCCGGGGAAATCGCTTGGCAGGCCGTACAGGTCGAAAAACGTGGTGAAGCGGGCGTCCTCGTTCTGATCTTCTTTTATCCAGGACAGGATGTCGTTGCGGGGTTGATTGTATGTCCGGAACCCGCCCCGGTACTTGACTCCTCTCCTTCGGCTGGTCAGAACGCATCTGGCCGAGGTCCAGACACAACGTTCCGCCAGGTGCGGTCCAAGGACGGTGTTGACGAAGGTTTCTTCAGTCTGCCCTTCAACGACGAAATTGAGCCGGATGCCCATCAAGGCCGCCCGCCTATGACGTTCTTCTCCCACAGTTCGGAGAGCGAGTATTCTTCCAGCCAGTTGTCCAAGTCTTCGGGAGCAAGGCGTTTAAATTCGGATTCGCGTCCGTTTCGGTCGACCACCACCACGTCTTCGGGTGCAAAGCAATCGACGAGGGCCATGGATTGGGTGGCCACCATGACCTGAGTCTTGGTCGACGCAGAGTTGATTAACCCCCCGATTATGTTGATGGCGTACGGGTGCAGCCCGAGTTCTGGCTCATCCAGTATCAGCATCATGGGCAGGTCACTATCCGGTTGCAAGAGAAGCGTAACGAGCGTCACTACCCTGAGCATTCCATCGGATGCCTGGGAAACGCTGAATACTTGGTCGGTGCTCACTTCCCTCCAACGTAACAGCAGGCTCCCCGCCTCGGGCTCTAGCTCGAAGTCTGAGAAGAAGGGCAGGATCAGGCGTATGGTTTCCACGATCCTTCGATAGCAGGTCCCGTCGTTCAGCTTCAATTTGAGGAGCACCGGTGCGATATTCGCCCCATCCTCCTTGAGAAACCTGTTGTCGTATGTGCTCCATTTGCCCCTGATGCGCGCCGTGTGCGAGGTGTTGTGGAAATGATGCACGATAATCCGTTGCAAGAGGCTGCGGATAACCCTGGCGGTGTTGTCCGTCGTCGCCGCGGTTATCAACTGAGGAGAGTTGTGTCCTGCGCCCATGGTGCGCCACTCGCGGCTGGGCTGGCCACTAGGATTGTACCTGTAGCGCTCCTCCCCAAAGACCAGCCGGTCGTCAGCCGCGTAAAACAGGCGGAAAGCATATTGGTTCTTCCCGGTTTCGGTACGAATGGTCAGGTCGGCTTCTATCGCGCGCGTTTGGGCGGGTCCATCGTGCAACAGTTGGCTTGCTCCACCTCGTTCACCAACGAAAAATGCCAGGTTTGCTGGGTCGGCTAGGGCCGAGCTCATCAACCGAAAAAACGAGATGAAGTTGGACTTTCCGGCCCCGTTTGGACCGATCAGGGCGGTCAACGGGCCCGGTTCAAAGTTCTCAAAGGACTTTACTGTCTTGAAGCCCTTGATGGTGATCTTTTCAAGTTGACTGTTCATTCCGCTCCTGTTCCCTTAGTGGCGGGTTGGCGGGTGGTCCTTCTAACCTGCAGCCGCAGACCATGGCTTCAGTGGACAAATTTTAGCGCGGGTCGCTGGGACGAGGGATCGATCTTCGTCGAGTTTCGTTAACGATTTTATCACCGGAGCGGAAGAACCGGTCCCAGTGAACTTGCGGCGCTTCACTCTTGGATCCCGGGCCCGGAGCCTGGGGGGCTCCTCCAGTTGTCCACGGCACGCCCGAAGTCCCGGAAGGCGCCGGTGGCAACGACCGCCGCTACCTGGGTGACGAAGGGGTAGTCCTCCCGCTGGCAGGCGTTGAAGGCCTTGGAGATGTCCATCCAGCTGGGCCAGGCGAGCCGGTTAACCCGGCAAAACCGGTGAGTCCGGACGGCCAGGTTGTAGCAGAACCGGTGGACGTCGATGGCCCGGCGGCAGTACTCCTCCTGCCGGACCGTCAGAAGGTGGCGGTGGCATGCCTTGTTTCCGTATCCGGCACCGGTGCCTGACTTCGGCGTGGCATTCCTCGCCGGGGCTCCAAACCATCACGGTAGAGTTTATCTCCAAACTCATCATGACGAGTCTGAATCCACATTTGTGGGCCTATGAAGATAGGCTTAGGCTCCACGGTTCGGCTCTTCCAGTTGTACTTGGAAGCAGTCCGGTCCCACCCATTGACTTCGTCCAACTGCTTTATGCAAGCCTCTCAGCTTCGTTCGTTCCCATTCCGCTTCATCACCCACCCTGCTATTGAGTTAGTTCCCCCAACACGGCGATGGGCAGACCAGCGACCCGTCTAAAGGCCCCGTCATTCGTGACGAATAGGGTACACTTCTCGTGTAGGGCTGTCGCGGCGTGGAGCGCGTCCGGTGTCGTCAAGTTTGTCGTGGCTCGCAGGCGCGCGGCCTCTTCCCACAAGGCGCGTGTGGTTGGAATCAACTGGACCTCGGCGGAATCGAACAACTCGCGGAAAATCCTTTCAAGAACCTCGTCGGCCTCGCGCAGCGGTTTAATGAGCGTTTCCAATACCACCAACTCACTGCTCGCAATTGCGAACCGTCCCGCCTGAGCCTGCCGCCACATTGGTTCGAGCAAGGTCCGGTAGGGTTCGATGCGTTCCACACTGTAGATGAATACACAGGCGTCCAGATAGATTGGCCCACTCTCAGGCAACGTCAGCGGTCCCACGATTCGCGCTCGGCCTGGATGTAGGAGTCCACCTCGGCGGCGGTATCGAAAAGGCGTTTCCCAGGTGCTTCTTCCAGAATGTCCAGCGCTGACCGATGTGGCGTTGGCACTGAGGGTGTCACGACTACATCGACCGAATCGCCTTCGCGCAGTTCCTGGTCCACGATTTCTATCCTTCCACCTGGCAGTACCGTCGTTCTAAGGTGCAGCGCTTTCTGCATCATCTATTGCTCCTTTGCACGGTGATTGATGTCGTAGTTGATGATGGAGTCCAGTTACTCCTCGTTGGATCCGTAATGCTCGGCCAGTACGCGGTCCATTTCGTCGATGATCAGTTTAGAAAATGACAGATAGGATTCCTGATAAGTTTACTTCCCAGTCCTTTGTATTGGGCTGCCTTGGGACTTGAGTTGCGTTCCATGTCTATTATAAGGCCTTGGTCAGGTGGTCTGAGTCCATCCGGAACTCAAGGCATGTTTGCTTTCAGCACATACATCATCCGAGATATCCGAGATGCCTCCCCCGTTGGGGCTGGCGTCGCCGTTCTCCGGTCTTCCGCGAAGCAGTTCCGCAGAACTCAAGCGGGTTACCTAGCCAGTTTCACCATCCCCTCATGGGATGGCCAGGACCGGCCCGTCACGGAGCACCGGCCCCCTGCCTGGGGGCAGTAAGTTCTTGAAATTGATTACTGGGTTCAAATTCTTGGCGCCGGGTATCGCCAAACGAGCATCCGAATCCGCTACCGGCCGAATTTCGCGCTATCGGCGTCAAAGGTGGACAGTGTCCTGCTGCCAGGGAACCGCGGCGTGAGTCCGGCGTTAAACCAGCCACCGCTTTACACCCGGAACGGAGACTTGATTACGATGATCCCGGCGTTCGGTCATATGTCGTACCGGAGTTCCCTGGAGGTCCCGCTCAGGGGACAGTGTGCCGTTCCCGGTCCGGCGGGTGGGGCAGATTCGGTTGCTGGGGAACGATACCCGAGCCAGGTTGGCCCTGGGGTGAAGCCGCGTCCTCTTGCAACTCAACCGCCTCACGCCCTCCGCCACTCCGGCGACGGCCTTCGGGCATGATCAGGTTCCTCAGGTTGATCGCCGCGTTCAGGTTCCGGTCATGCCGGGTCGCGCAGCTGGGGCAGGTCCACATCCGTTCCCGCTTCAGCTTCGGGTTGATGGTGCCGCAGGCGCTGCAGGTCTTGCTGCTGGGGAACCACACGGAGGCCAGGATCACCTCGGTTGCCGCCACTGCCCCTTGTAGACCAGCTGCCGCCTGATGTCGCCCATCCCGGCGTCGGCCTGGGCCCTGGGGGTATTCCCCCGCATCATTCCGGCCACGTTCAGGTCCTCAATGACCAACTCACTGAACTTCCTGGTCACCGTGCTGGTCATCTGGTGCTGGGCGTCGTGTCTCAGTCCCCGGATGCGCCGGTGGCACCCATCGATCTTGCGCTGGGCTTCCCACCAGTCCCGGGATCCCTTCTGCCGCCGGGCCTGGGCCCGCTGCCATCTCCGGAGTTTCTTCTCCATTTGGTAGCTGGCTTTGGGGTTCTCGTAGACCTCTCCGTCGGAGTCGGTGCCCAGGGGGTTGATGCCCGTGTCGATGCCGCCGGGCCTGCTGGCCCGCTCCGGCCTCGGCTCCGGCGGCTTCCATAGCTTCAGGCAGATGTACCACCGGCCGTTTTCCCTCCTGATGTTGGCCTCGTAGCAGATCCCCTTGGGCAGGGTGCAGGCCAGCTTGACGCTGCCCAGGCAGGGGAGTTTCACCCTGCGCTTTCCATCGTAGCGGACCTCCTTCATGCTGCCGGCCGCCAGGAAGGAGCCGGTGCCGGTGAATGAAGGGCGCTTGGTTTTTGGGACCCGGGCCCGCAGCCCAGGGTTCCGCCAGTTGTCCATGGCCTGGCCGAAGTCCCGGAAGGCGCCGGTGGCAACGACCGCTGCGACCTCGGTCACGAAGGGGTAGTCCTCCCGCTTGCCGGCGTTGAAGGCCTTGCTGATGTCCATCCAGCTGGGCCAGAGGAGCCGGTTGCGGCGGCAAAACCGGTGGGTGCGGACGGCCAGGTTGTAGCAGAACCGGTGGATGTCGATGGCCTGGCGGCAGTACTCCTCCTGCCGGACGGTCAGGCGGACGGGGACCTTGGCCCCGGCGTTGAGCCAGCCCTCCGGGCAGGAGTTCTTGCGCCGGAATTTGGGAGCGGTGGTCTTTGGGATGTTGGTCATGGTGTTCGCACCTCAACTTGGAGAGTCGGCGACTCTCGCCGTCGGCCAGAGGGCGGCGACGGAGCCCCACAACGGGGGAGCCGCCCGACGGTGGTTGAGGTGCGGACATGGGTCCGAAAAGCGATGGGACGAGATTCCTGGGCCCGCAGGATGTGGCAATGAAGGGAGTCCGTTTACGAACCCAGGAAGTTGGAACCGGGGTGTTGGTTCACATCACGGGACTTGGGGATTGAGGCGATGGATGATCGGCTGCTCCACCATTGCATTCACACCGGCGACGATGGGGCAGATCTTGCTCCTGGGGAACCATGCGTTGGCCGGCGTGATCCTCGGGCGAAGCCGGAGGCCATTGTCGAGCCGTTGCCTATCCGCTCTCGGCGTGAGGACCACAGGCGCGGCAGCCGCATCCCTGGCCCCATCCGCAGCTGCCGAAACTGACGGCTGACCGTGGTGATTCAGCCGCCCAGGGTCACAGAGGGAGCGGCAGCGGGGCGGCACCAGGTTGTCACCGACTCCCGCTACTCCGGCTCCCGCTCATCCCGCACATGCTCCGGCATTACGAAGAACCGGCCGGGACATCCGCAGAGCGCCAACCCCTCGTTCACCGCCCGGTAGAAGCTGGACCAAACGTCCACCGGGTAGTCCGGGTCTTCCAGGAGGACCATGGACAGCGTCCTCATCGCGTGCAAGCACTCCATGTCCGCGCCTCCTGGCGCGGGCCTTGGATTTCCCCCGGGAGCGCCCACCCACGCCAGGAACGCGAGGGCGCCAGGCTTTCTCAACATAGAGGGTTATCGGTCCCGAAGTGGTGACCGCCGTCCGGGGCCTGGGGAGTCACATGCCGGGTGCATCGAAGCTTGTGCTGGTCTCGTTTCGGCGGAAGGCTCGGCTTCCCAAGCAGGAGAGATGTGGAAGGGGCAAACTCCGTTTATGGAGCGGAGGCTGATGCCAAGTGATAGCCCTGTTCGCAATGGTCACGGGCATATCCCGCATTTCCAGTGATTGAAGCGGACGACGAACCCTTGGACGGCGTGTTGCTCTGCCGCATTGCGCAGGGTCCCTTTCCAGACAGGCTGGGCCTCTGGTCCCCGGGGAAACCATCCCGCCCCCGGTGAAGGTGACGAACAGGTCGCGGCAGGAGAGCCTGGTCCTGTCGCCGGGGAATGATGACCGCGTCAGGACTGCGTTAGGGTACCCTTCCTGCCAATTACTCGGCCTGGGTCAGCGCCGACAGGAAACGAGGGGCGTTGGCGATTGTCGTGCCCCGGTGTTCCCCGATGGGCAACAGGTGTCTGCGGTCGCCGGTCACCAGGTAATCGGCGGCTGCGGCCACAGCGCATTCCAGCACCCGGTTGTCGGCGTGACCGCCCCCAATCACTTCCGTGAGACGTGGGGATTCGATGACTGCCGCGGCGCTTTCCAGAACTCCGATCGCTTGGGCCATCCGTTCCTCATCCCAACCAAACTTGCGCACCAGGACCCCGGCCACCTCTCCCAGGATGAAGCGGGACAGGTAGAACTCGAACCGTCCCCGGAGGGCAAGTTCCAGGACCGATCGCTCGTTACCGGGGAAGTTCAGGCCGGATACGATTACGTTGGTGGCCAGGACCACTTTCATGTTTGGGGTTGGCCGACCTCGGCTCGGTACTCCTCCACCAAGCCGGCCACGTCCTCGGGGTCAAGGCCCTGCTCCCTGGCCTTCTCCTCTCCATACTGGAGCAGTTCCCGCCACTCGAACTCTTCGATGTAGCGGAGCACCGCTTCCCGCAGGAACTCGCTCCGAGACCGCCCCTGCTGTTTGATCACCTCGTCCACCCGGTCGGCCATCTCCGGTGACAAAGAAAAAGTGATGGTCTTGGTTGTTCTCGGCATAGCCATTCCTTTGTTATCCAGTCTTACTGGAATCCTGTCCGATTGGAGTACTCCTGTCAACCGGCCGCTGTCCCTGCCGGCCGGTGGGGGCTCGGATGAAGGTCTCACCTCGGTGTCTCCTATTCGGCGCTGGCGGTTTTGAGTAAGCTTTCGGAGGCGATGGCCAACCCGTGTCTACATTCACTTACCACAAAACCGGCCCTGCCGGCCCTGTAGGGTTGGCGATGCTGTTCTCCGATCTTCCGCCAAAGCGGGTTGCCGGGCCGGTTTCACCATCCCTTCATGGAATGGCCAGAGCCGGCCCGTCACGGAGCATCGGCCCCCTGCCTGGGGGCAGCAAGTTCTTCAAGGTGATTACTGGGTTAAAATTCCTGGCACCGTGCATCGCGAAACGAGCATCCAAATCTGCTACCGGTCGAATTTCGCGGTACCGGTGTCGCAGATGTCCAGTGTCATGCAGCAAGAGAACCGCGCTGGCACCACGATGACTCCGGCGGTTAAACCGGAGGCCCTGGTCAACCAGCCGCCGCTTCACACTCATCCGGCGTTGGGCCGGAGGCTTGATAGGATGATCCCGGCGTTCGGGCTCCGGTCATCTGTCGTACCGGAGTTCCCGGCAGGTCCGCTCAGGGGACAGTGTGCCGTTGCCGGTCCGGCATCCCATGCCGGTTCCGCTACTGGGGAATGATGGCCGAGCCAAGATGGCCCCAGCGTGAAGCCGGCGCCCCTGTTGACCCATTCCCTCCTGACCCGGCCCATCCCGGCTTCGGCCGGCAGGCATGATCAGGTTTCTGAGGTTGATGGCAGCGCGCAGGTTCCGGTGATCCCTGCTTCCACGCCCGGGGCTCCGGCCTTGGTGCCTGCTCCAGGGTCGCGTTCACGCTCCCCGCGGCAGGGGCGGGACTTTTGTGGCGGAACAATACCGCAATCACCTTGGGCGAAGCCGGCACCCCTGTTGACCCATTGCCTCCTGACCCGGCCCATCCCGGCTTCGGCCTGCAGGCATGATCAGGTTCCTCAGGTTGATTGCCGCGTTCAGGTTCCGGTGATCCCTGCTTCCACGCTTGGGGCCTGCGGTCGGCGCTTATCCGAGTCCATTCCAGGTTCACGTTGACGGTCCAGGTTCACGTCCATGGCCCCGGAGATGCGGCCGGTCTTCCCGCTTGGGAACGGTGCCGGGATGCCCTGACGTGAAGCCAAAGGCCCCTGTTCAGGAACCTCCTCATCCTCCTGACCTCACCCATTCCGGCGTCGCCTTGGGGGCTTGATCAGCTTCCGGTGATCCCCGCTGCCACGCCTGGGGCGCATCCCGCTCCATTCCCGGGTTCACGGTCCCGCGGGCGTTGCAGGTCACGCTGCTGGAGGACCACCTCCTCCTGACCCCGCCCATTCCGGCTTCGGCCCACGGGCATTATTAGGTTCCGCAGGTTGATCGCCGCGTTCAGGTTCCGGTCATGGGTCGTGCCACAGTGGTCGCAAGTCCAGGTTCGTTCCCGCTTCAGCTTCCGGTTCACAGTGCCGCATACGTTGCAGGTCTTGCTGCTGGGGAACCACATGGAGGCCAGGATCACCTCGGTGTGCCGCCACTGCCCCTTGTAGATCAGCTGCCGCTTGATGTCGCCCATTCCGGCGTCGGCCTGAGCCCTGGGGGTATTCCCCCGCATCAGTCCGGCCACGTTCAGGTCCTCGATGACCAACTCACTGAACTTCCTGGTCACCGTGCTGGTCATCTGGTGCTGCGCGTCGTGTCTCAGTCCCCGGATGCGCCGCTGGCACTTGTCGATCTTGCGCTGGGCTTCCCACCAGCCCCGGGATCCCTTCTGCCGCCGGGCCTGGGCCCGCTGCCATCTCCGGAGTTTCTTCTCCATTTGGTAGCTGGCTTTGGGGTTCTCGTAGACCTGTCCATCGGAGTCGGTGCCCAGGGGGTTGATCCCGGTGTCGATGCCGCCGGGTCTGGGGTCCCGCTCCGGTTTGGGCTCAGGTGGTTTCCAGAGCTTCAGGCAGACGTACCACCGGCCGTTTTCCCGCCTGATGTTGGCCTCGTAGCAGATGCCCCGGGGCAGGGTGCAGGCCAGCTTGACGCTGCCCAGGCACGGGAGTTTCACCCTGCGCTTGCCGTCGTAGCGGATCTCCTTCACGCTGCCGGCGGCCAGGAATGAGCCGGTGCCGGTGAATGCCGGGCGCTTGGTTTTTGGGACCCGTGCCCGGAGTTCGGGGTTGCGCCAGTTTTCCACGGCCCGGCCGAAGTCCCGGAAGGCGCCGGTGGCAACGACCGCCGCTACCTGGGTGACGAAGGGGTAGTCCTCCCGCTTGCAGGCGTTGAAAGCCTTGCTGATGTCCATCCAGCTGGGCCAGAGGAGCCGGTTGCGGCGGCAAAACCGGTGAGTCCTGACGGCCAGGTTGTAGCAGAACCGGTGGACGTCGATGGCATCCCGGCAGTAGTTTTCCTGCCGGACGGTCAGGTGGATGGGAACCTTTGCCCCGGCGTTGAGCCACCCGTCCGGGCAGGAGTTCTTGCGCCTGAACCCAGGCTTGGTGGTCTTCTGGAGATTGGCCATGGCGCTTGCACCTCAACGTGAGAGTCGGGGCACTGCGCCTCTGGCCCGCAGGGCAGCGGGAGGGCGGCAACGGAACCCCAACACGGGGGGCGCCGCCCGACGGTCGCTGAGGTACGGACATGGGTCCGGGGAGCGGGTTGCGGAATTTACGAAATCCGGAACCGGACGAATAGGTCATCTGCGAACAGGGGTCCGGAAGGAACAGGGGTCCAGAAGCGCTGGATTACCGGCTGCAAATCCCGTGACTGTGTTCAGCAGTCAGCCACCCGACCGCTCGGATTGACAACCACCTACTTTGAGTTGGGGTCAGCGGCTCTAAGTCAAAAGGCCGCGGCGAGGATCACCGGACGTTGACCCGTGGGGGGGCCATTCTCCAAAGCGTGTCCGCATCCGCCCATTACTCGTGCGCCGACCTGCCTGGGTTGGCAGTACCGGTCTGCGGCCCGCCCCGGGGCTTCGGCGTCATGCCTGGGGCACTATCGGGTCTCTCCGGTTGACCGCAGCGTCCACATCGCGATCAGCATCGCTGCCCCATGCCACCCAAGCCCATCCAAGTTCACCATCCAAGTTCACATGAGGGAGTTGGGGTCCCAACGGGTTGCCTGGCAGGTCCTGCTTCAGGGCAACGCCAGCGTGGTCAACGCAGTCCCGGCGTGAGGATGGCAGGTGGGACGCTTTGCGCTTTGTATCCCTGACGGAAGCGACGGAACCCGAGCACTGCGGCCGTATTCAGATCGTCGTTGGCAAGTTGCCGGGACTGCCGGACCGTACCTGGGCTTTTGGGCCTTGGCGTTCCTCTTGAGGCATGGGCCAGCCACCGGGAAGGCGGCGACGGGGCCCCCAACGCAGGACGCCGCCCGACGGTCGTTCCAGTCGGTACATGGGTCCGCGAAACGATGGGACGAGATTCCTGAGCCGGCAGGATGTGGCAATGAAGGGAGTTCGTTTACGAACCGAGGGAGTTGGCACCGGGGTGTTTGTTTACATCGGCAGTAACACATCACGGGACTTGTGGATTGAGGCAATGGATGATCGGCTGCTCCACCATTGCATTCACACCGACGCCGATGTGGCAGGTCCTGCTCCTGGGGAGCCATGCGTTGGCTGGCGTGATCCTTGGGCGAAGCCAGCGGCCATTGTCGAGCCGTTGCCGTTGCCTATCCGCTCTCGGCGTGACGACCACAGGCGCGGCAGCCACATCCCTGGCCCCATCCGCAACTACCGGGAACGCTGGCGAATGGACGCCGGCGGCGCGTAGGGAATAGCACGGGCGTAAGTCGCACCGGGCCATTCCCATCAGCCAGATCCAGTATTGATGCCCTGGGGCGTGCAACCCAGGGGCTTCTGGGTGATTACCGTGATCTGGTAAGGGTGAGTATTGCCACTGCGGAGCGTTCGCTTTGGCTGGTCATCAGGAAGTCAGTGATGGCGGCTTCTATTCTGTCCAACCAAGTGTTTGCAGTCTGGACGGTGGAGTTTGCTCTGGGGTTGTAGTCGGCGTTGTGGCGTTCGTCCTGGAGTTTGCAGAAGAGGCCGGCGAAGTTCAGGGTCTCGGCCGACACCCTGGGCTGGTTCCGTTTCACTTCCGGTTCCAGTTGGGATTTTGCATGGCCGTGGTTGAGGCTGCGGTATGTCCGAATCCACAAGTCGGCTGTCAGTTGGTCATGTACGGGACCGATTAGCGCGTCGGCATTGCTTGTTGTGAGAGCGTGGAAGGCTGCATAGTAGGCGGCGCTGATGGCCCGTCGTATTGCCGCCTGAGTGGGTTGGGTGGCAGGCGGCAGGGGAATGAGGGTTGCCCGCCCGGCAGCTATGAGGTCCGTCCAACTGA